>CAYJKQ010000053.1:0-2605 GCA_964370815.1 uncultured Anaerolineaceae bacterium | reverse complement strand
AGTTGAACGAAACCGCTTTGCGGTAGCTAAAGAGTTCTTTGACATTTTGAAGGAGTTTATTCGAAGGATCATACCGAAAAAATGAATTTAAGTTTTTTGTTCTAAAGGATAAGTTTCCCATAACAAAAAAAGAAAGGATCATTGTTATGGGCGCACTAAAAGACAAAATGGTAATGAAGATGGAGTTGAAGAACTTTAGTAAACGAACAATTCAAATCTATCTATTCCATATGAAGAAACTTGTAAGATACTACGGTAAGTCCCCTGATCTATTGGAACAAGCAGAAGTAGAGAAATACCTTCATTCGTTTTATGGGAACCACAAGAGCATTAGCGGATTGATACAAGCCTACAGTTCAATAAAATTCTTTTACACGGAAGTATTGGGCAAAGGCGAAGTAGTTGAAAAAATCCTAAGACCAAAAACAGAGAGGAAAATACCGGTTGTCTTATCCTTGTCGGAGGTAAAGCGAGTGATAGATAATGTAAAAAGTTATAAATCACAGACTGTATTAATGACAATCTATTCAGCGGGATTAAGATTGAGTGAGGCGATAAATCTAAAGATAAAAGACATAGACAGTGGCAGAATGGAAATCCGCGTTGAGCAAGGGAAAGGAAGGAAAGACCGTTATACAATACTCTCGCAAGTTCTTCTTGAAAGATTGAGAGAATATTACAAATCTTACCGTCCACTTTACCTTCAGGCTGAAGGTAAAAAGGAATATTTATTTACCGGCAAGGATGGTAAACCGATTAACGGCTCAACAATTCAAAGAGCATTTAACGAGTCAAAAAAAAAGCCGGTATCACTAAATCAGCCACAGTTCACACCCTGCGGCACAGCTTTGCAACTCATCTCTTAGAAAACGGCTGTGATATTTTTACGATCCAATCATTGCTGGGTCATTCGAGTATCAATTCGACAAAAGTCTATCTCCACATACAAAATTCCATAAAAAGCAAAATAGAAAATCCGTTAGACCGCCTCATGAGGCAGAACAATGGAAACTAACTGCGAAAATGGTAAAGGGAAAAGAATAGAGATAGCGGATATATTCAAAAAATACGGCGGTGCATTTAGAGAAAAATATCGTCTTTCATTCCATAACATAAAAGTAATGAACTTGATAAGCGTCTGCAGAACCTCATCCTTGGGTGGTCATCTTGAAAAGTGCGATCAGTGCGGGTATCAAAGGAATGCCTATAACTCGTGTCGTAACCGACACTGCCCGAAATGCCAATACGCAGCAAAAGAAAAATGGATTGAACATAGGAAAAGCGAGTTATTACCAATACCGTATTATCATATAGTCTTTACAATACCGGAAGAGTTAAACAAAATAACACTGGTAAACAAAACAGTTATGTATTCTATTCTTTTTAAATCGGCAAGTGAAACATTACTAACATTAGGGAAAGACCCGAAACATCTTGGAGCGGAGATAGGAATAATAGCGGTACTTCATACGTGGGGACAAAACTTAATGGATCATCCTCATCTGCATTGCATAGTAACTGGCGGCGGACTTAATAGAACAAGGAGCAAATGGGTTAAAGCTAAAAAGGCAAAACACTGGGAATCCATGCCTTTGGCAAAAAACTTTTTTATTCATGTAAATATTATTTCTGATTTATTCAAGAAGAAGTTTCTCTACTATTTTAAGAAAGCACAGAAGAACGAAGAGTTGAAGTTTGTCGGACAAATATCGGAGTTAAATGAGCATAAAGTTTTTCAGAGGATGCTCAATAGCTTATATAAAAAGAAATGGATAACGTATTGTAAACGACCATTCGGCGGAGCGGAGAAAGTAGTTGAATATCTCGGCAGATATACTCATAGAGTAGCCATCTCCAATAACAGGATAAAAAGAATAGAACATGATAATGTGGTCTTTGAGTGGAAAGATTATCGGGACAATAACACCCGAAAAGAGATGGAGTTACCGGCGGTAGAGTTTATAAGGCGTTTTATGCTGCACATACTTCCGGAGAATTTTTACAAAACAAGATATTACGGAATACTGAGCAGCCGGAACAAACAAAAAGACATAGCGAAGTGCCGCAAGCTATTAGGAGTTGCTAAGGATAAGAAACCGGAAGAAACAGAAATAGTGCAGGCTTGTTCTGATAGAAAATCACCAAACAAAGAATCCTCCCTTGTCCCTTCGGGAGTTGGCTATAATCAATGTCCAAATTGTAAAGCCGGGACAATGCACTTTGTTAAAATAAGAACCAGAGCAGCTTAAATTTTAATTACCGGTTGAGTAAAAAATGAGTGCAAAAACAAAGCGATATAAATCGCAAGGAAAGAGTGCGTCAAGTTAATTACAAATCACATAGTGACGTATTCCCATAAGCTCCGACAAAAGGAAAAAGTTTATAAATAACCACACAATATTAATTAACACTGTGGTAACAAGAAAATAAATGAAAATAAGTAATGCAATGTTTGCAGATAGGGAAAAAGGAACCGCATTAAATACCCATAGTCTGCACAGTGTGGTTTCGCACAACACTATTTTATCTGCAAATGAGCAGCTAGAGTTTACAATTTTCATCATTCTCTTTTTTTGCTCATTTACAGATAAAATACTTAATAGTT
>CAYJKQ010000052.1:0-2863 GCA_964370815.1 uncultured Anaerolineaceae bacterium | reverse complement strand
GTTACCGTCCGTGCTGGATAGGGCGTTTAAAGGGAATTTGTAGAGGAAAATCAAATGTCCATTAGTGAATTGCGTTTGATTAAGAATGTTTTTGAATATCAGCCAAAAGAGAATATTTATCTTGTGCCGATAAAAACCAGAGGAATTTATGCCCTATACCAAGAGCATGAAGATGGTAGAGCCTACGATCTTGTGTACGTCGGTATGGCACGTGGAAGGGAATCTGGTATTCGAGGGAGATTGAGCAAACACCTCAAACGAAAGCGTAATCTTTGGTCACATTTTTCTGTGTATGAGGTTTGGGACAATATTCGTGAGGACGAAGTTGAGGAACTAGAGGGTTTATTCCGTCATCTTTTCAAATATGATTCAAAGGCAAATAGCCTGAACATACAGAAGGGGTATAAAAAGCTTGTACGTATTCGTAAAGAAACAGAGAAACAATGGAAGTAAATCTAATTTCATCGAAGGTCAACGTGCCGCAGGAGGTACAGTCCGCTACGGGGGAGGAATTGTCCGCGCTGCTGCCGTCCGTGCTGGATAGGGCGTTCAAGGGAGAGTTGTGATGGTGAAAAACCGTCCACGAATAAGACCACGAATACTCGAACGGCTGGCGTCCCACAAGGGGATGATATCGCTGCGGGAGTTGCAGTCCGCTGTGGGGGAGGAGTTGCGCCGAAGGCGGAAGTTGCTGCCGTTTGTGCTGGATAGGGCGTTTAAGGGAGAGTTATGAAAAGACCTGACAGGTTTCCACGGAACGACTTCCGACCCGAATCCCTGTCCGTTCATAGGTTATGGTCGACTCAGGTCATGATGAAACCTGTCAGGTCTGGAGTTGGTGATGCGCGCTTGGTGGCGGTGCGGGAGTTACAGTCCGCTGCGGGGGAGGAATTGTCCGCGTTGTTACCGAGTGTTTTAGATAAGGCGTTTAAGGGAGAGTTGTGAGATGGAAAAGATGATGAAAATATGGAAATTCATACTTACCAACGTAGATACACTCGTGGCTATTCTGGTTGGTATTTTGGCAACAACCTTCGGAATTATCCAGCAAAACCAGTATTTATTACTTGCTGGTATTGCCATAGTATTAGCATTACTTGCAATCGGCTTAATTCGTGACCGCCTGAATAGAGAAATTCTTAGTGAGCAAATCTCAGAACTAAGAAAAAGTCTACCAGACAGACCATCTGCAATGGCTTTTTTTCAAGCACCCCAAGACATACGACCAAGCCTTCAAAGAGCACTTCAAATCGACTTATGTGGGGTTACTTTAACTAGCACACTCAATAAAGAGTATGGGACTCTCCGAGAAAGGTTGCAAGCAGGAGCTAAAATCCGAATTATGATTATTGATCCAGATTCTCTTGCAATTGAAATGAGTGCTCAACGAACAGGCAACCCAAAAGATTTAGATTATCATCGTACACGGCTGGACTCAGCCTTAAGAGAAATAGCATACATATATAAAAGTATGCGTGACACAAAACCCAAAAAGGGCGCACCGACTGGAAGCCTTGGCGTAAGATTGTTGCCGTATGCGCCATCCTTCGGAATTTTAAGCATGGATGCTAGGCAAAAAGATGGAATTGCGTTTATCGAACTATATCCACATAAATTTGGTTATATGACCCCAGTGGTTTTTGATCTAACGCCAGAGCGAGACCAAAGTTGGCATGACTATTTTGTAAAACAATTTGATGTAATGTGGGATGCAGCCAAACCTTGGGACCCAAAAGCATATTTAGATAAAATACCATTTGCTAAAGATGAATGAAATACTAAATGGAAAGTAGCATATCATGATAAATCTCGATAGCGTCCAAGCGCGGTTGGCGTCACTGCGGGAGTCACAGTCCGCTGCGGGGGAGGAGTTGCGCCCGTTCTTTGGGCGGACGTTGTCATAGTCCCCGAGCGAAGCGAGCGGGATACCGTCCGTGCTGCGACCATCGGGAGTGGGCTTTCAAGGGAGAGTTGTGATGTCATGGACTGAAATTGAAAAACAATTACAAGAACTTTCTGTGGATGATGTCGTCAAGTTGATGAAAGGCTTGCACGACCTCTCCCCGCAAAATAAAGCCTGGTTGAGGGCAAAATTATTGCCAGTCGTACAAGACACAAAATATCTTGAAGATTGCCGTCGCAAGGTTGCCAATTATGTTTACAAGGAAACCAAAGGTGTGCCATCTATGCCGCGTTTTCGGGAGGCAAAGAAAGTTATCAGCGAATATCGTAAGTCCACCAGCGACTTGCGCGGCACTCTTGACCTTATGCTTATATATGCTGAGCGAGGTCATGCCTTTACAAATGACTTTGGTGATATTGACGAACCTTTTTACGATAAGTTGATAAACATGTTGGAACATTTTTCAGTTGAACTGCGCCGAAGCCCTGCAAAATATGAATTGTACGATTTGTTCAGACCGCGTCTAATGGCAATGAGAAAAACATCGGATATCGGTTGGGGATATGGTGATTTTATTCAGGAGACAGTAGATGAGTTGGAAGAGTTGTTTTCAACGAAATGAGTTATCGCGACTGGCGCCCCACAAGGGGACGATGTCGTTGTGGGAGTTACAGCCCGCTGTGGAAGTTTCCTGACCATTGTGTCTATGTTTCCTTATAATAACCAGTGAATAAAAGCCTCCCCTGCAGGGGAGGTGGGAGGGGTTGGGTTTGTCCGTGCTGCGACCATAGGGAAGGGCGTTTACGAGAGAGTTATGAACGAGACCCTAAAGGTTTCCTTTGCCATTGGTCGTCAATTAGGGTTTGCAAAAAGGAGAATACAAAATGTCGAATAGAATTCTGGTCACGTATGCAAGCCGTGCGGGGTCCACTGCGGAAGTGGCAGAAGCCATCGGTAAGA
>CAYJKQ010000051.1:0-2920 GCA_964370815.1 uncultured Anaerolineaceae bacterium | reverse complement strand
TAACCGCCAAGTGCGCATAGGACGCAAAGAAAATCAATTAAACTTCGCGCTCTGGGCGTGCCTCGCGGTTAATTTCTTTGAGAGCACAACCACAGATGGGTTGTCCTGAACGATTGGATGAAATACTATTCTTCGGGGTTGACACGTCCCTCCGATTCGCAGCCGCCGTGACCGCCGCCTTCATAATCGGGGTAGGTCTTAAGCTCAGGCTGGGGCGCGGTCTGTTCGGGGGCGCTTTGCTGCTGCAGCGGGTTGATCAAACTGCCGCCAAGCACATACATTCCGAGCGAGGCTTTTCCGGCGCTGGCAGAGACCGCCTTCACGCTCATGAAGACCGCAGCGAGAATGACGACGCTTATCAAAACGGTGAGGACTACTCGAGTAGCTAACCTGGACATACAATCTTCTCCTTATTAACCGTAAGACATTGATGGAAAGAACGATGTACGGATTCGGCTGACATTCCCTTCCCCCATGTTTGAATGGTTAAATTATAACCATTCTTGTCCGATTTAGGGCAAACCCTCATTTCCCTCTAATACGAAGGCGGCTCCCGTGTGGGAGCCGCCTTATTTTTAGAAACCTTCGAGCTTGCTCAGGTCCGCAATGCCGTTGGAGAGCGCGGCGATCTTTTGCAGCAAACCCAGCCGGTTCTGCTTGACCTTCTCGTCTTCAGCCATCACCAGCACCTTGTCGAAGAAGGCGTTGATGGATGGGATGAGCTTGACGACAATTTCCAGGAACGCATCAACGGACGATGGACGATGGACGATGGACGATTGAATGGCTGCATACAAGTCTTTCTCTTCCTTCTCGGAAAAGAGCTTATCGTCAATGGTCAATGGACTATCGTCCAAATTCGCGGAGCGAATAATGCGCACACACCTTGCATAGCCGGGCAGGATCGTGGACCAATCCTCTCGCATCACCCAACCCGTGAGCTGTTTCACCGCCCGAGCCGCAGCCGCCGGGTTAGCGGATTGTTCTGCCAGCACCGCTTCGATGACATCGTAACGATAATTAATTGTCTCAATCCAGCCACCATGTGTTGACTGAATCATTGGCGTTTGATGATGTTCAATGTTTTTAATTGTTTGGAGCCCCCCCCTCAAACGATCCTTAATGAAGTCTAGAATTTTCCTTTGAACTTCATTTGATACATCTATCGGTTGTGTCTTCGCAGATTTTTTCACGGCGTCGGCAAGGTCAAAATCCACGTCATGTTCGATCAACGGTTGGACAACCCCGATCGCGGCGCGGCGCAGACCGAACGGATCTTTCGCGCCGGTGGGAGCGAGTCCCGCCGCGAACAAGCCGACCAGCGAGTCGATGCGGTCTGCGAGGGCGAGCACAAGCCCTTCCTTCGTCTGCGGGACGGTTTGGTATTGCTCAGAAATCGCCTTTGCCACTTCGGCAGGTTCACCGGAGCGCAGCGCATACTCACCGCCGATGATGCCTTGCAGGGAGGTCATTTCGGTGACCATCTGTGTGACCAGGTCCGCTTTTGAGAGATAGACCGCGCGCGCGATGTGTTTGATGAGAGCCACATCCTTGATACCAAGCATCCCCGCCAATTCCGCGCCGAGTTTCAACATGCGGTCGGATTTATCGAGCATGGAACCGAGCTTGGTGTGGAAGGTCAGCGAAGAAAGCTTGGGACGATATTCTTCGAGCTTGAGTTTGACATCTTCGCGGACGAAGAAATTCGCATCCGCAAAGCGCGCACCCAATACATGCTCATTGCCTTCTCTCACTGTATCAATATGAATATCATCACCGTTTCTGATGGCTATAAAATGCGGTAAGAGCGTCGAAGGTCGAAGGTCGAAGGTCTGGTCTGACTTTTGACTTTCGACTTTTGACTGAACTGGGAAGTACCGCTGATGTTTTTTCATTACCGAAATTAATACGTCTCTTGGCAAAGCCAGAAATTCGGAATTGAAACCGCCCATGACCGCCGTCGGCATTTCGATCAGGTTGGTGACTTCGTTGAGCAAGCCTTCTTCGATGATGGCTTCCCCACCGATGAGATGCGCGGCTTCATTGACCTGCGCCATGATGGCGGCTTTGCGTTCTTCCTTATCCAACACGATTCCCGATTCCCGAATCACGTCAAAGTATTTATCGGCAGAAGTGATTTTGATCTCTGGAGAGTCATACGGGCGGAGTCCGCGAGAAACATTGCCACTCACCACGTCAGCATATTCAAACGGGATGACCACTTCGCCGAGTAGAGCGACGTACCAGCGGATCGGACGCGAGAATGAGACGCCAGAGTCATTCCAGCGCATGGACTTCTCGAACTTGATATCTGCTACCAACTTGGGCAAAGCCTCGGCGAGGACTTCAGGAGTGGGTCGTCCTTTTTGCTTGACGAGGGCGAAGACATATTTGTTATTGCCTTCTTCGCGAACTTGCAGGTCTTTTGTATCCACACCATTCTTTTTGGCAAACCCTTCCGCCGCCTTAGTGTAGGACAAGATATTATCTTGTCCTACGATAATGGCTTTATCGGCGGGCGGACCTTTGACGAGGTCTTCGCGGTCTGGCTGATTCGGGGAGAGAGAGGCTACTGAAACGACGATCCGCCTCGGGGTAGTGAAGATGCGGATGTCTTTGTGGTCAAGATGAAGTTCATCGAGGAGTAACGGGATACGAGTAACGAGTTGTGAGTAAGCGGAGTCGACATCGTCTGCGGGTAGTTCTTCGACACCGATCTCTAGCAAGAACGTCGAAGGTCGAAGGTCGAAAGTCGCAGGCAGTGCTTGACCTTTGACCTTTGACCCTTCGACAAGCTCAGGGCGGGCTTTTTGACTCTCTTTCAACAACGGATACTCTAAATTCTTACGCTGTTCACCATACGCCACCGCCACGCCCTTCGCCAGTTCGCGGATGCGGCGGAAGAAGGCTTGACGTTCGG
>CAYJKQ010000050.1:0-2938 GCA_964370815.1 uncultured Anaerolineaceae bacterium | reverse complement strand
TATTTGATCAGTTCCCCGCGGTCGTGAAGATCGAGTTTTTGCATCAGGTTCAGGCGATGGGCTTGTACGGTCTTGATGGAAATTGTCAGGATGCCGGCGATCTGCTTGTTGGTGTATCCCTCAGCGATGAGTTGCAGGACTTCGCGCTCGCGGGCGCTGAGGACATCATCCTTGTCTGCCGGGCGGATGCCACCCCAGCGCAAGTAATCTTCTATCACCAGGCGCGTGATGGCCGGGGATAGAACTGCCTCGCCCTGGTGTACCGAGCGGATGGCATTGATCAGCTCTTTGGCAGCGGCGTCCTTTAATATATATCCCATGGCACCGGCTTCCAATACCTGGCGGATGTATTCTTCATTATCATGCATGGAAAGGATCAGCACGCGCACGCGGGGACATTGACGCTTGATCTGCCGGGTGGCTTCCAGACCATTCAACAAGGGCATGGCAATGTCTATGATAGCCACATCCGGTTCATGTTGGCAAGCCAGGCTGACGGTCGCACGCCCATCTTCTGCTTCGGCCACCACTTCCATATCCGGCTCATCTGCCAACAGGGAGCGGATGCCATTGCGAAGGATGGTGTGATCGTCTGCCAGCAGAATGCGAATCTTCTTCATTAGCTCTTATTGTACTCGAAAGCGATCGCATCCCTTAATTATTAAACGGCTGGAGAAATTGTCTGTGCCCCCAGGTTTAATTAGTGGAAGAACTCGATAGCGGCAGGCGAACCTCCAGGCAGGTACCATGCCCCGGTGAGGATTCCATCGAAATTTCCCCGCCAAGCAGTTCGGCACGTTCACGCAACCCCAACAATCCCAGGTGGTGGCTCTGCAGGGCATCGTCGGAGGCAAATTGCAGATCAAAACCACGTCCATCGTCTTTTATCTCGAGACAAATGAAGCGGGCTTGTGTGAAAATGCGAATGGTAACCGAGTTGGCAGCGGCATGGCGAAGAATGTTGTTGACCGCTTCCTGGGCGATGCGAAAAAGAGTTATGCTGACCTGCGGAGGCAATTCCGGCAAGGAATCCGGGGCTTCCACTTCAAAATGGACACCAGCCGCTGCCAGATTTGAACGGGCATACCAACGAATGGCGGATACCAATCCCAGGTCATCCAATATGGCGGGGCGAAGTCCAAATACGATCCGGCGCAGTTCAGAGAGGGTATTGGAAGCCAATTGACGGGAGGCTTGAATTTCCTTGATCAGATCTGCATGTTGAGCAGGAAGGTGGGTTTCCAGTTGATCGAGGCTGATGATGAGCATGGTGAGAGCCTGACCGGTATCGTCGTGCAGGCTGCGGGCGATGCTCTTGCGCTCCTCCTCCTGGGCATCAATAGCGCGAGCGGAGAGGGCGTGCAGTTCCTGGTTGCGATCCTCCAATTGATTGAGCAAGGAACGCAGCGCAGAAGCCAGACTGACTGTGTCCGCATCCGCATTCTTTAAACGCTCCATGTGCAAATCTCCCCCTGCAGTAACTTCTTCTGCCAGATCACGTAATTCGCCCAGGGGCTGCAGGGCTGCTTTTAGAATTAAGAAGTTAATTACCAGACTGAGACAAATACCAATGGCAGCAAATACACCGATCAACCAGCGGTCCAGGACTTCTGAGAAATGCCGGGTGAGCAGAGTTCCACCAATTGCACCAGCAATGATAACCAGGGCATTTCCAACAGCGATGCGCGTGAAGAGGGAAATGTTTGCCAGCTTTTTTTGGAGGAAAGATAACCCGCTGAAATTTTTCATCAGGGGCAGTATAACATGAGGGCTTTATTTCAAGCCATACCACTCACCACCATTGAAATCAGCCTCGAAGATCTTGAGATCCTGTTCATCCTTGATGAGTTTGCCGGCTTGTTCTGCCTTGAGACAAAGTTTTTGGACTTCTTCCTTGTGACCGGCCAGGGCATGAGCCCGTGCCAGGCATTCCCAGGCAAAAGCCAGGTCAAAATCCTGCATCAGATCAAGGTGCTGATCGGTCAATTGCTTGCAGCGCTGTGCATGTTCCAGGGCTGGTTCAACCTGACCGAGAACACAGTGAACACGGCTGAGCATCCACTCTCCTCGCTGCAGGTTGAGGGGTGTGCCGGCAACCCGCCAGTGTGCCAGGGAGGCATAGGCATTTTCGAGCATGATCTGATCTTCATCCTTGCTGCGTCCAACTTTCTCCAGCAGACCCCATATTTTGTTGAAGTATTCCACGGCAAAAAAGCGTTCGGCTTCTGCCGCGGTATAAGTTTTAGGATCTTCCATCTTTCACCTCAAATTTGGATAATTATAATCTAAATTGGTTGCCCAATTTTTTTTTTGTAATGAGGATGTATATTTTCTTTAGCAGGTTGATCAGCGTGTTTCCTCTTTTCTTGACGTTCAAGTGGTATTCTGATAAAATCCAAAGCTGTTTGTTTTATGGGAAGTGTTGCGATTTCCTTGCCCTGAAAGGTATGCTTTGGTATAATCGTTCTGCTTAAGGCAAGGAAGTGTTGCTTGCCGACGTAGCTCAAACGGTGGAGCAACCGCCTTGTAAGTGGTAGGTTATGGGTTCGATTCCCATCGTCGGCTCAGGGAAGCTTTTCTTCCATCAATTGTTGTTGACCGATGGTTGGATGGCTGATAAAATTGAATAGCGGGCGGATACCCAAGTGGACAACGGGGACTGACTGTAAATCAGTTGGCAGACGCCTTCGGAGGTTCGAATCCTTCTCCGCCCACCTTCTTAGTCTGGCAGACATGTGTTGATTGCCAGACTAAAAAACTGACGAATGCCCTCATAGCTCAGTCGGTAGAGCGCGTTCTTGGTAAGAACGAGGTCATGGGTTCGAATCCCATTGAGGGCTCTCGTTACCGAATTCGAATTATTATTGGAAAGATGGATAGAGAAGGAGATTGCAATTATGGCGAAGCAGAAATATGAACGAACGAAACCGCATGTGAA
>CAYJKQ010000049.1:0-3315 GCA_964370815.1 uncultured Anaerolineaceae bacterium | reverse complement strand
TCTGCCCCAATGAGCTCGTCAGCCGTGGGCTGGGGGCTTACATGATCGTCCGCGCCAAAGACCTCTCCATGCCATAATCCTGTTTCACAATCAAAAGGCTCATCCCAAATTTAGCGGGTGAGCCTTTTGATTGAAATACGTGTCGAGCAAAATACAGTGCTGCTTTGGGTGATATTTATATCTTTACTCATCGCATGGGATTTGTCAATATTTATGATATTTTTCTAGTATATTCGGATGGATGTCTAAATATTTAGAAAGATCAATAAATTGGATTTCGCCAAAAAATTATTCGAGTAATAGTGTAGAATTATTTTAGAAATTTTTAATTACCCAAATTAGGAGGAATTATGAAATTATTATTCCGTATCGCAATTACCTTAATGTTTACTGGCATACTTTTTGGAAGTATGCCAGTTCAATCCACAAAGGCAAATACAAATACCCTTCTCAATAATTGGTCTGCTCTTGGCCCAATACCAGTAAATGGGCAGGTCAATGCCATTGCTATCAGCGGAACAGGTGATGTTTATGTCGACTCAGACTTTATGAATGGGTTGGGCTGGTCGCGATCAGATACAATTGCCAAATGGGATGGCACTTCTTGGTCATTTCTTGGGACAACACCATTAAATGGTAGCGTCACATCAATCGCGATTAACGATGCAGACGAGGTTTATGTTGGTGGGCTGTTTAGCAACGCAGGTGGTAATTCAAACGCCGACCACATTGCAAAATGGAATGGCACATCATGGTCTGCACTGGGCACAATCCCGTTGACAGATAATGTTTATGCAATTGCCGTCAATGGAAATGTAGTCTATGCTGGGGGAACTTTCAACAACGCCGGCGGTGATCCAAATGCAGACTACATTGCCAAATGGGATGGCACATCTTGGTCTGCACTAGGTACTCCTCTTTCTGTCGGAGTATCCACCATTGCTGTAAACAAAACTACAGGTGATATATATGCAGGCGGGAATTTTACCAATGCAGGCGGTGATCCAAATGCAGACTACATTGCCAAATGGAATGGTACATCCTGGTCTGCGCTGGGAACAATGCCCTTAAACTCAAACGTTTCGGTCATTGCTATCAGCGAAACAGGCGACGTATATGCAGGCGGGAATTTTACCAATGCAGGCGGAAATGCAAATGCAGATTGCATCGCCAAATGGAATGGAACAAATTGGTCTTCACTAGGAATTACACCATCTACTCCAAAATTATATGACTTGTACGGAAGAGCTATTGCTATTCGCGGAAATGAAGTATACGTGGGTTTTGCTAGTGGCGGAGGATCTGAGTCAGCGATGTTTGTAGCAAAATGGGATGGGGCGGCATGGTCAGACCCAGCAGCATCACAACTGTCCTACAGTGTATATAGCCTTGCAATTAATGATACATTTCTGTATGTTGGCGGAAGCTTCAAAGATGCAGGCGGAAATTCGAATGCAGATTACATTGCCATGGTTGAGTTGCCTGCGTTGTCTTCCTTATATGTCACAAATACTAATGATAATGGACCTGGTTCCCTGCGTAAAGCAATTTCAGACGCCTCCAATGGAGATACCATTACCTTTGACTCATCACTTGCCGGGCAAACCATACATCTGACATCAACCTTGTTAATTGAAAAGGGCGTCACCGTTGACGGATCAAACTTAAGCACCCCCATTCAGATCAGCGGCGATACCGATAATGACGGAACGGGAGATGTTGCAATATTTCATATCGGCGGACCTTCGCCAGTTGAGTTAAGAAATCTCGTTATTACGAGTGGAAAATCAAGCGGAACAACAGGAGGCGGCGGCATTGCCAATTACGGAACCTTGACAATCAAAAACTCAACCATTTCTGATAATGAGTATGTGAATGGCTTGGGCGGCGGAGGCATCTACAACAAAGGAACCTTAACCATCATTGACAGTATCATTTCTGGAAATACCGCCTTTGAAGGCGGGGGAATTTTAAACGATCTAAACAGCGTTTTAACGATCAGCGGCACAACTTTTTCAAACAACTCCTCCATTACCGAACTAGAGAGCCCAGGCGGTTCAGCAGGTGCAATTGGGAATATTGGCACGCTCAGTATTGCCAATAGCGCGTTTACAAACAATCTGGCATATGGGGGCGGAGGAGCAATTGTCAATAGCCTGGGCGGAAGTGCGGTGATTACCCACAGCAGTTTTATAGAGAACAGGTCGTTTTCTTTAGCCGGGGGTGCTATTGTCAATACCGATGCAAGCATGGACATCGAAAACTGCACATTTGCATCGAACGTCGTCTTGGGAGATTCAACGAGCGGAGGAGCGATCTATAACGACGGACAAATGATCCTAACCAGCAGCACATTTACAGACAACGCCTCCACCGGGAATGGAGGCGCCATCGCCAACTTCAAAGATTTGGACATCTCTGAAACCTCCATTACAGCCAATACTGCCGAAAATATAGGAGGAGGCATTTACAACAGCGGCTTGCAGGTCTCGATTTCGAATAGCGAAATAAGCTCAAACACCGCAGATACTGGAGGCGGTGGAATCGCGAATTATTGGACAGGCAATGGCACCATGAGCATTACTGATAGTAGCATCACCAGCAATTCAGCACCGAATGGCGGAGGAATGCACAATCTTTCCAGTACTGGAGTTGTAGAGATTACCAACAGCACCCTGTCCAATAACACGGCTTCAGGAAATGGTGGTGGGATTGCTAATTTTGGATCACTCACTCTAACTAACAACACATTTGCTGAAAACTCATCTATCAGAGGTGGGGCTGTCTTTAGCACAGGAACACTCAACATAGTAAACAGCACTTTCTCAGGTAATGACGCATCGATCGAAGGCGGGGGCATTGCCAACTATGGGGCATTAGACATATACAACACCATCCTTGCCAATTCTACAAGTGGTACAGATTGCTTTAGCTCAAATGGGTCTGCAAGCGTCAATATAAACAATCTAATTGAGTCCAACTTTGCATCTCCTTATGGATGCGGGGCACCCGCTTCAACTGGCGACCCTAATCTTGATCCACTTGCTGATAATGGGGGTGTCACTCATACAATGACACTATCCCCTGGCTCTCCAGCCATCGATGCAGGTGATGATGATACCTGTGAAGCAACCGACCAACGTGGGGTAACACGTCCACAAGGTGCCCATTGTGATATCGGCGCTTTCGAATATCAAGGTCTCCACCCTACGATTTCTTCCATCACTCGCACATCCGGCTCCCCCACCTCCGCATCCAGTGTGGACTTCACCGTCACCTTCTCGGAGGATGTCACCGGTGTCTCCACCACGGCTC
>CAYJKQ010000048.1:0-3531 GCA_964370815.1 uncultured Anaerolineaceae bacterium | reverse complement strand
TTTCAGCGCTTCAGCACCCTGGCTTTT
The DNA here is from genome assembly GCA_964370815.1 of uncultured Anaerolineaceae bacterium. GTDB lineage: Bacteria > Chloroflexota > Anaerolineae > Anaerolineales > Villigracilaceae > UBA12087. Next base: position 3,504 of record CAYJKQ010000048.1, on the reverse strand, counting down.
GTGCGCAAGCAGATCGTTTTTGTGGATTCGGAAGGCAGCCATATCGAAAAGCTCATTACCGAAGTCTTCGCCGGGATGGAAGTGGACGGGCAGGATAAGCAGGGTGCCCAGCAGGAACGCAAATTCCGGTTGGACCGTGTGGGTAACAGCCGTGGTTGGGAATCGATCGACAAACAGAAGTTCCATGAGAATGCCGAGCGTATTGTTAAGGAACTCAACCAGGTGTTGGTGGCGGAGGATTGTCCGAAGGAGGATCGTTCGGTCATTCTGATGCCGGGCATCATGTACCTGCAGACCCATGAGACCATTGGTCACGCCCTCGAGCTGGATCGTATCCTGGGATATGAGTTGGCTTATGCTGGAGGTTCATTTGTGACATTGAATGACTTTGGTAAGTTGCGCTATGGTTCTCCCAGGCTGACCGCCCGGGCAGATGCCACACTGGTGAACAGCCCCGGCAGCTTCGGGTTTGATGACGATGGTGTTCCCGCCCAGAACACTGTGCTCATCGATAAAGGCATCCTGGTGGGAGCCATCACCGGTCGGCAGATGGTCGAGGAAGCCAACGCCAAATCCCGCAAGACTATCTTCTCCGGCAGCGGCGGCACCAACCGTGCCACTACTTTTTACCGGGTTCCCATCGAACGTATGACCAACATCAATATTGATCCGGGAGTGGATGGAACCCTGGATGATATCGTCAAGAATACGGAGAAGGGCATCATCCTGGATGGTGACCGCAGTTGGTCGATCGGCTCGAATCGTGAGCAGTTCCATTTTGGTGAAGAGATCGGCTGGTTGGTGGAGGATGGCAAGGTGACCGATGTGGTCAAAAACCCCACCCATAAAGGTGATACCGTGAAATTCTGGAACTCACTATCAGCAGTTGGAGACAAATCCACCTGGCAGGTCAAGTTCGTGGATAATTGCGGCAAAGGTCAACCCAACCAGGTCATGCAGTTGGGGCATGGCATCCCGGTCTGCCGCTTCGACAATGTTCGCATAGGAGAATAACCGTGAAAGATAGAATCATTAAAACCTTGCAAGATCTGCGGGCTTATGCGTTACAGAAAGGTTACGAGATCACACTGGCATACCATGAAGAAGATAGCTACTTGATGCGCTTCGCCAATTCTGCCATCTCTTTGAATACCAATGAACACCTGATCCGCCTGGAAGTGACAGCCTATGATGACCGCAAACGCGCCAGCTATGAAATGATCACTGATCTTGGAAAAATGGATGCGATGAAGAAAGCCATTGATGCCGCTGCCGAACTGGTGGTGCATGCCCAGGCGCTCAATTACCAACCCACCATCCCAACCTTCAGCGAAACATTTATCGACGAAAGTGGTTATGATGCCGCCCTGGCACAGATCAGCAATGAAGAGCGCTTGAAGTATTTTAATAAAGCCTGTGCCGGGCTGGAAACTGAGGATCTCAAGTTATCCGGTATTTTTTCGAATGGTGCCACCACATTTGCACAGATCAATACCCGCTCCGGGCATGTCCAGTATTTTAAGGTTTCAGATGCACAGGTGACCCTGGTGCTGGCGCATGCCAGCCTGAAGTGGGAAGTGACCGCCGAGCAGTCCGCCTGGCGTCGATCCGACCTGGACCCGGCGACTCTGCAAAAAGACCTGGCGTTCCTGGTGGAACGATACCAGAATGATGCACCTCAGCAGATTCCGCTGGGAAAATACGAGATCGTCTTCGGTGCCGCAGCCATTGCCGATATGCTCAACTTTATGAACTATATTGGTTTCAGCGGCGGCTTGATGAAGCGTGGATATTCCTTCCTGAGCGAAGAGCAGATCGGTAAACGCGTCTTTTCAGATAAAATGACGCTCAGCGATGATGCCGGTTGCATGGATACCTTCCCATTGAAGCAGGATTATATGGGTAAAGCTCGTGGAAAGTTCCCCCTCTTCAAAAAAGGCGTCTTTCAGGGCTACACCTGGTCTCAGGATGATGCCGATGAATTCGCCACCCAATCGACCAGCCATACCGTCCCGCATAAAAGCCTGGTAATGGCGGGTGGCGATGTGGATGTCAGCACCCTGGAAGAGCTGGTGAAGCTGCCGCGTGAGACAGATATCCTGTATATCCCCTTCCTGCATTACATGAATATCGTCAACCCGACCAAAGGCATGGTAACCGCCAGTTCCCGCTTTGGTGCCCTTCTATTTAAGAAGGATGGTAGTGTCGTGGTGCCTTACAACGTACGCATCACCCAAAGCCTGCTGGATGTCTTTGGAGAGAATGTAGCCTGGCTGTCAAAAGCGACGGTGGCTTATAACACCTCCTCCAGTTACGGTGCCCGCAACCCATCCTCCATTGTGGTTCCTGTGTTCATGTCCGTCAAGGATCTGGAGATCTCGCACTCGAACTCGTCCTACTAACCGCAGACAAAAACGTCCCGAAGGTTCTTTAATTTTTCAGCTCGAATTAAACCCAAACCTTCGGGACGATATGTAAATATAGTAACCATAAAACCCAAACTTTCGCATCTTGACCGCTGGCGCTCATGCGCCAGGGTGCGTGATGGTCGCAGATGAAGCTCCCTCTCGCGAGGAACGAAGAGGAACCAATCAATTCTACTGAAGAAGGTCATTGGGGTCATTTGGAAATCCCCGGGAACTACGGCCGGGACTTTCGTCTGATTGGGAATCACCCAGGAGATCATCCATCCAATCATCTGAATCAGGGAGGTCGGCGGGAAGGTTCCTGGACAGACGCATGAGGCTGGCGACGCGGGCAACTGCAAAACTGATGACACGCAGGTCCGTGAGGCTTTCTTCGGCGGAAGAAGAGGGATGTGTGGCGCGCATTTCGAGGTGGCGGGCTATCATGGTGCGGACAAGCTGTATTTCTTCTTCAACATTGTCATTATTGAGATCGGCGAGGGTTTTTTCTGTGAAGGAATTTAATCTTTTCGAGTAAAAACCATGTTTGTAGGCGTTGGTGTTGCGGAATTGGGCACCGAGTTTTCGGGGGGTATTTTTGCTATCTTCTTCGGTCATTTTAAACTCCTTTAATTTATGGTTTGCATTCGCTCCTCATGGAGCGAATATTGGCGATCCCATCCGCTACGCTTCTGGGACAAGTGTGCTCGCATCGGACTGCTCCTTAGTCCAACCCGGGATATAGGTGGGCTGGGGGAGAAGGTCGGGTTCGATCTCGAGCACGCCATCGGGGACGGTGAAACCCATTTTTGCCATGAGGCGGTAGTTGCCGGTGCGAATGAAGGCGATGTGGTGGGCTTCTTCAAGAAAGGCATCCCATTTGTGATGAGTCTTTTTGTAATCCGATCGGTATTTGACCAATGTGCCGATGGTGCGGGTTGCGACAGAGATGGCGTAGAGGATGGCGAGCGACTCCTGCGGGGTTTTGCATGGGTCGTTCTTTTGGGCTTTGAGGACCTGGGCTATCTCGGAACGCATGAGTTGGATCTCCAGATTGACTTCCTGGCGCGGGTGGTTGATGAGCATCTGGCGCTCTTCA
>CAYJKQ010000047.1:0-3844 GCA_964370815.1 uncultured Anaerolineaceae bacterium | reverse complement strand
CTTTCAAACTAGCGGAACTTATGCTCCATGATAAAGAGGATCTGATCCACAAAGCCAATGGCTGGGCATTGCGTTTTGCAGGCGACAAAGACCGAAAACAGTTGTTGAAGTTTTTAGATAACCATGCCGCCGATATGCCGCGAGTCACTCTGCGGTACGCGATTGAAAAATTTGATAAAAAACAGCGCGAACACTATTTGAAATTAAAGGATCAGAAATAACGTATGAAAAATAACCAATACCTTATCTTGCTGCGCGGAATCAACGTCGGTGGGAAGAACATCATCAAAATGGTGGATTTGAAAGCCAGTTTTGAGGCGATGGGCTTTTCAAATGTCCTGACCTATATTCAAAGCGGAAATGTCGTTTTCCAGTCTGATGAAAAAGACAAGGTAGTCCTAACAACCAAGATCGAAAAGGGACTTTCCAAACGCTTCAATTTTGAGGCGAAAGTTGTGGTGATCTCCCAAAAAGAGCTGGTTGCCATTGTCCGCGCTGCGCCGGAAGGGTTTGGCAAAGAAGAGAAGAAATACAGATATGACGTTATCTTCTTAAAGGAGCCGCTAACATCAAAGGAAGCGATGGAAAGTGTTAGAGTCCGTGAAGGCGTGGATACGGCACAAGCAGGCAAACAGGCACTTTATTTTTCACGTCTCATCAGCCGGGCTTCACAGAGTTATCTCACAAAGATCATTGGCATGCCGGTGTATCAGAATATGACCATCCGCAATTGGAATACGACCACGAAGCTTTTAGTACTATTCTCCAAAATGCCATCCTGAGCGGAGCGAAGGATCTCTACGCCCATGGTAAGAGACTCTTCGGTCGCAACAAACGCTCCCTCAGAGTGACATAATAAATAATTGAAAGGACAAAATGGCTAAGACGAATTTCCAATCCATTGACGAATATATTGCGGCGTGTCCGCCAGACTCGCAAGCCTATCTACGTGAGATACGCAACTTAATTCGCAGCCTGGTGCCGGATGCGAAAGAGAAGATCAGTTATCAGATCGCATGTTTTGAGTTGAACGGTATGAACTTGATCCATTTTGCGGGGTGGAAAAAGCACATATCGCTGTACCCGGTTCCGGCGGGGGATGAGGCGTTCGAGTCCGAAGTATCCCAATATGTGGACGGGAAAGGTACGGTTAAATTTCCGCTCGATGAACCGCTGCCGATGAAATTGGTCAAAAAGATCATCAAGTTGCATCTGTCTCAAAATTTAAAAATGTCGAAGTCTAAAAATTAAAGGAGAATTTAAAAATGAACAAGATTGTCCCATTCCTGTGGTTTGATATGCAATGTGAGGAGGCGATGAATTATTACGTGGATACGTTCAACGGCGCGCCTCATAAGAAGCAAGAATCCAAGATTGTTAGCATTACCCGCTATGAAAAAGGCATGGAAGCGCCGGGCGCAGAAGCGATGGAAGGCAAGGTCATCACCGGTATTTTCGAGCTGGCAGGGCAGCACTTTATGGCGCTCGACGGCGGCCCGGTCTTTCAATTCAACGAATCAATTTCGTTCTATGTCGAATGTGCAGATCAGAAAGAAGTGGATTATTTTTGGAGCAAGTTGTCCGCCGTTTCTGAATCGGAGCAATGCGGCTGGTGCAAGGATAAGTTCGGTTTGTCGTGGCAGATCATCCCAAAGCAACTAGGCGAGTTGATGGGCGGCTCCGACCCAGCCAGATCAATGCGAGTTGTCAATGCCATGCTTAAGATGCATAAGATCGATGTCGCCGATCTGCAAAAGGCGTACGATGGCGAGTGATGCGAACACTACGGAGCTTTTTGAACCTTCTTGCGTTCATCGTCCCATAGTTTTGTGAATCGTTCAAAGACATCGGCAATGATTTCCAGTTCACTTTCCGAGTAGCTGGAAATCAATTCGTCTTGAGCTGTTCGTGCTGATGTGAACCATGACGCGGCTTTATCAGCACTTGATGGCGCAGGAGCGATCAACGTTCCGCGGCGGTCATTGGGATTGGGGCGGCGCTCAATTAAGCCAGCCTTTTCAAGCCTGTCCAGCATGGCGGTTGTTGCGCCAGACGTGAGACCCGTAAACCTGGAAAGTTCAGATGGCGTGGCAACGCCTTTTTGGAATAGAAGCCTGAGACATTCCATATCGGTTACATTGAGCCCTGCCCATTCGCTCATGGCATTGCGGAATAGCGTCAAATTAACGCCATAATCCCGTACTGCCATGAGGGCTCGTTTTTTCAAGTCTGTTTTTGTTGATTTCGTCATAGAAATATACCCTTGACACTGTCTTTATTTTGAAGTATCTTTATTATAAAGATAAATTGATTTCTATGCAAGGTGTCAAAACAACCAAATTCAGATAAGGAGATTTTTATGAGCCCAAAAACCGATACGAAAAAGTCAGCCAAGTCATCTGGCGCAGGATTTACAGCCGACGAAAAAGCCGCGATGAAGGCTCGCGTCCAAGAGTTGAAGGCAGAAGCACGCGCAGGGAAAGACAGGGCAGAAGGGGAGAAAGCTGTGCTTGCGGCGATTGCCGCGATGAAAGACTCAACGGATCGTTCGTTGGGGAAGCGCATCCATGAGATCGTCACAGCCGCTGCGCCAAGCCTTATGCCGAAAACCTGGTATGGCATGCCCGCCTATGCCAATGCGGATGGCAAGGTCATTTGTTTCTTTCAGGCGGCGAGCAAGTTCGGTGTACGGTACGCAACCTTCGGCTTCCAACCCGATGCGAAACTGGACGAAGGCAATATGTGGGCTGCCAGTTTTGCATTGATCAAGTTGACCTCCGCCGAAGAGGCAAAGATCACTGCGCTCGTTAAAAAATCGGTGAGTTAAGAGTCTTGACTTACTAGAATAAATGTTCTAAAATATTGTCACCTTTATCCTGGGTGGGTGAAAGCTTGGCTTTTGCCCACCCAATGCGTTAACCATTTGGCAAAGATTTCAGAGGAGAGACCATGCCCCAGGAATATATTGAGATTCGCGGTGCGCGCGAGAATAATTTAAAGAACGTTTCATTACGCATCCCCAAACGAAAAATAACCATCTTCACTGGCGTATCAGGTTCAGGGAAATCTTCGATTGTGTTCGATACCATCGCGACTGAATCACAACGCCTGCTCAATGAAAACTTCAGCATGTTCGTGCGGAATTTTTTGCCGAAATATGCCCAGCCTGAAGCGGATTCCATCGAGAACTTGAGCATGTCCATCGTGGTGGATCAGAAGCGGATGGGCGGCGGTTCACACTCGACCGTGGGCACGATCACCGATATCAACACGATCCTACGCATGATGTTTTCGCGCATCGGACAGCCCCATGTGGGACCCACCAACGTATTCGGTTTCAACGACCCGCAAGGGATGTGCCCGAACTGTAACGGACTCGGTCGCAAACTGGACGTGGACATGGAAAGATTTTTGGATAAGTCCAAGTCTTTGAATGAAGGGGCGATCTTATTTCCAGAGTATGCGGTCGAAAGTTGGGGCTGGAGCAATGTGATCAATACGGGTTTGTTCGACCCTGATAAGAAAATATCCAAATACACTCAAAAGGAACTGAACGACCTTTTATACAGCGAACCCATCAAGGTCAAGACCAAGGTTGGGGCAAAAGACTTCAACATGACCTATGAAGGCATCGTCAATCGCTTTACGAACAAGTACATCAAGCAGGATCTAAAAACAAAGTCCGAGCGGACTCAAAAGTCGATCGAGCCTTTCATGACGATGGGACCCTGTTCCGAATGTAATGGTGCACGGTTGAACAAGACTATCCTGAAATGCAAGATCAACGGCTACAACATCGCCGACCTGACGAGCATGGAAATCCCTGAATTGATCGAAGCCGTGA
>CAYJKQ010000046.1:0-4217 GCA_964370815.1 uncultured Anaerolineaceae bacterium | reverse complement strand
CAGATCAAGATCCTGGTGGAGAGGGTCAAGGCGATCGTCACGCCTGTGGATACGAGCGCCATTGTCCAACCTGCCCTAAGTCCACAACCGGCAATAGAGCAGCCCTCAACCCCCGCCCCGGCAAATAAACCGGGCTGGATCCGCTTCGCGTACCTGTGGATCGGAATGGCACTCCTGCTGATCGTCCTGGCGGTCTACTTCTGGCCGAAGTATCAGGCTATGACCGCACCACCAACAGCCTCCCCAACCATTACTGCAACCGAAACCACCCTGCCCAGCCCCTCCCCAACCCTGACCGCATTGACGCCGACCAGGACACCTAATCCTACACCCAAAGCCAATCCAACACCGGGACTGGGTTCCACCAGCGTTCGTTACAAGGATGGGATGGTGATGGTCTATGTTCCAGCGGGTGATTTCATCATGGGCAGTGATTATGGTGATCTGGATGAGAAGCCGGTCCACACCGTCACCCTGCATGCCTTCTGGATCGATCAGACCGAAGTAACCAATGCCATGTTTAGTAAATGCGTACAAGCCGGAGCTTGCAGTCCACCGCGAGGTAGTGGATCATCCTTGAGAGAGAATTATTATGGCAATTCGGATTACGCTGATTTTCCGGTCGTGAACATTTCAGTGATGTGGCATGCTATTGAATATTGCAAATGGGTTGGCACTCGTCTGCCAACCGAAGCTGAGTGGGAAAAAGCCGCACGTGGCACGGATGGACGCACCTATCCCTGGGGTAACGACAGTCCGAATGAAAATCTGGCAAACTACAACATGAATATTAAGGATACGGTGGCGGTCGGCAGCTATCCAGATGGAGCCAGCCCGTATGGTGCGTTGGACATGGCTGGAAACGTTTCGGAATGGGTGGCGGACTTTTATAGCGATACCTATTATAGTATTTCGCCAGCCTCCAACCCGAAGGGTCCGGCTTCAGGAAATTATAAAGTATTGCGTGGCGGCGGCGGGAACACGTATGAGACCCAGCTTCGTGTTTCCTCCCGTAATAAATTCCCTAGCGCTGGAGGCAGTACCGCTTTCATCGGTTTTCGTTGTGCTGATAATTAAGGTTTCTGTTGGCATCCCATTCAATAGCACCTGAGAGGTAATCCTCAATGGCACATGATATCTTCATCTCCCACTCAAGCAAAGACAAGCTGATCGCCGACGGCATCTGCGCCAACCTGGAGGCCGCCGGTCTGCGCTGCTGGATCGCCCCGCGTGACATTGCCGCAGGCGAGGACTGGCCGACGGCCATCACCACGGCCATCTCACACAGCAGGGTCATGGTGCTCATCTTTTCTGCCAGTTCGAATTCTTCCAGGGATGTTGGTCGCGAGATCATCCTGGCTGCCAATCACGAGCTGACCATCATTCCCTTCAAGATCGATAATACCGAGCCGGAACCCGGCAAACAGTACTACCTGGCGCGCACCCACTGGCTGGAAGCCATGAATCCGCCCACCAAAGCCCAGATCAAGATCCTGGTGGAGAGGGTCAAGGCGATCGTCACGCCTGTGGAACCGAGCGCCATTGTCCAACCTTTCCAAAGTCCACAACCAGCAATTGGTCAGCCCTCAACTCCTTTCCCGGCAAATAAATCGGGCTGGTTGCGCCGCGAGTACCTGTGGATCGGGATGGCACTCCTGCTGATCATCCTGGCGGTCAGCTTCTGGCCGAAGTTTCAGGGCATGACTGTCCAGCCAACAGCGACGGATACAGCTCTCGTCACAGTCACCTCAACCATGGACTCCCCCCCCACAGCCACGACAACCAAAACAGCTCTCCCCAAAGTCACCTCAACCAAGACAGCCACTCCAACGGTCAAACCCATCCCAACCTCTCAGTCTCGCCTTCTAGATGGTATGGCCATGGTCTTTGTCCCAGCGGGTGATTTCATTATGGGAAGTGATAGTGGTAATTCAGATGAACAGCCGGTACAGAAGGTCAACTTGAAAGCTTTCTGGATCGATCAGACTGAAGTGACCAATGCCATGTATGCACTTTGTGTGAAATCAACTGCTTGCAAGGAACTAACGGAAATATCATCCTATTTGCGCAAAGACTATTACAGCAACCCGAATTATGCAGATTATCCGGTCTTGAATGTATCCTGGTTTGATGCATATAATTATTGCAGGTGGACCGGTGGCAGATTACCGAGTGAGGCTGAGTGGGAGAAAGCAGCCAGGGGTGGATTGGAAGGCAAGCAATATCCTTGGGGTGATGGACCACCAACATGCCTCAATGGGGCTCTGAGCGGTGTACAAATGGATGATTGCCGCAGTGATGATACCAAACGCGTTGCCAGTTTTGGAGCCAATGGTTATGGGCTCTATGATATGGCTGGTAATGTTTATGAATGGACCAACAGCTTGTATGAACCTTACCCTTATCTCTCAACGGATGGGCGTGAAGACAGATATGCGATTCCAGATAATAGTCCGCGTGTGGCGCGTGGTGGCTCCTGGAGTCATGGTGGATATTACCTGTACGTTTCCAATCGGTCTTCACTAAGCCCAAATATCAGATGGGATGCACTCGGTCTTCGTTGTGTTGGCAACATTCAGCCTTAAGGTTGCTCAAAATTATTCCAACAGGAAAATAATATGGCACACGACATCTTCATCTCCCACTCAAGCAAAGACAAACCCATCGCCGACGGCATCTGCGCCAACCTGGAAGCCGCCGGTCTGCGCTGCTGGATCGCCCCACGTGACATCGTTCCAGGTGAAGACTGGCCTACAGCCATTACAACCGCCATAACCAAGAGCCGGGTCATGGTGCTGGTTTTCTCGGCAAATTCCAATACTTCCGATGATGTCGGTCGTGAGATCATTCTGGCTGCCAAACAAAAACTCATCATCATCCCTTTCAAAATCGATGATAGCGAACCGGAGCCTGGCAAGCAATATTACCTGGCGCGCACCCACTGGTTGGAAGCCATGAACCCTCCCACACAGGAGCAAATCCAGGCCCTGGTGCAGATCATTTCCTCTGTGCTCCAGGTTCAAGAGATGGGTGGGGTGGTTCGACCTGTGCCTTCTGTGCCACATCCAACCGCGCAGTCCATCCAACCCAAATCAATCTTAAAAACCGACCCATCAAGGTGGAGATGGGTGTGGTTGGCAGGTGTCCTGGCATTGATCTTGCTTGTTATAGGCTTATGGCCAAAGGTCCAGGGTATGCTGGCCAGACCAACTGCAATCCCAACCTCGACAACGACCATTACCATCCAGCCCAGTTCCACAGTTACACTTCCTCCTACCATCACACCTACAGCTGCACCTGTGGTTGGTTCCACCTGGACTCGCCCGGCGGATGGGATGGTCATGTCCTTTGTGCCGGTAGGTGAATTCAGTATGGGCAGTGAGACTGGCGATTCCGATGAGCAACCGGTGCATACGGTTTCCCTGGATGCCTTCTGGATCGATCAGACCGAAGTGACCAATAGGATGCTGATCTCCTTTATAAATCTAAATCTTGACAAAATAGAAGTCTCTGGTGATACAGTTCATCTAAACGGAGAGAAATTATTTCGTTTTAGTTGCACGATGTGTGGAGAACAATGGATTGATAGGATCACCTTGGATAATTTGAGATTATCCATTATTCCAGGGTATGAAGATCATCCTGCTTCATTGATGAATTCGTTTACTGCTCAAAGTTATTGTGCCTGGGCAGGAGCACGCTTGCCAAGTGAAGCTGAATGGGAGAAAGCTGCCCGGGGAGGATTGGAAGGTAGGGAATATCCCTGGGGTGATGACGAACCGATATGTTCTCCTGGAGCGAAAAATGGCGCCCAGTTCGACTCCTGTAGTGGAACGACTGCAGTGGTTGGCAGTTTTAAACCGAATGGCTATGGGATCTATGACATGGCTGGGAATGTTTGGGAGGTAGTGAATGATTTGTACGATGAGTCTTATTACAGCCGCTCAATTAAAATTAACCCACCGGGTCCAACCTCGGCAAGTGCAAAAAGGTTGCAGCATTCCTATGGAGAGCTCCATGTCATAAGAGGTGGGGCTTGGGATTATGATAAGAATTCACTCCGTAATGCCAATCGTTTTGATGACGTTCCATTAAGCGGAGTACATTACTTTTCCCAAATTGGGTTTCGCTGCGCCCGGGACAATTCTCCTTAGATCCCATTGAATATTGAAGTTGAGGAAAAATTCAATGCCACATGATATTTTCATCTCCCACTC
>CAYJKQ010000045.1:0-4311 GCA_964370815.1 uncultured Anaerolineaceae bacterium | reverse complement strand
CCCGATAATCTAGATGACGTGCTGAAATATATAGAAGAGAACTACTATCTTGAAGCAGTTATCAAGGAAAAGCCCGTTTACCGTCTGCATGGGACTTCCGAGCCGTAGTTATTGCCATACTCCGGTGGTTGAGTAGGCGGCGACGTTCTTCCGCCACCGTATCGAAACCACCCATTAACAAAAAGTTTTTCATTTTCATAGTGGCCTCGATACGTTCCTCGCTATCGCTCGGAACTACTCGACCACCGGGGTAACTTGGCACAAAACTTTAAGCCGCGCGTAGGGTGGATACCTGAACATGCGTGCTATAATGACCTTCCCCATTGAAAACGAATCACTGGTTACTGTCCACTGAAACCTGGTAACTAATATGTCCTTTGCCCATCTCCACGTTCACACCGAATACTCTCTGCTCGACGGCTTCTCGAACATCAAGAAGCTGGTCAAACGCGTCAAAGAGATGAACATGGACTCGGTCGCCATTACCGACCACGGCACGATGTTCGGCGTGATCGACTTCTACAAAGCCGCCAAGTCGGAAGGTGTCAAACCCATCATCGGACTCGAAGCCTACATGGCGGCGCGCGGCATGAAGGACAAGGACTCCAAGCTCGACCGCTCCTCCTTCCATTTACTACTGCTCGCCGAAAACCAGACCGGCTACCAAAACCTGCTGAAGATCGCCTCCGCCGCCCAACTGGACGGCTTCTATTACTACCCTCGCATCGACCATGACTTTTTAGCCGCGCACTCCGAAGGCTTGATCTGCACCTCGGGCTGTATGTCCGCGGAAATTCCCCGCGCGCTGCTGCAGGAGAATCCGCAAGAGGCGCTTCGCAAATGGAACTGGTACTACGATGTCTTCGGTCCCGACCGCTTCTTCGTGGAATTGCAGCAGCACAACATCCCCGAGATCGTCGACCTAAATAAAAAACTACTCGAACTCGGCGCGCGTTATTCGGCGCGATATGTCGCCACCAATGACGTGCATTACGTCAACCAGGAAGACTCAAAACTTCAGGATGTTCTGCTGGCGATCCAGACCAACTCCACATACAACGACCCCGACCGCATGCGCATGACCGACGACTCGTACTTCCTGCGCTCGCCCGCGGAAATGAGCCGACTCTTCGCCGAAGTCCCCGAGTCATTATCGAACACCCTGCTCATCGCCGAACGCTGCAACGTGGACCTGGGATTCAAAGGCTATCACCTGCCCGAGTTCCCCGTCCCTGAAGGCTATACCGCTGAAACCTACTTACGCGCCTTGTGCGAGGCTGGGGCGATGAAACGCTATCAGGATGACGCGACCAGCACCAAAGTCCGCGAGAGACTCGATTATGAGTTAAGCGTCGTCCACAGCATGGGATTCGACGCCTACTTCCTGATCGTGTGGGACCTGTGCCGCTTCGCCCGTGAACATGGCATTTGGTACAACGCGCGCGGTTCGGCGGCAGGCTCCATCATCGCGTACACGCTTGAAATTACGATAGTCGATCCGCTCGAACATGCGCTGATCTTTGAACGCTTCTTGAATCCGGGCCGCGTGTCGATGCCCGATATCGACCTGGACTTCCGCGACGACCGCCGCCACGAGATGCTTGAATATTGCGCGCGCAAATACGGCGACGATAAAGTTGCGCAGATCATCACCTTCGGCACGATGGGCACCAAAGCCGCCATCCGTGACGTGGCGCGTGTGATGGAAATTCCACTGCCCGAAGTGGACAAGGTCGCCAAGCTGGTCCCGTTCACCGCGGGCGGCACGACCATGGCGGAAGCGAAAGAGATCAAAGAGTTCAAGCAAATTTACGATACCGACCCCAAGATGCGCGAAGTGATCGACATTGCGGAGAGAATGGAAGGGACGGTCCGCAACGCGGGCACACACGCCGCGGGTGTGGTCATCTCCGATAAACCCATCCTCGAATATCTGCCGCTGCACCGCCCCACTTCCAACTCGGAAGATACGCCGATCAAGTCGGTGACCCAGTTCGAAATGGGCATCCTCGATTCGCTTGGTATGTTGAAAGTGGACTTCCTCGGTCTCATCACGCTGACCGTGATGGCGCGCGCGTGTGACCTGATCTTCAAACGTCACGGCATCAAATTCGATCTGACCAATATCCCGATCGATGATCCCAAATCCTTTGAACTGATGGGCGCTGGTCAGACCGCTGGCGTATTCCAGGTGGAAGGCGGCGGCATGACGCGCTGGCTCGTGCAGATGAAGCCGAAGAACCTCGACAATATCATCGCGATGGTGGCGTTATATCGCCCGGGCCCGATGGCATTCATCCCCGATTACATCGCGCGTATGCACGGCGAAGCAGAAGTGGAATATCGTCACCCTTCCATGGAGCCGATCTTCAAAGACACGTTCGGCATCCCCGTCTATCAGGAACAACTGATGCGCGCCGCTGTGGACCTCGCCGGGTACACGCCCTCCGAGTCGGACGAACTGCGCAAAGCCATCTCGAAAAAGAAAAAAGAAGACATCGAAAAACACCGCGCCAAGTTCGTGAAAGGCGCCGTTGAAAAAGGCATCGAGCAATCCACCGCCGATGCGATCTACACCGACTGGGAGGAATTCGCGAGGTATGGATTCAATAAATCTCACGCCGCCGATTACGGCGTGATCGCCGTTCAAACCGCGTATCTCAAATCGCATTACACCGCCGAGTATATGACCGCGCTCATGTCCGCTTCGGCGGGGCAGACCGAGAAGGTCGCCTTCTACGTCGCCGATGCGCGCACGATGGACGTGCCTGTACTACAACCCGATATCAACTCCTCGATGTGGGACTTCGATATTGAAGACGTCGATGGCAAGCCCCACATCCGTTTCGGCTTGGGCGCCATCAAGAACGTCGGCGAGAACGCCGTGCAGCCCATCATCGAAGAACGCACCGCCAATGGAAAATTCAGCGACCTCAACGACTTCGCCCGCCGCGTAGACTTGCGCTCCGTCGGCAAACGCTCACTCGAATGCCTCATCAAAGTCGGGGCGATGGACTCGTTCGGCAACCGTGCTTCGCTGCTCGCGTCGCTCGACCGCATCGTCGCCATCTCCAGCAATCACTTCCGCGCCGCCGACGCGGGACAGATGAGTCTCTTCGGCGCGGCAACCGGCATCATCGAAGAGATCACATTGCCCGAGGTCAAAGACGTGGACAAGCGTGAGATGCTCAACTGGGAGCGCGAGCTGATCGGGCTCTACATCTCCGACCACCCGCTCAACGAATATCAAGCCACGCTGGCAAAGATCGTCAGTTATTTCTCCGGTCAACTTGGCGAAGCGAATCACGAAGAGAAAGTCCGCATGGCGGGGCTCATCACCGGCGTGCGCCCGTACACCACCAAAACCGGCAAGCCCATGGGCTTCGCGCAAATGGAAGATATCCAGGGCACCGTCGAGCTCGTGCTCTTCCCAAAGACCTGGGAGGCTTCACGCGAAAAACTCACGGTCGGTCAGATCGTCATCATCGAAGGCAAGGTGGACCAGGGCAGTACGCCGCCCAAGATTTTGGTCGATACGGTCAAGACCGAGATCCCTGTGACCACGTCGGCGGATGATCCCTTCATCACAGTGGACTCGACTCCCAAGCCGCTCCTCGCCCGCACACAGGAGCAATCTCCCCGCCGCCCGGCTCAGACTCCGCCCGCGCCTGCTGCAACACCCAGGCAGAATCCAACGCCGAAGCCGAGTAACGAGGCACCGAGGCAGCGAGTTGACGAGGTTAAACCGCAGGTTGCGGAATCGCCTTCTGCATACCAACCAGTTTCCCTCCCTGCGGGGGGGACGGAAGGGGGGTTCGACGATATGCCTCCGCCGCCCGACAACTTCCCCGACGGCTGGGACAACGAATGGCAGCCTTCGTTCGATGACGCCGCCATTGCCGCGAAACCCGCGCCGAAATTCAAAAAAGACGAACCGGTGACTCCTCCGCTGGTGGTCCGCGCTGTCACAGCGTTGGCTCAAGTTGAGGTGACTGAACCCGCCGAAGACCGAAGCGACGCGGTCATTTCATCGCTGTATGTGCCGCTGGCAAAAGAGAACAAGGACAAGGATCATCCGCCCAGGCAGATCACGGTCATGCTGCGTCCCACCAGCGACAAGGAACGCGACAAGCGCCGCATCAAGACGCTGTACGGCACGCTGATCTCATACCACGGGCACGACAAGTTCAGCTTCCAGATCTTCGAGAACAGCAAGGGACACCTGATCGACTTCCCCAACGACACCACGCGCATCTGCCCCGAAATGCTGGAGCGCCTCAAGAAGCTGATGGGCGAAGAGAACTGGCGCGT
>CAYJKQ010000044.1:0-4534 GCA_964370815.1 uncultured Anaerolineaceae bacterium | reverse complement strand
AACAAATGGATAGAGTGTAAAACCTTCCCGTGCACTGATGTGAAAAAGGATTGTTACATCATCCCGGATGTTGAGGTTAAAGAAAAGAACATCAAAGTGGTTTTGATCTCAGAGGCTGCACCCGCACACCGGGACGATTACTATTATGTAAAAGGAAACCCATCCTTTCAAAGAACCACCGTTCAGGCTTTCAATGATGCCGGGATTGAGGTCTCATCGATAAACGAAATATTGGGTCTCGGGGTATATCTCACATCGGCTGTGAAATGTGGCAAAATGGGATACGGGTTAATGGCAAACACCATAAAAGAATGTTCATTCATCCTGGAAAAAGAAATCTTTCTTTTTCCAAATGTCAAGGTTTTCCTGTTGATGGGTGATGTTGCCATCAAAGCATTTAACTATATTGCTCTTAGAAAGGGCGAAAGCAAAGTAATACCTTCCGGTTCCACTTACAAGATACGTGGGCGGGAGTATTATTTTCAGGACAAAAGAGTCTTCCCTTCATATTTGCAGGTCGGACCAAGTTTTAACATCGAAAAAAGTAAAAGAAGGATGATCGCAGAAGATATCGCCTGTGCACTAAGTCTTGTTTAATAAAATTTTTTCCTGGTTGCGCCACCGCATTCCAGGCTTCGTGGAAAGGTTTTCATATTGGATCAGATATGAATCCTCGATGAACGGGTGTGTTCTTGTAAAGTTGTATAAGTGCAACAACTGGGTTGACATCCATCACTTTTCAAGGAACAGGGTAGCCCTTTCTTTTTCTTTCAGAGGATGCATTGGATCTTACAGAAAAAAACCTTGCACGATCATCAAATGATCACAGATCATTAGATAAGGATTATAAAATGAAAATTCCCGAATATATAACCAAAACCGAAGTACAGCGAATATGCACGGAACTTGGTCTCCAGGATTGGACCAGGCTCACTGAGTCACACATAACCTTGGAAGAGAGTAAAATCATTCAAAACGAGGTCGGCAACGAGGCTTTATTAATATCAGCTGACACCTTCAAGCAGGGATTGGAAGTAGAGTTGGAGCACGGCATCCTGTTTCCTAATGCGAATGTGACCAATAACCACCCGCTTCTGACCGGCATGATCGTACTGGCACATCTAAAAGAAATGCTGGATTATTATGTCCGCCTTGAAGTTGCAGAGCTCGAAGGCGACATGCGAAAAGCATCACTGGCAGGTGATGCAGAAAAATTGGCATGTAAATATCAGTTATTGCTCAAAGCAAAAGCTGAGCTTTCCAAGACCGAAACAGCTTAATAACTCCTTATTAATTTTTTTATCTGGATTGATTTTCAATATAATTTTCAGGATAAACGCAGAGGTTCCTGCAGTCATGTCATGCGCTTGGAAGAAATTTGCTCTATAATGATAGAGAATCATATGGTTCTGCCATAGCCAAAGTTAGCTGTACCACCATAACCTGAAAAGGAGTCCGAATGGAACATATTGAAGGCAATTTCAAGGGTGTGCGCAACACCAATATTTATTATCAAGCCTGGCTTCCCGCCGGAAATGTGAAAGCTGTGCTGCTGGTTGTGCATGGATTGGGTGAGCATAGCGGTCGCTACATGAATGTGGTCAATCACTTCATCCCACGCGGGTACGCTGTCTATGGGTTGGACCATATCGGTCACGGTCGATCCGATGGTGCCCGCGAGATCGTTTCGAGCTTTGAAGATTTCACAGATACCCTCACCATCTTCTTCAAAATGGTTAAAGACTGGCAGAAGGATAAACCGATCTTCCTGCTGGGTCACAGCCTGGGTGGTGCCATCGTTTCGTACTACCTGCTCGATCACCAGGCGGATTTCAAAGGCGCGGTCATTTCAGCTCCAGCTGTCAAAGTTGGGGATAGCATCACTGCATTCACCATTACCATGAGCAAGGTGCTCTCAAAGCTTGCCCCAAAGATGGGGGTTTTGGCATTGGATGCCACCCTCATCTCAAAAGACCCGGCAGTAGTGCAGGCTTACGTCAACGATCCCCTTGTCTTCCACGGCAAGACGCCAGCCCGCATGGGTGCGGAAATGTTATCTGCCATGCAGCGCATCAGTGCCGAAGCCGGTAAGATCACGCTGCCGATCATTATCGTCCAGGGTGGTGAAGACAAACTTGTCGATCCGTCTGGCGCGCAAATGCTTTATGACCTGGCCAGTTCGACAGACAAGACCATTAAGATCTATCCCGGGCTGTATCACGAAGTATTCAACGAGCCGGAACGCGACATGGTGCTCACAGACGTCGAAACCTGGCTCGCAGCCCGCCTCTGACAAGAAAAGCAGGTGTGTTAATAAAAATATAGCGATGTCGAGTGACTGGTTCTAAAAGATTGAAAAATTGACGATGAAACACTTGATATAAGATCTGCTGGAACATGCCCGTGCCTCCAACAACTGCCAGTGTGCCCTTGGAGAAGATCCACCAGGGAACTTAAATAGGTGAACCACCCAACCAGCCTCTAATTCATAAGGATGAGATAAAATGTCCTGGGAAGAACAATTGAAAGGCGACACGATTTCCTGGCTTTTGGAAGAGAATGAGCCGGGAGTTCGTTACCTCACCCTGCGCGATTTGCTGGACCTTTCTGCAGATGATGTTGAGCTAGTTTCCGCTCAGAAAAAAGCGCATAGCGAAGGTCCGATCGCCAGTATATTAGCTGAGATGGATGATTCCGGATACTGGGTTGAAGCCGGTCCAGGCTACTACCCTAAATATCGCGGTACCGTATGGTCAGTCCTTATGCTGGCTCAATTGGGGGCTTCAATATCTCTTGATGAACGCCTCCACCATGCATGCCAGTATTTGCTTGAAAATGCTCTCACGGAAAATGGGCAGTTCAGTGTATCGGGAGCACCATCAAGCACAGCAGATTGTTTGCAAGGCAACTTATGCGGGGCAATGCTCGATCTTGGTATTCGTAACCAGCACCTGGATAAAGCCTTTGAATGGATGGCGCGCAGCGTCACCGGCGAAGGCGTAGCTCCAATGAGTGATAAAAATGCCTCCTTACGCTATTATGCCGGAAAATGCGGTCCCGGTTTTGCTTGCGGCGCAAACAATAAGCTGCCTTGCGCCTGGGGTGCAGTCAAGGTCATGCTGGCTTTTGGTAAACTTCCTGCTGGCAAGCGGACACCTCTCATCGAAAATGCCATCCAGCAAGGGATCGAGTTCCTGCTTGGCATAGACCCCTCTGAAGCCGCCTATCCCTCTGGATGGAGTGCCAGGCCAAGTGGAAATTGGTGGAAATTTGGCTTCCCGGTCTTTTACGTTACAGACCTGTTGCAGAACATCGAAGCATTGGTTCGCCTGGGATACGGCATGGACCAGCGTTTATCAAAAGCCCTCGCTCTCGTCCACCAAGAGCAGGACGAAAAAGGGCGCTGGTTGTTGGATTATGATTATGCCGGAAAAACATGGGTGGATTGTGGTAAAAAGAAACAACCCAACAAATGGGTAACCCTGCGAGCTGCCTGGGTTCTAAAAAACAGCCATCACCCAGGCTGATGATCCCGGTTCTCCCCCTTTTATTCCCGCATGCTTTTATGATCTATCAAGTTTACCAAAGATCTATTAAGTGCCTCTCTATTCCCACCAATGAAGCCTGTTCATCAGCAGGTTGAAAACAGGAGCATCCCTCAATGAGTTCTCGGACACTTGCAATCGTAGAAGCCTTGTTTGTTGTCTTCCTTTGGGCAACATCCTGGGTATTCATCAAAATAGGATTGGTTGAGATCTCCCCGATCCTATTCGCTGGTCTGCGCTATTTCATGGCATTTTTGGTTCTTCTGATTGCACTGTTGTTAGGCAATTCAAGAAAAGAGTTTCGCACCTTGACTCCACGGTTGCGGTGGCAACTAATTCTTCTTGGTCTTCTTTTTTATGCAGCCACACAGGGGGCAATCTTTGTTGCACTCGCCTACTTGCCTGCCGTAACAGTGAATTTGCTATGGAGTTTTAGCAGCGTGATAATAGCTGTCATGGGGTTCACCTGGCTATCCGAGAAGCCGACTCTTCTTCAGTGGGGTGGGATTGGATTGACATTAATCGGTGCCAGTATATATTTCTTTCCCGTGAAGATCCTCCATGCCCAGGTTTTTGGCATCCTTATTGCTGTTATTGGCATCCTCACCAATGCGCTTTCTTCGATTATGGGTAGGAGTATTAACCGCTCCAGTACAATTCCTCCACTGATCGTAACAGTTGTAAGTATGGGAGCAGGATCCATTGCTCTACTGGCGACCAGCCTTTTTGTGGAAGGAGTTCCGGTCATCAGGTTGAATACTTGGTTGATCATCCTTTGGCTTGCTGTGATCAATACAGCTCTTGCCTTCACGCTCTGGAATCACACCCTTCGCACCCTTACCGCGCTGGAATCCAGCATAATTAACAGCACCATGCTGATCTGGATACCGCTATTAGCTGTCATATTTTTGGGAGAAAGTATTTCAGCCAAGGAGATAATTGGGTTACTTACAGTGGGCTTGGGAACATTTGTTGTCCAGTTACGTCAT
>CAYJKQ010000043.1:0-4844 GCA_964370815.1 uncultured Anaerolineaceae bacterium | reverse complement strand
ATGAGAATCTTACACAACTCTTATTCAAGAATAGCATTGTGTAAACCTGATTTTGTTATAATCATGGCTGCTACCATAGCGAAAGGATGAATCACCATGATGCGATTTGACCGCTTTACTGAACGTGCCCAGGAAGCCGCCCAGCGGGCAGCCGAGATCATCCAACGATACGGGCACAATCAAATAGATACCGAGCATATCCTGCTGGCTTTGATCGAACAGCCCGGCGGTGTAATTCCACAAATTTTACAGAATTTAAATCTAGACTCAGCCGGGTTGGTGGAACGCCTGGATAGTACTTTGAAGTTAAGCCCGAAAGCCAATATTTTTGGCGGGGGAGCCGGGCAGATATTCATCACGCCACGGGTGAAGCGGATCATTGACCTGGCTAATGAAGAAGCCAACCGCCTCAAAGATGAATATATCTCAACTGAGCATATATTCCTGGCAATATTGAGTGAGCGAAATACACCTGCGGCTCGTATCCTGGAGAGCGCGGGTCTGACGCGTGACAGGGTTTTTGAAGCTGTTCAACAATTGCGTGGGGGACAACGCATCACCGATCCGCAAGCAGAAACAAAATATAAAGTACTTGAAAAATATTCACGTGATCTGACCCAACTTGCCCGTGAAGGCAAACTGGACCCTGTGATCGGACGGGATACTGAAGTCATGCGTTTGATCCAGATACTGTCCCGCCGCACCAAGAATAACCCGGTGTTGATCGGTGAAGCAGGTGTTGGGAAGACTGCCATCGTGGAAGGCCTGGCGCAGAAAATTGCCACCAATGATATACCTGAGATATTGAGTGGTAAAAGGGTTGTTTCCCTTGACCTGGGTGCCATGATCGCCGGTTCCCGATTCCGGGGTGAGTTTGAAGAACGCTTAAAATCAGCCATCGAAGAGGTGCAGCGATCAGCCGGTGAGGTGATATTGATGATCGATGAACTTCACACAGTCATCGGCGCTGGCGCTGCCCAGGGTGCCATGGATGCCTCCAATATGCTTAAACCCGCCCTGGCGCGCGGAGAACTGCAGTGTATTGGCGCTACAACGTTGGATGAATACCATAAGCATATTGAAAAAGATGCAGCCCTTGAGCGCCGCTTTGCCCCGATCTATGTTGAAGAACCTAGTGTTGATGACACGATCAAAATGCTGCTCGGTTTACGGGACAGGTACGAAGCCCACCATAAAGTCCGTTTTTCTGACGAAGCCCTGACGGCGGCTGCCAGACTGGCTGACCGGTATGTTACCGACCGTCACCTGCCTGACAAAGCCATTGATCTGATGGATGAAGCTGCCGCCAAATTACGCGTAGCACTTTATTCGCTGCCACCTGAACTTAAAGAAAAGAAAACAGAGATCGACCGCCTTAGAGCGGATGAGGATGTTGCCTCAACAGCCAGGGATTATCAACATGCTGCCGAGATTAAAGCCGAACGCCTGCGCAAGGAAGAGGAATTTAACAGCGAGCGGGATGTATGGGAATCTGAGCATAAACTGGATGAGGTGGTGGATGTAAATGATATCGCCGAAGTAGTCCACCAATGGACAGGTATTCCCCTTAATCAGATGATGGAAACTGAGTCAGCGAAACTGCTGCAAATGGAAGAGCGCTTGCATGAGCATATAATCGGGCAGGACGAAGCCATTCATGCCATTTCGGATGCCATCCGACGCGCCCGCTCCGGGCTTAAAGATCCAGCCCGACCGATTGGCTCTTTCATCTTTATTGGTCCTTCGGGTGTTGGGAAGACTGAGCTGGCAAAAGCATTAGCCTGGTTCATGTTTGATGACGAGGAAGCACTGGTGCGGGTGGATATGTCTGAGTACCGCGAGCAGCATACTGTCTCGCGCCTGTTTGGTGCGCCTCCCGGTTACGTGGGTTATGAAGAAGGCGGTCAGTTGACTGAGGCTGTTCGACGAAGACCTTACCGGGTCATCCTGTTCGATGAGATCGAAAAAGCGCATCCCGAGGTATGGAATGCACTCCTGCAGATCCTGGATGATGGGCGGCTGACTGATGGGCAAGGCAATATCGTTGATTTCCGGAATACCGTATTGATCATGACCTCCAACCTGGGCACAGAATATGTGCGCAAGGGTGGCACGCTGGGATTCCTGCAGCCTACCACCAGTGATGATGACCGCGAAAACCACGCCAAGATAGAAAAAGCCCTCAAGGGTACATTCCGTCCTGAATTCATCAACCGGGTGGATGAGATCATTCTTTTCTCGCCACTGAGCGTGGAAGAAATGGAACAGATCGTCGACCTGCAATTGAAGGAGATCCAGGATCGACTGAATGAGTATGATATTAAAGTGAAGTTAACCGAAGGTGCCAGGAAATGGTTGGCAAAAACGGGATACGATCCAGCTTTTGGGGCACGACCACTGCGCAGGGCATTACAAAAATATGTGGAAAGCCCACTTTCTGTCAAACTGTTGGGAGGCGAGATCGTAGCTGGTGCGTCGGTGACTGTCGATGTTAATTCGGATGAGGATGGATTGGATTTCAAGTTTAAGAATGCAAAGAATTAATTCCTTGTGA
Source organism: uncultured Anaerolineaceae bacterium (assembly GCA_964370815.1). GTDB lineage: Bacteria > Chloroflexota > Anaerolineae > Anaerolineales > Villigracilaceae > UBA12087. Next base: position 2,290 of record CAYJKQ010000043.1, on the reverse strand, counting down.
ATTCGAATTGTAATTCGAGATAAACCCCAAACAACTAAAAAGACAATAGGACGACGCACCCAAGAGGGTGCGTCGTTTGTTCTATAGCACTGAAGATAATTCATTCTAATAGTGACAAATTACACTTGTCATAATAAGTGCAAAAAAGCACAATTGAAGGAAGAGTATTTTAGCCCGTCAGGGAGTATTAATTTTTCCACCAGGAAAGGAGATGCTGATATGACATCCTCTGAAACGACACCAACGCAAGATTCGCCACGCGTAGGTGTGTATATTTGCCACTGTGGAACCAATATTGCCGGAATGGTGGATGTGGAACGGGTGAGCGATATTGCCTCCAGGATGAAGAATGTGGTTGTTTCCCGTCATTATACCTATATGTGCTCTGATCCCGGTCAGGCGCTCATCCAGGATGATATTGTAAAAGAGGGGTTGGACCGGGTTGTAGTGGCTTCCTGTTCGCCACTAATGCATGAAGCAACTTTCAGGCTGGCTTGCTCAGAAGCCGGGTTGAACCCATTCCTGTTCCAGATGACCAATATCCGGGAACATTGTTCCTGGGTTTCAGATGATCGTGAGAGTGCCACCAGGAAAGCTGAATCCCTGGTGCGTGCCGCTGTTCATCGTGTTCAACATCAAGCTCCTCTGCAAATGCGGCAGGTTGATGTAAAACAGTCAGCCCTGGTGGTAGGTGCAGGGATCGCTGGCATCGAGGCAGCCTTGCGCCTGGCGGATTCGGGTAAACATGTGTACCTGGTGGAGCGTGAGCCATCCATCGGCGGTCATATGTCGAGGTTGTATAAGACCTTTCCCACGCTCGACTGTGCGGCTTGAATACTCACACCCAAGATGGTGTCCGTTGGACGCCACCCAAATATCACCCTGCTGAGCTATAGTGAAGTAGAGAAGGTTTCCGGGTACGTCGGTAATTTTGTAGTTTCCGTACGCCGCAAAGCTCGTTTCATTAATGAAGAGTTGTGCAATGGATGTGGTACCTGTATTGAAAAATGTCCATGGAAAAAGATACCATCGGAATTTGACCTGGGACTGGGCAACCGTCCAGCAATTTATTTTCCCTTCGCCCAGGCAGTTCCGCGCGTGCCAGTTATCGATACGGTCAACTGCGCTTATTTCAAATCAGGTAAATGTCGGGCTTGTGAAAAATTCTGTCCCCGCCAGGCGATCGAATTTGATCAGAAGGACGAGATCATACAATTTGAAGCTGGAACCATCATCCTGGCAACCGGTTTCAAGGATTTTGATCCCATTGGTTTACCACAATATGGATATGGATCTCTGCCAAATGTTCTTACCGGAATGGAGATCGAGCGATTGATCAATACCGGCGGTCCTACCAGCGGTGTTGTTGCTCTCAAGGATGGGAGCACAACGAAGAAAATTGCAATTTTGCATTGTGTGGGCAGCCGGGGGGATACGCACGAATATTGCTCGCGAGTGTGCTGCATGTATTCACTCAAACTGGCTCAGTTGATTCGGGATTATGTAGGGGCTGATGTGGTGGAGTTTTACCGTGATATGCGTACCTTCGGCAAAGATTATGAAGCCTTCTATGAGCGGGTTAAGCAGCACGGCGTGGAATTCATGCGTTATGACAAGAATATCCAGGTCAGTCAGCAAGACGGGCAATTAAAGATATCCATTATCGATGTCTACACCGGTAAGCCTGTTGACACACTGGTGGATATGGTCGTGTTGAGTACAGGTATGGAACCACAAACCGACCAGCATGAGACGGGTACGATCTTTGGGATCAGTCGCAGCCCGGATGGTTTCTTCATCGAAAAACATCCCAAACTGGCACCGGTGGAAACTACCACGGATGGGGTCTTCCTGGCAGGAACCTGCCAGGGACCTAAAGATATCCCCGACAGTGTCGCCCAGGGCGGTGCAGCAGCAGCTTGTGCACTCTCCTTGATGGATGCCGGGCGGGTATCGCTTGAACCTTACTCCACATATGTAAATCCAGAGGCTTGCGGTGGTTGTCGTACCTGTGAAGGGCTGTGCCCCTATACAGCCATCGAGATGGTTGAATTTAATGGCAGACAGGTTGCCTATGTAAATGAAGTGCTCTGCAAGGGCTGTGGTGTTTGCGCAGCCTCATGCCCGGCGGGAGCTGTTATCCAATATGGTTTCACCCAAGAGCAGATCCTGGCGGAAATTGAAGGAATGCTGTGTCTGACTTAAGATCGTGGTGGTTTGGTAAGTTTTGATGGAGGTGCCATGTGAATAGAACCAGGATCAAAACCGGTGTGTACATCTGCCATTGCGG
>CAYJKQ010000042.1:0-5092 GCA_964370815.1 uncultured Anaerolineaceae bacterium | reverse complement strand
ACGTTCAGCGGATGGTATGTTAATGTTGTATGTGCCAAAGGGTTCTTTTATCATGGGAAGTGTTGATTATATTACTGCTTATAAAAATAATGACGAACAACCGGTTGTAAACGTCAACCTGGATTCATTCTGGATCGATCAAAGTGAGGTCACCAATGGAATGTATACCTTCTGTGTTGAAGCAGAAAGTTGCCAGCCCCCCTCAGATCTCTCCTCTGCCACCCGCTCCAGCTATTATGATGATCCTTCATATTTAAATTACCCTGTAATATTCGTCTCCTGGGAAGATGCCCTGGCATATTGCGAATGGGCGGGTGCACGCCTGCCGACAGAGGCCGAATGGGAAAAGGCTGCCCGTGGACCCGATGGGCGCACTTATCCGTGGGGTGAAGGGATTGATAATTCGCTGGCTAATTATAATAACAACATCGGAGACACGCTCGTGGTTGGCAGTTTTCAGAGCGGAAACAGTATTTACGGCGCTTATGATATGTCCGGCAATGTCTGGGAGTGGGTCAGCAGCCTGTATAAGCCATATCCATACAATCCGGATGATGGGCGTGAAGACCTTGGTGCGTCCGGAAATCGCGTCGTGAGAGGTGGTTCATGGTGGTTTACCCAACCTGGTGTTCGCTCAACAATCCGCAACAAATACTTCCCAAGGAACACTTACTACGATCTCGGCTTCCGCTGTGCCCGGGATGATCATCCTTAGACGTACTGCTTAAGATGAACAGATCATATTTAACCTGTATAATAAAATCAAATCTAGCGAGACTGGCAGCAACAATGGTACCTCCATGACCCAAGTATTCATCTCTTACTCCCGCAAAGACCTCGAATTCGTTGACCGGTTGGCCAATGACCTGAAAGCCACCGGTTTCGAGGTCTGGTATGACCTGTCCGGTCTCGAGCCGGGCACGCGCTGGCGGCAGGAGATCCAGGCTGCCATCCAGGACAGCCAGTTCTTCCTGGTGGTCCTGTCACCCAATTCGATCGTCTCCGATTGGGTCGAAAGAGAGTTTCTGTTCGCCAGTGAACAGGAAATAAAGATCATTCCGGTCCTCTATCAGCCCTGCATCCTGCCCATGTGGTCCCTTAACCTGCATTTCATCGATATGCAGGGAAAAAACTATGCCCTCCATTATCAGAACCTCCTGAAAGTGATGGGTATGGAAACCAGATCGACGGAGAACCCCATCGCCATCCGCTATATCGAGATCGGGGATGAGTACCGCAAAAGAGGGCAGGCCAGCCAGGCCATTGAAAGTTACCTGCAGGCGCTCAATATCGACCCGGGTAACCTGAAAGCCCGCACCAACATCGGGGCGCTTCATTTGATGGAACAGGAATATTCGCAGGCGGTCGAAGCCTATCATCAGGCGCTGCAGATCTCTTCAGAAGATCCGGTGGCACGTGCCGGCTGGTGTGATGCCAATATGGCTCTCGGTAACCAGGCTCGCGCCGATGGCAGCATTGAAAACGCCATCCGCTATTACCTCGAGATCCTCCGGATCGATGCGGATGAACCCGTTGCCCGCCAGAGCCTGGTCAATATTTACACATCCCGGGCTGAGAGTCACCTGGCAGCCGGGGAGGAAGACCAGTCCCTGGTTGCTTTCTCCGAAGCCATCAAGTACAGCCCGGATGACCCAATCCTTGCCTCCCGCCTGGAAAAAATTCAAGCCGGGAAAAAAGACCGGGTTTTGAATGATTTGATGGGCAGGGCTGAAGCAGAAATTTCAAGCGGGAATTGGGACCAGGCTCTTGAATTATTGACCGAAGCCCTGCAGACCTCACCGCAGGATGCGTTCCTCCTTCAAAGGATCACGCATATCCAGTCGAAACAACTCAACGAGAAGCTTAAAACCATCCTTGCCAGGGTGGATAAGGCTGAAAAAACGCAGCGCTGGGATGCAGCCCTGACCGGGTTGCAGGAATATCTCCATCTGAAACCGGATGACAAAGCCATCCAGAAACGCATGGCAGACCTGTTGCAATCCAAACATGCTGCCTGGTTGGGTGCCATCACCCTGCGCGTGAACCATGCGCTCGAGAAGCATGACTGGGATGAAGCCCTGGCTGCTTTGCAGGAAGCCCTGCAGCTTGAACCGGATAACAAGGAGCTGATGACCAAAGCAGACCGGGTCAAAAAAGATCAGCACAGTGCCAGGTTGAAGGCTATGATCCTGCGTGCCGACCAGGCTGCCAGCGCAGGTCGCTGGGATGATGCGATCGGGATCTTAAACACCGGGCTGACCACTGACCCCGGCAATGCTACCCTGAAAACCAAATTGGCAGACACCCTCCAGGCCAGACAAAAGCTGCAACGCCAGTCTGTCCTCAACCTGGCGGATGCGGCTGCGAGTGCAGGCAAGTGGGAGAATGCGCTTGCCTTGCTCAACCAGGTGCTGGCTGAAGAGCCGGATAACCCTGTCTTCCTCGAAAGATATAATCGTATCCTTGCCCTGGAACGTGATAGCAAGTTGAACCTGCTGCACACCCGCGCCAGAAGTCTGCTAAAAGAGCATAAGTTCGAAGACGCCCTGGCAGCCTGGAATGAAACCCTGCTGCTCGCACCCGAAAACCGGCAGGCGGTTATGGCGGAGATCGAAGCGGTTAATAAGGCGCAAAAACTGGAAGCCAATTATTCTGAAGGGTTGCAGGCCCTGGCAGCCAAAGATTACCAGCAGGCGGCAGACCTGTTGAATAGTGTCCTGCTGGTTCAGCCCGGCTACAAGGACGCAACCGTATTACTGGCAAAAGCCCGCAAACTGCTGCGCTCGTCACAAAAAAAGCCGGTCCCGGGTGGCAGGAGAGTTGGGATCATAGGTGTTGTGCTGACCATCCTGACTGTTGGAATTGGTGCAGCGGTATTCTGGCTTGTGAAAGTCAACCTGCCCACAACACCTGCCCGGGTAACCCAAAATATACCCACCACAACCAATGGCAGCATCCAGGTCACGAACACACCTGATCCAAGAAAAATAAATCCCGCCAATCAGCATCAGTATCAATTATTGGATAATTCTTATTCCTGGCAGGACGCCCGGGATGATTGTGCAGTGAGGGGTGGCTACCTGGCAACCATCCAGGATTCCGCGGAGGATCAATTTATTTACCAATTAATACCATCAGATTCAATCTGGTTGGGAGCAACAGATGAAAATGAGGAGGGGATCTGGACCTGGGTCACTGGCGAACCCTGGATGTATACGAATTGGGCTGATAATCAACCTGACAATTATCGTAAGGATGATCCCGGTGGAGAAAATTATCTGGCTTACTTGTGGCCTGTAGCTCCTTCTCAATGGAACGATACGTCTAATGTAAGCATGCCCTATGTCTGCGAATGGGAGCCTTCCCTGGGAGGCAAGACCATTACAGTCACCAGTGCAGAGGATAACGGACCCGGCACACTGCGCCAGGCCATGTTGGATGCGCGCAGCGGGGATATCATCACCTTTGATCCAGCCACTTTCCCTGCGAACGAACCCAAACCGATCAATCTCTACAGCCAGCTGCCGGTCATCGACCAGGGTTACCTGACCCTGGATGCCAGCAACGCCGGGGTCGTTTTGAACGGTTCCCATGTTGGCGGCGAATGGACCCCGGGGCTTGATATCTGGTCTGACTATAATGTCATCAAGGGTTTGGGGATCTTAAGTTTTTCCGGACCGGGAATTTCCATTCAGGGCAATTCAAATTTCAATACCATCGGCGGGGATCGCGCTATCGGGCTTGGCCAGATCGGCGAAGGCAATTTCGTTGGTGCCAATAGTGATGGCATTGCAGTATCAGGTTCGGACAATATCATTAAAGGTAACCTGGTCGGCATAATTGGTGTGGATGCTGAAGACTGGAATGTGGGTAACAGGGCTGCCGGGATATTCCTTGCTGAGAATGCCAGCCGCAACACCATCGGTCCCGATAATATCATTGCCTACAACGGTACGGTCGGGGGCTGTGGTATTGAGTATATAAGCCTGGATGCCAGGGACAATAATCTGACCGCAAACATTATATACACGGTTAAACTTATGAGCCCGGGCATTTGTTACAACGTCAACCCTGGTGGTCAGTTCGTCTATTCAACGCCGCCAGTCATTCTATATGTGGATCTGGAAACCGGTATCGCTGCCGGTCAGACCTGCCCGAATTGCCTGGTGGAGATCTTCAGCACCAACACCCAGGATGCAAAGTATTATGAGGGCGCGGTCATGGCTGATGGATATGGTAATTTTGTTTTACGCAAAAGCGGGGCATTCACCGGACCCTACCTGACCGCCACCACCCGTGACCCGGGTGAGAACACCAGCGAATTCTCCCTGCCAACTCCCAAGCTTTCAGATATCCAGATCGCCCTCAACGAGGCCTGGATGACCAAGCCTGTTTTCGAGACCTCTTTTAACTCCTGGGATTTCGGAGAACTCGGTCCGAATGCCAGGCTTGAGGAAGGCAAGCTCATCGTCACCAGTCTAAACCAGGAGCATGTAAGTGTAGATTTGAGCAGACTCAATTCTTCCAGGTTTGCTGCCGAATTCGAGTTCCAGGTTTCAAGCGCGGGTTATGAAGGCGGTCACTGTATCTACGAAATTAATAAATTGGTTGAAGGGGAAAGCTACAGATCAGTCAGTTTGATAATCTCACCAAATGGTCAGGTAGAGTTGGGGCATTTGGTATCCCAGGATAATTATCCAACCATTGCATCCTCCACCTATATTGAAAAAACAATCAACAAAGTCAAGCTGGTCGTTTTGGAAGATAAAATTGCTGTTTTTGTGAATGATGAGATAGCCTTTGTCACCCTCGATCCTGATGGGAGCGTAGCTTATCCCTATCAGGGACTTGCTGCCAGTCATACGATCGTGTGCGAATATGATAACTACAAGCTCTGGGACCTGAGCGGGGTGGAGCTTAACCCTTGACCCAGGTATTCATCTCCCACTCACGCAAAGCCCTCGAATTCATCCATTATTTAAACCCCGCCAATTGCAGGTTGGGTAGATCGCTTATCTCACAACCTGAAAAGTACCTCCCGACATAGCGCAAAGTACCCGCCGCAGGTCCTGGCTGCTTTTCCCAGGAAAGG
>CAYJKQ010000041.1:0-5134 GCA_964370815.1 uncultured Anaerolineaceae bacterium | reverse complement strand
AGATAATGGACAATGATATCCATCGCACTGGCTGTTGTGTTCTGGGCACCCCAGCCTCCTTGTCGGGTACCCATCTCCCCCCAATTAAAAGTAAGTGCTCTAATGGTCCAACCGAAAGTGCGTGGCAAGTATGGAAGGTTTAACCCCATCTCGTTTCGCAATTTATCTGTAAGCTCTTGAATTTGAATTGGATCAGGATTTCCTAAAGGACCCCTTTGAATACTCCCATTATTTATTGCTGAACGGACTACAAGAAAGATTTGTGCTTCAAGGCTGGTTTCAAAAGGGGAAACTGGAGGTCCCAGACCCCGTCTGGATGGTTGGTTTGTGATCATCACTGTAATAAAGACCCCGATAAAAATGGTCACAACTACCAGCAATAACTTCCTGGTCAGATACCGAATGGCGTTCTTTAATGATTGGATTACAGGGCCAGTGTCAGGTGTTAGATTTGAGTCTGTAACTATCCGTCTTTTTTTTTCAGCCAATCCTTTTTTGGCGACAACATTATTGGGATTAATGGCTAGAACTTTTCGAAAACAATAGATTTTGTCTTCACGGTCTGCTAAACAAGATTCAAGCAATAACCATGCATCCTCATTACCCAGATCTTGTTTAAGTACTTCGATAAAAATTAATTTTGCCCTAGATTTGTCCCCAGCTTTTAAGGCCTCGATTCCTGTTTGAATTTTGTTATTTTCCATGTTTAATTAATTAAGGTGAAATGTCGATCCAAACTTGAGAATACGATTGGCTCTTCGATTAAAGTTGAATGAGCATTTTTTTATTATAAAAGAACTTGTCTACATCATTCAAGGTATATTGATCTTTTTAACAACTCTTCCCAGTATATAACAGCTTTCTGCTTCATGCAACTTAGTTCTTAATTCATGTCATCCACCAGTTCCCTTCTGTTTGTGACAACTGGCACGGGAAGTGGGGATAAAAATCTCTTGTGGTTTAATTGGAAATCAGAGAAAATATTAGGGATAATAACCAATATTAGAAACGGAGAAGATTGCATGGCGAGAAAATTCAAACCAACACCGATTATTTTACGTGACCCAGTTCCTTCAGATATTGATATTGCCCAGGAAGCTACTTTAAAACCAATCCTTCAAGTCGCTGAGGAACTAGGAATTCTTGAAGAAGAATTGGAACTTTATGGTCCTTACAAAGCAAAAGTAAAACTGGAAATCCTTAAACGATTGAAGGATCGCCCGGATGGAAAATATGTTGATGTTACTGCCATCACTCCAACCCCTCTAGGCGAAGGAAAGACAACAACTACTGTAGGTCTTTCACAAGCTCTTGGTGCTCACCTTGGGAAAAATGTGATAACTGCCATTCGCCAGCCCTCCCAGGGACCGACATTTGGCATTAAGGGTGGTGCAGCTGGTGGTGGATATTCGCAAATCATTCCTATGGAAGATTTTAACTTGCATCTCACCGGAGATATTCATGCCATTACTGCTGCCAACAATTTACTGGCGGCAGCAATTGATGTCCGCATGATGCATGAAGCCAACCAAGATGATGTCAAACTATTTAATGCCTTATGCCCGGTCGACAAAGAAGGTAAAAGAAGATTTGCACCTTCCATGCTCCGCAGGCTGAAAAAATTGGGGATCAACAAAACTGATCCGGAAACCTTGACACCCGAAGAACGTTCACGATTCTCCCGGCTCGATATCGACCCTGCCTCCGTAACTTGGCGGCGTGTGGTGGATACAAATGACCGCTTTCTACGCACGATCACAATCGGGAAAGGTCCTGATGAAAAAGGTTTCGAACGGGAAACTGGTTTTGATATCACCGTTGCCAGCGAGATCATGGCGATTCTGGCTCTGACAACAGGTCTTTCGGATATGCGTGAACGATTTAGTCGAATCGTCATCGGGACCAATAGAAAAGGTGAAGCCATTACTGCTGAGGATATTGGTGCAGCTGGTGCATTAACCGTCCTGATGAAAGATGCCATTAAACCCAATTTAATGCAGACCCTGGAAGGTACGCCTGCTTTTGTTCATGCAGGTCCATTCGCCAATATCGCTCACGGTCAATCATCCATCATAGCAGATAAAATTTCCTTGAAACTCGCTGATTATGTCATTACCGAGTCTGGTTTCGGTGCTGATATTGGTATGGAGAAATTCTTTGGTATTAAATGCCGCTATTCCGGGCTGATTCCCCAGGTTGTCGTCTTGGTGGCTACTGTGAGAGCTCTCAAGATGCATGGTGGAGGTCCCAAGGTTGTAGCTGGGAAACCATTGGCATCTGAATATACCGATGAGAATCTCGATCTGCTTCGTAAGGGTTTGCCAAACATGGAACGTCACATCAAGAATGCTCTTAAATATGGTGTAAATGTTGTTGTGGCTGTGAACTCATTTAAAGATGATACACCGGCAGAAGTTGAGGTGGTTCGAAAAGCCGCAATTGCAGCCGGAGCTATGGATGCGGTTGAATCCCGACATTGGATGGAAGGTGGTGCTGGTGCAATTGCATTAGCTGAAGCTGTAATTAAGGCGGCTGATAAACCAAGTAAATTCAAACAACTTTACCCACTTGAGCTACCCATCAAGGAAAAGATTGAGATCATTTGCAAGGAAATTTATGGTGCAGATGGAGTAGATTATTCGCCAGAAGCAGAAGCCAAGATCGAACTTTACACAAAGCTTGGTTTCTCAGAGCTACCCCTTTGCATGGCTAAAACTCACCTGTCATTCAGTCATGATGCCAATTTAAAAGGAGCGCCAACCGGTTTTCGAGTACCTATCGCGGATATCCGCGCTTCGGTCGGATCGGGATTCTTGTACCCACTGCTGGGCACTATGCGGACCATGCCAGGTCTGCCAACCCGTCCTGTTTTCTATGATGTTGATCTGGACCTTGAGACAGGCAAGGTTCTTGGGTTGTTCTAAGAATTAGGTAAATCGCATCAGAGGGGCACGAGATATCGTGCCCCTCTTCTTTTTCTAAATACTAATGTTTCGAACTAATAAATTATTATCAATTAGTGAAATTAAAAATGCTCTCGCATTAGGGGAAACAAATGCTGGCGAGATAATTAAGTATTATCAAAATCAGATCGAGAAGTACAACCCGGTATTAAATGCTTTTATAACCATCCTTTCTCCACAGGAAAAAGGAGTTATTCACGGAAAACCCCTCTCCGGTATCCCCATGGCGCTGAAGGACCTTTTTGAAACCAAATCCATTCCCACTACCGCGGGTGCAGAATTTCTTAGAAATAATATTCCCCGGGAAGATGCAACTGTTGTTGCAAAATTGAAGGAGGCGGGTGCGATCATCCTGGGAAAGACCAATATGCATGAGATTGCATTAGGTGTGACCAATATCAATGGTCACTTTGGTAACTGTCGCAATCCGTGGAATATCCAATATATATCCGGAGGGTCGTCTGGTGGCTCAGCAGTTGCAGTCGCGGTTGGAATGTGTGTAGCTGCTTTGGGGAGTGATACTGGTGGTTCGATAAGAATTCCAGCATCTTTGTGTGGAACTGTTGGATTAAAACCCACTTATGGACGAGTCAGCTTGCAGGGTGTGATCCCGCTTTCCTGGAACCTGGATCATGTTGGCCTAATAACCAACAATGTTCGTGATGCTGCCATCCTCCTTCAAGTATTGGCAGGCTATGATTTGTTGGACCCTGCTTCCTGTGATCATCCTATTGATGAATATGTCTCACATCTTGAAGAAAGTGTCAAAGGTTGGAAAATTGCCTTTGCAATTGGGGATTACATCGAGGATTCGGAATCCGATGTTCTATCTGCAATGGATTCCTCCTTAAAAGTGTTTGAAGGAATTGGAGTAACGGTTGAAAAGGTTGTCGTACCATGGTTGCGTGAGGCTGCACATGCTAATGGGGTCATGACTCCTGCAGATGCTGCTGCATACCATCACGATCGATTATCTTCAAAGCCTGAGGATTTCGGTGATGATGTACTTCGTCGATTGAAAATAGGTTTGGCTGTTACATCCTCAGAGTATGCACGTGTAAGAAGAGTTCAAACGGAGATAAAGCACAAATTCAAATTATTCTTTAAGGATTATGATCTGCTTTTACTTCCTACAACCCCAAGTACTGCACCATTGATCGAAGGATCAGATGCTGTGGAGATGGCGCGTAGATTAACCCGTTTTACAGCTCCTTTCAACTTGGCTGGTTTACCAGCAATGTCTCTTAACTGTGGTTTTTCAACTGAGGGATTGCCTATCGGGTTACAGATTACCGGACCAGAATGGTCAGAAGCAAAGGTTTTGATCGCGGGGAGAGCCTATGAACGATCTACTAGTTGGAATGAAAGAACTCCTCAAATTTTGAATCATTAGGTGAGCAAAATCCAGTTAGTCTTTATGGGCTCTCCATATTCAATGCCAATTCAGGAAATTAATTCTCAGTCTTGATGTTTGCTGGAAAGTATCAAATCAGGAAGTTTCACCAATTTAGCAATAAGGTTTCCAGCAACCTGGCTCGAGTTACCAAGCTTTCTTTGATGATGTATTCTTTTTCAGAATGATAATCCCCGCCGATTGCACCCAACCCGTCCAGAACCGGGATACCAAGTGGAGCAACGAAATTTGCGTCTGATGCTCCACCGGTTCCTGCTGCCGTAAGGGTAATATCATTTCTGCATGCAATTTCTCTGGCATGTTCAAATGTGGATTTCATTAATTCATCATATGGCATCGGTGGTCGATTTAAACTTCCGGTAATTTCAAGAGAATTACCTTTTATTGCGGGCTTTAAGTTATGCATTGTTCTGATAATACGTTCTGCTTCGTCAGGTTGCATTACGCGCAGATCGACATCAATCCAGGCAGTATCAGGGACAACATTCACCACTGTTCCTCCCTGAATTACTCCCACATTGAGAGTGGTACCCCGACTATAATCTGTCATCCCTTGAATAGCCAAAACCTGGTGAGAGAGCTCTTCAATTGCATTTCTGCCATTTTCATGGTTACCTCCTGCGTGAGCAGCCTTTCCATGGGCAACGATGTGAAAACCTCCTACTCCTTTTCTCCAAGTCTTAATTGAACCATCAGGCATCCCTGGTTCGAGTACAAGAACCAGTTGTGAGTCCATCGCTAATTTTTCGATCCATTT
>CAYJKQ010000040.1:0-6629 GCA_964370815.1 uncultured Anaerolineaceae bacterium | reverse complement strand
TGATCGCTGCCAGCGAGGATCACCCCAGCGCGGCGCAGTTCCATACCCGCATCAAGTAGAAATTTCCCACCATGAGCCATGCCACCGTCTACAAGACCCTGGCTTTGCTCAAGGAATTGAAGCAGGTGCTGGAGATAGACCTGCACGACGACAGTCATTACGATGGCAACAGGTCGGACCCGCACCCTCACTTAATTTGCACGAATTGCGACCAGATCCTGGACGGAGAGCTGGAGATCGACAATTCCCTGCTCAAAAATCTGGAGAACACTTCCGGCTTTAAAATCATTCGTTCGCAGATCACGTTTTATGGTCTTTGCCCGGATTGCAGGCAATGTATTTGAAGATTTTTTTTAATTTCACACTTATTGATTATTGTCACTATTGTATTTATTCCCTAATTGTTGGAAAATAATAGAGAAAGATTCTTTCTAAAAGAGGAAGAAATGGACATGACTGCAGCTGAACCCGAAAGGCTTTCCCCGTGGTGGCGTAATGCCGTCATCCTGGTGTTGATTGTAGGTTTTTCGATCTTAATCGGGCTGACCGTTCGCGCCTACCGGGATGCTCCACCCATCCCTGAACAGGTAATCGGTCCTTCTGGCGAAGTGGTGTTCACCGGTAATGATATACGCTCCGGCCAGCAGGTATTCCTCAAGTATGGGCTGATGGAGAATGGTTCGATCTGGGGACATGGCGCTTACCTAGGGCCTGATTTCTCAGCAGCATACTTGCACTCTCTGGGGCAAGCAGTTGCCGAAAGCATTGCGATGGAGCAATATGGACAGAACTATGCAGTGCTCGATGCAGGCAAGCAGGAAACTGTGGAAGTTAATGTTGCCCTGCTTCTTAAACAGAACAACTATGAATACGGTACCGGCATGTTGGCATATACACAGCTAGAAGCAGATACATTCATCACACAACAAACCACTTGGACGGAATATTTTAGCAATCCAGGAACTAATGCAGGCTTGCAAGCAAACTTGATTCATGACCCCCAGGAAATCCGTCAATTGACATCCTTTTTTGCCTGGGCTGCCTGGGCTTCGGTTGCAGATCGACCTGGACGGGATTACTCTTATACCAACAATTTTCCGTATGATCCATTAGTCGGGAATATGGCAACCACCGACGCCGTAATGTGGAGCGCTTTGAGTTTGATCGCTTTGCTTGGGGGCACGGCTGCTGTGTTGTTTGCATTTGGACGCTTTAATTTTCTGGGCTGGAAAGGACAAAAAGTGCATATTCATCCCCAGATGCTGACGGATGGGGAAACCACAGCCAGCCAGAAAGGAACGATCAAGTTTTTCCTGATTGTTGCTTTACTGCTTTTGGCTCAGGGGTTGGCAGGAGCGTTGATCGCCCATTCCCGTGCAGACCCCGGTTCCTTCTATGGTTTGGACCTGTCCCGAATCCTGCCAAGCAACATCACCCGCACCTGGCACTTGCAGACAGCGCTCTTTTGGATCGCCACATCCTATATCGCCGGGGCATTGTTCCTTGCTCCCGCCGTTGGGGGCAAAGAACCCAAGAAGCAGGCTTTATGGGTGAACATTCTGTTCGGCGCTCTTCTTCTGGTTGTTGGTGGCAGCTTGTTGGGAGAATTCTTCGGGATCAACAACTGGACGGGGAAATTCTGGTTCTGGATCGGCAATCAGGGTTGGGAGTTCCTGGATCTCGGACGGTTTTGGCAGATTCTGCTGGCGCTTGGCCTGGTACTGTGGGTGATTCTGCTCATGCGAGCCATCGCCCCAGCGAGGAAAGATAAGGAAAAAAAGGAAATTTCCTCTCTATTTCTATACGCAGCAATCGCCATCCCTCTGTTCTACTTGCCTGCCCTTTTCATCACGAGCACCACCAACTTCACGGTTGCTGATATCTGGCGGTTTTGGATCATCCACTTATGGGTGGAAGGCTTCTTTGAGCTCTTTGCAACAGTGATGGTGGCGATCATCTTCAACCTGCTGGGCATTGTATCCCACCAAACAGCCACCAGGGTGGTCTATCTAGATGCTATTCTGTTCCTGGCGAGTGGCATCGTAGGAACCGGTCATCACTGGTATTGGACTGGTCAATCCAACATTACCATGGCACTGGCTGCTGTATTCTCAGCCCTGGAAGTCGTGCCGCTGACCCTACTAACCCTGGATGCCTGGGATTTCATAAAGTTGACCCGCGGAAAGTGTGATGTTTGCGGTAAAGAAGTTTCCATCCCCCATAAATGGACTTTTTACTTCCTGATAGCTGTCGGATTCTGGAACTTCATCGGTGCAGGCGTCTTCGGGTTTCTCATCAACACACCGATTATTAGCTATTATGAAGCAGGCACTATGTTGACACCAAACCATGGTCATGCTGCCTTAATGGGTGTGTTTGGGATGCTGGGTCTTGGTTTAATGGTGTTTGCGATTCGCCAAGTATTAGCGGATGAGCAATGGAAACGTGTGGAAAAACTCATTCGCATCTCTTTCTGGGGCTTAAACATAGGTTTGGCAATGATGGTTCTCTTTTCACTTTTTCCAGGTGGAGTCCTCCAGTTACGCGACGTCTTGATGAATGGTTACTGGCATGCGCGCAGTTCAGCTTATTTAACTGAAAGGATGAGTAAACTGATCGAATGGATCCGCCTGCCGGGTGACCTAGTTTTTGGTATTGTTGGAGTCCTACCAGCAGTGCTCGCAATTTGGCTAACTTTTTGGCACATCAAAAGAAAACCTGCCAAATAGCCATTCACGAATTAGAAATATCGAATCAGGTCAAGCATGGTAATAAATATGAATTTTAAATATCCCCATGAGAGGATGTTTGCACCATTTTAAACACGTAAAATCATTATCCAAATATGATAATATTTATAAAATTTATGCACAACGCTCCACTTTTCAATTCCAGGTTTACTCTTAACGGTTCAAACCAATATAGAAAGGATCAACAAGATGAGTGAAGAAAGCAAGTGTCCTGTAACAAGCAATACTGGTAATACTTCTAACAGCAGAGGCAGATCGAACCGCGATTGGTGGCCCAATCAGCTGAACCTGAGCATCCTGCACCAACATACACCCATTTCCAACCCGTTGGGTCCTGATTTCAACTACGCCGAAGAATTCAAGAAGCTTGATCTGCCGTCCTTAAAGAAGGACCTGTACGCACTGATGACCGACTCGCAGGAATGGTGGCCCGCCGACTGGGGTCACTACGGCGGTCTGTTCATCCGCATGGCCTGGCACAGCGCCGGCACCTACCGCACATCGGATGGTCGTGGTGGCGGCGGCAAAGGCAACCAGCGTTTCGCGCCCGTTAACAGCTGGCCCGACAATGTCAACCTGGATAAGGCGCGCCGCCTGCTGTGGCCCATCAAGCAGAAATACGGTAACAAGATCTCGTGGGCAGACCTGATGATCCTGGCTGGCAACTGCGCACTGGAATCGATGGGATTCAAGACCTTCGGCTTCGGTGGTGGCCGCGTCGACATCTGGCAGCCCGAAGAGGACATCTACTGGGGCAAGGAAGAGACCTGGCTGGGAGATAAGCGTTACAGCGGCGAGCGCCAGTTGGAGGAGCCGCTGGCAGCGGTGCAGATGGGACTAATTTATGTCAACCCGGAGGGACCGAATGGGGAACCAATTCCAGCAGCTTCCGGGCAGGATGTTCGCGAGACCTTTGCCCGCATGGCCATGAATGACGAAGAGACGGTTGCTCTGACCGCAGGTGGACATACCTTCGGTAAAGCTCATGGCGCTGGCGACCCGGCACTGGTCGGTCCTGAACCGGAAGCCGCCGGACTGGAAGAGATGGGTCTCGGCTGGAAGAGCAGCTTCGGAAGCGGTAAGGGTGGCGACACGATCGGCAGCGGTATCGAAGGCGCCTGGAAGCCGAACCCGACCCAATGGGACATGGGCTACCTGAAGGTGCTGTTCAAATACGAGTGGGAACTGACGAAAAGCCCCGCCGGAGCGTATATCTGGCTTGCCAAGGATGTTGATGAAGAGGATATGGTCGTTGATGCCCATGATCCAACCAAAAAACATCGCCCGATGATGACGACCGCCGACCTATCTCTCAAGTTTGACCCAGCCTATGAGAAGATCGCACGCAGATATCTGAATGACCCCGAAGAATTTGCAGATGCTTTTGGAAGGGCCTGGTTCAAGCTGACTCACCGCGACATGGGCCCCAAGGTGCGCTACCTTGGTCCTGAAGTTCCAGCTGAAGACCTGCTCTGGCAAGACCCGCTTCCGACTGTGGATCATCCTTTAATTAACTCCAAGGAAATTGCTGACCTCAAGGCCAAGATCCTGGACTCGGGTTTGTCCATGGCGGAACTCGTTTCCACGGCATGGGCTTCAGCCTCAACCTTCCGCGGCTCGGATAAGCGCGGCGGCGCCAACGGAGCGCGTATCCGCCTGGCTCCGCAAAAGGACTGGGAAGCCAATCAGCCCGGGCAACTGGCGAAGGTACTTTCCAGGTTGGAAGACATTCAAAAAGCCTTCAATAAGGCGCAGGCGGGCGGGAAGCAAGTCTCGATGGCTGACCTGATCGTGCTGGGCGGTTGCGCGGCAGTCGAAGCAGCAGCCAGGAAAGGCGGACATGCGCTGGAGGTGCCTTTCAGCCCCGGCCGCACCGACGCCACCCAGGAGCAGACCGATGTGGATTCCTTTGCCGCGCTGGAACCCCAGGCAGACGGATTCCGCAACTACCAGAAGACAGCCTTCACCGTATCCGCAGAGGAAATGCTGATCGACAAGGCGCAGCTCCTGACCCTGAGCGCGCCTGAAATGACAGTGCTGGTGGCTGGCTTGCGCATGCTAGGCGCAAACGTGGAAAAGTCGCAACATGGTGTGTTCACAAAACAGGTCGAGACCCTGACCAACGACTTTTTCGTGAACCTGCTCGACATGGGTACGGTCTGGAAGCCCACTTCCGAAGCTGGAGAGACCTATGAAGGTTACGACCGTAAAACAGGCAAACTCAAATGGACCGGTACACGCGTTGACCTGGTCTTTGGCTCGAATTCGCAACTGCGCGCCCTGGCTGAAGTATATGCGCAGAACGATTCGAAAGAGAAGTTCATGCGTGACTTCATTGCAGCCTGGGTGAAGGTCATGAACCTGGACCGCTTCGACTTGGTCTGATAGTTGTTTGATCGGTTAAAGTCAACAACCAACCTGATTAGTTCAATTTAATTCTCGAATCTGACAGCCCCGGTGGAAAACAGGGGCTGTTTTTTTAGCAAGTTTGAGCCTGGGAACTATCAACCCATTCCAGGGATGTCAGTGCGCCATCAAGGATTAAATGTAAAATCCTGGTGCCACGACAGGGTGCGGATCGGACAAGACTGGATGGATCCTGCCCAGGAATTATCGACTTATCAAAATTGAAAGGTGACCTGACGTGGATGTTAAGTGAGATCCATGGAATCTGATATATACTGGTAGTGAAAGAAAAAACGAAAAAGGCAAACCCGGTGAAAGCCGGGGACGCAAAGCCAATGGGTCTAAAGTCACAAAAGTGACCACGATCGCCAGGCCGCCGAAGAACCAACAGAAACACAGCGACGGACCTGGATCAACAACAGGACCGTTTTTCTTTTTAGTTCATTCAAATCTGATCGTTCGATAAGGGCAAACCCGGTGAAAGCCGGGGACGCAAAGCCAACGGGTCTAAAGTCACTAAAGTGACCACGATCGCCAGGCCGCCGAAGACATCAACCGGTGCAACCCCAACGGGTGTCCTTATCAATAGGAAAAAAGATATGGCACCCAAAATCAATCGCTCGTCCAAAATGATTATCTTCAGCCTGATCCTGATCATAGGAATAGTTTTCTCCCAGATCGGTTCAGTTGAGGCGAGGGGTGACCGACCGGTTCAAAGATCACAAAGCCCATTGGTTTCAAAACCCAGATTGCAATCACCTGACGGAACAATTACCCTGCTGACCCCAACATTTCAATGGGGTGTTGTCAATCAGGCGAGTATTTATCAATTCCAACTGATGAGCGGAACAATCGAAATTCTGACCGAGACCTATTCCACAGATATTTGTGATGCCACTTCCTGTTTCGCAAGCCCGGAAATCACTTTGATCCCGGGCACCTACAAGTGGAGAGCACGGGCATATGCCACCAGGTGGAGTTCTTACAGCAGATTCATGACATTTACAGTCACCAGCGATGCAACTCAGGAGGTCGAAATCCTGACCGCAAGCGAAGTACCCACCCAGGAAATTCCCACCGCCACCCAGGCTGCGACTGAAGTTCCCACCCAGGAGATCCCCACCACCAACCAGGCTGCAAGCGAAGTGCCCACCCAGAAGATCCCTACCGCCACCCAGGCTGCGACTGAAGTACCCACCCGGGAAATTCCCACCGCCACCCAGACTGCAAGCGCTGAACCCACCCGGATAATTCCCACTGCCAACCTGCCAGTAGTCGAAGAACCCACCCAGGAAATCCCCACCGCCAGCCCGACTGCAAGCCCTGTGCCCACCCAGGAAGATACCTCCACGGGTTCAGGACGAGGTATTACGCCCCCTGCACGTGATAGTATCCATGCCATCGGATTGACCTGGCCGGATTATTCCACCAGCCGCTCAATTGTTGCACAGGTTGAGCAACAATTGAAAGACG
>CAYJKQ010000039.1:0-7373 GCA_964370815.1 uncultured Anaerolineaceae bacterium | reverse complement strand
TGGCGTAGAGGATCTCGATATCCTCCCAATAGGGATGGTTCAAGGGCACATCATCGAAGGAGGCAGAGGTGGGCAGAGGAGCGCTTTCTGTAACGGTATAAACCTCTCCGGAGGTGTAGGGCAGACTGCTGAGCGGATTGCCGGACGGGTCGGAGATGGAGGCGCCCTCCGGGATATCCAACCGGATCGAACCATTGTCGGAACCGGTATCGACAGTGACGGTATAGACCGAGGCGGAGACGGGTGTGACACCTGTGATGGCGACTCCGGTAACCCCAGTGGGGAATAACTCGAAATCAGACCCGTTTGCATCCACGCCAGTAACGGTTTCGGAGAAGGTGACAGTGAAATCCACACTGGTCGCGGAGGTGGGGCTAGCGGAGGCGCGGATGATCGAGGTAACCGTTGGCGGTGTATTATCACCAGTAACGGTAAATGACCAAAAAGCTGTTTCGTTGGTGTTAGAGTAGGTAACTACACCACCGTTGACAGCCCGTACGTGCCAGTAATAGGTCGTACCGGTGCTCAAACCACTCAATGCCTTGCTGGTGGATGTGCCATTCCCCGTCCAGTTTGAACAGCTATTATCATTCGTTGTGTCATAACAATATTCATATAACGTTGCACCATTGCTTATTCCCCAACTTAGGGTTGGGTTGGTTGATTGATTAGGTGCGCCATTGGCTGGGCTGGATTTATTGAAGGATCCGTTTGAACTTGCAGCTGTTGTGAAGGACCAGAATGCTGTTGCGCTGCCATTGGCGTAAGTAGTAGTAGAGCCTTTTAGCGCCCGAACATGCCAATAGTACGTTGTACCTGTATCCAATCCGCTAAGTAGCTTACTGGTAGATACACCATTCCCCATCCAAATCGAACATGAATTGTCATTGGTTGTGTCGTAACAATATTCGTAGGATGTTGCCCCGGAACTTGCAGACCAACTCAAGGTGGTATTGACGGATTGATCTGTTGCGATATTCAAAGGAGCAGATTTATTAAACGCTGTAGCTGGGGTGTTGTAACGGTTATTTTCGAGGCGTGAATCTTCCTCTAGTATGATTTCGTTGATTACCGCTTCACCGCCAGCCGGTCGTTCGATTGCCACAATGAGTTGGCCATCGCTGTAGCTTGCAGCAGGAATGGGCATAATGTAGCTCATTGCCGTGGAACCAAGCGAAAAAGTTGCACTCGGCGAGGAGTTGTCAAAGGTCACTCTTTGGATTCGCCCAGCACTATCTTCTTCATAATAGACCATGCGCAAATTATATTTCTTGGTTGGAATGAGATTGCTGAATTTATATTTGACGCTGCCATCTCCAAATCGCATGGTTTCATATGGCAGAGTGCCCCAACCGTTGAAACTATCCGAAGACCAGGAAGGATCGTAACCGCAATCGTTGCTTGCAGACCATGGAGCCTCGTTCGGTCCGCTGTCCATGTAACAATATTTCACTTCTTGCAGGTCGATGATATTGACCAGAGGGCCACTCAAACCTGAATTTCGGCTAATGGAGAGAGTTACACTGCCATCACTTTCATACGACGATGGATCAAGTAAAAGCGAAATGGTTTGAGGGGAGTTGTTGACATAAATAGGGAGATTACCGGTGCCAGGGAGAGCACCCGCCTGAGCCTCTGTCATTTGTGTGCCGTCTATAAACAAGTCGAAAAAGCGTTCTCCACTGCAGGTCGCAAAGGTCAAGTCCAAGTGATAGTGACGACCAGGGATGAGATTGTCGAACTGGTATTGCAGGGTTTCTGTACTGCCTGCCTGACGATAGCTTTGTTGCAGCTGGGTTCCACAGCTTGTGGACGTTGTACCTTGCACCAGCCAGCCATAGCCTGTGCTGGGTGAATAACCTGTATCATTGGCACCACCAGCATCCACGGTGAGTAGATTCCACCCAACGAGTATATTGCCTGCGGCGGTGTTGTTTTGCTCATTCGCTTCAGGGATGACGTTGCTTGGGTCCGCTTTTGCAAAGAGATTCTTATTACCTGCGGTATTGACTGAGAATGGGATTTGCGCGATCAAGCTCTGTCCCTGCGGTACATTGACATTAACATTGCCCAATACGGTGCCATTTGCATCTGTGCCAAGATATAACCTAATGACCGCTCCCGTCACGTCAAATTGACCGTCGTTTTTGACGGTTACACTTGCGGAACCAGTTTCGCCCGCGCGCAGGTTGGGCGCTTGAATACTGAGGATTGTCAGATCAGGCTTTTTCTTGATCACTGCCGGAGCAGAAGCGGTGTTGGATGAATCCGCTTTGACGTAAACCGTCTTTGAACCCAGTAACCCTGAGGTGTTCCATGTGACCGTTTGAGCAGGTGACGTTGCTCCAGGAGCAAGCGAGGAGATAAATTTAGACCCGATAAGCGTGCCACCATTGGCTGGGTCGCCTAGATAGAATGCGACGATAAAATCGGATGCCTCATTGCTGCCATTATTTGTGACCGTGGCGCTTAGATCTACCAAAGAACCTTCGAGAATATTGTTTGCAGCATTGCCATTTTGAGGCACAATACTGGGTGTGGAAGGTTGTAAGTCAACCCCGCTTAGCGGGGTTGCAGATAAGTTGAACAGGAATACATCTGCCTGTGTGTTGATGTTAACCCGAATAGGGATAGTAAGCACTGGAGCCGTACTTCCCAAGCTGGTAATGTAGGCATTGAGCGCAGTGGCAAGGTTGGAGGAATCCAGCCGCACCGGACCGGTGAAACTCTGATTGTTAGCAGTGTAATCACAGGTGCCATTATTACCAAAATCGATACAGAAGTTGAAGGATGAACCACTGCCGACTACCTGCTCGACTAGCGCGCTCAAAGTGACGGAGCTGTATTGTCGATTTTCCAGATGCACTGTATATAGTTGATCTCCGCCTAAAGTGTTCAGGCTACGTTGACCATACAACAATTTGTATCTACTAAAGTTGCCTGCACTGATGGTATCGGGTACATACAAGGTGTTGTTTGATGAGCCAGTTAGATTGAAATAATTTACCTGTTGGGTACTGGCAGATGGGTTTGTTGTTCCAGAAAGGGCAGTGTATTCAATACGAATACGACCAACCCCGCCGTCCCCGCCATACATGGTTTCGGTAACTCCGCTTCCAGTCCCATGTACACCTCCTAATGCAGAAACAAGGTT
The DNA here is from genome assembly GCA_964370815.1 of uncultured Anaerolineaceae bacterium. Lineage (GTDB taxonomy): Bacteria > Chloroflexota > Anaerolineae > Anaerolineales > Villigracilaceae > UBA12087. The sequence continues at coordinate 4,219 of CAYJKQ010000039.1, read as the reverse complement.
TGTGCCGATTACAACATTATTTGACTTTATTAATATTGAACCTCCTGCTCCTCCTGCTGATTGGGCTAACTTATCAGTGGAACTCCCGACCTGTCCGTTATCACCAGCAGATTGAATTGATCCGCTTAAAGTCAGGTTATTTGCAAAGATAAGGATTGCGCCGCCTCCATTTCCTCCTTTACCAGGACTTCCAGTATTCTTTGAGTAACCACCTCCGCCGCCACCACCCAAAAATATTTGTGTTAATAGGCTGTCGCCAATTGCAATGCCGCCGCGTCCTCGGTCAAAGCCACCAAAACCATCTGTGCCAGAAGATCCATAACCACCTCCTCCCGGTCCAACTGGGGCAGCAGAGCCCCCAGTTCGGCTGGCTGCTCCACCACCATTTCCATTTCCCAAATATGCTGTTGGGTAAGTATTAAACGTTGGTCCAGAATAACCTTCACCAGAATATGATGATAGGTTGTCGGCATTTGTAGAAAGTCCAGTTCCACCTCTGAATCCCTTGCCATTGGCTTGAACTACACCCGATACATTTACTGTACCGTTTGCCCTGAAAGCTAAAATACCGCCATTCGAACCATCCCAAGCATTAGTTGTTAAAATACCACCGCTTTGAACAGTAACGTTTTGATAATTTGGTACAACAATCACTTGGGCTTTCGAGTTACCTCCAGTTGTGTAAGTATTTCCCAAAGGCTTAGATAGGGTAATTGTGCTTCCATTAACGCTTGTAATAGCGGCAAATTCATATGAACCTGCACCTGTTCCTTGGATTTGCGCTATAAGAATTTCTTTTCCAATGGTAAATCCGGAAACATTAGAAACAGTAATATTTGCCTGTCCGGTAGAGGCTGTTGAAGCAAGCGATGTGTGAGTGTTATCTGTGTAGATTGTTTCCCCAGGATTTACTGTTAGATTTCCACTCGAGCCATTGCCAAATACGCCAAACGGTGCGCCTTGTCCGGTAATGCTGTAGAAATTTACTTGTTGAGTGTTGGCTGTAGGATTAGTCGTACCCGATAACGTGCCATATTCAATTCGGATGCGCCCATATCCACCGCTACCACCACTATTTGACGACGTTGAGGTTCCCCCTGTCCCTCCCAATGCCCGAACAGTACCATTAGTTAAGTTAATATCACTTCCAACTATTTTTATACTCCCACCAGCCCCACCGCCGCCACCGCCATGATCACCCCATACAGTAGCTTGTCCATTACTGCCGTTAGATGAGACGGTTCCAGAAACGATTATTTGCCTCCCAAATATCAACCCCAACCCACCGCCATTTCCACCGCCCCCGCCTGTCGCACTCGGATTAGGATTATCTGCTTTGTCGCCACCACTACCACCGCCACCCCCGGGAACAATTAAAGATAAAGCAGCTGGAATTGAGGTAGTATTCCCTCCACTTCCCCCTGTATACTGTCCATCTTGTCCTTTTGTTCCAGCAGCGCCATTGCCACCGCCACCGCCGCCAGCTTCATTGCCAAAGCCTGAGCTGTAACCACCTCCGCCGCCATTTGCATTTGCAGATGTAGATTGGATTCCTGCGCCACTTGTACTCTCCCCTTGTAAACCTGTGTAACCGTTATTGTTTGTTGGCGCGCCACGATATCCGAGAGCATCCAATTTAGCAAAACCACCAGTTTGGATTTCGAATTTATTAGAAGCACGTATGGCAAACACCCCGCCTGTGTTTCCATCCCAAGCATGAGCAGTGAGGACACCCCCGCTCTGCACAGTGACATCATGATATTGCATCACACGAATCACTTGAGATTTTGAATTTCCTCCAGTAGTGTATGCATTAGTCAAGTTCTTTGCCAGAGTTAAGGTGTTACTTGAAACACTAGCGATATTGGCAAATTCATAATTACCAGCCCCTGTACCCTGCATTTGAATGACCAACACCTCTTGCCCGGCAGCGAAGCCTGCTGCAGAGGAAAGCACTATATTGGTCTGCCCGCTGTTCGCAGTGGTTGAAACAGCAGAGCGGGTGTTATCTGTATAAATTGTTTGCCCAGTAGGAACGTTCAGATCAAGGTCTGCCCCTGTACCAAATACACCAAAAGGTGCGGTCTGACCACTGAAATCGACGCCATATTCGCCGACGCCTTTTAAGGTCGTTCCATCTTCATCATAAAGATAAAGTGGGAACATGCGTGAGGGGTCGTCTGCCAGGGTGTGCGTAAAGTTGACAATGTCGTTCTGGTTATGCGGACCCGGCACATAAACGAATTGGTTCCAGGGTTGGTAGGGGTTGACCTGATAGGCAGTTGCCGTCCCTGCAGGAGTGCCGATCGTGCCGGTCAGGTTAATGGTGATGATGGCATGGTTGGGATCATTTGTGCGCAGGGTCAATGTTTTGCTGAAAGCTCCGTTCGGCAAGCCTGCCGTATCGATCGTCATCGAGAACTGACGGGTATCTGAAGCGCTCAGGCTTCCAGATGAAACTCCCATCACACTCATGCCATTTCCCCAGCCGCTCAATGAATACCGCAGGTTGCCCAAGCCGGTGTTCCCAAGAGTGATGTTGGCATACAAAGTCGTGCCAGATTCAACGGTGCCAAAATTCCAGGGGTTCGGAATTTCCACCACGCCTTGAGCGCCGATCTCGATGTCGCTTGTGGTGACGTTCGCCTCAGGAAGCGGGTCAGCCCCGAAGGATGCCAGCGGGCGCGCGGAACTGTCGATAATATTGCCTTGTGCATCGGTGAAGAAAGCAAGCAAGATCGTGCTTTCGGGTGGATAAATGCCTGTGTTAACAGTAACAGGCACAACGGTCGGTCCGGAGGCGAAGTCTTGCGTAAAGACATCCTCGTGCGCCACGTTGCCCTGCGCGTCGATATATTCCACGAATAACTTTCCGTTCGTAACGGTCTCAGCATGTGGCGAAAAGATGATGAAATTGGCGTTCGTTCCACTGGTCGAGGCAATATCCACGCCGGGGTCTGGCAGCATTTGCCCATTGAGTGCCGTGAGGCTGTCATCAAGTGTCGTCAGCAATGCACTCGCCGGCAGGATGAAGCGATGGTTGCCTTGCGGGTCGTTATAGGAGACGACGATCACCGGCTCTTTCGGACTTGCAACTGTCTTCGTGTACAGGAAGGTATCGCTTGCGCTGACGATGACTTTCTCGCCCGCGTTCACGCGCCCGCTGCCGCCGATGGTATTGTTGGTGATGTTCACCAGCCCATCGGGCGTGTACAGGATGGCTTCCACGCCATAGGCGTCGTAATTGCCGAGGTTCTGGAAGACCATGCGCAGCGTGCAGTCATTGCCTGCGCACGATTTGGTATATCCTGCAACCATGTTCGGGGAGGGATGCGAAGCAGGGTCGTTTGGATCTGTACCGATGCGGATCTCGTTGCGGTTGTTGTAGCCGTCCAGATCGCTATCGGTGACAATGCGGATCAGCACACTGCTGTTCGGAGCGGCAGTGGTATCTTTGAAAGCATTCACATAGGTCAAACCATCCGAGAGATAGATATTCCACCAACTGGTCCCGGTCAGGGAGTGTTCCACAAAAGTAGGCGGGTTGGTGCCGAACTCTGGCGTAAAGATGGAAAGCAGGTTGCCTTCAGCGTCTTCAGTGACTGGGAAGTAACGCTTGGCTACATCCTGCACCTTGTCATTCGGGTCCCAAACGGGGATGAGGTAGGAATCAATTGTCTCATCACTGTCATCGAAGCCGTCTTCCATTGCCAAAAGCACAGAGCCGTTGAGTGCGTCTTGATAAAAGACCTGATCTTGCCCGAAAGAAATGTCCTCCATCACAATGCGGATGGGCGCGCCTTCGTCAATGGCGCGCATTTCATCGAGCGTCAACCAGATTTCTTCTGATGTATAAGTTACAGAATTCCCAGGAAATAGATTTTGAATTTTTGGCTTGGTTGTTCCATTGATAGCAACATAGGTTTCAATGGGGTTCGGGTTATTTCCTATATATATGTTGAAGGTTAAGTTTGTCACTTCACGGGCATAGTCTGTTCCGTCGTTAACAACGCTGTAGGTAAAACGAAGATCAGCAGCATGAGTCGAGTCAACGGCTGTGGCAGTTGACCAGTTGTCTGAGTACTGGTTGGTTGAGGATTCGGAGATTGTTTGCTCTTCATATTCAGAAGTAGTTGTTGATATTGAACCACCCCAAGAGTTTCCACTAGAACTCATCTCAAAAATAGTTTCTAACAAAAATAACAATACAAGCCAAATG
>CAYJKQ010000038.1:0-7622 GCA_964370815.1 uncultured Anaerolineaceae bacterium | reverse complement strand
ACGGCGTCGATCTGTTCGCGTGGCGCACCGGGGTGCATGATGATCATCATGGTGATTCGTTTCCTTTTTTATTTTTCGTAGGGGCGGGGTTCCCCCGCCCATTTAAATTTCAACAATACATTGGGCGAGGAGACCTCGCCCCTACTTACGCCCAACCATGCTTGGTATATTCGCCTTGCACAGTGACGAGGCTTCGTCCCATGATCTGCGCGATCTGACCGACCTGCTTGACCATCGCGGCGAAGGCTTCGGGCTTGAGCGATTGTTTGCCATCCGAAACCGCTTTCGCCGGGTCGGGGTGGACTTCGACGATGAGTCCATCCGCACCGGCAGCGACGGCGGCACGGGCGACCGCGGCGACGTAATTCGCAAGACCAGTGGAATGACTGGGGTCGAGGATGACGGGTAGATGAGTCAGATTTTTCAAAACGGGTATGGCGTTGATATCGGTCGTGTTTCTCGTGGCAGTTTCAAACGTGCGGATGCCGCGTTCGCACAACATCACGCGCTGGTTTCCCCCAGCCAAAATATATTCAGCAGACATAAGCAATTCTTCGATGGTGGCGGAAAGTCCGCGTTTGAGCAGGACAGCCGTGCGTGATTCACCGATGGCGCGCAATAGGTTGAAGTTCTGCATGTTGCGCGCGCCCACTTGCAGCACGTCCACATACTTGACCATCACATCGAGCTGCACCTGTGACATGATCTCAACGACGATGGGCAGTCCCGTTTTTTCGCGGGCTTCGGCGAGCAGTTCGAGACCTTCTTCGCCGAGGCCCTGGAAGGAATACGGCGATGTACGCGGCTTGAACACTCCCCCACGCAAAGCGGAAGCTCCCGCCTCTTTCACAGCGATGGCTGTTTCTATGATCTGGGAGCGACTCTCCACTGAACACGGTCCTGCAATGACAGCCACCTGATCGCCGCCCACAGTGAAGCCATCAATATTGAGGACGGTATTCTCGGGATGAAATTGACGCGACGCCAATTTATACGGCTGGGTGATGCGTTGGACAAGGTCCACGCCGTCGAGGCTTTCAAAGCGGTCCATCGGAATATTGTGCGTTTCGCCGATGGCGCCGATGATGGTCGCTTCGACTCCCTGCGAGAGGTGGACGTTCAACCCCGTCTCTTTGATGGATGCGATCACCGCTTCCACTTGCTGCGGTGTTGCGTTGGCTTTCATTATGATCATCATGGTGATTTCTCCTTGAAAATTCGGGTCAAAGGTCGAAAGTCGAAGGTCACAATTGACTTTAGACCTTTGACTTTCGACGAGATTTTTTTTACTGCGCGGCAACCAGATCGGGTCTCAACTTCACCGCGTCTCGCAGATACACATGCTTGATATCACTCTGCGGCGTTTCAGTATTCCAGTGGACAAGCACACGAATGGCTTTTGACAAACTACTGGGGACGGGGATCTCACGGGCACACATCATCGGCACCATGCTCCAGCCCATCTCGCGCGCGGCTTGAGCGGGGAAGGTGGCGGCGAGGTCTTCCGTCACCGTAAAGATGGCGCTGCCGACATCCTCTGGCGTCATACCGTCATTCTCTTTGATGATGGCTTCAAGCAACTCCCTCGTTGCCTGAAGGATCTGATCCGGGTCATCCTCTGCGACGGTGGTCGCGCCGCGAATTCCGCGTGTGGGCATACATTTTCTCCTTGTAGCGCGAGATAGTATCTCGCGCTACTCCATAAAATAAAAAAGAGCGAGACCGCGTGGTCTCGCTCTTTTTGCATCCAGATCTAATTTCTCTGTCTACTTAAGCGCCGCCACCGGCAACCGAATTTCGGAAACCGTAAAAATAAAAGTAGCTAAACCAGCGGGCAGACTTAAGCATTGGGCGCTATTCTATGCGGGTCGTGAAGATGCGTCAAGGGGCAAAAAAAAATTTTCAGCGTTATCCGTTTTATCAGCTAAACTCTGCTGCATATTTTCGAATACCCATCCATAACGGATAAACCCATCGCGGTCAATTTATGTCATAATTCACTTGACCTACCCTCCTTCCCGTCCTACAATATAATATGTCTGACAAATTTGGCTCATTCTCATTAAGGAGATAAATCATGCCCGACCACTTATTTCGCGGCAAACTTGCCGAACTTGACCCTGATGTCTACGAACTGACCCAGCTCGAAGCCGAACGCCAATACCGCAAATTGATCCTGATCCCCAGCGAGTCGACCGCGCCGATGGCGGTGCGTGAGGCGCTGGCATCCGCTTTCCAGAATATTTATGCCGAAGGCTACCCCGATGAAGAGTCGCGTTGGATGGTCGAGGAAGAACTCCTCGATTACCCGGCGCGACTTGGCCATTATCGCCGCAACGGTGACCCGCGCTACTACAAAGGCGTGGAGTATGCCGACGTGGTCGAAGCGCTCGCCCGCCGCCGCGCCGCCGAAGCCTTTGCCGCGAACGGATTCAGCGCGGACCAGATCTTCGTCAACGTGCAGGCGCTTTCGGGTGGACCCGCCAATAATGCGGTCTATCAAGCTCTGCTCAACATCGGCGATACCGTGATGGGACTCGACCTGCTGCATGGCGGTCATCTCTCGCACGGCTCACCGGTCAACCGCAGCGGCAAGTGGTTCAAGGCTGTTCATTATTCGGTGGGCGCAGACGAGAAGCTCGATTACGAAGCCATTCGTCAACTGGCGTTGGAGAATAAACCCAAACTGTTGATCGCTGGCTATTCTTCTTATTCATGGGTGCCGGATTGGAAGAAGTTCCGCGAAATTGCGGATGAGGTCGGCGCATTCTTCCTCGCGGACATTTCGCATATCGGCGGTCTGGTCGCGGCGGGAGTCGTTCCCTCCCCCATCGGCATCGCAGACGTGGTCATGTCTACGACTCACAAGTCGCTCGATGGTCCACGCGGCGCGGTGCTGATGACAACCAAAGCCGACATCGCCAAGAAGATCGATAAAGCCGTGTTCCCCGGCGAGCAGGGCGGACCGCACGTCAACGTGTTCGCTGGCTTGGCGCTGACCTTCAAACTGGCAAAGACCAAGCAGTTCCAGAAGTTACAGGAACAGACCATCAAGAACGCGGCGGCAATGGCAGACCAATTCACCAAGCGCGGACTGCGAGTCCCGTTCGGCGGTACGAACTGTCACATGTTGAACGTGGATTGCTCATCCGTCCTCGGTGAGGATGGCACGAAATTGAGCGGTGACCAGGCGGCTCGCATCCTCGACATCGTCGGTGTCGTGGTCAACCGCAACACCATCCCCGGTGACAAAAGCGCGGCGGCGCCTTCGGGCATTCGCCTCGGCACGCCGTGGATCACCCAGCGCGGATTCACTGAGAAGCAGTCGCGCCAACTCGCGGACGTGATCTCTGACGTTTTGCTGGCGTGCGCGCCTCATGCTGTGGATACCGTCCGCAAGGGCAAACAGCGCCGCGCAAAACTTGACTTCAAAGTGTTGAACGATGCCAAGTTGAAGATCCGCAAACTGGCGGAAGGCGCGGGCATCGACTTCAAAGTGGAGAAGAGCAAGTATCCACATTTCTATTACATCGACGACAAGAGCAAGAGCAGTGTCTTTGAATTGCAGGGACAGCGCATCCGTCAGGTGTTGGATTACGCGACTTCTTTAGATATGTCCGCATTGAAGAAGGGCAAGTCTGCGGCGACGACGATCGCGACTCCAAAAGGCACAGTCAAATGCACGCTGACCTGCGTCAACTCGGACACATATCAGCTTGAAGTTCCGTCTGCCAAGGTTGGCTTGATTGGCACGTGGCTGCGCGACCTCTCCGATGGCTACATGTCGTTCAACCTGAACGGCGAAAAAGATTTCTCGGCGTCGCGGATGCCGGGTCCGTTCGTGGTTGCGGATGTGAAGAAGAAGGATGTCCGCGTTGGCGCGCTGCCGTTGAACGTCAAAGCTCTCAGCGTGGCAAAACCCTATTTCATCGGGATCAGCTCCCCGGTCGAGAAAGATGCGCTCTCTTCCTTCCAATGGAATGAAGTAGAAGGCGAGATGAGAAAGACGAAACTGAATCAAGTCCATCGCGACCTCGGCGGCAGAATGGTCCCCTTTGCAGGTTGGGAAATGCCGGTGGTGTACACGTCCATTTTTGAAGAACATCTTGCCACGCGTCAGGCGGCGGGATTGTTCGACGTGAGTCACATGGGTGTGTATGACGTGCGCGGCGCGGATGCGGCGTCGTTCCTCGATACGGTCTGCGGCAATGACTGCGGCGGATTGATGCCCGGTGAAAGTTTGTACACGCATTTCCTCACGCCGGATGCGGATGTGATCGACGACACGCTCGTCTATCGCCGCGGCTTTGATAATTATCTGGTGGTGGTCAACGCGTCGAACGATGACAAGGACCGCACGTGGCTGGAAAGTGTGCGCGATGGCAAGGTGAAAATCGATAACGCCCGCCCCTACGCGCGGACCTTTGGGTATGAGGCGGCGATCCGGAATTTGCGCGACCCGAAATCTGGCAATGACATGCGTGTGGACATTGCGCTGCAAGGACCGAAGAGCCGCGACACGCTGCTGGCAATGGGCGTGGATTCTGAAACGCGCGCGCGCATTATGAAGTTGAAGAGAACTGAATTATGCGATGCAGTGGTCGGCGGGTTTGACTTGATCGTTTCGCGCACGGGTTACACCGGCGAGAAGATGGCGTTCGAGTTGTTCGTTCACCCGGAACGCGCCGTGGACTTTTGGAACGCGGTCATGAAAACGGGTGAACAATTTGGCGTCAAGCCCATCGGCTTGGGCGCAAGAGATTCATTGCGCACCGAAGCGGGCTTGCCGTTGTATGGTCATGAGATGGGATTGGGTTCTATTGCCAATGCCCTTGGGCGAGGAGACCTCGCCCCTACGATGGGAATGCGCGACTTGGGCGTTGCCGAAGGCGGATTCGGTTCGTATGTGAAGCCGTACAAACCGTATTTCATCGGGCGTGAAGCCTATGTGGCGCGCGAGAAGGAACGCAAGGGAGTGGTTATCCGCTTCACCTTCGACGAACAGCGCACGCGCATGGCGCACAACGGTGACCCGGTGGTGGTCTCGACAGGCTCGACCGGCGGGGATATGAAGCAGATCGGCTTCGTTACCTCCTGCGCCATCGACAGCGCGCGCTTCATTACGGGTCAAGCATACGTGCAGTTGGCGTATGCGAAGGAAGGTACGGTCATCGGAGTCAATCAGGGCGGGAATGTGGATCGTCCGGCTGGGTTGGCGAAGGTGGTGAGCCGCTTCGCGAAGTTGTAATAAACGGACTTTGTAACGGACTGTTTCGCGCGGAATAAAACGGACGGCGTCAGGGGTGGGACGCCGTCCCATTCGAGGAAAAGGTGAGATATGAACCGATATTACTGGATAGCAATCATCCTAACAATCATATTTGCGATATTGGTGGGTATTATTTGGAATTTAGATCTCACTAATCAAGAGTTACAAAGGAAAATTGAGTTTACACTTCAAATTTTTACAGCTATTGACGTGATAGCTGCAATAATATTTGGGATTCTTGGTCTGATAAATCAATCTAAAAGCAACGAAACAAAGGTAGATGTTTCAATTTCGTCCTCTAGGGTTGTCAGCGAACTTCTAAACAAAGAAGAGTCAGCTTTGCAATATCTTTCTAACTTAGAAGCAACATTGGACTCCGTTTCAAGATTTGTTCCTTTAACTACAGAATATGAGCAGGATTCTGAAGAAAACGTAATTCAGATTCTACAAAGTTTTGAATGGGCGAAAAGAGATATACAATCACAAGTAATAAATATTAATCGGCAACCAATTGATTTTTTTAGTGCCCACCAACGATTTCAGAGATATATTCTCTTAGGAGATCCTGGGTCTGGCAAGACAACTTGCTTACAATCCCTAACATCGAATATGATTTCGGAATATCGAGCAGGAAGATCCAACGTAATGCCCCTTTATGTGCGTCTCTCAGAATGGAAAGATCGAAGAACAAGTGCGTTTGAGTTTCTCAGAATTAGTTTTGAAAAATTATCAGGTTCTGCTAGTTATTTGGCTCGTGAATTTGAAGCGTTACTATCAAGGGGAGATTTGCTCCTCATCTTAGATGGGTTAAATGAAATGCCTAATCGGCAATACTATCATGAAGAGAAAAATTTAAGAATTAGTGCTCCCCTCAATCTATTAAATGATGTCTCATCCGGAGATGCGTTTCGCAGCAAACAAGACCCAAGAGAGCGATCGTTACGGGAATTAGCGCTAGCAGATGCAGTTCGCGCAAGATTTATTGTTTCTTGCAGAAAACATGAGTTCTTTGGCTCACCAAAATGGCAAGAAGTGCATATATTGCCTATGAGTGACGAGCAAATCATGTCGTTTGTGGTGACATATATGAGTGTAAAAGGATATGAGCTTCAATCGATCTTAAAAACAAACCTTACCCTTTTAGAGTTGGGCAGGAATCCATTTTTCCTTAGAAGTATGATAAGGATTTATTCTCCTGAGATTTCTGTAATTAAAAGTCGAGGTCAATTTCTTGAATATTTATGTAATCAATTACTAACTCGAGAGAAAAATAGAGGAGTTATCTTTAATCAAAAGGAACTAATGGGGTTCATAAGTAAGTTTGCTATTACCATGATTGATAATGGACTAGTTGGTGTTCCCTTCAAAATAGACAAGAGTTTGAAAAAAAAACAAAACCATATCAATATACTGATTGGCACAGGTCTATTAGTTGCTCGAGGTGATGGCCAATTATCTTTTTACCATCAGATTATTCAAGAATTTTTTGCGGCCTACGCTTTGCGAGAAAAACTTGTTATATACCGCTTAGGTAAGTTGCTTACCCATAAGAAGTGGTCGGAAGTTGTTTTCCTTTGGCATGACATATCTTCAAATTCAACGATATTTACAGGATTAATTCAGGCATTAAAGATGCGGAATCGACCCTGGTCAAAACCTTACACAATACCATTTTGGTTGCCGCTTTTTGATGTAATCATTTTGTTTTCTTACATAAGTATATTGACACATATTGTTATAGATATCTTATTTAGGGGAGCCTATATTTTGCCCCTAATCACCAAAGGACCACTTCTGTTTTTTTTATTTCTCGTACTGCCGATGTTCGCTCGCTATGTATGGATATATTCCTCGTATCACCAAGAAGCTATCTCAAATGCTTCGTTTATTCTCGGTCGAATAAATAACCCAATTGCGATTAATCATTTAATTAACGCCTTCAAATACGTAGAGATAATTCCAAAACGAAAGAATGTTGCTGCGGCTATTGCAAATTTTGGAACTGCAGCAATGGACAGTCTTATTTTCAACTTAAGATCAGTAAATAGGTCAATAAAGCTTGGTTGTATTGAATCCCTGGGACTTATTGGAAATGCAGATGCAGTAGATCCGTTAATCGAAACATTAAACAATGGAGAAGTAAAACTTATCGTTGCTACTGCTAAAGCACTTGGCAATATTGGCGATCCTAGAGCGGCTAAAGCTATCGCGGATATATTTAGTGTGATTGAGAAAATGGCTTTCCCACTATTCACCTATAGTCAAGTCGTGCCAACACTAAACCAACTAAACCAACTAAAACAACTAGAACTCATCTCAAAAATAGTTTCTAACAAAAATAACAATACAAGCC
>CAYJKQ010000037.1:0-7866 GCA_964370815.1 uncultured Anaerolineaceae bacterium | reverse complement strand
TCCGCTCGAAACCCAACAAAATGACCTTATAAGTAATCTATCGTCCCGAAGGTTTGAAGATAGGTGTGATTGATCGACAGGAACCTTCGGCGAAGTCCCCGACCCGCAGGGGTAAGGGGGGACGCTTTTCTGCCAGCAATGCAGGTTGTGTTGAGCGCCATTTATCCCGACCTGGCATCAACAAGGACATTTAGATGAAGATACTTCCAGCAACAGCTGCCCACTACCCGGGGTTGGCTGAATTCAGCAATACACTTTACCCGGATAACAACACCACGGCAGCCGGGATCGAATCCAGTGACCAGCGCCGCGACCCGAAATTCAAATTCCAGCGTTGGATCGCACTTGAGTCCGGCCGGGTTGTGGGGGTGGGTTATTACAATCAGTCCATCTGGTTCGCCCACCCGCAATACTTCATCCTGTCGATAAGCGTCCTGCCAGAAAATCGCAGGAGTGGCATTGGTTCCGCGCTCTACGATACCATCCTGCACGGGCTGCAGCCTTTCGATCCGCTTGCCTTGCGCGCCTCCACCAGTCAGGATCAACCTGATAGCATTCGGTTTTTGGAGAAGCACGGTTTTCGTGAGGTCATTCGCGATGTTGAGTCCGAGCTGGATGTACAGGCTTTTAACCTGACCCGCTTCTCCGCTCTTGAAGACCGTTTTCAAGCACAAGGCATACAGATCAAGACACTCCCGCAGCTGGAGCACGATCCGGATCGCAATGAAAAACTGTACGATCTGGATTGGGATATCAGCCTGAGCGTGCCGGGAGACCTGGCGGCTGGCATCGGACGCAGGGGGCTGGATAAGTACGTCGAATATGCCATCAGCGGACCTTCTGTTCTTCCGGATGGATTTTTTGTGGCCGTTAAAGAAGATGAATACGTCGGTCTGAGTCATGTTCTCTCCTCCAAGAAAGGAATTTCCCTCTACCAGGGTCTGACCGGTGTTAAGCCGCCCTATCGACGCCTGGGACTTGGGCTGGCTTTGAAACTACGTGCCATCACCTTTGCACAGGTCAATGGCTATGTCCGCATCTATGCCGAAAATGACACCAAGAACATCCCCATGCTGGCCATGAACGAGAGGTTGGGGTACGTACGCAAACCCGATCTGATCACCTTTGAAAAACGATTGCCTGCCAGTTAAACCTGTGACGGGGTTTAAAATACCTGCCATGATGGATGCAGAGTGGGGATTCCTGAAAAAATATGGTCTGGATGTGTCGGACTTTGAATTTTTAATTGAACCGGTTGTACGTGGGGCTTGAATACTTCTTTTTTTGGATGTCGTTTGTGAAATATATTGCATTTATAATAAATAGTTGTATACTGATAATGGAAATTGAGTTGAATTCAGGGGAATATTAGCTCACCATCACCCGGCGCCAGCAAACACGATCCCGGCAATCATACGCTTTTCCATCTGGAATGGATCAGATCTTGAGGAGGCATTTCATGACTGGCTCAATCTCAATCCACTTTTGGCGCTCCTTTTTCGCAATGATCCTGGCTCTCAGCCTGGCACTCTTTTCCCGCCAGCCGGTTTCAGCGGAACCCATTCCTTCAGCCGACGATTTCGTCATCACCGTCAAAACCGACAATACCGGCTCATCCAGCAGCACCCAATTCACCATCCCCACCACCGGAATTGGTTATAACTACAACGTGGATTGCAACAACGATGGCGTCAACGAAGCCACCGGGCAGACCGGAGACTACACCTGCGATTACAGTACCCTGGGTGGAGCAGGCACCTATACCCTCCGCATCAAGGACAACAGCGGTGCGGGTACAGGCTTCCCCAGGATCTACTTTAATGATGACGGGGACAGATTAAAACTGCTGACCATCGCACAGTGGGGCACGGGTGTCTGGACTTCGATGTCTAGAGCTTTTCGGGGTTGTGCCAACCTGACCCTGACGGCTGCGGATGCTCCTGACCTGTCGCTGGTGACGGATTTGAGCGCCATGTTCAGGGAAGCCACATCTTTCAACGGGGATATCAGCCTGTGGAACACAAGTAGTGTGACCGATATGAGCTATATGTTCTTAAATGCCAGCACCTTCAACGGGGATATCAGCCTGTGGGATATGTCTAATGTCACCACCATGAGCTCTATGTTCTTCAATACCACCTCTTTCAACGGGGATATCAGCCTGTGGGATACGTCTAATGTCACCACCATGAGTTATATGTTCTACAATGCCACCTCTTTCAACGGGGATATCAGCCTGTGGGACACCAGCAGTGTAACGAATATGGGAAGTATGTTCTTCGGATCCAGCGCTTTCAACGGGGATATCAGCCTGTGGAATACATCCAGCGTCACAAATATGGGCAATTTATTCAACAATGCCACCTCTTTCAACGGGGATATCAGCCTGTGGGACACCAGCAGTGTAACGGATATGGGTGGATTGTTCTTTGGAGCCAGCGCCTTCAACAGGGATATCAGTCTGTGGGACACCAGCAGTGTGACGGATATGGGTGGTATGTTCAAAGGTGCCAGCGCCTTCAACGGGGATATCAGCCTGTGGGATACAAGTCATGTTACGAATATGGGTAGTATGTTCTCAGATGCCACCTCTTTCAACGGCGAAATTGGGGCTTGGGATATTTCCACTGTAACGGATATGTTTGCCATGTTCAATGGTGCCAGCGCCTTCAACGGGGATATCAGCCTGTGGGATACCAGCAGTGTAACAGATATGGAACTCATATTCGCTTATGCCAGCACTTTCAACGGGGATATCAGCCTGTGGGATACAAGTCATGTAACGGATATGAGTGCTATGTTCTCCAATGCCACCTCTTTCAACGGGGACATCTCAGGATGGAATACATCCAGTGTTACGAAAATGGGCGGATTATTCAACGGTGCCAGCGCCTTCAATGGAGACATTGCGGGCTGGGATACATCCAGTGTGACGGATATGAGCTATATGTTCTACGCTGCCACTGCCTTCAATGGAAACCTTTCAAGCTGGGTCACAAGCAATGTCACCGATATGAGCTATATGTACTATCATGCCACCTCTTTCAATGGGGATATCAGCCTGTGGGACACTTCCAGTGTAACAAATATGGCAGGAATGTTCTTTCAAGCCAATTCCTTCAACCAGGACATCGGAGGCTGGGACACGGGAAGTGTGACAAATATGAGTGATATGTTCTACATGAGTGGTGCTTTCAACCAGGACCTCGGTGGTTGGGATACTTCCAACGTGACGAATATGTCGTGTATGTTCGTTCATGCCGGAGCATTTAACGGGGATTTATCAGGGTGGGACACCTCCAATGTCACAAAAATGTACGCTTTATTCTACAATGCCAGCGCCTTTAATGGGGATCTCTCGGGTTGGGATACAGGCAGCGTAACCAACATGGATTCTATGTTCTACGGTGCCAGCGCTTTTAACGGAGACATCTCAAATTGGAACACGTCCAATGTGACCAATATGTTCAGGCTTTTTGAAAATAGCAGCACTTTCAACAGGGATATCGGAGGTTGGGATACAAGCAATGTGACCAATATGAGTAAACTTTTTAAAAATGCCAGTGCCTTCAACCAGGACCTGGGGAACTGGGATGTGAGCTCTGTGACAGATGCAACTGATATGTTCACCGGTGTAACCCTCTCCACTGTCCATTATGACTCCCTGCTGAACGGCTGGAACGCACAGATCCTGCCACCCAACCTCGCCTTCTCCGGTGGCAGCAGCACCTATTGTTACGGTGCGGCAGCCCGGGCAAACATGATCTCCAGTGATAATTGGACCATCACGGATGGGGGAAAATATTGCGATCCTTCCCGCGATTTCGTCATCACCGTCCAGACCGACAACGCTGGCACCTCCGGCGCAACCCAATTCACCATCCCCACCATAGGCAGCGGTTATGACTACAACGTGGATTGCAACAGCGACGGCATCAACGAAGCCACCGGGCAGACCGGAGACTACACCTGCGAAACCAGTACCCTGGGCGGAGCAGGCACCTACACCATCCGCATCAAGGATAACAGCGGGGCGGGTACAGGTTTTCCCAGGATCTACTTTAATAATGGCGGGGACAAACTCAAAATGCTGACCATCGCACAATGGGGTATGGGTGCCTGGTCTTCGATGGCATACGCGTTTTATGGCTGTGCCAACCTGACCATGACGGCTGCGGATGCTCCCGATCTTTCGGGTGTAACCGATATGAGTTATATGTTCAGGGATGCCAGCGCCTTTAATGGAGACACTGCGGGCTGGGATACCTCCACTGTGACCGATATGGGTAACATGTTCAATGGTGCCGCCTCTTTCAATGGAGACCTTGCAAACTGGGACACCTCCAGTGTGACGGATTTGTATGCCATGTTCAATGATGCCAGCGCTTTCAACGCGGATATCTCTGGCTGGGACACACACAATGTAACCGAGATGGGCTATATGTTCGTAAATGCCACCTCTTTCAATGGGGATATCAGCCTGTGGGACACAAGTAGTGTAACGGATATGGGTAGAATGTTCTTCGGTGCCAGTATTTTCAACCAGGATATCGGGAACTGGGATACGGGTAGTGTAACGAATATGAGCGGTATGTTCTACGGTGCCACTGCCTTTAACCAGGAAATTGGGGCTTGGGATACCTCCAGTGTGACGGATATGGGCTATATGTTCACCTCTGCCGGCGCTTTCAATGGAGACCTTTCCAGCTGGGACACAAGTTATGTAACCGATATGAGCTACATGTTCACTGGAGCCAACACCTTCAACCAGGACCTGGCGGGTTGGGATACCTCCAACGTAACTGATATGACAGGTATGTTTTATTCTGCCAGCACCTTTAACCAAAACATCGGGAACTGGGTTACGGGTAGTGTTACGGGTATGGGTAGCATGTTCTCCGGTGCCAGCACTTTTAATGGGAACATCTCTGGCTGGGACACAGGAAGTGTAACGAATATGAACCATATGTTTTATCAAGCCAGCGCTTTCGACCAGGACCTTGGGAACTGGGATGTAACTTCACTTACAAATGCGACCAATATGTTTCTTGGAGCAACCCTTTCCACCGACAATTACGATGCGCTGCTGAACGGCTGGAACGCACAGATCCTGCAAAGCGGGGTGACCTTCTCCGGCGGTAACGCTACCTATTGTTACGGTGCAGCCGCGCGGGTTAATATCAGTGATTCAGACCTGTGGACCATCACGGACGGCGGGCTGTACTGTGCTCCTGCCCGGGATTTCGTCATTACCGTCAAGACCGATAACGCTGGCACTTCCAATGATGATCAATTCACCATCCCCACCATTGGTACAGGCTATGATTACAATGTGGATTGTGACGACGATGGCAGCAACGATGCCATAGGACAAACCGGAGACTACACCTGCAGTTATGCTGTGGCTGGCACCTATACCCTGCGCATCAAGGACAACAGCGGGGCGGGCACAGGCTTCCCCAGGATCTACTTTAATAATGTCGGGGATAAACTCAAATTATTGACCATCGCACAATGGGGTACGGGCAAGTGGACCTCAATGAATAACGCATTTTATGGTTGTGCCAACCTGACCATGACGGCTGCGGATGCTCCCGATCTGTCGCTGGTGAATGATATGAGCTTTATGTTCAGGGGTGCCAGTGCCTTCAATGCGGATATCGGGGGCTGGGATACCTCCAATGTGACAGATATGGGTGGAATGTTCGCTGTAGCCAAATCCTTCAACGGGGACATCGGGGGCTGGGATACCTCCAAGGTAACCGATATGGGCGGTATGTTTTACATCGCCAATGCTTTTAACGGGGACATTTCAGGCTGGAACACAATCAGTGTAACCGATATGAGCTATATGTTCGCCGCTGCCACCTCTTTCAATCAGGACCTCGGTGGTTGGGTCACATCCAATGTAACTAATATGTACCATATGTTCGCCAGTGCCAGTGCTTTCAACCAGGACATTGGGAGCTGGAACACCTTCAGCGTAACAAATATGAATTCCATGTTTAGCAGTGCCAGCGCATTCAATCAGAACATTGGTAGTTGGGTCACATCCAGCGTAACCGATATGAGCAATATGTTTGCCAATGCCAGCGCCTTCAACGGAAACATCGGGGGTTGGAACACATCCAAAGTGACGGATATGAGCGAAATGTTCCTGTTTACAGACGTCTTCAACCAGGACATCGGTGGTTGGGTCACATCCAGTGTCACCGATATGACCTATATGTTCGCCGGAACCAACGCTTTCAACCAGGATATTGGAGACTGGAACACCTCCAGCGTAACGAATATGGAATCAATGTTCGACGCCGCCCTTGCCTTCAACCAGGATATTGGAGACTGGAACACATCCAGTGTGACGATTATGAGCTCCATGTTCCATCAAGCAAACATCTTCAACCAGGACATCGGGAACTGGGATACCTCCAAAGTGACGGATATGAGCTATATGTTGGGTTATACCAACACCTTCAATCAGGACATCTCAAACTGGGACACCAGCAGTGTGACTGATATGGGTGGGATGTTTTTTCGTGCCAGCGCTTTCAATCAGGATATCAGAGGTTGGGATTCTTCCAAAGTGACCAATATGTACACGATGTTCTACGAAGCCAGCGCTTTTGACCAGGATATCGGGAGTTGGGATGTCGGTGCACTGACAGAAGCGACAGGTATGTTTACTGGTGTAACCCTCTCCACCGCCAATTATGACTCCCTGCTGAACGGCTGGAACGCACAGATCCTGCAACCCAACCTGACCTTCTCCGGCGGGAACAGCACCTATTGCAACGGGCAAGCCGCCCGTGCAAACATGATCACTTCAGACCTGTGGACCATCACGGATGGCGGCAGGAGCTGCCCGGAAATGAATGTCAAAGGCAAAGGGGTATCGATCCTGGACGGGGATGCCACACCTTCAAAAACAGACGACACGGATTTCGGTAATGTTGAATTATTGGCTGGGACAAACCCGAATACCTTCACCATCAGCAACACGGGTACAGCCACGCTTCATCTCACCGATGCCCCGCGTATCAGCATCCTGGGTACCCATGCGGCTGACTTTATCTTGACAGTCGATGCTGCTGCCTCTGTCGCCAGCGGCGGCACCACGACATTCACCATCACCTTCAACCCAAGTGCCGCGGGAGTTCGCAGAGCTACCGTCCGCATCGCCAATGATGACCCGCATGAGAACCCCTACAACTTCTCCATCAAGGGTACCGGCGTCACCATCCCTGAGCCACTAACCCCGGCAGGGGAGATCAGCGATCAGACCCCCACCTACACCTGGACGAAAGTGCTTGGCGGCACTGCCTACCAGGTCCAGCTCAAGCAGGGTGCCACCATCCTCTATACCCGCACGGTTGGCTCAACAGCCTGCGGAGCTGTCAACTGCACGACCACTCCCGCCACCACATTGGCTTATGGCGCCTACCAGTGGAGGGTGCGTGCCAGGGTCGGCGGGATCTGGGGTTCGTGGAGCAGCCTCAAGAGCTTCAGTGTGCTCAGCACAGTGCCAACCCCGCTCTCTCCTGTCGGGGATATCCAGGACAGAACGCCGCGCTATACCTGGTCCAGGGTGGCGGGTGCCGCTGCCTACCAGCTCCAGCTCAAACAGGGTACCAGCGTGGTCTACACCCTCACCGTTGCTTCCACTGCCTGTGGAGGGACTACCTGCTCGACCAATCCCACCCAGGTCCTGGCTTTTGCCAGCTACCGCTGGATGGTGCGCGCCAAAGTCGGCGGAATCTGGAAACCCTGGACTCCTGTGATAACCTTCACGGTGCTGAAATAGATCGTAGATCGTAGGTTGGGTTGAGAGCGGAAAGCAGACATAATTTTCATGTCACTCTTCCGCTC
>CAYJKQ010000036.1:0-7984 GCA_964370815.1 uncultured Anaerolineaceae bacterium | reverse complement strand
CTGCGCCGCAAGGGTCTGAGATCGATGCTGCAGGATGAGTGGGAAGTGCTGGATACCCAGGACCAGGTGGTTGGCACTTTGTTCGAGGACAATATGGGTCTGGCTCTGCTGCGCCGCTTTTTGCTCGGTTCGCTCCTGCCGCAGAATTATGATATGAAGCTCGGGCAGGAACGGGTGGCGGACCTGCGCCAGAAGTTCAATCCCTTTGCCTATCAATTGATGCTGGATTTCAGCATGGATACCGGGAATCGCCTGGACCGGCGCATCGGCCTGGCGGCTGCCATCCTGTTGGCGACCATCGAAGGCAAGCAGAGCGGGTAAGCCCTTCCAAGCCCGAATCTTGCCGGACTTTCGCCCGCTATAAGCAGTCAGAGTTGCTATCCATCGGGAGCCGGTGTTGGGCGGGTTTTGAATATTCAAACTGCTTCCTTTTCGCAAAGAGCCAGCCAATTTCGATGTTGGCCGGCTTCTCTTGAGCTTGTTCTCAACTCTAAAGATTTGAGCTTCAATCCTGTTTGCGCAATCCACTCCCGGATCGTTCCCTGTGAGCAGAAACAAGTGACTACTGCCCGATAACTGGGGACAGGAGCCTCTTCTTGACGGATCTCTTTTGCGAGCGTGTGTCGCCAATCTTCAAGATCGAGAAAATGGAGAAAGGCTTTGCCACCCGGAAGAAGAACGCGGTGGATTTCCTGTAGTGCGCTTGTCAGTTCCACATGGCTAAGGTGGAACAGGCTGCCAATGGCAAAGACCATGGAAATGGACCCGGCAGGAAGGGGAGATCGGGCTGCCGATGCGAGAACAGGAAAAGCACTGATCTGGTTCTGGCTTACGCGTTGCTGGCTGAACCGGATCCCATTTGCGGTTGGATCCAAACCAACTACTCGATAGCCAGCTTCTACAAGTGGCAGGAAAGCGCGCCCGGTTCCACAGCCAACATCCACAGCCCAACCTTGATCAGAGTTCTGGTTGAGTGGTATCAATTCCTGCATCAACGGAGAGGCTGGAGCATCTGCCATGTTCTCAGCCCATGATGACCAGCTTGTTTCATCTCCGTCGAGTGTCCAGATTGTTTCCATGATCTTCATTCGTTCAATTTACCGATGCGCCCATCCAGCGGGTCCACGACAAGAATACCTGGTGCCATATCGATCTCGTTACATTTATGGATCTTTTGACCTTTTGATATATGCATACAAGAATATGGACTGTTGGCAAGTGGTTTAACCTAACCCAAACTTGGGAGGGTTTTTTAGGAACCAGCAGTAGGAAGCAGGCGAAACCTTATTAAAATGAGGAGATGCTGCCTGCAAGTGTATGCTCACCTGACTTAAAGCTGGAACCGGTGTTGTGCAACTCTTGGGGCAGATCCTGTCTACAATGGTGAAACGGTCGCATCATTCAGCAGGGCAAACGCGGCAGCGTAATCCGCGTTTGAGAATTGGAAGTCGAGCCGAATACCAGCCGAACCAATCACATGCAGTTTGATCGTCACGCCTAAAGCACCCTGTTGGAATAAAGCAGGGATATCCCGGAATTTTGGATTGATGGCTACGCTGATTTTATGCGTCAAAGCAATCGCGACAGCCCCGAACACGACAGGTACGAGGAATGACTCGGTAGGCATGCTGCTGATATTCCAGGCGACGATAGCGATCAATAATACAGCAATTACGAGGAGTGTCATCAGCCTTTCGTATTGCTTGCTATACCGCGCGCTGAGCGCGGCATGTTCGTGACAATAGGGTAAATTCAATTTAATACTAAAATCCACCTTTTTACCTCCGGCTTGAGCGCTATTGTACAGATCGACCAGGACCTGTGTTTCAACCTGCCTGCCACAATAGACACATTGCAAGGGAAATTTTACCTGAACATTCTGGCTCATCCACCTGGAACCAATGATGGGGATGCTCACGCTGGTTTTCACGATAACCTCCTTCCTAATTGTTTGTTCCCAACCAATACTCTGAGTTGACCATTCAACACAGGGTTTTATCTCATTCGCATGATTGGTGCCAGCATCAGCTGCCTGCTTTACCGGGTGCTGATCTGCCTGTTGTACCATGCCACCAATTTACGCTACTCAATCGTATGCTTCCTTCCCAATTTGGGAAAGAACATGCCGGTCTTCTGACGATATTCTGCATACTCCTGCCCCGCCACCGCCATCAGGAAGTTCTCTTCGGCACGTGCTTGATGGTAGATCGCCACCCAGCCTATCAAGCCCAGCAGCGGTAACCAGATGCCGGTGAACAGGAACAAGATAATGTTTTGAAAAGCTTCCGAGGCGTAACGTGCATGACGGATCATTCGATAGGGACCCTGTGTCGCCAGGATGAACTGCTGAGGTGGCACCTTGTACAAGGGCGTATAGTTGGGATTGAATACCAGGGAGTAATATCCCCAGATGTTGTTGATCACAAACAATATGCTTCCAGCAATATTTACCCACAAAGGCAGATCCACTTTTACCAATGCCAGGTATTGCTCTATTGACGATGAGAATGCAGCTGAGAGAACCAGAAGGATCGTGAGGATATTGACCTTAAACACGAACAGCACACCAGCTTTTGTAAGAAGTGTTCCTGGCGGTTTTGGCGGGGCGGATACGCTGGAAAGGGATACCCTTGGTGCGTTTGCCAGGAACCCATCTCTTGTTCGAAACTTATTGAGGCTGAACAACACAAAAAGCGCAGCCCATGTTATGGCGATTATCAATAGCCTGGTCAGAATGGTCATTGGTTACCTTTTTGGCTTGCGCCCAACCAGCGGGTTTACGACAAGAATTCCTGGTGTCCTATCGATCTCGTTCTTTTATGGATCCATACACCTGTTGATATAAGCATACAAGAAGGGTGCAACTTTTGCCGGGGCAGTCACCCGGTCATGCTTTGCGCTTCGCTAAAAGAATTAGGAATGGGACAAGGACCAGTGCCAGGCTGCCTCCACACAGATCGCCGCTCGAATTGCACTTGCCGCTGTCGGGATTGCAGCCGTCTTCCAGACAATCCGTTTGTGATAAATAACTGCAGGTGCCATCCTCGATGTTGCAGACGGGATCCGAAAGAGAGAAATTGTCGCTGCACACAAAGGGATCGCAGGTCTCTCCTTGACATAGATCTGTGGAATATGGATTGCATTGAGAGGTGCCGGGGTTGCAACCCGCATTTCCGCAGTCTTCCGACCTGGAATAATTGCACTGACCGGTCTTCGGGTCACAGGCACCTTCATAAAATCGTGTGTTGCCATCACAGTAGGCGGGGGGACAGACCACGCCAAGACAGGCTGGAATTTCCAGTTTCTTGCGTAACTGGGTAGCTTTTTTCAGGAGTACGCTGCAATTGTTGGCTGCCTCACCCGTGGGATAAATAAGCTGCTGGGCGGGTGCAATGACCGTGACCTCGCAAAAGAACCCCAGGTATCTTCCGCCGGGTGTATCCAGGTTGTTGTCACCGTCATAATTCATGTCAAAATTAAATTGGAAAAATTCCGATGCGGTTGGTGGATTGCACTCCGCCGTGCATCCACTGCTCCATTGATAACCCTCCGTATCTCCGAAAGGGATGCCATGCTGGTTCCCGGCATAGTAATAATAGGAGAGGTCATAGATCTGCCATTTCATCAAGGAACGGGTCGTGATGTCTCCATTAGTCACCTGGTGAACGATCGAACTGCCTCCATTACTGCGTTCGGACCATCCGAGCGCCGCGGCAGCCAGGTCCAGGGCGCGCGTCTCGGGCGGAGTGATCTCCTGTGCCTGTGGAAGGGCAAATGCGGGTTGCAGTCCACCCATTGCGAACAGCCCGGAAAGGATCAAGCCTGCCATCAACAAGGAAACAGTTTTCTGCACGTTAACCTCCAGTTGTAAATTTTATTAATCGATGCAAAGGTCGTCTTCTTCAGGGTATTCGAACATTCCCTCCAGTTTTACTGCTTCAATATCCCCCCCGGGACTTACCAGCAGGTCATGCGCCGTGGTGGTGTGAGGTCCGCAACCGAAAAAGCGATAGGAAAAAAGGTGCACCAGGTATCCGTTCTCCTGCTGCTGGACGAAGGTGTCTTCGATCTTGTTGGACAGGTATCGCACACCCCTCTCTCTGCTTAAACCGTAATAGGCAGACAAGCCATTTGACGCCAGCGCATAACTGAGCGCCTCTGTGCTGGATTGGATCGGTGCAAAAGCCTTCTTCAGCTCTGCCTGGGTCTTGAGCAGTTGATAGCTGCCATCTGTGTAGATGACATAACGGTAGTAAGTGGGTGTCAAGCCACCCGCCCGGTAGACATAGCCATCTGCTTCGACCTGGAAAGTACGCTCGTAATCGTCTAGCGAGTGGCGGAAGCTCTCGTAAAGGCAGAGTGCCATGGGAACTCCGGGTTCCAGCCCCCCCAGCAGGTCACTGGTTTCCTGAATACGGTCACAATCGAAGGCTGCCAGCGGACTATCCGGCTGGCAGAGCATGGCACCGTTCTCGTCAGGTGGGCAGCCGACATCGGCGAAGGGGCTGAAGTCAACGGACAGCGTGGGTGGGGTGTGGTTGATGAAACTTGGCGCGGCGCTGCAGCCCGTTATGCTGCACGCCAGGCAAAAACACACCCACAAGACTGCAGTTCTTATCATATTCAGCCTCCTGTGCATGGGTCAGGAAGTTGCAGGTTCCATGCCATCTTTGCCTTGTCCTGGAACGCCCGCCCGGAACTCTTATGCATTGGTCTGCGTGGCAGCCAATATTTCGATTCCAGTATAGCAAATTTGTGGGGAGAATTCAATAACCCTTCAAACTGTTTCATCGTTTGCCTGCCAGGTTGAACCCGAGAGCGAATATTTTTTAATCGTACAGACTGCGGGTTTATTGATAGAATTCATCCTCAAGACATGATTAGCGGTTTCCCTCCATTAATTACGAGAGATGATCCCCTCAGGAACAGATCGTCTCGATCCTGATGTTCCCGCACAGGGTGTCGCACCTTTCTTTTAATATACGCAATGGGTGATGAGGGTGACCCTGTTCAGGGATTACTGGAAACAGGAGGAAATAGCCTGAAATTGAAAACATTCTTATGGCGCTGGCTGCCCGTTTTCCTGTGGGGGGTGCTGATCTTCCTGGCTTCTGCCAACCCGGACCCGTACCAATCACTCCCCTCCTGGTGGTTCCAGCCCTGCTTTTCTGCCGAATCGACCAGCCCAAGCTGTGCCGAAATGCTAGGCAGAGTTCTGCATACCAGCGAGTATGCCGTTTTGGCTGCCCTGCTGGGGCGCGCCCTGGTGTGGCAGGGGGACGTGCGCCTTGTGAGCCTCGCCTTCGCTCTTGGAATATCGGAGATCTTCTCTGTCTCGGATGAGATCCATCAGTTGTTCGTGCCCGGGAGGACTTTCCAGTGGATGGACCTGACCCTGGACCTGCTGGGCGGCGTGATCGGCTTGCTGGTGTTTGCACTCATCAGGAAGAGATCAGCGCAGCGATCCGGAGTAAATCCGTACCGAAGATAAATATCCTGGCTGGAGCTCGAACCTGGCGGTGCCAGGCTGGTTACAAAAATGGTACAATTTAAAATATTCCCCCGGAATGATGCGGCTGGTGGAAGTAAATGGAGGGCTTTTTATGTTGACGTGGAATTCAAGTATTGATCCTGCTTCTGGTTGTTCGGGAGGCAAGATCTCATGACCGATAATAACGCTGAACAGGAGCGATTAAAAAGGCTTCGAGACAAACAATTGGCAGATCGCGATCCCCTCATTAAAGAGCGGCATTACAACCAGGCTTATTCCGTCAAAAGTAAAAAGATGTCCCAGAAGCTGACTCTAAAAGGCATGTGGTCGGACCTGCCTCATATCATCAGGTCTCCATTCATCGGGCTTGTATTGGGACTCCTGGTGCTCTGGTTCCTGCCCCAATTCTGGATCTCACGTTATGCTGTTCCTGTGTCTGTTTTTTGCCTGATCCTGTTCCTGATACTGGGAGTTATGATCGGGAAAACTCTTGACCTGAGGGACAATATCCGCGATCTCTCTTAATTCTTTGGAAGCCGGGCAGGTCATTGCAGGCGTTTGGAAGCGGCAGGGGATTTGCGCCCGACAGGCACCGGTTGGGTTGAGCCTATCGCAGGGTTGCCAGGATCAACAACCATCAAAGCGCAAAGTACCCGCCGTAGGTCCTGGCTGCTTTTCCCAGGAAAGGGGGAACTCAACAATTGAGCATGAATTGTTGGTCATACAGAATAATTAATCGTGTATCTGGAATCCGGATAATTTATCGTTGGGTGTTTCCTTGCAATCGAAAAAAAGCGGAGTTTAAGCAATGAATAACAAGTCGAATGACCGGGTTTTTGGATATATATTTGCAAATATCTATCCACTATACATTCAAAAAGCTGAACGTAAAAATCGCACGAAAGATGAGGTTGACAAAATTATCTTCTGGTTGACCGGCTATAACCAGGAAAGCCTGCAACAGCAAATCAGAATGGGAAATGATCTAAGAACTTTT
This sequence comes from uncultured Anaerolineaceae bacterium, assembly GCA_964370815.1. Classification (GTDB taxonomy): domain Bacteria; phylum Chloroflexota; class Anaerolineae; order Anaerolineales; family Villigracilaceae; genus UBA12087. The sequence continues at coordinate 1,496 of CAYJKQ010000036.1, read as the reverse complement.
TTTGCTCAAGCCCCAGCCATTAATCCTAATAGTTCGCTCATCAAAGGCGTAATATGTGGTGTTCGCGTGGAAGAAATCGAAGATCCACTGATGCAAAAAATTCGCTATTTAGACATACTAATTGATAGACTCGCAAAAGGAAAAGCGATGGAGAAGATTCTGCCGCAGCCAGGATGTAGCTTGGGTTGAGCCTATCCCGCGTTGCTTAAATCACCATTCAACAGAGCGCAAAGTACCCGCCGCAGGTCCTGGTTGCTTTTCCCAGGAAAGGGTGAAATCCAACAACCAAGCATTTCTCTCAGGCAGGTCATTGCGAGCTGCAATTCTTGTTTTTTGGCAGCGAGGCTGTATAGGATCTCCTGGTCTTCGGGAACGATCTATCCAATCTTGCCAAGATTCTGTAATATCGAAAAGATGAATACGAGAACCATAAAGATGATGAGAACGGCGATCAGGATCTTCCTGTTGCGGGGAATGGGCACACGCTCCGGGCGCAGGTATTCCTTTTGTTGTGGACTGAGTCGTTTGTACTCGTCCCAGCCGATCATGCGACCGGTGAAGTCCTGGCGTGGTTCCCAGGTCAGCATCAGTAAACAGCCCATGAACTCAAGCGTCAGTCCCAGGATCCAGCCGATCAGCGGGTTGCGCCCTTTGCCCCTGGCGACCTCGCCGCCCAGGAAAGTCCAGAGTCCCAGGAATCCGGCAAAGCAGCTCAACCCGGCGATCCCGCGCGTCAGGCAGATCCCTTCCGAATTCAAAATGCCGCCGGAGTCTGTGCAGCCAGCCTGGGCGCTGACGTAGAAGATCGCAATAAATGCGATGATCCATATGCCGATCAGTCCGATCACCAGGTACTGCTTCCAATTCTTTTGAAGTTTCGCCTTCATCTGATGATCCTCCTTTTTCCCTTTCCTAGGAAAGGGGCAGGATCTGCCCGGGGTCCTGGTCCCAGACTACATACCAGTCCTTGCTGCAATTCGGGCAGCTCATCTTCAAGGCATACCGTCCCGGCTCCTTCTGAAAGTACATTGCCACCATGTCGCCATTGATCGGCCATTCCCGTGCAGGGTGAGGCTGAAGGCAATACTGGCAGTGCAGGCTGGAGGCAAATTGGGAATGAGAACGCAAGCTGGCGCTTGTTGAGGTATCCGGGATATAGTTCAACCCCAGGGCGCTGGCGTAATCCCGCATCGTCGTAGCCTGGGTAGCCCTGGCTATCCGGTCTGCATCCGTCTGCGGTCTGCCATATAGATGGACATCCATGCGCCGGTCTTCATTGATCTTGTCTTGCCGCATCAATAAAATGGGCAGGACTTGCAGCACACAAACGACCAGCCAGACCCACGTCAGATGGATCTGGTAGAAGGTCCATGCCGCCAGGATAAGGCTGAACCCCATCAGCAGCAAAGTTACGGGATTGATCCCTTTTTCATAGCTGGATTGCTCCAGGTATTTATATAAGCCGAAAAGACAGGCACCGGCGGCGATGACCGTCA
>CAYJKQ010000035.1:0-8196 GCA_964370815.1 uncultured Anaerolineaceae bacterium | reverse complement strand
CCACAAGGGGATGATATCGCTGCGGGAGTTACAGTCCGCTGCGGGGGAGGAATTGTCCGCGTTGTTACCGTCCGTGCTGGATAGGGCGTTAAAGGGAGAGTTGTGATGGCTAATGAAGAGCAACTGTCCATTTTGAAGCAAGGTGTTGATGTTTGGAATACTTGGAGGGAAGAAAATCCAAATATCGCGATTGATTTGTCATATGCCGATCTGGCAGAACTTGAGCTTCACGATTCGCTACTGAGAGGGATAAATCTAAATAGTGCAGAGCTAACAGAAGTTGATTTTCAAGGAAGTAATCTGAGGGAAGCTAATTTCGACAATGCGAATCTTACCAACGCAAATTTATGCCTAACAGATCTCCACTTAGCGAAATTATATAATGCGAATCTGAGTGGGGCAACATTAGAGATGTCTAGCTTAGTCTCAAGTAGTCTTGAGAAGGCAAATTTAGAAAAAGCCGATCTGTCACTAGCAGACTTAAGTGATGCAAATCTTCGAGGTGTAAATCTCTCCGATGCAACTTTGTCTCAGACTAATTTTGAGAATGTCGACTTAAGTGAAACTATTGGGATTGAAAAAGCTAACCATATGACAGGCTCGAGTATTAGCGTCAGGACATTTCAGGTTTCTAAAGGAAAAATTCCAACCCTTTTTCTGAAGGGTTGCGGCTTGAGCGACTGGGAAATAGAATCAGTAAGGCTCTATAACCCTGAACTAGACAACGATGAAGTAAATGAAATTTTATATAAGATTCAAGTTTTGCGTACAAGCCATCCAGTTCAAATATCTTCACTTTTTATCTCCTATAATCATGGCAATAGCGCATTTGTTGATAAACTTGAAAATTATCTGAATAAAAGAGGAATTCGATTTTGGCGTGATATTCACGATATGAAATCTGGAAGAATGGAGAAGCAGATTGATAAAGCGTTACGTCTCAATCCTACTGTATTACTGATTCTTTCAGAACATTCGTTACAGAGCGATTGGGTAGAGCATGAAGTTCGTACAGCTCGTACTCTTGAAAAGGAAATGAAAAAAGATATTTTGTGCCCAATTGCACTAGATGGCAGTTGGAAGAACAGTCCGTGGGCGAAGAGAATTATGGAGCAAATCATGGAATACAACATCCTTGATTTCTCCGAATGGAATGATGACACCAAGTTTGAAAGCACATTCAACAAACTAATAGATGGTTTGGAGCTATTTTATAAATGAGGCACCTTTCTATTGCTCCGCTCGACGAACAGCGGCGCATCGTGGCGTATCTCGATAACGTCCAGGCGTGGCTGGCGTCCCACAAGGGGATGATATCGCTGCGGGAGTTACAGTCCGCTATGGGGGATGAATTGCGCCCGTTCTTTGGGCGGACGTTGTTGCTGAGTATTTTAGATAAAGCATACAAAGGATGGGTGTAAACCATGGATCTCTTTAGAAATGCCTTTCGATCAGTTAGTGAAGAGCAACGGTCTATTTTGAAGCAAGGCGTGGAAACGTGGAACAAATGGCGCGAGGAAAACTCAAGAACTGAAATATATCTTAAGAATTCCGAGCTTATAGGCGCTAATCTCAAAGAAGCGAATCTCAGCTATGCAAAGCTCGAAAACTCAAATTTCAGAGGGGCTGATTTGAGTGGTGCTAATTTGATGAAAGCTGATCTCGGAAATGCAATTCTAAGCGATGCCAATCTTGCTGGAACGGAGCTTATGGGAGCTAAATTAAGGGAAGCAGATTTTAGGCACGCTGATCTGAGTAAAGCCCATCTACTGGGCGCTAGCCTAATTCGTACTGACTTAAGTGAAGCCAATCTTACAAGCGCTATGCTTGTGCTTGCTGATCTCAGAAGTGCTAATCTAACCTCAGCAAAACTTGAGAAAGCCGAACTAATTGAGGCAAATCTCTGGGGGACTAAACTTGTTGGTAGCGACTTCACAGATTCGGTGTTGGGTGCCACAATTTTTGGTAACTCAGACCTCAGCGAAACCATTGGTTTAGAATATGTGCATCATCTCTATCCTTCTATAATCTCGGCAGATACATTTGCTCTTTCTAAAGGGAAAATCCCTGTTGACTTCTTGCGAGGATGTGGTTTAAGGGATTCTGATATTGAATACGCAAAGTTGTGTAACCCCGATCTAAACAATAACGAAACAAATCAAATCCTTTACAAGATTCACGGCTTACTGGGAACACAAGCGCTTCAAATATCGCCGTTGTTTATTTCGTACAGTCACGACGACAGCGGCTTTGTAGATAAGCTTGAAATCGGCTTGAATGAAAAAGGCATTCGTTTTTGGCGTGACATTCACGACATGAGTTCAGGAAGAATCGAAACGCAAGTCGATCAAGCAATGCGTTTCAATCCCACTGTTTTGCTGATTCTCTCGGAACATTCTCTCCAGAGCGACTGGGTTGAGCATGAAGTACGTACAGCACGGTCTTTGGAAAAAGAGATGAAGAAAGATGTTTTGTGTCCTGTTGCGTTGGATGATAGTTGGAAAAACGGTCCGTGGGCAAAGAGAATTATGGAGCAAATCATGGAATACAACATCCTTGATTTCTCCGAATGGAAGGATGACGCTAAATTTGAAAACGCCTTCAACAAACTGATTAATGGTTTGGAGCTGTTTTACAGATGAGAAATCCGCTGGACAAACAGCGGCGCATCGCGGCAGATCTCGATAGCGTCCAAGCGCGGCTGGTATCGCTGCGGGAATTACAGTCTGCTAGGGGGGAGGAATTGGGCGCGTTGCTACCGTCCGTGCTGGATAGGGCGTTTAAGGGAGAGTTGTGACCCCCTTCCCGTCCTTCCCCCAAATCCAAAGTGCGGATTTAGGGGAAGGGGAATTGAGAGTTTGAATGAAACGAGAGATAATCAACTTGGATTACGAAATGCGGTTGGCGTCGCTGCGGGAGTTACAGTCCGCTGCGGGAGAGGAATTGTCCGCGTTGTTACCGAGTGTTTTAGATAAGGCTTTCAAAGGTGAACTATGATGGATGAAAACCGTCCACGAATAAGACCACGAATACTCGAACGGCTGGCGTCGCTGCGGGAGTTACAGTCCGCTACGGGGGAGGAATTGGACGCGTTGCTGCCGTCTGTGCTGGACAGGGCGTTTAAGGGAGAGCTGTGATGGATGAAAACCGTCCACGAATAAGACCACGAATACTCGAACGGCTGGTGTCGGTGCGGGAGCCCCACAAGGGGGTGATATTACAGTCCGCTGCGGGGGAGGAATTGCGCCCGTTCTTTGGGCGGACGCTGCTGCCGTCCGTGCTGGATAGGGCGTTTAAGGGAGAGTTGTGATGATTATGTCGTTGCGAGACGGTGGTTTCCCGTCGAAGCAATCTCCCGTTTCAAGAGGGGATTGCTTCGCAACGTGCGCTCGCAATGACATGCAAACGGCGTCGCTGCGGGAGCTGCAGTCCGCTACAGGGGAGGAATTGGATGCGTTGTTACCGAGTGTTTTAGATAAAGCATTCAAAGGAGAGTTGCAGGGTGAACAAGAAATCACTAAACCAAGCACGTCAAAGTAGCATTCATGTCTATATGAAACAGCCGTCATCGCAATCAGAAGGCAAACGTCCGCTTGAATCTTTGCGTGAAATAATAGGCTTGGCAACAGCAGGCGCTAGTATTTTTGTAGCTTTGCTTTATCTAGCAGGTCGACGGTTTGCCAGTGGCTATTTTGAGGCAATGAACATCCCAAATTATCACGTTAATTTTTCAATTTCAGAATATGGGGAAGTAGCATGGCTTCCAATGCTTATTTATCCAGCTATTATCCTTGGAAGTGCAGCATTAGTTGGTCTATTTTTTTCTGCACTTCAAGACTGGGTTACCCCGCATATCAAGCATACTGTGGAATGGTTTGGAAATATTTTTAAGAAAAAGAATTCTACGCCTTCTCGCACTGGTTTCAGCAAACAAACAAAGCAATGGCTAGTCATTATTCTGATCTCAATTGTTGTAATACTGTCAACTTTAATTATTGATAGCACGCTTTACTTTGTGTACAAATGGGGCGAACTTTCAGGGCTGATAAATGTCGTGAAGAATTCCGCTCAGATTGATTTGGTTTCAATATCACCATTGTATCTTCTCAACGAAGATGCAAGCAACCAAAGTTATCGTTTATATAAAGACTATCAAATGTTGACATTCAATGAAAATAAGTATTACGTATTCGATGACATTGACCCCGCCACTTGTAAGCCATTACAGGTTTTTGTAATTGCCTCACCCAACCTTGTTCAGGTTAATATCAAACAACCGATTTTGCTTGAAAGTAAGTGCTCTAAAAAAATACCTGTGGGTTTATTCCCAACTATAAAATATTTGTTTACCAAATAAAGGATAGATAATGTCAATAAAAAAAGAGATAAGGTACACAGTGGCGTATCTCGATAGCGTTCAAGCGCGGCTGGTCGCGGTGTGGGGATTACAGTCCGCTATGGGGGAGGAATTGTCCGCGCTGCTACCGAGTGTTTTAGATAAGGCTTTCAGAGGAGAGCTATGAGAAGAACTGTTTATTCCTTCTTCGTTGGAAAAATCACATGGATTGGGTAATTATCCTTACTGTTGTTGCCGCAGTAGTTGGTGTTATTGCTGGCATTGTTCAGGTTGTTCAATATTTCCAAGATCGTAAGAAGAAAACATTAAAAAAGGAATCTCCTGCCAAAACCCAAGCTAATATATCTTTAGCAGAACAAAACCGTCCTCTACCAACCGATATTACAGAAGACAAGGCAGATAGTGTGATGCAAGGATTTGTAAAACCACAAATTTTTCATAATTTACCAAATGCCGATTATGGTCAATTTATTGGACGAGAAACTGAGATAACCAAAATCCATGATATTTTACGTCCTTATCCACACTCTCAGCACTCAATAGTAACAATCGATGGTATTGGCGGGATTGGGAAAAGTGCCTTAGCATTGGAAGTGGCATATTATTACCTGCGCAATTACAGCCAAATACAAGAAAGTGAGCGTTTTGAAGCCATTATATGGGTTTCTGCAAAGCGTATGGTTCTAACAGCGGATGGAATTAAACCGCGTCCACAAACATTGAACACATTGGATGATATTTACTCGGCAATTTCAATAACATTGGGCCGGGAAGATATCACTAGAGCTAAGTTAGAAGAGCAACTTGAAATAGTTCGCCAAGCCTTGAAAAAACAACGAACCCTGTTGATCGTTGACAACCTAGAGACTGTAGATGATGAATCTGTGCTCTCGTTTCTAAGAGAGTTACCTGCTCCTACAAAATGCATTGTCACAACTCGCCACCGTGTCGACGTTGCATATCCAATTCGGTTAGTTGGGATGCCTTGGCATGATGCGGAACGGCTAATTTTGAACGAGTGTGAGAGAAAAGATGTTCACCTAGGCAGCGATCATGCGCATCGTTTTTTTCAACGCACTGGCGGAATCCCATTAGCATTAGTGTGGAGTATCGCCCAAGTAGGTATGGGACACAGCCCTGAAAATGTATTGAACAAACTTAGTATTCCGTCATCTGATATATCTAGATATTGCTTTGATGAAGTAATCGGTAATATTCGCAACAAAAATTCATACACTATTCTCTTTGCAACAAGTTTATTTGAGTCAAGTGCGAGTAGAACATCTTTGCAATATGTTACCGAGTTGCCTGAGCTTGAGTGTGATGATGGTCTGGCAGCACTTGAACGTCTATCGTTGGTCAATAAAACGAACGACAGATTTTCGATTCTCCCTTTGACACGTTATTTCATGAGAGGAGAGATAGATAAAAAACCAGAATTAGAACGAAAAATATCAGGCAAACTTTTTGAATATTATATAAACTTTATGAGTCAACAGAAGCTAGGTGGATTGGACGCATTGTTAGTATGGGAATCTGAAAAAGAAAACATATCTGCTGTGTTTGACAAATTAATTAACGAAGAAAACCAAACTTCGATGATTGAATTATTTAACCATTACTACAACTTCTTATGGCGTCGTGGCTATTGGGCAGAAGGAATTAAGATAGCGCTTCAAATCCTAGAATGGGCTAGCGCAAGTGGGCATCGAGAGACCAAAGCCCGCTTCAATCATTGGCTTGGAAGATTATACTTATACCAGGGTGAATTTAAAGATGCAGAGATTACCCTTCTTAAGTCAGCAGAAAATTATCTTATTACTGATTGGCAATGGATTAGTGTTCAGACTTATTTGGGGCGAGCATTGCTAAAGCAAAATCGGATAGATGATGCAGTTGATATACTACAAAAAACATTAGATACTGCTCTCGAAAGGGAAGATTTTCGAGGTGCAACGCGATTGCACAACGTACTCGCAGAGGCAATGCTATCTAAAAACGATCTAAATACTGCCCTAGAACATGTAATACAAGGATATAGCCTAGCGAATGGGAGAAACAAACAGGTAACGGTTTTCGGTAAGAATCTACATTTGCGAGGAAAGATAGAACGTATCCGGGGAAATTTGGAACAGGCAGAAAATTGGATACAACAATTCAAAGAGATAGCTAATCGAGAAGGATTTGTATTAGAAATTGCACAAGCAGACATTGAATTAGCTCAGATTGCCATTCTAAAAGGTGAAGCACATAAAGCAAGAACATACGCCCTAGCAGCAAAGAATACTTTTGAGCACCTAGGAATAAAAGAGGAAATTGATGAATGCGATAATCTGCTCACAATGTCGATTGACTAGCATTACGTGGCTGGCGTCACTGCGGGAGTTACAGTTCGCTACGGTGGAGGAGTTGTCCGCGTTGCTGCCGTCCGTGCTGGATAGGGCGTTTAAGGGAGAGTTGTGAGATGAGTTCAAATGAAATTATTGTTGGCGTAATATCTACTGCGGTTATCATGGTAGTAATAGCTGTATTGAACAATTTATTTGATTGGGGACTATGGGATAGATTGCGCTTATTAATTGCCTTAACTACCGAATCGCGAATTGCCCCGCTAGAGAGCCTTCTTGCGCGTTACCCAAACAACGAGGGGTTTAGAAGAAAATTGAGCGATTCATATTATGAGCTAGGTAATCTTACAAAAGCAACCAGCACTTTTCTGCCATTAGCTGTATCAAAGAATGCAAGTCACTATGAAGTTATACATCTTGCAAATCTTTATCAGGATGGGGGGAGACTAACAGAAGCAGAGGAATGGACTAGAAAAGCAATAAAGCTTGCTCCATTAATAATTGATTACGACCTTATGCTTGCTGATATTTTATTAGCAAGTGGGAAAAGTAAGTTAGCAATTGATGAGCTTGTGAAAGCTACTCGCCTTCATACGCAAGTTATTGATAAACTCGAAAAGTCATCTTTTACAGTAGTTGATATTCAGACAAGAAAGCCGTTTAGAGTTTTTGACCCTAAAATTTTTTCTCACTATCAATCTCTTGTTAAGCTTCAGCAGAAATTAATATCGATATATGAGGATCGGGATAAGAGAAGACTTAAGGCGGTTGTAGATGACTTTTTGGATTAATAAATACATTTTACTGGCAAAGACCAACGCGCTGCGGGAGTTGCAGTCCGCTACGGGGGAGGAATTGTCCGCGTTGCTACCGTCCGTGCTGGATAGGGCTTTCAAAGGTGAATTGTGAATACTAAAAAGACACCTTCTGACAGTGATACTGTAGATATTGTTGCTGTTGGAAAACTTATAAACCAAGTAAAAGCAATTGCCAAAGAATACCGTGAACTTACGGGGCGTCCACTTGGAATAACAGGTGAGGTTGCAGAGTACGAAGCCGCGCAATTGCTAGGGCTAGAATTAACCGATGTGCGTCATGCAGGATATGATGCTACTCGTTCGGATGGTACAAGAATACAAATAAAAGGTCGTGTCCTCTTTGAAACATCTAAGCCTGGTCAAAGAATTGGCAGGATACGATTAGATCATGATTGGGATTCGGTTATGCTTGTGATACTAGATGCAGATTTTTCGCCTATAAAAATATACGAAGCGCCCCGTGCGAAAGTCGAGGAGGCACTTACTGCTCCTGGGTCACGTGCAAGAAATGAACGTGGGGCTTTGGCGGTAAGCAAGTTTATATCAATAGCCGAACCTGTTTGGAGTCGAGATGACCAACATAAAAAACCAAAACTTGCCAAATAACCAGAGGTTGGCGTCGCTGCAGGAGTTAACGTCCGCTGCGGGGGAGGAATTGTCCGCGTTGTTACCG
>CAYJKQ010000034.1:0-8357 GCA_964370815.1 uncultured Anaerolineaceae bacterium | reverse complement strand
TCAGTCTGCGCTGGTTTATGCTGGGTATGATCCTGGCCAACATCGCCGGTCAGATGGCTTACAGCATGCTGTCCTTATACCTGGTTGACCTGGGAGCCAGCGTGGGGCAGGTGGGACTGGTCTTTACCGTGGCTTCCCTGGTACCGATGGCCTTGCAACTGGTGGGTGGTTGGATCTCGGATTCTATCGGGCGTTTGCGTGCTATTGCCATTGGCAGCACGATGGCCGTGTTCGGATACCTTTTGTTCTTTATCTCCCCCTCCTGGCAATGGGTGATGTTCGGTCTGTGTGTGGAGTACATTTCAAATGCCTTTGTCGGACCAAGCTTCAGCGCTTATATTGCCGAACAATCGAACGAGGCCAACCGGGGACGGGTTTATGGACTCACCCGGGGTATTTTTATGCTGGTTACCGTGATCGGACCGGTACTGGCCGGATTCCTGGTGCAGCGCTTCGACTTCCGGCAGATGTTGATGGTTGCTTTCATCTTCTACCTGTTAGCCACCCTGCTTCGCATCTGGATGGCAACTTCCGAACGTTTTATACAGCGGCGCAGCAGCGAGCGACCCAGCCTGGCTGGTTTTAAGACCCAGTTGATTGGTATGGTTGGATTGCTTTTTTCAGGAGGTATTCTGACCTGGATCTGGATCAGCGATGCCATCGGTGACACTTCCTTCACCCTGACCGGTGAGCTCTTCCCCATCTACCTGTCCAGGATCGGAGGTTTGAACGTGGTGCAGATCGGCTTGCTGGGTTCTGCCTGGGGACTGGCAAGCATTTTGGGTTCTTTTTTAGGGGGATGGCTGACAGACAGGCGCTCCGAGCGGGATATCCTGACCGCAGGTTTCCTGCTGGTCACTGCGGGGTTGGTCTGGATGGTGCTGAGCGATTCATTGGCCGATTTTCTTGCCGCCCGGTTGGTAAGCGGTCTGGGGGTCGGCTTGTTGATGCCGGCTTACGACTCACTGATCTCGAAGGTCGTGCCGGATGAAAAGCGCGGCCTGGCCTTCGGCTTTTTTGGAACTTCGCTGGGCATCCTGTCCCTGCCGATGCCGTGGATCGGAGGTCAGTTGTGGGAGCGCATGAGCCCGCAAGCCCCCTTCTGGATCACGGCCATCCTGTGTTCCATCACGATCCTGATCGCCTGGAAGAAATTCGTCCTGCCCAAGATGGGGGAATCTGCAGCCAGGATTGTGAACTGATCTCATCTCATATCAAAAGTACACAGCGATAGTTTATTCCAAACCTGAATCTTCCCCTAAATCCAGTGTTTTACATTGATGGTAGGATCCGTGATGACTGAGCATCCTTATCCCCACAAATTATAGGACCAACATCTCATCCGGTTTTTCTCTCTGATCAAAGCATAAACCAGCCGGAATTTCCTTCAAGAATATGATAAATAGTAACTACTCAGACCCAAAAGATTAAACCGGAAAAATAGAGTGATCGACATCATAAATATCAGGCTAACCGTTCAACTTCTTCTGCCAGACATACCTTTAGGGTCTTGGGCTGGGCAGTTACAAAAACTGCTTTTTATCTGCCAAAGTAGTTCAGTATCCAATATAAAGAAAACAATGCCCCACTACTGGCGCCTCCGATAAAAGCTGCTTTCTTATTATTCCAGATGGATGCCAGGATCAACCCGCCAATACCACCTGCCGGAATACCAAACATCAATGCCCAAAATATTGAAAGGATAATGAGTGAGATCACCCAGCTGCTATTAACCCCTTCACTTTGTAATACCAGGTTAACCAAAAAAGCTGCTGCACTGCCAGCCGTTGCACCGAACTGAATTCTCTGGTGTGTGGTAATAAACAATTGTTTCGTAGTGGAACTTCCCCTGGTCTTTCTAAACCAGCCATACAGGATAACAATTCCACCCACAACGACCATCACCAGCAAGAAGACTTGAAGCCTGCCTGCAACAAGCAGGTTTAGTATCAGGAAAAATCCAAACAGGCTGACAAGGACAAATCCAAAGATCAGCAGGGCAGATGCCAGTCTGTCTGGAAGGAGTTCATTCACTTCATCACCGATCTTTTCGGTCCGTTCAATCTGGTTACTCATTTTTTTCCTAAGGAGGTTGTTTGTTCTTTATGATCAATTATAACGATATATTAAACCTTTTCCGGGCGGACTTGAATCTCTCCCCACTCCAGGAATCTATCCTACTTCTTCCAGGCAGCCTTGATCAGGGCTGCAGCTCCTTTGAAAAAATGACCGTTGATCATGATCAGCATGGCGTCCAGCATGGGGCGCGTGATCGACCCATCCCCGGCCATCAGGATGGCTCGCATGGGGGCTTCATTGACCATTGAACTCATCAGCAGGGCGGTAGGGGTGTCCTCCTTGCCCGCTATCAATTTTGAGATCTGCCTGCCCATATAGCTGTGCAGCAGGCGTCCGACCAACGAATCGCGCATATCACCAACCGGCGTGTTGATGGTGTAAGTTCCTTTTTGAGCGCCGACATTGGCGGGCCGCGCTTTACCGAGCAGGCTTTCAAAATCATCCTGGCTGACGCTGGCTCCTTTGGGAAAATAATGGTATGCCGGGCAGCGATCCCTCTCAGGAATGAAGGCAGCCTGGGAGCAGGTGACTTCCACGCATGTGCTCAAACGGATGTCACGCGAGGAAGCCCCGACCAGGATCTCGAATTCACCCGCTTCGACCACCCAATCCTTGAGGTCGGTGTTGTAAGTTGCAAAAGCACGCCGATCCAGCACAAGGCTCACTTCCGTTTCCTCCCCAGGCTGCAGATCGACCTTCGCAAAAGCCTTCAGCTCTTTCTGCGGGCGGAAAGCCGTTGACTCGACATCCCGCACATAGAGCTGGATGATCTCCTGCCCGCGCACTTTTCCGGTGTTCCGGACTTTCAGCGTGACCTTGACCTGCTCTGTATCCGGGATCGAAGTGTGGCTGAGTTGCAGATCACGGTATGCAAATGTGGTGTAACTCAAGCCGTGCCCGAAAGGGAAGAGCACCTCCTGGGCGACCTTGTCATAATAGCGGTAGCCGATGTAGATGCTCTCCCGGTATTCCACTGCAGCGGGACCGCTGGGAAAATAATGATGGCTGGGGTTATCCTCGAGCCTGTTCGGGAAGGTCTCTGCCAGCTTGCCGCCCGGGTTGACGTGACCGGACAGAATATCCGCCAGCGCGCCTCCACCAGCCTGCCCGCCCAGGTAGCCTTCCAAAATGCCGGAGACGTTATCTGCCCAGGGCATCTCGACCGGGGCACCGTTGCTCAATACGACAACGACTTTTTTGTGAGCGGCTGCCAACTCCCGGATCAGGGCATCCTGCCCGCATGGCAATTTCATATCGGTACGATCCAATCCCTCCACCTCGTCCATGTCGGTCAGACCGGCACAGACCACCACCACATCCGCAGCCCTGGCAACCTCGAGAGCTTCCTGGATCAAGGTTTCATCCGCCGGGTCGCCTGTTTCTGTGTAGCCTTCCGCAAAGGAGATATTCTCGCCCCCAAAATAGGCGCTCAATTCATCCAACAGGTTGTCGAGACGGGTCGGGTTCATCAAGGAACTTCCAGCTCCCTGGTAGCGCGGGGACCTGGCAAAGCGTCCGATCAGCGCGATGCGGGTATTGTATTTGAGGGGCAGGATGGCGCCCTCATTCTTGAGCAGAACAGCTCCTTCGGCGGCGACCTGGCGCGCCAGAGCATGGTGAGCTTCCTTGTCATAGCTGAGATCTTCAGCCAAACTCTCCCCGGCTCGGAAGATCAGCGCCAGGATGCGCTCAACCGCCCGGTCCAGGATCGCTTCGTCCAACTGCCCGGACTGCACAGCCGCCACCAGGCTGGCGTCATTGCCGTTGGCGACACCCGGCATTTCGAGTTCGACACCGGCTTTCAAGCCCGCCACGCGGTCATTCATGGCGCCCCAATCGGTGACCACCAGTCCAGTATGACCCCATTCTTCCTTTAAGATGGTGGTCATCAGGGTTTCATGCTCGGCGCAATACGTTCCGTTTACCTTGTTGTAGGCGCACATCACCGTCCAGGGCTGGGCTTCCTTGACAGCCATCTCAAAGCCTGCCAGGTAGACCTCCCGCAGGGCACGTTCATCCACAATGGCATCGATCACCATGCGGCGGTATTCCTGGTTGTTAACCGCATAATGCTTGAGTGATGCGCCGACCCCCTGGCTTTGCACACCCTTGATGAGACTGCTGGCCATCTGACCTGTCAGGTAGGGGTCTTCCGAGAAGTATTCAAAGTTGCGCCCGCACAGCGGGGAGCGCTTGATGTTGGCGCCCGGACCCAGGATTACGGCAACCTTCTCCTGGCGGCATTCTTCCCCCAAGGCTTGACCAACCTGGAAGATCAGATCCCGGTTCCAGGTGGCAGCCAGTGCAGAAGCGGTCGGGAAACAGGTGGCGGGGACCGAATCTGTGATGCCTGCCTGGTTGCCTTCCCCGGCTTGTTTTCGCAAACCGTGCGGACCATCCGTGACCATGATGGAGGCTATCCCCAGGCGTTCGATGCCTTTCAGATACCAGAAATCTCTGCCCGAACATAAGGAGGCTTTTTCCTCCAATGTCATTTGCCCGAGCAATTCTGTGATGTTTTTCATGTGTAACCCCTTTCTTTTAGAAGATGCATAGATAGCTTAAAACCGTCCGTGATATCAAAATTATACATCCTGTTAATAACAACCTTCCGAAGGTTTTGAACCTTCGGAAGGTTGTTAAGTGGAAAAAATAGGTTCAAAACCTTCCCCGATATTACTGGGGACTGTGTCGCAAGGTTGGCAGGCGGAAAAAAAGGAAGCTCCACCCCTGAATACCTTATTAATATCCATCGCAAATTGACCATATCCTATCCATAGAGACACCCTATATAAACCCTAAGCACTAAGGGTTGAATTCTATAAAATCTAAGTATCGCATTCAAAACCCTCACATTAAAAGGAGAATAAAAATGAAATTTGTAAAAACTTATAAACTGGCGATATTGATCGTCCTGATCTTTGTCATCGCCACGGCAACCTATGCTTATGCCGCCGCCAATACCGTTCCGGATACCAAGGCAGGTGCCGGTTCAGGTGAAGTCAGTGGTTATGTTGCCAGTTCCGTACATTATGTCCTCAACGCCACCACGCCCACCACAATTGATTCAGTGACATTCACCCTTGACAGCACACCCAAGGCAGGCAGCACCATCAAAATTAAAATTGGTGGATCCTGGTTCTCCTGCACAAACAGTGCAGCTGATGTTACCTGTGAATTAACTGGCATCACGGTATCGCCTGCGACATCTCTGGAGGCTGTCATCGCTGATTGATCGCAAGACATTCAAATACCCATTGCCATAAGGTTTCCACCATCGTATCTTGTCAAAAAAGGTGCGGGGGGATTCGCAAGTGAGGGCAGCATACTTGCACCCCCCTTCTTCCACCAAGGATCGGGAAGATACCTGCGGTCTTATGAATGGGCATGATATGTGAGGGGTCGTGCCCATCCTTTTTTTACACCATCATCCGTGCGCTTCATTCAGGGGAAACACCCCTTGGTGTTCTATTCAAATAAGGTGTGCTGCAGGTGAAAATGACTTGATCTTCTCGATCGATCTGTTGTTTATTTGAAACAATGCATGGAGTTGATAACTCATATTCGTGGTTCGCACGACAACCCAGGCTGGCTGCCTTATTTTTATCAGGCTGGAGACCATTCCAAAGCGCTGGTTATCCAGTTGTTGGGAAACTGAAATAAAGTCGCCGGATCAGGTCAATCTCCAACCAGGAGAAAAAGTTATGAAGAAACAAAAATTTATCAAACTGGCAATCCTGCTCCTGATCGCCATCATCGTCTCAGCCTCCACCTATGCCTTTGCAGCAGCCAATACGGTCCCCACCAGCAAAGCGGGTGGCGGCAGTGGCGCCATCAGCGGATATGTGGTCAGCAGTGTCCACTACAACCTGAATGCTTCCAACCCTTCTACGATCGATTCCATTATCTTCACTCTGGACACTGCGCCAAAAGCCGGCAGCACGATCAAAATAAAACTGCTGGCGGCAGGGTCAACCTGGTACACCTGCACAAATATTTCCACGGCAGTGACATGCAGTTCCCTCTCTGTCTCGCTCTTGAGCGTGGACAGTCTGGAAGTCGTCATCGCAGATTGATCCGGCGCATCAATTCACCTGTCATGACCAGAATAGCATCTCTAAAAGGGCTTACCTTATTGGAACAAATAGTTGTCGAATTTTGATCTGGAAAATGCATAAAAATAATTTCTTCTCCTGGCTGGCTATTGCGTTTCTTGTCCTCCTGTGTATCTTGTTTGCACCCCAGCAGATTGGAGGAAAAGCAGCCAGTGTGATCGTCGATGGCAACAGCATGGAACCGGTCTATCACCTGGGCGACTTGGTGATCGTCCGCTCCAAGCCCTCCTACAAGGTTGGAGATATCATCACCTATCGCCATCCAGATATAGGGCATGTCATCCACCGCATCATTGCCATTCAAGACGGGAAGTTTCTGCTGCGAGGTGACAATAATTCCTGGGACGATTCGTATTTGCCCTCCCATGACGAAGTGGTTGGCAAAGCCTGGATCCATCTTCCAAAAGTTGGCAGCATGCTCACAAAATTGCGGACACCCTGGTCGCTGGCGTTTGTGGCAGGTTTGGGAAGTTGGTTCTCTTTCAATATTTTTTTTGATAATAAAAAGAATAAAAAAAATAGTACTAAGAAAGATGATCGGAAAAGGAAGACCAGAACAAAAATGAGAACTCTGAATTTCATTGAAGAACCCAAAATGATCGTCCTGGCGATTGTTTTTGTTCTGGCAACCATGTTGACAGGCTGGTCTCTGGCACTGCCTGAAACTCAGATCGAGACTTCCGAAATTGCCTATTCCCATCATGGCAGGTTTTCCTATTACGAACCTGTCCCTCATGCAGAAGAGGTATACCAGGAGAAGGTCGTTGATACCGGCAAGCCGATCTTCCTGAAACTGGCTACGAATATGAATGTTCGCTTTGATTACTCAATTACTTCGCCGTCTCCCATTGTTCTGGCAGGTTCAACCAGGCTCGTGCTTGAATTGAGCGCTTCGGACGGCTGGAAACAGGTATTCGTATTGCAACCGGACACTTCTTTCTCCGGACCAACAACCAGTATCGAAGCCAGGATTGACCTTGTGACCATCAAGGCGGTTTTGGATAATTTACAGAACCTGACCGGAGTATTCCGCTCCCCCTATTCTTTCACCCTCCTTCCGTCCGTGACTTTCAATGGCTTCGTTGATGGTCAGGATTTTAAGGATGAATTTACCCCCCGCCTGGAATTCCTGATCGACACCAACGAAATTCAACTTGTTCAAACTGGTGTGAACGATCTCAACGCCATCGAACCTGTCTTAAATAAGACCCTGACCCACGCCAACACCATACCCAACCAGCTTTCTTTTTTGGGAATTAAACTTCCAGTAATTGCACTGCGCTGGATCGCCATCATCCTCGTCTTTTTATCCCTTTTGGCGCTCATTTATCTCTACGTTTTTGGACAAACGCCTCAATTATCCGAGGTAAAAAGGATCCAGAAGAAGTTCGGATCCATGATCATCAATATTTCCGGAGTCGATTTACCCGAACTTTCGACCCCCATGGTTGAAGTAAAGACATTTGATGAACTTGCCCCCATTGCAGAAAGGGATGGCGCTTCCATCATCCATTTTCAATTGGATCACTTCAGCCATGCGTACCTGCTCCAGGATTCCCATTTATGCTATCGTTACACACTCAAGGATTTTCCTTAACAGAGAAATGCTGAAATGAAAAATAAAGGTTTGGAAAAAAAAGGTCTCCGGTTTTTTGCTTTAGTCCTGTTCCTGCTGGTGCTGATCACTATGATCAGTGCGACTGCTGCGGCAAACACTGTACCGGTCACAAGAGCCGGGCGCCAGGTTGTTCAGAATACCATCACAGCCAATGACCTGAAACCGCCGGTATGTGACGGGTTGTACCTGACAGCCATTGTTACCGGGTCAGGCACCATCAATGGAACCAATGCATCTGAACTTATCCTCGGTGGGGGGGATAACGATACCATTAAAGGTAATGGTGGTAATGATTGTGTGCTGGGCGGCGGCGGGAATGATAACCTGCAGGGTGGCAAAGGTGGTGATGTCTGTATCGGTGGACCTGACAATGATAAATTTAAAGATTGTGAGACGGAGATCCAATGATCCATAAATCATCCGCTTTTGGTAGGTTGGGTTGAGCGGATCAAGGAGGCTGATCTTCTTTCAAAACCAGAGCAAAACCCAACAAACAAACCTGTCATGCTGAGGCGCAAAGCAACGAAGCATCTCCTCGTTACACT
>CAYJKQ010000033.1:0-8915 GCA_964370815.1 uncultured Anaerolineaceae bacterium | reverse complement strand
CAGATACTTTTTCACTTGAATCATTTTCTGCTTCGGCGTGCCTTCCAGAAGTAACTCTCTCAATTGATCTGGTTTTTTTCTCATTCGGTAAGGCTGCATCCAACACAATTATGCGCCTGGCAACC
This sequence comes from uncultured Anaerolineaceae bacterium, assembly GCA_964370815.1. Classification (GTDB taxonomy): domain Bacteria; phylum Chloroflexota; class Anaerolineae; order Anaerolineales; family Villigracilaceae; genus UBA12087. The sequence goes on along the minus strand of CAYJKQ010000033.1, from coordinate 8,790 downwards.
GCTTCAACCACATTTCGGTCAATGAGCACCTGGTTTTGCTTCAGATCACTTGCTTTAACTTCTATCGCCAGGTCAGCGCAGTTTTTCGATTTCCGGGCTTTGTTGATAAATTCTTCCAGGCTTTCCCGGTAATCCCGAGATTGAAGGAAACCATGTACCCGCAATCGCATACCTCGCCGGATATGGATCAGCCCATTGGCTCCACCATTGACCCGAACGTTGATGTAATCACCTGCGTCCCGTTCGAGATCAAGTTTTTTGGCTGGTAGATCGCTGTCGCGATAAATGACCAACCGGAAGAACAGGTCATCCATGAATTTCCATGGTTCTCGTACCACAATCCCTTCCAAAACGACTTCATTGATCAAAAAAACCTCCTTGTGCCAGAATCTTCCCAATTGGGAGATTTAAAATAAAATGCCGGACAAATCCCAGTGGGTTATATCCGGCCAACGATAGATAAAAAGGAATATTCAGTTAAGCGTAGTATAGCAATTTGCAGTGCTTCTTCCTAGGGGGTCAATCATTCTTATTTTATCCAAAGAGAGTTGGATAAAATTCGGAAATTGGGACAAGACATTGCCCTGAACTTGGCTGACTGGCAATTTTACAGTAAACTTAAGGTATGAATTACCATGAGGGACACCAAATTGACCAACTGGAAATCATAAATGCATGAATTACCTATCTTAATCAATATTACCTTGGCGTTGATAGTGGCATTCGTTGGCGGGATAATTGCCCGGCGAATTGGGCTTCCAACGATTGTTGGCTATCTCCTTGCTGGCATTGTTATTGGCCCTTTCACACCCGGTTTTGTTGGCGATATAGACACCATACAGCAACTGGCCGAGCTTGGGGTGATCTTTTTAATGTTCGGCGTGGGTTTGCATTTTTCCTTTAGAGATTTATGGCGTGTACGAGATATCGCTATTCCCGGTGCGTTAATCCAGACCGTTATTGCCTCATTGTTGGGTTTTGGATTGAGCCAGATTTGGGGTTGGACAGTATCCGCCGGATTGGTTTTGGGTCTAGCAATATCGGTGGCAAGTACGGTCGTGCTGCTACGTGGCTTAATGGATAATTCCTTGCTTAACACATCCCATGGGCAAGCTGCCATCGGCTGGTTAGTGATGGAGGATATTCTTTCAGTATTGATCCTGGTGTTAATGCCCACACTTTCTGTAAACTCCGGTGGTTTTAACTGGCAAAACTTGGTGATCACGCTGGTGAAAGCGGTTGCATTTATCGCGATCATGTTTTTTGCGGGTGTACGTTTCATTCCCTGGCTTCTCGAACGGATCGCTCACACCCGTTCACGGGAATTATTTATTTTAGCCATACTAGCCATCACCTTGGGAACGGCTATGGGTGCTTCGGAACTTTTCGGGGTCTCCCTGGCACTCGGCGCATTTGTGGCCGGAGCCATTATCAGCCAATCACATTTGAGCCATCAAGTTGGTGCAGATGTATTCGCTTTCCGGGAGGCATTTTCTGTTCTGTTCTTTGTATCGGTAGGTATGTTGGTTAACCCGATTTTCTTGTGGCAAAATCTAGGCCAGGTGGCTTCATTAACCTTGCTGATCGTGGTTGGAAAGAGCCTTATTGTAATTTTTGTGGGCCTGCTGTTTCCTCGTCCGGCGAGAACTTTCGTGGTTGTTGCGCTGGGGTTGAGTCAAATCGGTGAATTTTCTTTCATCTTGGGCCAGGCTGGATTGTCTCTCGGCATGCTAGAATCGAATCAGTATTCACTGATTCTGGCGGCCGCGCTTTTTTCAATTACCATCAATCCGTTCATGTACAAATTACTGCCTTCTTTGGAGAAAATGCTGCGGTTGATCCCGGCGTTTTGGAAGAAATCGGAAGCCAATATTCCACTTGCAGAGATCAAAGAAGAACAACTAATTAACCATGCGGTGATCGTAGGCTACGGCCAGGTAGGCAAACACCTGGTTGATATATTGGAATCACTCTCCATTCCATTGCTGGTCATTGAAACAGATGCCGACCGGATCGCGATCCTTAACCAGAGAAATATTCCCACATTGTATGGTGATGCGGGTAATTCGGAAGTTATCAGGCACGCACACTTGGAGCAAGCCAGCATTCTGGTAACGACCGTTCCTGATGAAACCACGGCAACATTAATTGTCACGGCTACAAAGGACTTGAACCCCAATTTATCGATTATTGCACGAGCAACTACAGAAGAAGGTGTCCGTTATTTAGCAGAATTAGGTGCAAATCATATAGTCCAGCCTGAATTAGAAGGTGGATTGGAATTGATCCACCACGCCTTGTTGAGCTTGGGCTTTCCGTTACAAGAAGTCCATCGATATACTGAAGCAGTCCGGCAGGACCGTTATGACTTCAACATTAATACTGATGAAGAGCACCAAACATTACATGACCTTCTTCAAGCCATTAAGGGAATTGAGATTACCTGGATGGAATTAAGCGATTGCACTTCTTTAATTGGAAAATCCCTGGCTGAAGCGAATATCCGCTCGAAAACCGGGGCATCAGTCGTGGCATTAGTCCGTAATAAGCGGCTTATTGCTAATCCAAAGTCAATGACAATATTTGAAATAGGCGATCGCATCGGCGTAATAGGAAGTAATGAACAACTCGAATTAGTACAAAGTTTGATAGGTAAATGAGCTTTTCATAACTGATTTGTTTTTGTGAAAATCAAGTCCAATATATGCTTTTGCATAATCCCTGGAAGAGAAATATTTGGTTTCGTAATGAAGGCTTTTTGTAGGATATGCCTGGTTTGGGATCGTGACAATTTTTTGTTCCAAGTATTATTTCTCCAATGAGAATAGAAATAATCACTGGGTAAAAGCTCGCAGCTTGGCCACACCGGTTTGAGTGACAAGCACTTTAGGAACCACAGAGGGAAACAAAATGGTCAAATCTGCGGACACATCGACCCGTACGGTCTTCCAATCGATCCCGAACAGATCCAGGAGGGTCCATTGAAGCGGGACTTCCAGGTAGACCCCGACAGCCGGTTCCGTGCTGGACCACTCACCCAGGCTTTCACCAAGACGAACTGATCGTGGTGGAAATCCAGGGATCGTACCTCCAAAGGGGTCAGGCAGTACCCGGATGGAAACGACATACGTACTGATTCCGCGCGCCTGCATGGCAGAAGTGATCACGGCCAGTGCCGTGCTGCTGGCAACCGCCTCATCCAATTGGATCCAACCAGTATTGAGAACCGCATTCCAATCCCGACCGCGCGAAGCGCCGGTCAGGGCAGCTTCCTGGGCAACCGAATAGGCCCAATTGCGGGCTGCATATAAGCGATAGATGTCCACCAGACCACCGGCCATCACCACCAGGACCAGGATGCTCAACAATCCCCATACCGCGGATTGTGCTTTCCGTTCATTTATCATCCCGTCTCCTTGAATAGTCTTTAAATGAAGCGGGATCATGGGTAACGCTCCACGATGCCCCAGTGCTGGACCCGGAGGATCAGGACCGGTTCGGACAGGAAGGGAATATCCGCCTGGAATGGTGCCGAGGCTACCAGGATAAAGGTTGTCCCAAACGGGCTGCCTGACAGCCAGGCTGAACTGCGTACGATCCCGGCCGCGTCCAAAACCTGCAAAGATGTACTCACCGAGGCACCCATCACATTCTGGTTCGTGCCGGCCTGGATCAGATCCCTGGCATAGTTCCATTGGGAGGGATCCAGGGACAGTGCCCGGACGGCTGCGCCCGTACTGCTGTCCAGAGCCTGGCGAATGGCCACGCCCCGGCTGAGTTCGATGCCGCCAAAGATCACCAGTCCCAGGATCATCAGGACCAGCAGGGCTTCGACAGAAGCCTGGCCTCGCTGATTTGAGCTAAGACCCGATTTCGACATTGACATCATTGAACTTGACCTGCAAGCTGGAAAAGACTTCCCAGAGTGCCCCACCGACCAGGGTGATAAAGATGGCCAGGACGACGATATACTCGACCACACTCTGTCCATTTCGATCATGCAACATGCTGCCTCCTTCTTCCTGTGTCCGTATTTGAATATTTGATGAAGATAAACACGGCTGGTGGCTGGTTTTCGCATTGGAAAACCAGCCACCTTCCTTATCTAACGACGACTAGGGATGGGCAGCTGGTACTGCGATGCTGCTGATCCAGTCGGCCACGCTGCCGCCCTGGGTGCCGATATTGGTCAGGATGGCCCAGATGGCCACTGCGCCCAGGACCACGGCGATGGCCAGGACGACCACGAACTGTGGAATTTCAGAAGCTTTCTTATCGAACAACATAAATCTTTCTCCTTTCCCCAAATGGGGTCTAACAAAGATGGATGGATACGCCCCCGCAAGGGGGTTAGAACCCGCCGCCGATCGACACACCCGAAAGGGTCTTCAGGATGCGATCCACCAGCGGGTAGAACAACAGGATAACGATCGGACCGAGCAAGAACGGCATGGCCAGCAGGGTGATGCGCAGGGGCAGACGCTGCATCTGTTCTTCTGACTGGTAGCCGATCTCTTCGTTCAACTCATCGATGACGCTGGCTATAGCCTGGTCGACATCGGATATGCCTCCGGACTGCTGGGCAGCCTGGACACGCTGGACGACATGCAGCAATTGGGACGACCGCAGATCTTCCGCCAGCTGGCTGAGCAGGTCCAGGCCACTGCGAGCAGAGCTGCCCTTCAGCCGCTTCTGCAGGCGTTGGTACACGGCCGAAGTTTCCAGGGTGGTCCTGCCAATACTTTCAAGTCCCAGCAGGAGCGAGCCCTGCAGGCTCATGTGCAGGCGCACATCGATCAGGAACTGGCGGATCTGCCCGACCATGAAGCGCTTGCGCTGCTGGACCAGGTAGCCTTTGAACAACCACACCAAAGCAGGCAAGGCCAGGAATCCCAGCCGAATGCCGGGCAGGTATGGACCCAGCAGGGCCAATAGGATCAAGCCAACCAGCGTCCCAGCTACATACAGGCTTCCCCAGGGGATGTCAGGCAGACCCAGGATGGACTCTTCTTTTTTTATCTCTTCGCTTTTGTCTGTGTTGCCGATCCCGAGGGCGTATAAACGACCACGCCTCATTGGACGGCTCAACCTCCTTCCTGTTTCAAATAGAATGGAAAATAGGGTATGGACGATCATGCCCACTCCGATCGCCAGGCCAAAGCCCACCACCAGGGAATAGGTATTCATGGCTAGAATTCCCCGAAACTTAACTGGTGGACTTCAAACTCAAAATACAGGCTGGCCAGCACGACCCCACAGATCATGAGGGCCAATAACACACGCTGGGAGATATCCTGCAGGAAAAAATCACGCCAGGTCGGGGACAGCATCACGAAAGTAACTGAGGCTGCCACCACAGCCTGCAGCATGCGGATGGTGCCGCGTACCAGTGCCAGGGTCTGGCGTGTCTTGGAACGCAGCAACTTCTGACGGTGCGCTTCCTGCTCCAGGGAAAGCAGCAGCTCATCCTGGATCTCATCGGTCAGCTGGGCATGGTTGGCGATCAGGGCGGACAACCTGGAAGTCACAATTCCGGGCAGTCCCTGCAAGCCTTGCACGGCCTGGTCAGGGGCTTGATGCAGGCGCAGGCGGTTGATCACCTCTTCAATGCCTCGTTTCATCATCCCCGGCGGCAGTTTGACCCGCAGCAGGGCATTCAATAAGGAGTGGTCCACGCTGATCAATGAGCGCATCTGCAATGCCACCGCTTCCGCATCTTCATTGACCTGGGCTCGTTCAACTTGTTTTTGCTGAAAACTGATCCAGGCCAGGATGGCAAACCCGATCATCAGCACGATCGGGGAAAGCATCAGATCCCTCACCGCCAGCGCTAATACAGGGGTTGCCAGCAGCACTGCCAGGCGTTTCCAATCCAACTCCTGGCCTGCCTGGGTTGGTTTTTCTTGCAGGATGCCCATGGCAAGCAGACGACGGCTAGCCCAGGAAGCAAAGGTCCTGCGCCAGGTTTTCATGATGATCTCCAGGATCGTATTGAAGGTACTGTATATCAGCAGAAAGATGCCCATCGTCAAGAAAATAGCTCCAGCTTCCAGCAGAACTCGAAATAGACTCATGCCTTTTTCTCCTCGAGAACCCTCGCAAATAACAACCGGTATATGGATACAATGAGAATAGAATTCACTCAACTGCCTCGGCCTGTTGGTAGGCCTGTTCAAAAACGGCCTGGTTTTGTTCGCCTTCTGCTCGATACAGGTAGTTCAGGATGTAATTCCCATTCGCATCCAGGCCTTTGAGCGTGGCGATGGCCTGCAGGACCCTTTGAAATCGTCCAGCACGCTGAACCCGGCCCATCAAGGCCACCACATCCAGACCCATGGCGACCATCGACCGCACCGCATTCAGTCCCAATTCCGGTGCAGCAGCCAGGGCCAGCTGTTCCAGACGCATGAGGGCTTCCTCGATCGTGCCACCATGGATGGTGGTCAGCGCCTTACGTCCCAGGCAGGTGGCTCGCAGGAACTGCAAGGCTTCATCCCCAACCACTTCACCCACCAGGATGGCAGCCGGGTTCATGCGGGTGTAAATGACATTCAAAACCCAATCCAGGGTCACACCCGGAGTACCGGGGGGTAACTCAGCCGGTGCAACCGCCCGCAGCAAGAAGGGATGCTGGATCTCCAATTCCCGAAATGTTTCCAGGGCTGCCACCGGGGCGGTGGTGGGTAGATATCCGGACAGGGCATTGAGTAAGGTGGTCTTGCCTGAACCCATCTCCCCGGCGATCATCAAGCTGCCAGCCAGGCTGGAGACCGTCCAAGCCAGGAAGCGGTCCGGTGTATTTTGCAGAGCCTGGATTCGAGCAGATAGATCGGAAGTTTTGTCTTTTTCTACTTGCTTGGCAAAGGCTTGAAAGACATCGCTTGAGGCAGGCTCGAGTTTGGAAAAGGTGCCGGTCCCTTCCATCTCCTCCAGGGTGCGTACCCGCCGTCCAAAGGTGCGGATATTGATGGCGGTGCCCTCACCAGACAGGCGTGGCACGATTGCGGTGAAACGTTCTCCCCCGGGTAGATCGATCAATACCGCCGGGCGATCGCCGCGCAAGGTGGCACCGCCCTGGTCGGCCACGTGCACGGCCAGGTTCTCGAAATAGCTGTCATCAGCCAGTTTTCCCAGATGATGGAAGCTGCCGTCATATTCCACGGCCACCTGACCATTGCGCACAAATATTTCCTCCACATATGGATCGCGCAGGAGCTGGTCGAGCAGACCCACGCCCGAAAGGGCATCCGTGATGATCTGGGCCTTCCGGTTGACAGTCGAATGTTTCTCGCCCTGATCGATCAGGATGGAACGCACCTCATCAAAGAAACTGCGCCGCTTATCGGGATCTTCTTCGCGCCAGCTGGGCGGGTTGATGGCACGCCGGATCAATTCTTCGCGTACCCGTTCGATCAAGGCCAGGTCGTATGGGTCCAGGGGTTGTATTATTGGTGGAGTAGAAGAATACATCATGGCAGGGCCAGGGTTGTCCATAACAAGCCACCTTGTTTCTGGCTGGCTGCGATCGCATTCAAGATGACTTGCACAGATTCTGGTTGGACAGCCAGGGTCAGGATCTGGACCTGTTCGGTTTGAGGGCTGCCTCCCAGTGCTGAATTGTCTTCGCTCTTCTGGCTGGTCTCTGCCATAACCCCTTGCGCATTACGCACATCCACCACCAGCACGCTCCCGGCGATGAGCTCTACCTTGAAACCGGGCTGGTCGCTGGAATAAGGAATTGCACCTACGGCAGGATCACTTTTCGCAGGAAGCACCTGGTACAGGTTGACACGATCTCCAATGCGGATCTGGCCGCCCACAGCCGAGACAGGTTCGACCGGGATCGAGAGTACTTCAAAAGATGCATCTGCTAGGCGAAAGTGGGTCATGGCTACCGCATTTGCCTGGGCAACTGGCAGACCCGGTAGAAGTGGAATCGTACTGATCTTTCCATCCAATTCCTGGGTGGATTGGTAATAAGGCAGGGATTCCATCGTGCGCGGCATCTCGCGCAGCTGGAACATGTCTGCAGTAAGGACGGTATAGACCGGGATGGGATTAATGGGCACAGGCACCTGGGTGGTGGAGACTTCCTTCAGATACAGATTTCGTCCATAAAAGCCAGCACCTAGGGCCAGGACGATGGCGATCAAGCCGATGATGAATTGGGCAGCACGATTCATAGTTTTCTCCTTTTCCAACCAGAATAAGCCAATTCCAGGATCGGATCTGCAAGTCGATGGTCGAGGGACTGAGCCCAGGTTTCGTTGTATGGCAGGGTTATCGACATCCCCCCTTCGGCACGGTCAGCCACCGATCTCACCATGTTCAATACCAGATGGCGCGGCTCTGAAATTTCCTGGATCAAACGCCTAGCCTGAAAAATGGCATCATCGCGGGGTGAAGTCACCACCAGGTTGATCAATCCGCTCTTGGCTTGGGAAAGCTCAGCAAACAGCGGATGGCCGGGGAAACAGTCCACCACAAACAGGGTGTGTTTGCGCTGGATCTCACTCAATAGATCTCGGATGCCTTGCGGGTCTTCACTCCACAAAACATCGATGGTTCGGCCGTCCATTGGGTATAAGCTGACACCATTCCACAAAGCAGGTTCTTCCTTGTGAGTGGCGATGGCAAAGAACTCGGGTAAGTCCGGCGAGACTCGCGCCAGCAAGGCACTCCCGCCCATGCTGAGCTCAAGAAAAGCAGCCGGCAATCCGGTATTCTGTACAAACCTTTTACAAACCGCCATGGCCAGGGTGGTTTTGCCGACACCCCCGGACCAGTTCA
>CAYJKQ010000032.1:0-9248 GCA_964370815.1 uncultured Anaerolineaceae bacterium | reverse complement strand
AAAGCATCAATGGTTTTCATTCCTGCTTCAACATCGGCATCTTGATACCATGTCGATGAGCAGCTTCGATAGCCTGTGTGTAGCCGGCATCCGCGTGCCTCACAATACCCATGCCCGGGTCAGTGGTTAAAACCCTCTCAAGTCTCCTGGCAGCTTCAGGAGTGCCATCTGCCACGATCACCTGCCCGGCATGCTGGCTGTACCCTATACCTACCCCGCCTCCATGATGGAAGGAAACCCAGGTGGCGCCTCCAATGGCGTTGATCATGGCATTCAGGATCGGCCAATCCGAGACAGCATCCGAACCGTCCAGCATGGCTTCGGTCTCACGATTTGGGCTGGCAACCGAACCGGCATCCAGATGGTCCCGACCGATCACGATCGGTGCTTTAAGGGTGCCATTTGCCACCATCTCGTTGAACTTTAGACCAGCTTTAACACGTTCCCCATACCCAAGCCAGCAAATTCGCGCTGGTAATCCCTGGAATGGTATCAGCTTCCTGGCCATCCCAAGCCAACGCTTGAGATGTTCATCCTCTGGAAATAACTCCATGACTGCTTCATCCGTACGATAAATATCCTCCGGATCTCCTGATAACGCCACCCAGCGGAAAGGTCCCTTGCCCTCACAGAAGAGCGGACGAATGTAGGCAGGTACAAATCCTGGGAATTCGAAGGCATCTTTCAGCCCATTATTAAAAGCCTGTTGGCGAAGATTATTGCCATAATCAAATACTTCTGCTCCCATGCGTTTAAAATCGAGCATGGCCTGGACATGTTTTGTCATGGACTCCATGGCGCGTAGCTTGTATTCACCAGGGTTGGAGAGGCGCAATTCATCCGCTGCTGTCACGCTCAATCCGCAGGGGATATACATCAACGCCTCGTGGGCTGATGTCTGGTCTGTTACCACGTCCGGGATGACGCCGCGACCTGCCAGTTCACTGTAAATATCCGCAGCATTTCCGATCAACCCCACCGAGCGCGGGATCTCACGCCTAACAGCTTCTTCGACCAGGGTCATGGCTTCTTCCAGGTTATCCACTACGCAATCCACATATCCAATCGCTCGTCTGCGTTCGGCGTGCTCCGGGTCAACCTCAACGATCAAGCCCACACCTTCGTTCATAGTGATGGCCATCGGTTGGGCGCCTCCCATACCTCCCAATCCTGCTGTCAGGGTAAATTTTCCTTTCAGCGAACCCCAGCCTTTTAATTTTGCCAGCGCCCCAAAGGTTTCATACGTACCTTGCAGTATCCCCTGCGTACCTATATAGATCCATGACCCGGCGGTCATCTGACCATACATCATCAAGCCGCGCGCAGCCAGTTCATCAAAATGCTCCCAGGTAGCCCAATGGGGAACCAGGTTGGAATTGGCGATCAGCACGCGCGGTGCATCGCTATGGGTTTTAAAGACCGCCACAGGTTTGCCCGACTGCACCAGCAGGGTCTCATCATCTTCCAGTTCCTTCAGGGTTGCCAGAATGGCATCAAATGATTCCCAATTGCGGGCCGCCTGACCGCGTCCACCATAAACAACCAGATTTTCGGGTTTTTCAGCCACATCAGGGTCAAGATTGTTCTGTATCATGCGATAGGCAGCTTCGGTCAACCAGGATTTGCAGGTAAGTTGCGTTCCGCGCGGGGCACGCACCACACGAGATCCAGACATGGGTCTTCTCCTATAGATAATTTATTACTATCCAAATTCAATCCCGGGTGAAAGTGAGTTGATCTGCAAAAGGCAAAACCCAGCTCACCATTCCTCCGGATATTTCGATCAGTACCAGTCCTTAAAGAACAACCCCTCACAACAATTATACGCCGTGAGGGGTGTTTCGACAGGGTAAATATGATAAATAAATGGTATCCACCTCGATCTATTGAGAAGTTACACCTTATGATCGATCAGGCTTGTTTATTTCTTGTTTCCGTTGGAGAATTGGTCAAACCGGGTGGCTTTAAGCTTATTAACCAATTCTTCCTGCACCTCACACCAGATCGGTCTTAAGTAACACTCATCACCAAAGGTACAATTGTTTATATCTTTAACGCATTCATTAAGATAGATCCGGTTATCAATAGCTTCAACAACATCCAGGAGAGAGATATCTTTGGGTTGGCGCGCCAAACCTACTCCCCCGCTTGCCCCACGAGAAGTAGTAACCAATTCTTTTCCTTCAAGCTGAGAAATAATCTTTGCTAAAAAAGAAGCTGGAATGTGTTTTTCGTTGGCTATTTTTCTGGTAGCAATGAGTTCTTGTCCATTGAGCTCTTTATTGGAGTCGTATTTTTCAGATAAATACATTACAGCTCTAATTGCATAATCAGCTTGCTTTGTAATTTGCATGGTTAACCTCTCCGGTAATATGGATATAATTTATCTTTATGATTGTATATTCGTTCTATCGGGTTATCAAGTGATTTTGGTCATGCTGGAAATATGACCTTTTACTCCAAATATCATAAATAAGCCAAAAAATACCCCAAAAAGTTGAATTAGGCATCAACAACAAAAACCGCCCCCACCAATATTATTCACAATAATGGCTGGGGACGGATTTTATGTTAGTTAATCAGTAAACTAATTATCCATCACTGTCAGGTTAGTCGCTCCAACATCCACGGCTATGGTCAACATGGGTCCTGAACCGGTCTGGGTATAAGTATTTCCTTGGCGGATCCAATTACTACCCACATTAATATTAGCCAGGTTGCCATCGATGGTTAATTGAACCTGCAGTCCATTAGGGATAATAAGAGTCAGGTTGCCCAAGCCAGTATTAATACTGGCGGATGCGTCATGCTGCAAATTACCTGAAAAATCCAGGGTGTAGTTTCCCGCACCACCCGTGAATTTTAGAATGGAAAAATTCGCGTTCGCCAGACCTTCCAGCGTGACCTGAGATGCACCTGTTTCATACCGCATCAGGTTCATCTCTGTCTGGTTTGGTTCTGAGAAAGAAAGGCGTACATCTGAGGCGCCATCTTTTACCGTCAGGTTGGTCAGTGATAGATTTCCAAGTTCCAGGTCGGCATGATATGTACCAGCCGTGATCTCCAGATCCATCGGGGCTGATCCAAGTTTCAGATCCCAGGTATTAAGAACTTTACCAAAATTCGGCACTTTGTTGAGAGTATAGCTGCCCTGCTTCACATTAACCGTGCCATCGCTGCTGGTTATTTCAGGTTTAAAATCTGGCACATTGTAAGTCGCCAAACCTGATGCGAGGATTTCTGCCCCGGGAACAATATTTAGCTCCCCTGCTCCAAAAGTGAGTATGAGTCTGGTAGGGTTGATCGAATCTTCTGGTTGCATTACTTCGATCAAGAAGGTTTCAGTGGGTCCAGGTGTTATATCTGGCAGATCGAATGAGACCCCACAGGCACTAATACCCATTGTCAGGATGATTACTGATGAAATCAATTTTCGGTACATGGATCAACTCCTTCTTTGTCGGTCATTATCTTCCAATTAATCTTACGTATCTCTTTGTTTAAGGTTTCATCCGCTCTGGTACAATATTTTCACCAGGTCAGATGTTGTCTCAAGGATCAAATCCGCCCCTTTTTTCTCCAACTCTGTTCTTTCTCCAAAACCACATAAAACACCCACTGTTTGAGTTCCGGCAGATTTTCCAGCCCGAATGTCCACGGTTGTATCCCCCACCATCAGACACGCCTCCACTGGCATATTCATTCTCTGTGCCGCCCACAAGAGCGGATCGGGATAGGGTTTGGTACGCTTGCAGGTTAGTGCAGTGGCTATGCATTGAAAATATTGGGAAATCCTGGCGTTATCCAGGAACATCCGGGTGGTACGCTCATCACGGGCACTGACCACAGCCAGCGGGTATTTCTGGCTCAGATCGATCAGCATTTCTCGAACTCCGGGTACGGCCTTGTGTTCTTTGGGTTTAGGGTGGGAGTGGCGTGCCAGGAAATCCATCATGGCGAAGATCTCATCATCGAATCCGATCACATCCGGCAGACCGATCAAAATATTTCCGGGAGCTTCTACAGCCATAATTATCCTGCGAGCCAACCTGCCAGGATCTTTCCCGGGATATAATAAGTGAAATGGTTGCAACACCCTTTTCAGTTTGTCTGTGAAAAGATCATCGGTATCGCTGAGAGTGCCATCCACATCAAATAATATTGCTTGAATTAGGTTTGGATCGATGGGCATGTGTCACCTCTTGACTATTGTAACTGACATTTGGTCCTTCTCAATAATATGGGTAGCGCACTTGGGAACACCTCACCCCTTTTCAAAAGTTTCTGGTTTTCAATTTTATTTCGAAATCTGGAAGCCTTTTATGCGTATATGAAATGCATTAAATATTAATTTTAGGTATTTCAAACCGGAAATTTCTGATATAACTAATCCAGGAGAAAAAACATGTCCGAAGAACCAATGAAAAAGAGCATGATCCCTTCACAAAATGGTGGTCTGATACAGGATTTTATCAGGCACATAAAACTTATCTGGTTATTGATCGCAGACAAACGCATTAATTTATTCTTAAAATTATTACCTGTCGCCTCCCTGGTATACCTGGTATCACCAATAGATTTGCTTTCTGGAATGGCACTTCCGGTCATTGGTGCCCTGGATGATGCTGCCATCATCTGGATCGGCACCTCCCTGTTCATCAGTCTGTGCCCGGAAGATATCGTCAATCAACACACCCTGTCTCTTCAGAAAACTATCTCCGGTACATGGAAAAATCCGCATAGCGACGATGAAATTGTAGACGCAGAAGCACGTGATATCACAGATGATCAATCCAAATAACTGCAATTTACTTATGGTATATTAACCATACGTATTCTAAAAGACAGTCCCAAAATATTCCGGGTCGACTGGTACTTACCAGCTTATAAGAACGATCTCAGTTTTCCCATATAAAGGAGTGGATTCCCTTATCAGTAAATTTATTGGTGCAGAATGTTAATTTTTTAATGGAGGTTGTCATGGCAGATCGAGTTTGGGAAGTAAGTAAAACCTGTTATTGCAATCACGTGGATATGGAAGTGGCATTGGAAACCCACCTTGTATACCCGGCTGATTTTATTCCTGACCAGAACCCGCGCGTTATCGGGCACCGCTGCTCACGCGGCTTGCAATGCAACCAATTTTCCCAGTCTGCCTGCATTTGGGCTGGTACCAATCCAGATTACGATCCTTTTCAAGAGTAAAAATCTCTGATCATCCCTTCAGCACCAACAATTGCTGAATAATATCTATCTCCATCATGAAGAGTTGGTCCCTCTGCTTCAGCAAGGAACCAACAAATTAATAAACTTAAACAAACCGACAGCTTAAAGTTCCAAGCTGTCGGTTTATTGTTTTTGGTATTAATCTGGAAGACTATACCAGTGCAACGACTGCACCGGCTTCTTCAAGCTTCTGCTTGGCATCATTGGCAGCATCTTTACCGACTTGAGCCATAACAACACCTCCAGCGGTTTCTGCCAGGGTCTTTGCCTCACCCAGACCGAGTTGAGTCAACTGGCGAATAGCCTTGATGACCTCGATCTTCTTCGGACCGGTTTCCTTGATGACGACATCAAACTCGGTCTTCTCTTCAACCGCTTCAGTAGCTGCGGGTCCGGCACCGGTAGCAGCAACTGCAACGGGTGCAGCTGCAGAAACGCCCCAGGCTTCTTCCAGCTTCTTAACAAGATCGGCAGCTTCAATAACACTCAGCTTGCCTAACTCTTCAACCAACTTATCGATATTAGCCATTTCAAACTCCTTATTTCGTATGAATAAATATTCTTATATTAGATTAAGCTGCCACAGAGGCTGCGTTTTTTTCTGCATATGCATTGATAACTGCTGCAATCTGGCGACCAGGTTCGGCCAGAGTCCTTACCAGTTTGCTTGCCGGAGCCAGGATCGTACCCAGCAGTTGCGCACGAACGACTGGAAGCGGCGGCAGGTCCGCCAGAGCCTTAACTTCAATGTCACTTAGTAGTTGTTTGCCCAGGTAACCACCTTTGATCTTGACAACCTCCGTGCTTTTGTCGAATTCAGCCAGAGCCTTGGCAACACCAGCGGCGTTTTCAAACGCAAATCCCACCGCGGTACTGTTCACCAGGTAACCAGGTTCGATTGGCATTCCAAGAGCATCGAATGCGCGTTTAGCAAGGGTATTCTTGATTACATGGTATTCGCCACCTGCTTCGCGAACTTTTGCGCGGATCGAATCCAGAGTATTCATATTCACTCCGGTATATTCCACCAGAATGAGAGCAGTGCTTTTTTCCATCCATTCCTGGTACTTTTTTGCAATGGTTTCTTTCTCTTCTTTTGTTAGAGCCAAAGAATTTCACCTCCTTTCTTTTACAGGGTTTTTCTACTCAAAATAGTGGGTATCACCCATGTTTTTGAGTAGAAAATAAAAAGTCTTTGCCAGTGAACCAGGCAAAGACTTTCGAGAATTGACAATTATTCAACCACTTTGGGAATTAATACCCGTCGGTCAGTTTGTCAGGTAAGTCTTCAACCTGGGCAGGGAATTAAGTACCGGGCTTACGCTCGGAACACCTGCTGTCTTCGGTGAAGTATTTAATTGTTCACAGGCACGAATATTGCTATTCGATTACTTCCATCGACTGAACCTGGGAAAGATCGATTTTAATACCAGGTCCCATCGTTGTAGTTATTGTAACATGCTTAATATAATTGCCTTTGGCTGCTGCTGGTTTGGCTCTCTTGATCGCTTCCATCAACGCAGCCAGGTTATCGAAAAGTTTTTGCTCATCAAACGAGACTTTACCGATCGGGCAATGGATGTTGGCTGTTTTATCCAGGCGGAATTCCACACGCCCGGCTTTGGCTTCAGTAACTGCACGAGCCATATCATCAGCAGGTACCACTGTACCGGCTTTTGGGTTTGGCATCAAACCGCGCGGACCGAGCACACGTCCCAATTTTCCTACCTTTCCCATCATATCAGGTGTGGAAATGGCAACATCAAAGTCGGTCCACCCGGCCAGGATCTTGGCCAGGGTTTCATCGTCATCAGCGACAGCATCTGCACCAGCTTCTCGGGCCTGGGCAGCGCCTTCGCCTTCGGCGAAAACGAGCACACGTACTGATTTTCCGAGTCCGTGTGGAAGAACGACCACATCGCGCACAAGCTGATCAGCCTGGCGGGGATCAAGTCCCATATTTAGATGCAATTCAACCGTGGCATCAAATTTGGTGATGGATGTTTCTTTTGCCAGTGCGATTGCTTCGCTGGGGTTATAGCCTTTTTCTGGTTCGATCTTAGCCAGTGCGGCCAAGTATTTTTTTCCGTGCTTGGACATAAATTCTCCTTTGTGGTGCAAGCGGGCTGCATTCAGCCCTCCCACATTCCTAATCGACTACAGTGATTCCCATGCTGCGGGCGGTGCCCTCAATTTGAAGCATGGCGCCTTCAAGATCGATGGAGTTCAGATCTTTCATTTTCAATTCAGCGATCTCACGCACCTGATTCCGGGTCACCTTGCCAACTTTTTCCTTGTTGGGAATCGATGAACCCTTCTCAATACCAGCAGCTTTGCGCAGCAGAACCGGAGCAGGAGGAGTCTTCAGAATAAACGTGAAGGAACTGTCGGAAAAGACAGTGATCTCAGCCGGTAATACCTCACCCATTCGGTTGGAAGTACGGGCATTGTATTCCTTGCAGAATTGCATAATATTAATACCATGACCAGCCAGAGCCGGTCCAATAGGTGGTGCAGGATTGGCCTTCCCGGCCTCGATCTGCAGTCTAACCATTGCTTTAATTTTCTTTGCCACTATTTTTTCTCCTTTGTGGTATTAGCGGGTGAAACGGGTCACCCTCCCACGCTTCAGGCTGAGTAGTTTGCCTGTTACGCTTTCTCAACTTGTAAGAAGTCAAGTTCAACGGGCGTTTCACGTCCGAAGAAACTGACCATAACTCGCACTTTGTTCTTCTCCATATCGATCTCCGAGACAGTGCCTCGGAAATCATTGAACGGTCCATCCACAATGCGGACACGTTCGCCAACTTTGAATGAGACTTTGATGGTTGGAGAATCGGCTTCCATTCGTTTGATTATTTGCGAAACTTCCTCGGGGCGTAGTGGAGTGGGTAATTGACCCATTCCCACAAAACCGGTCACACCAGGCGTATTGCGAACCACAAACCAGGATTCCTCGGTTAATACCATATTGACCAGCACATAGCCCGGAAAAATATGGCGTTCCACTGTGCGGCGTTTACCATCCCTTACTTCGATTTCTTCCTCGGTCGGTACAACCACGTCAAAAACCTTATCTTTCATACCCATGGTTTCAATTCGCTGTTCAAGATTGTGGCGAACTTTATTTTCATAACCAGAGTAGCAATGAATCACATACCAGAGAAGTTGGTCATCCTCAATTTCATCAGGCTCCAATTCAGCAGGTTTCCCAGGAATAGTTTTTTGGCTTCCACTTTCAATTAAAACCGAATCTTCTGATTGCGATTCAGCCGCATCAGATTCCATCGGTTCTTCAATTTGCTCTTCCGGGTCTTGCTTTTTCATTCAATACCTCAGTTAAAATGCCACCAGTCCAGAAAAGTGATTACAATCCGACTGCAAGGGTGAGCAGACGTGCCCCAATTATATCTACAGTATAAAGGAAAATGCTGGTAACAACCATCACGATCAAAACAATGATCGTCAGGTTAATAGCCTCCTGGCGGGATGGCCAGGAAACTTTACGCAACTCACCCACCGTCTCGCGCACAAAGCGTGAGATGGCATTTGGTTTTTTCGCTACCTTTTTTTTCTCGACTTTTCCGGCCAAGTGAAACTCCTCAAAGTTTGACGGTTAAAACGCCGTCTCGATCGCAGCTCCCACAAAGGAGATGACGGCGTTATCGATAACAGGCCAGGCAGGACTTGAACCCACAACCACTCGTTTTGGAGACGAGAGCTCTACCAATTGAGCTACTGGCCTAAGTACTGGCCAGGGGTTTTAGCCCCTGACCAGGTATTTATTTGGTTTCGCGATGTTCCGTATGTTTCCGGCAGCGAGGGCAATACTTGTTCAATTCCATTCTGCCTGGATCATTACGCCGGTTCTTCTCGGTGGTATAGTTGCGTTCTTTGCAATCATTACATGCCAGTGTTACTACTGGGCGGACGCCTTTTTTCTTGGTTGCCATTCTTTTTTACGACCTATTCTAGAATCTTGGTGACCACACCAGCGCCGACGGTCAGACCGCCTTCACGGA
>CAYJKQ010000031.1:0-9921 GCA_964370815.1 uncultured Anaerolineaceae bacterium | reverse complement strand
TAAATGACAACCCCTAATCCACAACCCTCCCCCACCCTCCTCAAACCCGTCAAACCCGTCGGCATTGTCGGCTACGGCGCGTATGTGCCGCGATACCGCCTGCCCGCCAAGGAAGTTGCCCGCGTATGGACGGGCAAGACCAGCGGCATGCCCATCAAAGAGAAAGCCGTGCCCGGGCTTGATGAAGACGTGATCACTATGTCCATCGAAGCGGCGCGGAATGCGATGATGCGCGCCCAGATCGACCCGACCGATCTGCGCGCGGTCTGGGTCGGCTCGGAGTCGCATCCGTATGCGGTCAAGCCAACATCCACACTGGTGGCGGAAGCCATTGGCGCTGTCCCGAACACACAAGCCGCGGATTGGGAATTCGCCTGTAAAGCGGGCACCGAAGCGCTTGTCGCCGCGATGGGACTGGTCGGCTCGGGCATGGGCAAGTACGCGATGGCGATCGGCATGGACACCGCGCAAGGCAAGCCGGGTGACGCGCTCGAGTACACCGCAGGCGCGGGCGGCGGCGCATACATCGTCGGTCCGGCTGAAGAGTCGCTGGCGGTTATCAACGCTTCGTATTCCTACGTCACCGACACACCCGACTTCTGGCGGCGCGAATATCAGAAATATCCCGAACATGGCATGCGCTTCACAGGTGAACCCGCCTACTTCAAACACATCACCGAAGCTGCCACCCACATGATGGAAGCCATCGGCTCGACCGCCAAAGATTACAAGTGGGCGGTCTTCCATCAGCCGAACACCAAATTCCCGCAGCGTGTGGCGGGTCAACTCGGCTTTTCGATGGAACAGATCGAGCCTGGTCTGCTTGTGCCGGTCATTGGGAACACATACGCAGGCGCGGCGATCATCGGCCTGACCGCCATCCTCGACATCGCCCAACCCGGTGACCGCATCCTGTGCGTCTCTTTCGGCTCTGGAGCCGGGTCCGATGCCTTCGATATCACCGTCACCGACAAAGTGACCGCGCGTCAGGGGCTCGCCACAAAGACGCAGGAGTACATCAAGCGCCGCACGGAGATCGATTACGCGACATATGTCCGCTTCCGCGGTAAGTTGGCGATGAAATAACAAATTGGATATAGGGAATTCGTATGTTCAAAGAAACCGTTCAGCTCGAAAAACTACGCCAGAAGATCGAAGACCTGCGAAGCGCATCGGGAGACCGGGCGGATTATCTTGATTACGGCAAGCCCACTCCCGAGCAGGCAAAACAAGCCAATGAAACGATCAAAAAAATGAATGTCGAGATCAAAGCCGGGCAGGTCGAATTAAAGCAATTGCTCGATACCCTGCGCGTCCGACAGCCGCAAGCGATCGAAGAATGGGTAAATTACCATATCGCCTTGCTGCAAACCATCATTGCCGAAAACTCCACGGACCGAAACGCGGGCACGCGTAAGTATGTAGCAAAAGAAACGCTTCAGAATTGGGAAAAAGTTCGCACCGGGGAACTGGATTATGTCGACATCAACGGGTATTTTTTGAAGGACTATAAAAACCACATCCGGTCATTCAATGAAAACACTCAAATAGGTGCCCCCATTCGAGCGACATCAAATTATTCAAATTTGAACCAGGCGAAATCGAAAGATAAAGCCTGGTGGCAGTTTTGGAAGTAAGCCAACAAAGGAATCAACATCAACATGACAGACGTCGTTATTGCAGGAATAGGTCAAACCGAGGTCGGTGAGCATTGGGATATTGGCCTGCGTGAACTTGCCTACGCCGCCATCCATGATGCCATTCAGGATGCGGGCGGACTCAGACCGCAGTCGCTTTTTGTGGGCAACATGCTCGCGCCGAATCTTTCACGCCAGGCACATGTCGGCGTGCTGCTCGCGGACCATGCCGGACTGCTCGGCATCGAAGCTGTGACCGTCGAAGCGGCGGGCGCATCGGGCGGAGCGGCGCTTCGTCAGGGCTATCTCGCCGTAGCAAGCGGCATGGTGGATGTAGCGCTCGTGGTCGGTGTGGAAAAATTCACGGACAAGGTCGGCTCGGAAGTGGATGAAGCCCTTGCGACTACATCTGATTCTGATTTTGAAGCAGTGCAGGGGATGACTCCCGCCGCTCAAGCCGCGTTGTTGATGAAGCGTTACATGCACGAGTACGAAGTCCCTGCGGATGGATTCGCAGGCTTCGCGCTGACTGCGCATGTCAACGGCGTGGCGAACAAGAATGCCATGTTCCGCAAAGCCATCAAGCCGGAAGTGTACGCAAAAGCTGAAATGGTCAGCGACCCACTCAACATGTTCGACATGGCTCCCAATGCGGATGGCGCTGCCGCGCTCGTTCTGACTCGCCGCGAGCTGCTCCCCACCAGTTGGTCTCAGCCACTCGTGAAGATCGCCGGCTCGGCGGCTTCGTCGGACACCCTGGCATTGCACGACCGCAAGGACATGCTGTACTTCGACACGGCGCAGCTTTCCGCGGGAAAGGCGATGAAGCAGGCTGGGCTGACGCTCGATGGCATTGACTTCTTCGAGTATCACGACGCGTTCAGCATTTATGCCGCACTGCAACTCGAAGCGGTGGGATTTGCGATCAAGGGAAAAGGTTGGATACTCGCCGCAGATGGTTCGATCGGCTTGAAGGGAAGCATCCCCTGCGCGACAATGGGCGGCATGAAAGCGCGTGGATTCCCCGGAGGCGCTTCCGGCGTGTATCAAGCCGTCGAAGCGGCGACCCAGCTCCAAGGTCAGGCTGGAGCGAACCAAATTAAGGATGCACGATTCGGGCTGATCCAGTCACTCGGCGGACCGGCATCCACGGCAGTCAGTCACATCCTGCAACGGCTCGACTAGACGATAGACCGTGGACGATGGACGGTTATCGTCTACCGTCCACGGTCATTTTTACCAACGGGGGAATTGCAAATGAAGCAAACAGCGCCGCCAATCCGAAGAACATTGTGGGCACAAGCCAGCGCGCGTTGACGATGAAAGCTTGATAGAGAAGAATTCCTTGAATACGAAGTTTTACCAGCGCGATCGGCGGCAGGCTTTGAGCAGTGATGAACAGTGCGCCGATGGTCAGCGCGATGACGAGTGCAATTGCGAAGTCATTCCACGTGACGAGGACGGGACGTTTGTCGACTTGAATGCGTGCCATGACGCTGGCGGTGATGTCGCGAGGCATGGGTGCAAGCGGAGTTTTTTGAAGCGCGTCTTCGATGAGCGCATCTTGATCTAGGTGGTTATCCATGATTCCTCCAGATGGGCAAGCGACTTGCGGAGCTGTTCCTTGGCGCGGAAAATTCCAGTTTTGACGGTTCCAAGCGGCAGGTTGAGCGTCGAGGCGATCTCTTCGTAGGAGAGTTCGTTTTGGTATCGGAGAGTGATTAGTAATTGGTAATTTGAATCCAGGGCGGTGATGGCATCTTGCAAATATTGTTTCGTTTCATTCATCTCTAAAGTTTGTAATGGTGTCTCGAAGTGCGGTTCGGGAATGTCTTCCATCATATCATCTCCGAGGTCATTGAGCGAGCGGCGCAAATTCGGCAGGCGGTTATAGCAAAGATTGGTGACGATGCGGTACAGCCACGTGCGGAACTGGGATTGTCCCTTGAAGTTTGGCAAAGCCGTCCAGGCGCGCACGAAGGTCTCCTGTGCCAAATCGAGCGCCTCGTTCTCATCTTTGACGACGCGCAGGGCAAGGTTGTAGACGTAGCGTTGGTGCTCATTCACAAGTGCAGCGAAGGCATCGGGGTCGCCTTTTTGCGCTTTTTGGATGAGGAGCTGCTCGGAGGTAGGCATGGTAGGTCTTTTGGTTAGACAGGGAAATTGGGGAAAAGTTTCAGGGAATTGGAGAATAGTGGATGGAGAATGGAACATGGAGGATGGTGAGAACTGGCGAAGCCATTAACCATTTTCCATTAACCAAAGTGAAACTTTTTCGCGCAAAGCCTGTCAAAGCTAATAGGAACACACCGCTTATGCGGTACTTTGTATCACAAGGAGTAACAAAATGAAAAGACCCCTCGTAATTGCTTTATTAGTGCTGGCATTGTTATTCGTGATGGCTGGAATTGGCGCAGTTGCCTTCTTCACCGTGCGCGTGGCGGATTTCGCGGTATTCGATGTCCCGCTCGTCACAGCTACTGCGGAAGAGAGCAAGACCCTCAAGATCGACGCGAAGAAGCCGGTCACTCTCAATGTAGACGATGATGCGGGTGCAGTATCCGTTGTCGGCGGGGATGTGGAGGCGGTGGAAGTCCAGATCGTCAAGACGGGTTACGCTGCCACCCAATCCGGCGCGGAGGAAAATCTGCAAAACATCAAAGTCGACGTCAAGCAGAATGGCAATGTCATCACACTGACCTACAAACTTAGCGGACGTCAGACCCGGCAGGTGAATACAGTGGACTTCATCGTGACCGTCCCGACGGAAACGGTCGTAGACATTGAAAACGGGTTCGGCGCTGTAGATGTCTCAGACGTGAAAGGCGATGTGGATATCGCCAGCGATTTCGGCGATGTGACGGTTCAAAATATCGAAGGCGCACTGACGTTGGATAATTCCAGCGGCGAGATCGAGATCAGCAACGTGGATGCAGGTTCACAAGATGTGCAGATCATCGCAGACTTCGGAAAGATCACACTGGAAAAGGTCAACGGTAAGGATGTCACCGTCAACTCGAACAGCGGCTCGATCACGTTGATCAACGTGCGTGCGACGGGAGATATCTTCTCAAAGTCTGACTTCGGCAATGTCACTTTCGAGAACGGCTCCGCCGCCAGCTTCACCATTGAATCCAGCAGCGGCAAAGTGACTCTCACCAAGCTCACGATCCGCGGCGCTTTGGTCATTACGAACGACTTCGGCGATATCGAGTTGAATCAGGTCATGGCTGGTTCGTACGACCTCGACTCCAACAGCGGCGGCATCACCGTCGATGGTGCGAAGAACAGCATCAAAGCCCAGACCGACTTCGGCAGCATCGACATCACGAACGCAGAGAATGCCACGATCGATCTCAAAAGCAACAGCGGCGGCGTTGATTTCAGCGGCTCGCTTGGGGAAGGTCCGCACAACGTTCAATCCGATTTCGGCGGCATCACCCTCAGCATCCCGGCTGACTCCGAGTTGAACGTTGACCTCAATACCGACCTTGGCAACATCAGTTCGGACATCCCGATCACGGTCACGCTCGATGGTGACTCAGGGAAAAATCATCAAACAGGATCAATGAACGGAGGCGGCGCGCTACTGACCGTCAAAACGAACAACGGTTCCATCGACATCACCGCCATCAAGTAAAATTACAGGGCTTGGAGAACTCTCCAAGCCCTGATTTTTTGCATAAGGATCTCTCATGAATGACATCATCCCCTGCCTCGGCGTCGTCGCCGTTTTCGCCATCATCTTTGGCTTTCTGGCGTTCATGCGTTACATGAGCTACAAAGAAACCATCGCCCTTGCCGAAAAAGGGACTGACGCGCCCCGCTGAGAAAAAACAAGGGAAGGGATTATTGCGCTGGGGGATCGTCATCACTGCGGTCGGAATCGCCCTCTCATTGGGACTCTATCCATTGGGCTTTGACTCCGGTGAGAATTTTCCGCTTCATCTTGGACCGTGGATGCTGGGCGGCTTCGTCCCGCTTTTTCTAGGCTTGGGGCTGGTGCTCATCCATTACCTGACCGATAAAGAATGACGATGGACGGTGGACGATGGACCATCCACGTCCCAAGCCATTATTGGGTGGATGCAACCCGCAAAATAAACTCCAAGATCCTTTGCTGAAATTCTTCCTTATGCTGCGTTTCAAAAAGATCGGTGCCGTGCGCTGTGCCAGGATAGGTCTGCCATTCCTTGGGATCAGCCGCCAGGTTGAATAATTCCTGTGTCGCTTCGACCGGAACTGTATCATCTTCTTTGGCAGTGATAAATAGTTTGGGGATGTCCGAATCGACGTCACCCGCTTCAACGGCAAAACCCCACTGTGAAATTTCAGCCGGAGACGCTACGACGACCAGACCGTCCGCTTGCGATTCGACGGTCAGTTTGGCAGAGGCACATCCGCCCAAGCTGGCACCGACCAGAATGATCTTCTGCGCACCTTGTGTACGCATGAAGGCAATGGCACCACGCAAGTCATCCACGAATTTTTGAATCTCATCTTCGTCCACTCCACCCGATTCCCTGCATCCGCGCCAGAGATACGTGAGGGTCGTAAATCCCTGTGCTGCGGTGAGTTGGGCAAACTCCTGCCAGCCGGGGTCGCAATTGCCCATGACAGAGAAAATGACAGCAGTATCGCCCTCTCCGTAAAGTTCACCATTTATCGTTGCGCCATCGGGAGTATCGAACGTGACCGCATGGCTTTCAATAATTTCGTCCAATGGAGCGGCAGTCGGGTTCTCAGGCGCAAATGCGGATTCAACCGGCGTGATAACGAGGTCTTTTACGGGTGTCGGTTCAAGCGGTATAGCAGTGGACGAGGTGTTTCCACATGCCTGAACGATGAGCACGAAGGGAATTATCCATTGAAGAGCGGGAAGTTTTCTCATAGAAATCAATATAACGAAATCTCAGTGCGATGTCACCCCTCCAGCGGACTGCTTTATTCCCCAAGAAAATAATGCTTTGAATTGAGAATTAATTCTTTCCCCGCCATTTCAAGAACATCGTTTTCAAAGCCAAAGAACGTCCAAAAGCTGACGGTGGGTTGATCCGCTTCCAACAAAAGTGAGATCGCTGGTTCTTTGTGACCATAATAACGCGAGCGCCATCCGTAGGTGGAATTGGGGTCAGCGCGGACGATAGAGAATTTGCCTTCGCCGCTAAATAATCCAGTTTGGATTTTTATGGAGTTGGACAGCTTGCTGTCCGGAATTTTTAATAACACCATATTTCCAGAAGCAAGCTTCTGGATTCCATAATCAGCTATCAGCCAGTGAAGTGAATAGTGATGCGTTTCGTGCGCTTCAAGGTCGTCAATGACCAACCACCTGTCCCCTTCCAATGCCATGACCGTGCGTTTGTGATGGATGGGATTGTAGCCATCGTGTTCGCCTTGCCAAAGATTCTCGGTGTGCTTGAGGACTTTGCCCTTCGCCCAGTTCGTCCATGTGAAGCGGCTGATCATGGTCATTTGGTCTTTGCCGTCCACGGTCACGGTGTTATGTGCGGAGGTGCGGGCAAGTCCATTACGCCAGATGCCTTCGCCAGAGTAAAGATAGGTTCCGGCGTCGATGGCGATGTTGTGCTCCCCCATCCACAAATCCATGTGGAGTTGGTCGGCGTGCGAGGGGCGGGAGTTGAAGTCAGTACAGCGGAGGATGGCGCGCGAGTCCGTGTTGCGGAGGATGTAGATTCCGCCATTGGGAAATGATTCACCGCGAAGAGCGCTAAGGGCGCTAAGAAAACCTTGTTCTTTCTTTGCGTCCTCCCTGGCACCGCCCGCCAGGGCAGGTGTTGCGTGCTTCGCGGTTAATTGCTCTCCGCATAACCAGTAAACATCCTCATCCCAAGCACCTGACTCGAACATAGGTTGACCTGTAGTGATGACAGAACCTAATTGCAATAACGGACGGTAGTCGGTGAAGTCGCAGTTGTTGAGCGGGAGGACGAGGGCGCCGTCGTTGGAGCCGTAGACGGGCATTTGTCCGCTGGCGGGGTCGATGAGGCGGGAGAGGTAGTGGATGGAGTTTTTTACAGAGTTTTTCAATTCATCCGAAAACCCTATCCCGTCATTATCGTCATTGCGAGGGCGGTGCTCTTCTGCCCGAAGCAATCTCATGAGCAGGCTAGGGGATTGCTTCGCCGCGAAAGGCAAGAGCGCAGCTCGCAATGACGGATTATCGTGGTTAAGTTCTCCAAGTTGGATGGCGTAGAGATAGAGATGAAGGATAAAGCGATGATAGTTGAGGGAGTACATTGCGTAACTGCCGTCGGGGAAGATTTGTTTTTTTGCTTCTTCTTCAAGCAGACGTTTACCGAGGTTGAAATATTTTTCGGCTTCTTTGAGTTCGGGGAAAAGCAGACCGACCATCCATAGACCGAAGGCTTCGCTGATAGTGTGGTTGCTGCGGGTGGAGATGGCGTAGCCGATGTTGGCGTGAATCCGCTCGGCTTGGGCGGCGACGTATTGGGTGAATTGGGAGATACGCTCAGGTGTGGTGGATGGAGAATGGAAGAAGGCGTAGAAACCGAAGGTCCATGCCATGAGACGCAGGGCGATTTCTTGTCCGTCTTTCCAGTTGGCGCCGGTGTTGGGGGGATTATGCTCCGCCCAGTCTTGAATCAATTGCCAGAAGGCTTGGGGGTATTTTTCGTCTTGAGTGATAACGTAGGCGCGGACGAGGGTGTAGACGAAGGCGAAGCGGTTCGGTTCCCAGATGAATTTGATGTCGGTGGTGGAGTCGTCGGAGATTTGGGACCAGTGGCGGGCAATGTCATTCTGAGGGAGCGTTCTTCGCGACCGAAGAATCTCTGACGACATTGGTAGAGATCCTTCGCTATCGCTCAGGATGACATCATTCCAGCGAGGAGGAAAGCCTATTTGATGATAGGTGTGGGAGAAGTATTTGAGTTCTCCGGTGAGGAGTTTGTTTGCTTCTTCGATGGCGTTTGTTCCGTAATCAGGGCGGGGGGACCCCGCCCCTACGGTGGGGAAAAATTTAGGCGCGTTTTGTTTGCGCCATGCGGCGTAGGAATCAGGGTCGGAGGGGATGGTAGGTTTGAGCCAATGCTTGAGCGGACGGTCGCTCCATTTGTATTGCGGCGTCTGCAAGCGGATGAGTCCGGTGCGGAGGCGGAAGGCATAGGCGAGGCGAAAGGCTGACCAGCGTGGACCCAGTTCGAGGAAGAGCGAGGCGAGGGTTTTTATCCGATTGAGCATGAGATTATTGGACGCGGACGAGCGCGGAAAACGCGGAAAAAAAATCGGCGTCCATCTGCGTTTATCCGCGTCCTATTTTAGCCGTATAACGTGAGAGAAGAATCCAAATTAACGGAAGTCCAATAATAATTAAGGGCGGGGCGTAGGGTTGTCCCCAGGACCAAGCGTAGGCGAGGGCGGCGGCGAGGAGGGTGAGCAGAATATAAAAGGCGCTGACTTGGGCGTGTTTGTAGCCGCCGATGACGAGACGTTGATAGAGGTGCGTGCGATGCGCGTCGAAAACGCGTTCACCTTTGAGGGCGCGGCGGATGAAGGTGACGCCCGCGTCCATGATGAAGGTCCACATCAGGAGGGTGCCGAGCATGAGGGCGTCGCCGCCTTCGTCGGCGGAGAGTAGCGGCAGGACGGCGAAGGTGTACCCGAGGAAGGTGCTGCCTGCGTCGCCCATGAAAATTTTGGCGGGTGACCAGTTGTGAAAGAGAAAGCCCAAACTGCCTGCGGCGACGGCGAGCGCGACCCAATAGACGAATTGTTGATTCGTGTTTGCGGCGAGGAACATCCAACCGAAGGCGGCAGAGAGCGCGACACCGCCCGCAATGCCGTCGATGCCGTCCATGAAGTTGTAAGCGTTGGTGAGACCAACGATCCACAGGAGGGTGATGATGAAACCGACCGCGCCGAGTTGCAGTTGACCGAAGAGCGGAATGGTGACCGATTTGAAATAACCCATGCCCAGCACAGACGCGAGTGCGACCAGTCCTTGCACGGCAAAGCGCACACGCGGACTGAGCGAATGGAGATCGTCTCGCCAGCCGAGGTAGGCAATGACCGCGCCGCAGACGAGGTAGATGAGGCTATGAACGAGGTTTGCTTGGAAAGCTGCGACACATCCCGCCACGAGGACGACAATGACAATGGACAAGCCCCCACCTCTAGGAGTGGGAGCGGAATGCGAACTGCGCTCGTTGGGATGGTCGATGATGCGGCGGCGTTCGGCGTATTGACGGATAATCCACACGCCGAGGGCGGAGAGGATGGTGAGGAGTGCGAAGATGAGGAT
>CAYJKQ010000030.1:0-10575 GCA_964370815.1 uncultured Anaerolineaceae bacterium | reverse complement strand
TCAAGCTGCAAGGTGGCATGTGCCACCCGGTATTTATGGTTCAACATATCAGTAAGATGCGCCTGTATGGTGGCGCCCTGACTGAGAGGAATATCCCCGGTCTGAATATGAGCCGAGAGCGTGCGCATCGAGTGATTGATGCTCCAGATGTGCAGATCGTGAACCCCTCGCACTCCTTCAATTTCCCGCATATCCATCAGCATGGCTTGCACATCTATATCAGCAGGTGTGGCTTCCATCAAAATATCTATGGATTCCCTTACTATTCCCCAGGCATTCCACAGGATCAAGAATCCAATTAATACACTTACCAGAGGATCGATCCAATTTGATCCGGTGAAATAAATGATAACACCTGCAATAACCGCTCCGATGGTTGAGAGTACATCACCCATCAGATGCTGGAAGGCACTGCGCATGTTCAGGTCTTCTTCAGAACCCCGCCTGACCAAAAGAGCGGTAACGAGGTTCACGACGACTGCCAATACAGCCACGGGAATCATGATGCCTGCGTTTACTTCCGGAGGATTTATAAAACGTTTATAAGCTTCAATGAAGATCCCCAGAGCAATAATCACCAGGGAAGTGGAATTTGCAAGGGCAACCAGTATCCCGGCGCGATGATAACCAAATGTCCGACGGGCATGGGATGGGTTGGTAGCCAAACGCAGCGCCCACCAACTTAACCCCAACGCCAGTACATCTGTGAAGTTGTGGGCAGCATCCGTCAACAATGCCAGTGAATTCGAGAGAAATCCGAATATTATCTCTACAAAAACGAAAGCCAGGGTGATCCCAAGTGAGATCGTTAATCGACGTATGGCGCTCCTTGTTAGATCTTTGATATGATCGTGTTGATGTGAATGGTTTTCTTTCAAATATATTCTCCAATGAGATTATTACCTGGCAACCAAAGCATTGAATACAACCATCTCAGAATAAGTGCTTGTTTTCCATCACCCAGTTGAATAATCTCTTCGTTCCTTCCTCTACTTTTATCTTCGGTTTCCAGCCCAGATCACTTTCTGCTTTGCGGATATCTGCCACAAAAACTTTCTGGTCGCCAGGTCTCCAATCGCCGCTCAAAACCGGAATTGATTTACCAAGCAATTTTTCTAGCATGGGTCCAAATTCCACCCAGACTGAAATCACATTTTCTGAACCACCCCCAAAATTATAGACCTTCCCTTTTACTTTATCAATATTTTCTATAATTTCGTCATAAGCATCCAACAGGTCATAAACGTGCAGTACATCCCGAACCTGTTTGCCATCTCCATAAATGGATATCTGACTTCCAGTGACCGCGGCGATGATCAACCAGGCCAGCCAACCCTGGTCTTCGACACCAAACTGGCGGGGTCCATAGATACAGCTCTGCCGGCAGACCACACTTCGCAGCCCATAGATGCGGGCATAATCGCGCACATATTGATCCGCAGCTCCCTTGCTGCATCCATAGGGGGAATGAAAATCCAAGGGTTGGGTTTCCGGACACCCCAGAGCCAGGTTTTTATAGTACCAGCGAGTGGCAGACTCCACAACCGGCACATCATCCATTCCGCCATAAACCTTGTTCGTGGAGGCAAACAAAACCACCGGATCCTTCCCGGAGAGCCGGGCTGCTTCAACTAAATTAAAAGTACCCTGGGCATTGATCTCAAAATCATCACGAGGCTGCATCACTGATGTGGTTACAGCGACCTGTGCTGCCAGATGGACGATCACATCCGCCTGGCGCGCGACTTCGTTAACAAGCTTGGCGTCCCGTACATCCCCGATAACCAGTTGAAATGATTTTTCTCCATGCTTCGCTGTCAGCCACTCAAGGTTTATGTGAGCTCCGACCCGGCTTAGGTTATCAAAAATAGTAACCTTCGCCTTGCGCTGTAAAAGACGATCGACATAATTAGACCCAATAAAACCTGCACCACCGGTGATTAGATATTCAACTGACATATTTACTCCAATTCTTCAACCTCTTCCTTGATAGAACGAAACTGGGTCACATCCCGATAAAGTCCGGACAGGGTCTGCCCCTCCGTGCTCAGGGCGTATAAAGCCGGAATTCCGGTAACTAGATAGTTAAAAAGACGCATAATAACAACAAATGCTGCAGCTGTATCAATATCCTGGGTCAACAAGACTATCGCTCCACCCACAGCTGCATCGAGCGTACCTATCGCACCAGGCAGGGATGGGATTGCGCCTCCAAAGGCTGCCACACCCAAACTGAACATAGCCCAAAGCAGGTTAGCCTGAGGGAAAAATGCCCGCACAAGCAAATAAAACTGGCAGATTGCTATCAACCAATTAATTGTCATCCAGAACATGAATTTGAAAAAATGACCGAAATCAGTTAATACCGCCAATCCTTCAAGGAATGGTTCCAGGATGCTTACGCTGATCTTATGAAATTCAGGCCAGCGCTGGCTTAACCTTTGGAAAATCTTCCCAGCCCAGATACGATTATGAGCCAGAATAAACAACCCGGACAGACCGATAAGCATCAAACTTCCCACAAGATATCCTATCCGATCTGCACCAGAAACACCCAAAACAAATGGAACTGATAGAATCAATATTCCAGCTGAAAACATCAGATCCAGGACCCGCTCGATCACGATCGTTGGTATGATTTCCATGAATTGCAATTCTGTTTTACGGCTGAGCAGGAATGCGCGACCAATCTCTCCCAGCCTGAAGGGAAGAAAGTTGTTCATGAGATAGCCTTCACTCAGGCAAAAGAATGTCACCTTGTAGGATGGTTTTTTTTGAAGCAGAGTCCACCAGACGATCCCCCTCACCATTAACCAGGCTATGCTGCCAACCAGAGCAAGCAATAAAAAACGGTAATCTGCTTTCCGCAGGGCAATCCAAACTGCGTTCAAATCTACAAAGTACAGAATGACCGCCAAGAGAGCCAGGCTGATGACAGCTCCGGGCAGCCAGCGGCGCGATGAATTCCAAATATTTACCAATTAAATTGCTCGCTCATCAAATTTGGTCAAATCTCTAATTTTTCCAATTGACTATTTATAGATTAATCATCATCCAGACTTAAAATCGCCATGAATGCTTCCTGGGGGATCTCCACATTTCCAACCATTTTCAGACGTTTTTTACCCTTCTTTTGCTTCTCCAACAGTTTCTTCTTACGGGAAATATCTCCCCCGTAACACTTGGCAAGCACATCCTTCCGCACAGCTTTAACAATTGCTTTAGAGATGATTCGTCCGCCCGAGGAGGCTTGAATAGCAACATCAAACATTTGGCGCGGAATGATCTCCTTCAATTTTGTGATCATACGCTGACCTTTGTGGTAAGCATCTTTTTGATGCACAATGGCTGCCAGCGCATCGACAGGTTCATTGTTAACCAATATATCCAATTTTTGTAATTGATCCATCCGATATTCAAGAAACTTGTAATCCAAAGAGGCATAACCGCGCGTGCGAGATTTCAGTTCATCAAAAAAATCCACGATAATTTCTGATAACGGGATCTCATAGTTTAACTGGACGCGATGCGGAGCTGGATATTCCTGGCTTCTATAAATACCGCGCCGTTTTGTGACCAACTCCATGATCGGACCATAATAATCAGTCGGGGTGATCACCTGGATCTCCATCCACGGTTCACGCACCTCCACGATCTGGTTCTCCTCCGGTAGAGCAGCTGGAGAATCGATCACCATGGTTGTTCCATCCCGAAGCTGGATTTCGTATTCCACGGTGGGAGCAGTGAAAACCATATTCAGGTCATATTCGCGCTCCAACCGTTCCTGGATGATTTCCATGTGGAATAAACCAAGGAAGCCCGCCCGAAAGCCAAAACCAAGCGCCTGGGATGTTTCAGGGGAAAATATCAAGGAGGCATCATTCAACTGAAGCTTTTCAAGTGAATCTCTTAATTCCGGGTAATCATCCGGCTCGGCGGGGTAAATACCCGCAAAAACCATCGGTTTGGGGTGAAGATAACCGGGCAATGGTGTACTTGAGGGGTTTGCTGTTTGCGTGATGGTGTCACCAACCCGGCATTCATGCACGGTCTTAAATCCGGTGGCAATATAACCCACTTCACCTGCGATCAATCTTTTTACCGGTTTCATACCCGGTGAGAAAATGCCAATTTCAACTGGCTTAAAGTCAAGCCTGGTCGACATCATTCGCAGGGTGTCCGTGAAATCAATGGCTCCTTCAACCACCCGGATATATGCGATCACCCCTTTGTAGGAGTCATAATGCGAATCAAAAACTAGGGCTTGCAAAGCGGATTTTTGGTCACCGCTGGGAGGTGGTGTCCTGGCTACGATCGCATCAAGAACAGCCTCCACGTTGGTACCCATTTTAGCAGAAACCCGGATCACACTACTGGAAGTTACCCCCAACAGACTGCTGATATCCTCAGCCACTTCATCTGGAACAGCGGAGACCAGGTCAACTTTGTTAATGACCGGGATGATCTCAAGGTTGGCATCTATGGCTGAATAGAGGTTCGCCAGCGTCTGGGCTTCAATACCCTGGGAAGCATCCACAACCAGCACAGCACTTTCACAGGCATTTAATGCCCGGCTTACCTCGTAACCAAAATCCACATGCCCGGGAGTATCGATCAAGTTCAGGGCATAGACCTCACCATCCTGAGCAGTGTAATCCATGTGTACCGCTGAGGCCTTGATGGTTACACCTTTTTCCCGTTCAATGTCCATGCTATCCAGCACTTGCTCGGTCATGTCACGATCCGAGATCGTTCCAGTAACCTGCAAGAGCCGATCCGCCAGAGTGGACTTGCCATGATCGATATGAGCAATGATACAAAAATTTCGGATATTGGATGTCATGTATGATAAAAATTCTTCCCGTGGAAGTTAAAAACAATAAATAACTACATTACGTTCCTGCTTAAAAAGGTTTGACTTGAAAAACTGGGGTTTATTCCTTTCAAGCCAATGTTGAATGGCTGTTTCTTCTGATTTTGGAAATTGAGGCACCAATAAAAGGAATCCAACTAGAGCTTGGTCAGGAGGGTCGTCTTCTTTTGAATAAATTCTTCTTCACTAACAATTCCCTGTTTCCGCAATTCATCCAACTTTGCGATCATATCTGGGATATCCTGGGAAACCGGTTGAGGTCGTATCCCGTTTTCATGGTAGCCAAGTTTTTCTTTTGCATTCAACATGGCAGTTTTAAAATGAACCGGATCTTCTATTTTTTGGAATAAATTCACCCCCAGCTCGCTGGCGGTTAGGATCTCGACGCTACCATAATTGAAAATCCTCCCAAAGAAGGATTGGCTCATCTTGACATCGTTTACTTTTTCCAATGAAGAGTCAATAACATTCTTGTTGATGATGCCATTCACCTGCATCACCCGTCTGTTACTGACAATGTATTGCTTGTTGTACCAGATCAAAATATCCCGCACCATTGATCCTAATGGAATCAGAACAATCACATAACCAACGGCTATAAAAGGTGACAGAACGAGAGCAACTGTCACGGCAACAAGGAGAATAATGATAATAACAATCTCCAACAGAATGTTTCCAAATATAACAAACCAGTGTTGACGGGTTACCAACAGCATTTTTTCATTATCACCCAAAAGCGTATTAATATATTTGTTCTTCATGTCGTCCTCACTTTGCAGATGGGAAAAACAACAGGGTCAATTCAACAATTGCTATTTTATCATAGCCATGCTGACAAGTTCCTCAATATTCGAATCCTGCCCGGGGTAATTCAACCAAGCCAGGAATTCCACATTTCCTTTGGGACCTACCAATGGCGAATGGATCAAACCCTTAACTCCGAAACCCTGTGTTTGTGCGAACAATAATATTTCCATTAATACCTGGTAGTGAATTTCAGGGTCACGGATGACACCATCGCCTCTGGATACCTGTTTTCTTCCTGCCTCAAATTGAGGTTTTATCAGGGTAACCACTTCGGCAGGTTTTGATAACCAGTTTTTTAATACTGGTAATAGTGTTTTCAATGAAATGAAGGATGCATCAACACATGCAAATTGGATCTCCTCCGGTAGACGTTCAACATACCGGGCATTGGTCTGTTCCATGACAATAACATCCGGGCGTTGACGCATCTTCCAATGCAGGATACCTTTCCCAACATCGATAGCATAAACCAGTCTGGCACCATTCTGTAACAGGCAGTCTGTAAAACCACCCGTGGATGCACCAACATCTGCACAGGTGAGACCCTTGACGCTGATCTTAAATTCCTGCAAGGCTGCATCCAATTTTTCACCTCCGCGTGATACGAACCTGGGACCCTGGTCCAATTTGATCTCCGAACTTGTATCAACGCTCGCAGATGACTTTAAAACTACTTCTCCATTAACTCGAACCTGACCAGCCATCACCATTCGCTGAGCCAGGCTGCGAGAGTCAACCAGACCACGCTCCACCATCAGGAGGTCCAACCGTGTTTTTTTCATATCCGTATTTTACCTCTTTCGTGTAAAATACAAGTATGCTTAGAGAATTGGTAAAAATGTTACGAATAAGACAATGGACCAAGAATGCCCTGGTCTTCTTTGCGTTAATATTTGACAAGCAGTTGTTCCAACCAGGAGCTCTGCTCCGGACAACCTTTGGATTCATATTGTTTTGCCTGGTATCCAGTGCAGTCTATATATTTAATGATATTTCAGACATAGAAGCAGATCGCCAGCATCCAGATAAGAAAAACCGTCCTCTACCCTCCGGTAAGCTTCCAATCAAACTGGCCTGGGTGACTGGCATTTTCCTGGTTATCCTGGTCTTTCCTTTGGGTTATCTGCTATCCCCTTCTTTTGCAGGAGTCATTCTGGCGTACTTTTTACTCATACTGGCTTACTCCAAATGGTTCAAACATATACCCATCCTGGACGTATTGATCATCGCGGCCGGGTTTGTATTGCGTGTGCATGCCGGTGTTTCCTTGATCACCATCGAGCGCTTTTCGCCCTGGTTATATGTTGTTACCACATTGGGAGCTTTATATCTGGGTTTTGGCAAACGGCGGGCTGAACTGGCATTACTCGCCGGAGATGCCGACTCCCATCGCCGGGTATTGAATGGTTATACCATTCCCTTGTTGGACCAATATATCATGATCGTATCGAGCACTACGATCCTGGCATACAGTCTTTATACTTTTTCTGCACCCAATCTTCCTGAAAATCATTCCATGATGCTGACCATTCCATTTGTAATATATGGGGTATTCCGTTATTTATACCTCGTTCAATCAAAACATGCCGGTGGCGCCCCGGAAGAGGTTCTGCTCTCAGACCGTCCTTTGCAGGCTACCATCTTTCTGTGGGGAATTGCTGTTATGGGTGTATTTTACCTTTGAGCTCTGCCAGCGCTCCCGGAAAGATCATCCTTTTTGGCGAACATGCGGTTGTATATGGTCGCCCAGCTCTAGCCATCCCGATCATGGAAGTGGGCGTCACTGTAGATATCGAGCCAAGCGAACAAGATCCTCTTATACCTCTGCCAACAACAACTGATGATCAGAATTGGCTTGAGGGAATAAATATTTCCGCTCCAGAGATTGGACGTTATGGGACATTGGCATCCTACCCTTCCATAGAAACTGACCCGATCGCATTGACCGTTCAGAATGTGCTGAGCACACTGGGAATAAACTCACCTCCCCCCATGCACATTAAGATCTCATCCAGTATTCCAGTTGCATCCGGCTTGGGTTCCGGAGCTGCAGTGTCCGTAGCTCTCATCCGTGCCCTGGCAGCCAGTCTCGGTAAAAACATAACGGATGATGTTGTCAACAAGATTGCTTTTGAAACCGAAAAGCTTTATCACGGCACTCCATCCGGAATTGACAACACGGTTATAACCTATCGCAGACCCGTTTACTATGTAAAGAATATTCCTGCTGAATTTTTTTCAGTTGGAACACCACTCACCATAGTTATCGCAGACTCTGGGATAGCCGCAACCACGCGTGAATCCGTTGGGGATGTGCGCAAACTTTGGCAGAATGAACCAGACCGTATGGAAAAGATATTCTCTTCCATTGAATGGATTGTTATGCAAGCCCGTATTGCCATCCAGGAAGGGAATCTTATTTTTTTGGGTCAATTAATGAACCAGAACCATGCTCTTCTTGAGGAGATAACTGTTTCTTCACCCAAACTGGACCGGTTGACAGCAGTTGCGCTTTCATCTGGAGCAATGGGAGCAAAACTCTCCGGAGGTGGACGAGGTGGGAACATGATCGCCCTGGTTCGACCTGAAACAGCTCCTGCCATTGCTGCAGCCCTGCGTGATGATGGCGCACATGGCACCATTATCACACAAGTAACTTGAGCTCATGAGTCTTAAAACCTCCATCCTTTCACTTGCAGGGACCTGTTCACGGAAATCAAATGATCAATAATAGCAAAACCCATTATAAGAATTTACATATTGAATCGGGATGAGTTAATCTGTAAAATATGCTTACCGTACTTATTTCTGGATAATCACCGGAGGTTCAAATGATCAAACATTCTCCATCCATCTCAATTACAATCGTTTTCATCTATTTAAACGCTCTGGTATGGCTCGCCTTCGGAGTGATTGTCGCATTCGATGCCCACCCCTCAATCCCAAATTATCCTCTTTTAATAAGTGGAATGGCTATCCTGGCTATTTTGATAGCTTGTATCTTCCTGGTATTGGGAATATATGTTACCAAACGTAATCGAATTGCCTTTTTCCTCACAGTCGGACTCCTAGTGCTTACTTCTCTCCTGACCATTCTCGACGATTTTGGATTGATTGATCTTGCTTTTCTGATCATCAACATGATCCCACTTATTCTGCTCATCAAAGACCGAGCATGGTACCTTCAGGAATACTCTCATTAACCTAATGGAAACTTAAACTAATAATAACTCGATCTAGTTTGAAAAGGTATGCCATGTCTGCACTTGAAAAGATCGCTTATTTTCAAAATATCCGTAGTGAGATCCCTAACCAGAGGCTGGCTGGAGAATTGACACAAGAGAGGGATTCAGCTGGAATCAGAGAGATCGCTCAAAACTTAACCCATCAAAACCAAAATGTGTGCAGCGACTGCCTAAAAGTGATGTATGAGATCGGTTATATTGAACCAGCCCTGATCGCACCCTATGTACAGGATTTCCTGGCTCTATTAAAAAGCAAACATAACCGCATGGTCTGGGGGGCGATGATCGCCCTGGCAACCATTGCCAACCTGCAACCGGATGCGATCTGGGCTGAAATAAAAACAATCCTCAAGAAACATGAAAAAGGAACCGTCATCACAGTAGTTTGGGGTGTCAGGTTATTCGCAGGTCTGTCAGCCGCTCGCCCGGACTATTCCAACTTTCTCTTTCCCATATTGCTGCATACATTGGAAACCTGCATTCCACGTGATGTTCCTACACACTTGGAAAGCATGCTGCCTGCCATAAATCTGGACAACAAGGATCTCGTAATAGATATCCTGACCGCCCGGCAACCCGAATTTACTGATTCGCAGCTCACCCGCAGCAAACGAGTAATCAGTAAAATCCAGGCCATCTGATCTTATTAAAACACACGAATAACATCCTGCAATTTACCCTGATTAAAACCTGATATCAGGGAACTGCAGGATGTTGACCACTCGCTAAACACCCTCCTGGTTTATTCGGCTGCAACAGGATTGATAAGCTTTCCCAGCCCTTCAATTTCAACCACAACTTCATCCCCTGCTAGCAGTGGGCCAATACCAGCTGGTGTCCCCGTGAAAATGATATCGCCTATCTCGAGGGTCATGACAGACGAGATGAAAGCAACCAGGGCATCCACCTGAAAGATCAAATCCCTGGTAGAGCTCATTTGTCTCGGTTGTCCGTTCACCTTGCAAGTGATGAGCGCATCCGAGGCATCGAAATCTGTATCGATCCAAGGGCCAAATGGGCAAAAAGTATCGAAACCCTTGGCTCTTGTCCATTGACCATCCGACTTTTGGAGATCGCGGGCAGTTACATCATTTCCAACAGTATATCCATAGATATGATCGTGGGCATTTTCGGCAGTAATGTGCCGGCCTTTCTTACCGATCACAACCACCAATTCAGCTTCGTGGTCAACCCTCTTGGATTGCGGAGGTAACAGGATGGGTTCTCCAGGATTTATGATCGCACTTGGAGGTTTAAAGAAAAGAAGGGGAAGTAATGGTAATTCTGAGCCTTGTTCTTTGGCATGCAGAGAATAATTAAGACCAACGCAAATGACCTTGCTTGGTAGCACAGGCGCAAGTAATTTCACCTCGTTTAGTGGAATAACTGCTTCCATTCGGCGATATTTTCCAAACGGATCACCTTCAATTTTCCCGACATGATCTTTTAATATCCAGCCATAACAAGGAGCTTCATTTTTAATTTGATAACGGATCAGTCGCATAAATTCCTCCAATTATTAGATATCAAAAGTTTAACACAATTTTTCCTTAACATTAAAACTTGGTATAATAACCACTACCGGGCGCATAGCTCAGTTGGTTAGAGCGCCTCGCTTACACCGAGGAGGTCAGGGGTTCGAGTCCCTTT
>CAYJKQ010000029.1:0-11680 GCA_964370815.1 uncultured Anaerolineaceae bacterium | reverse complement strand
AACAAACCCGAACCCGATTGGGACGAAGCCATCGCCACCTACCACCAGGAACTCGAGTTGCTCATGAAGCCAGGAGAGACAATCTTTCAAACAGCTAAGTCACATCCAAATATTACTCTTGGATTAATAGTGATTCTTGATAGTATTGGAATATATGAAGAAGCAGACCTGTGGGCCGAATGTTTAGATAAAAACCATATTGTAGATGAAAATATTTTTCCAAAAGATGAGTCATTAATAATTCAACGTTTGGCTTATCTCGCGCTCAGAAGTGATGATTTAAAAACAGCCCTATCTCTTGTAAAGAAAATACGAAACTCTTCTAAACATACCGAAGCTCTCCTTTTTGAATCAATCATTCATTTTTCGAATAATAGGTATGTATTAGCGCACAAAGCAGTTGAAAAATCTCATCCTACTAATACAAATTTAGATTGGATAAGAATCATCGCAAATAGCTACTTTAAACGTTATAACAAGAATAAAATAAAAAAATACCTTTCTTTACTCAAAGAATTTGACAACATTCGATAATTTACAACTTATTTTAATGAGCATACCACCTTGATTATGCTTTACGTTTTCTTACGATACTAAAAAGAATTAATTGTTGAATTGAGTACGGTTTTGAATTTAAAAATACTTCACTATAACCCCAATAAGTAATCATTAGATAAATAATAACTAAAAATATTATTTCTCCTCTTGCAATATTAGCACATTTATTCTATAATAATAGTGGAATGAGGCGCCCCCAACTGCGGCTCATTCCGCTTGCATGTTAAGGGGGCGGCTCATCCAAACAAATTTTTAAGGAGGCTGGAATTGGCTGACATTGAATCGATCAAAAGATCTCTCGAAATTTTGGATGATCCCATAATTGGAATGGTAGGCGCTCCAAAATGGCGTTGCCTCCTGAAACTGACCCTGTTGGCAGAAGAAAACGGTCAGGGCGGCTTGCTGCCGCCCGTGGCAGATTGTGCCAGACACCTGAAGGTCAGCGAAAAAATATTGAAAAAGATGCTGCACCGTCTGTCCAAGCTTGGGGAAGTTCATGAGACTCATCAGGGCTGGGTAGTGAATTACTTGCAGGAGAACCAGTCTTCTTCCGGCAGCGATAAACCCATCCGGCTTCCCCGCAAGCGGCACACTTCAGCCGCCCAGCGCAACAAGCAGGGGGAAGGCTCTT
Source organism: uncultured Anaerolineaceae bacterium (assembly GCA_964370815.1). GTDB lineage: Bacteria > Chloroflexota > Anaerolineae > Anaerolineales > Villigracilaceae > UBA12087. The sequence goes on along the minus strand of CAYJKQ010000029.1, from coordinate 10,491 downwards.
CCAAACAGGCGTTCCCATTTTACGATTGAGAGGTCTGGCTAATTAATAAGGACCTGCTTGCATGCCGAAAGGTTGACGGGTACCACAAAGAGGGCACACAAGTGTGCCCTCTTTATATAATTATCTGCTTGTGACCAATTTCCTGCTCCGGGGCAGGCAGAGAACAAGCAAGCTCCCAGCCTGCCATACCCCCCTTATTGATCAGCAACCACAATCTGATTTTTACCAGCCTTTTTTGCTTTCCTCATGGCAGCATCTGCCTTATCGAGCAAGTCGGTCAGATTTGAAATCGTTTCGCTGCTGGTAGCGACCCCGATACAGACTGAAAACCCGATGGAACCATCCCGGGTTTCAATTTGCAAATTACAACAATTATGATGAATTCGTTCGGCTACAGTTCTGCCAGTTTCTTTAGATGTTTCAATAAGCAGGATGACAAACTCGTCACCACCTATGCGACCGACGGAATCCTCGTTCCGGATCTGTTTTCTGCAATTACTGGCGAAAAGCTGTAGAGCTTTATCGCCAACCAGGTGACCATGGGTGTCATTTAATGTTTTTAGATCATCAAGATCAAGAAGAAGAAGGGTCAGTGGATGGTTGAAGCGCCGGGAACGTTGATACTCGAACTCAGCCAGGTTGAGTATCTGCCTGCGATTATGGATCCCAGTCAAACTATCGGTAGTGGCCAACTGCTCCAATATTTGAGATTCTTTGAGCAGTTTCTCGCGCTGGAAGGTCATCGCAGCCTGGTGACTGATCGCGACTGCCAGCTGCACATCGTGCTCGCTAAAGGGTCTGGCTTGGGGATCCGTCTTAATGGCGTAAAGTAGAGCAACTACTTCCTGCTCGCTCTTGACTGGAACACACAAAGCTGAACAGATCATATGCTGCCCATTGCTGCCATCAGGATCATCAGCGTTGGTGTTCAGATCTGAATCGATCACTACAGATTGCAGTTCAAGTGCCCGCCGGGTTATGGAGCTTGGTATTTCCAGATCATCCAGTTTGTCAAAATTTTCTGCCAGGATAATCCCGGCATTATCCGCTCCCATTGTTTGCTGAGTCATTTCAGCAATTTCCTTCAGCGCTGCTTCAAGGTTGAAAATCATGGTCAACCGGCTGGAAACAACATCCAGTAATACCGCGTTCTTATCGATCGATTCAAGAAGGAGATCGCGCGTGAGTGGACGAGTCCCCGTGAGTGATAATACGAGGGCCGGGGTGTCCCCATTTTTCTGAAAGATGACACTGATCACACATTGACCGACACGTACCTGGTCCCCGGATTGAAAGACATGCGGCTTGGAGATCTTCTCCTTGTTAACATAAGTCCCATTTGTGCTTCCCAGGTCATTAATAACCGCAAGTTCATTCTGGCAGTAGATCTCTGCGTGAAAGCGCGAGGCAGATTCGTCTAAAATGACAATATCATTATCGGGTTTTCGCCCCAAGGAATTTTTTCCCTGCTTTACTACATATTCGATTGGAGTGCTGGATGGTGAACGAATTATTAATACCCACATAAAATTATATTTACCTCAAAGAACATTATCGGTGCTGACAATATCGAAATTGCCAAGATCACAGGCTATCCATTGCCAATTAATAATTATTTTGATCAAATATTGCTTAACAATTAATAAATTTATTTCTTTATATATTAACACAAAACCCAAAAAAATGGTAATTTTAGTCTTTTTTAATGGATGAATGCAGGGTACTTGTTCGAGCAACGAACCATGCTGAGAAGATCTATTTCACCTGAAAGTGCGATTGATTTTTCTGATCACAGAATACTCAAATATCTGGAATGAAATTTTCAGACGTCAAACCCTTTATCTCGTTTCTGCCTCACAGTGGAATTTCCAGTTTGATAGAAGTTGTGGCTTGCAATTTTAGCTCATTTGTTCTATAATTATACCAGATCGCGCGGTTAAGGAGGCCGGGATGCCATGAAAAGAGATTGGATCAAACTGCAATTGGACATATTGAACAACCCGACCTATGGCTTGCTGTCGGATGACCTGTTCCGGCGTTTGGTGGAACTGTACCTGCTGGCGGGCGAGAAGGATCAGGAGGGTCTGCTACCAGATGTGGAAGACATGGCCTGGCGCCTGCGGGCTGATCCGGAAGAACTGCTGTATTGTTTATGGGGTTTGCTTGAGCGCGGGCTGGTGGATGAAACCCCACAGGGCTGGATGGTGACCGGTTTCAAGGAAAGCCAGGCTGCCCCCAACAGCACAGAACGCAGCCGGGCGTCCCGCAGGAGGCGTTTATTTGCAACGGAACCTGGCGAAGCCGGCGACGAAGTTCCTGTACAAAGTGCAGCACGATGTGGGACAGAAGATGCTGCTGAAATGCAACCTTCGAGTCCTTATCCTGTTGCAGTTATTGCGCCCACTCCAAACCCTGTCCCCGGGCAACCGAAGCTGCCTGGCAGAGCCAGACACCGGCACAAAACCAAAAAAAGACCTGTGGAAAAACCTGTGGATAACTTTGTGGAAAAGGGTCGGAATATTTCCGTCTCCCCCGAACCTACTAGTAGTAGTAGTTTAACTAATTCTTTAAAAAATAGTTTAAATATTAAACTACCACTACTAGAACTAACAGGACCAAATCCGGAAAATTTCCGTCTCTGGCAGGGAAAGACCCTGAAAAATAAGTGCATTGATCCTGGAACTGCTCACTTTGCAGGCATGCTGAAGGCTGCACACGGCAGGATCGACCCCGGAGCAGGACAGATCCTGTCTGCGCTGGAGGGCATGCAGGTGCCTTTTGATAAAACTGTGGATAACTTTGTGGAAAAGAGTCGGAAAATTTCCGACCCTGTCAAAATTCCACCCTGGTGAGCGCCAACACTGAAAACCGGAACCTGTGTTCCCAGGCGCCCGACCTTATTCTTTGGGCGAGGCGGCTTTCATGGTTTTGGCGTAGCGAAACAAAGCTACCCCGGCGATGATAGCCATGACCCCGTAATAAGCCCAGCGCACCTGACCTGTCATAAAACTGCCGGGCAGGAAGTTGATGCCTTGCAGGAACCAGATCACACCACCGACGGTCAATAAGATCGACAGGATGTAAAAGAAAATTTTCATGAGTTTTTTTCCTTTGTTATTAAATATTCTTATCCAATCGTCCCGCAGGTTCTTAAGATCAGGCTCGAATTCATTACAACCTTCCCTCCAAGAGCACGCGAGACTTTCCCGCTTAGATCACGCGGGACATTCGGCGAAGTCCCCGACCCGCAGGGGTAAGGGGGGACGTTGGTGGTTTTGACGAGATGATTGTTCATTGATCATTATACTCACCTTTTCTATGGCGATATAAAGGGTGTTATTCCTCTTTAAATCAGAAAATTGGTTATAATACCTGCCTACGAATCCCCCCAGGAAGCCTGTCTTGTTTTATCCAATCCAGCAGACAGAACCAATGGAAATCCTCATTAATCAAGTGGAAAACCTCAAAAGGTAATATATGACACCAAATCCATATTGGCATAATAAGATCGTTCTGATCACCGGAGGATCGAGCGGGATCGGGTTGGCAGCTGCAAAACAACTGGCTGCGGCAGGTGCGCACATCTGGCTCAACGCTCGCCGGAGAGAGGTTTTGGAGGCTGCCCTGAAAGAAGTGGAAGCTGCCCGTCGTGAATCATCACAGTTTTGCGGAATTTTTTCCGGGGATGTCTCGGACGCAGAACAAGCCCGGCTTATAGTTAATAGCGTTATCGAATCCGCCGGGGTCCCGGATGTAGTCATTAATTCGGCTGGCGAGACCCAGCCCGGTTATATCCAGGAGCTTGAATTGGATGTCTTCGAGCGTTTGATGCAGGTCAACTATTTCGGGACGGTGTATGTGACCAAAGCCCTCCTGCCGGAAATGCTCAAGCGCGGTTCCGGTCATATTATCAATATCTCTTCGATGGCAGGTTACCTGGGTGTGTTTGGGTACAGCGCTTATAGCCCCACAAAATATGCAGTGACCGGGTTCTCGGAGGTTTTGCGGGCAGAGATGAAGCCGCATGGCATCCGTGTTTCGGTAGCCTTCCCACCTGACACCGAAACACCGCAACTGGCTTATGAGGAACCTTTCAAACCGGTTGAGACAAAAGCCATCTCGGGCAACGCCAAAGCGCTGGCAGCCGATAAGGTGGCAGGCGACATCCTGCAGCAGGCGGAGAAAGGTCGCTTCCTGATCTTCCCCGGCATGGATTCACGCCTGTTCTACCTGCTGACCAGCAAGCTGCCCAAGAGCCTGGTCTTCAGCCTGCTGGACCAAATGGCAGCCTCGGGCAAGAAGAAAAAGATATAGCTGCACTCAAATGATCTCCGTGGATGGCTGGATCTCCCGGACATAATACTGGAAAAGACTCCCCCAGGTTCATGCAAATCAACCTAACCGATCGGAGAACAAGATGGACATTTTTGAGAAATGCTTGAATTACACAACCGCTAAAGAAGTCATGGCCTCAGGATATTATCCTTATTTCATGCCGCTGAGCGAGAACGAAGGCACCGAAGCTGTTTACAAGGGTCACCGACTCATCATGTGCGGGTCGAACAATTATTTAGGACTGACCACGCATCCAAAAGTCCGCCAGGCAGCGATCGATGCAATTGAGCGTTACGGAACCTCCTGCACCGGTTCCCGCTTCCTCAACGGGACCATCGAATTGCATGAGCAACTTGAGCGGGAACTGGCAGAATGGGTAGGCAAACAATCCGCCCTGGTCTTTTCAACCGGTATGCAGACCAACCTGGGCACGATCAGCGCACTTGTCAGCCAGAATGATGTGGTTGTGCTGGACAAGTTTGATCACGGTTCCATCGTGGATGGCGCCAGGCTGGGTTGGGGTAAGATCGTGCGCTTTCGTCACAATGACATGACTCACCTGGAGCATATGTTAAACCAGGTGGCAGATGTCTCTGGTAAACTTGTCGTGGTGGACGGGTTGTACAGTATGGAAGGAGATATTGCGCCTCTTCCAGAGATCGTCCCGATCTGTAAGAAATTCAACGCCCGCCTGATGGTGGATGATGCCCATGCCACAGGTGTTCTTGGTGGAGGGCGCGGCACTTCTGCACACTTCAATTTGACGGATGAGGTAGATCTCATCATGTCAACCTTCAGCAAGTCCTTTGCCTCCCTGGGCGGCTTTATTGCCGGAGACGATGATATTATCCACTACATCAAACACAATGCCCGTTCCATGATCTTCAGCGCCAGCATTCCACCATCCAATGCAGCAGCAGCCCTGGCTGCCCTGCATGTCATGCAATCCGAACCGGAACGCATTCAACGTCTAAATGATCTGGCTTCTTACATGCGCAAGGAATACAAGCGCCTCGGGTTCGACATCGGTCAATCTGAAACACCAGTTATTCCCATCCTGATCGGCGACAATATGCGCACGCTGATGATAAGCAAAGCTCTCTTCGATGAGGGAATCTTTGTCAACCCGGTTCTCGCCCCGGCTGTCCCGGAGGGGCGTCAACTCCTGCGCACCAGTTACATGGCCACTCATACAGACGAACAGATGGAGCGCGTTTTGGAGGTCTTTGCCAGAGTTGGAAAACAATTCGGTCTGATCTCGTGATGGCGGCTATCATCTCATTTAATGGTCCATCTTTATCAGAGAAATAACACCACGGAGCAACCATGCCCCTGTACGACTACGTCTGTTTGGATTGCAAGCAACGCTTTGACATTTTCTTTACTTATGCCGAGTATGGCAGCAAGGCGGTGGTTTGTGCGCACTGCCAGAGCGCCAATGTGCGCCGCAGACTGCCGCGTGTGCGCGTGGCAAAATCCGAGGAGAGCCGCATGGAAAGCCTGGCAGATCCTTCCGCGCTGGCAGGGCTGGAAGATGACCCGAAAGCGATGGGAGCCATAATGCGCAAAATGGGACGTGAGATGGGTGAGGAACTGCCTCCCGAATTCGATGATGTGGTCGATCGCCTGGAATCCGGTCAGAGCCCGGAAGAGATCGAGAGCGCCCTGCCCGACCTGGGTGGGGAAATGGCTGGCATGGGCGGCATGGGTGGTATGGGCATGGGAGATTTGGATCTTTAGGACTACGATCTACAACTAAATTCGGGCGGGCATGAAACCCGCCCCTACGTTTTTAATCCATCTGAAATGACCTGGCGCAGGGCGGACTGGACATTCTGCCAGCTCAACGCAGCGTCCACCACCACCCAACGCGCCGGCTCGGCTTTGACCAGTTCCAGGTAGCCCTGGCGCACACGCTGGTGGAAATCCAGCTGGTAGGCATCCAGACGGTTCCATTCGCCACCATGCGAGCGGCGCTGGGAGCTGCGCTGCAAGCCGATCTCCACATCCACATCCAACAAAATAGTCAGGTCCGGCTGCAGACCGGCAGTGGCGTAATTGATAAGGGCGCGCACATCCTCCAGATTTTGACGGTGTCCGTAGCCCTGGTAAGCCAGGGTCGAATCGGCATAACGGTCACACAGCACGATGCCCCCCTGAGCCAGTTGGGGGCGGATGACCTGCTCCACGATCTGGGAGCGGGCAGCCTGGTAGAGCAGGGTCTCGGTGTGAGGGTGCATCTCCTTGTTCTTCAGGTCATGGATCACAGCCCGGATCTGCTCGCTGATGGGGGTTCCCCCTGGTTCGCGCGTGCACAACACCTGCCAGCCCTCACTTTCCAGCCATTTGGATAGCGGCTCCATGTGGGAGGTCTTGCCGGAGCCTTCCGGACCTTCCAGGGTGATGAACCTGACCGGAGTCATTCGCGAAAGATCCTGACCCGGCGGCGGGGTTCCTTGCCGTAGGAGTGGGAGACCAGTTCGGCCTGGCGGGCCATATCGTGCTGCAGGCGCCGCACCGTGGAGGGGGCCGAAGGCAGGTCTACCCAGCGTTCACCGTTCAAAACTGCAGCAATGGCAGCCTGGGTTTCAAGCTGGAAATCACTGATCTCTTCAGTTTGCGGTTGAAGCTCCGGCAAATTGAACAGGTTACCCAGGAACTGCTCCATCTGGGCGACGGTATTGGCGCGCAAGACATAGATGGGCATGCCGCGCTGTTCAGCATCCATGACGGTCTGCTGGCGGTTGCGATAATGGGATTTGAGGGTCACCAGAACATCCGCATTGGCGACATCGGTTGCCACCTGAGCCGCGACACCCAGACGTTTGGCAGCCTGCAACAAGCGGTTGCGGGCTACACCATAAGGGTGGATGCGCATGGTTTTGAGGGGCAGCCGATTTGATTCCGGGTATGCCGGTGCGTGCTCAACCTGTGTGGAAGATGCAATAACACTTGTCTCCCGTCCAAGGCGCGGGGATGGATGCATCTCCACCGGGCTGGGACGCCGCTGGTTATTGCCATTTTCAATGCGGAAACCGGATGTACCACGCACACTGAGCGGTGTTTTTTCGATCTGGATATTGCCTTTTGCATCGCGTGAACGTACCTCGGGCGGCAGCGGATAGCCGCGCAGCAGTGAGTCAACCGATTCGGAGATGTCGACGTGCACCGCCAGCCTGTCACGGGTCTGGATCTCCACCAGCACATCAAAAGTGGGTGGGGCACGGCGTTCGAGCACGGTCTTCTGGGTGCCGCGCCGCCGGGCTTCCTCATCCGAGAGAGTGACGGCTTCGATGCCACCGATCAGGTCGGATAGGGTCGGATTCAGCATCAGGTTATCGATGGTGTTGCCGTGGGCTGTGCCGATCAATTGCACACCGCGTTCAGCGATGGTACGGGCTGCGGCGGCTTCCAACTCACGCCCGATCTCATCAATGACGATCACCTCGGGGTTATGGTTCTCGACAGCCTCGATCATGACCTCGTGCTGAAGCATGGGTTCACGCACTTGCATGCGGCGCGCCTTTCCCACGGCCGGGTGCGGCACATCTCCATCCCCTCCGATCTCGTTGGAGGTATCCACGATGATGACACGATGGGTTTCAGCCAGGATGCGAGCCGCCTCACGCAGCAGGGTGGTCTTGCCGACAGCCGGACGTCCCAGGATCAGGATGCTCTTGCCCGACTCGATGATATCCTGCAGAATGTCAACGGTGCCATACACCGCCCGACCAACCCGGCAGGTCAGCCCGACGATATGACCACGCCGGTTGCGAATGGCAGAGATGCGGTGCAAAGTACGTTCCAATCCGGCGCGATTGTCAGCATCAATATCACCAATATGCTCAACCACGAAATCCAACTCCTGGCGGGTGATCTCTTTCTCGCTCAGGGTGATTTCATGGTCCACAAAACGGGCGGTTGGTACGCGTCCCAGGTCCAGAATGACTTCCAGCAGGTTGTCGCTATTATTTTCTTTTTGAACTGCGGCGGAAATGGCGGGTGGGATGACACCCAGCAGGGCATCCAGGTCATCAGTTATTCGCATTTTGGTCATTTTTCTACTTTTCCATCTAATTCTAAAATTTTTTTCGTAAATGCCCAGGGTGACATACCTGAACAGTTATATCCAAATTTGATATTAAGCTAATCAACATCGCTAGGTTTGATGCGGGTGACCGGTGTGGCAGGTTTTGCCCAGGCGGGTTCCACTTTCTTGGCGGGCAGTGCTTCTTCGGCATACTTGCGAACAGCCAGGTGCCGAACCATGACTGCCTGGCGTTCTCCAGCTGAGGCACCCAATTCTTCGAGGATGCTTTCGAGCCAGGCCTGGTAGGAGCGGATGCAGACATATACCGGGCGGTTGCGCCGGTCAGGGATGGCTGTCAGCATGGCGGTCATCCACGCGGGTAAACAGGCAGCATCCGGGTGGATGAACGGTTGAGCCCAGATGCCAGCCGAACCGTATTTTAAGCTGATATAAGCCTGAATGTCACCTTCCTGGCGGCAGACCAATCCAGCTGCATGATGCGGCAAAGGTTCGATCAGCTGGAGCATGGCAGGTACGATCAGGTTGTACAAGCTTTGAATTTCGATCAGGTCGGAGTCGACCGGTTCATTCCACAGGATCTCATTATTGGGTTCTTGAGGATCGTTCAATTTCCAAAACCGCTGCCAGGCGTACATCGAGAATCCGGATTGGCGCAAGGCTTTGAAGACAGGCGAACATTCGTCCACCTCGGCTAGAAGGGACAGGCAGCCCCATTCGCCAGCCTGCACGGATAGATAATCCAGCAGGGAGGCTTGCATGTGCGGGCTGCTTTCTTCAGGTGCCAGGAAAGCCAGGTTGGCATGCGGGGAAGCGTTGGAATGTGTGACCTGCCCGATCAGGACTGCACCTTTATGCAGAGAGATGGCAGTGGCAACTTCACGGTGGGGATTCAGATAGGAGAGCATGGAGCTTAACCCCATCCAACTGCCGCGCGTTAATGCCCGGGCACTATCCAGCGCTATCAATTGATGGCGATAGTGGTATAGAGTGAACAGGTCCAGAAGGTCGAGAGGACGGACAGACATTTTTCCTATGCGTTGATGAGTGACAGAAAATACTCGTGAAAGCGTGTGTCGGCGGTCAGTTCCGGGTGGAAGGAGGTGGCCAGAAGCCTGTCCTGCAAGGCGGCGACGATGCGTCCATCCGGAAGTGTAGCCAGCACCTGCGCCTCGCCTGCAACCCTGGAAATGATCGGGGCTCGAATGAAAAAGGCATGGTAAGGCATTGATGTGTGCGTGACCTGTTTAAGAGGTTCGATATCCAGGTCTGCTTCGAAGGAATCCACCTGGCGTCCGAAGGCATTGCGAGCCACAGTGATATCCATCAAGCCCAAAAGAGGCTGGGTGCGGGCTGCATCCTTTGAGAGCAGGATGGCACCGGCGCAGGTGCCCCACATGGCGTGCTTCTGACCGAACTGCTGCAGTGGTTTCAAAAGACCATAATCCACGCACAGTTTGCCGATCGTGGTGGATTCTCCACCAGGCAGGATCAAACCATCCAACCCGGCCAATTGAGGCGGCAGACGAACTTCTACCGTCTCTACATCCAACTGCTTCAGCACCCGGATGTGTTCCGCAAAGTCGCCCTGCAATGCGAGGACCCCAATTTTCATAGATTAAATTACCAGCCGCGGCCTGCCAATTTCTCGGATTCGGGCATACTCGAGATGTTCACACCGACCATGGCTGCACCCAGATTGCGGCTGACTTCAGCCAGGATGGAGGCATCTTTGAAATGCGTGGTGGCTTTCACAATGGCGCTGGCACGCTTGGCCGGATCACCCGATTTAAAGATGCCGGAACCGACAAAGACACCATCCACACCCAACTGCATCATCAGGGCGGCATCGGCAGGGGTGGCAATTCCCCCAGCCGCAAAGTTGACCACCGGCAGATGACCGAGTTCCTTGACCTCTTTGACGAGTTCGTAGGGTGCACCAATTTCCTTGGCGAAGGTCATCAATTCTTCATCGGGCATGTTCTGCAGGCGGCGGATCTCACCGAAAACAGCACGGGCATGCCGCACTGCTTCGACAATGTCGCCAGTACCGGCCTCGCCCTTGGTGCGGATCATGGCTGCACCTTCGCCAATGCGGCGCAGGGCTT
>CAYJKQ010000028.1:0-12610 GCA_964370815.1 uncultured Anaerolineaceae bacterium | reverse complement strand
ACTGGAAAAGCGTATATCAACAAACTGGCAACCAATGGCGGCCTGACACAAGTACGCCTGCGTTTCAAACTGGATGACAACAATAACACGCTTGCCAATTATCTCAGTCTCTACAGCGGTAATGCTCCCATCGCCTCACGCCCACAGTTGATCATTGAGTATTACGTTCCGTAGACCAGGATCCTTCAGAAATTTGACCAATAAACCAGGTCGCTAATGCAAATAGCCTCCCATAAAAGCGGGAAGCTATTCTTTTTCCTTTCATAAAAAAAACGGCTCGTTTTGAAAATGAAAGCTGATCTAACTTTCCCCCCAGCCGCCACCACCCGGGGTATCGATCACGAGAACATCGCTGGCTTTCAACTCCAGGCTGCCCTTGCCTGGCAGCGGGATTTCCTGTCCATCCCGCAGGATGAAATTTCTGCCCACCTGTCCAGCTTTCCCAGCATTCAGGCCGTAGGGTGCAAAGCGGCGGCGGTCACTAAGCAGGGTGACCTGGCAATCTTCCAAAACCTGCAAACTGCGCCGGATGCCATCTCCACCACAGAATTTTCCGGCTCCACCCGAGCCTGAGCGGATGGAATACTCACTGACCCGCAGCGGATAGGCATATTCCAGGGCTTCAATGGGTGTGTTGAGGGTGTTGGTCATATGGGAATGAATGGCACTGGGACCGTCTGAATCCGGTCGAGCGCCCATGCCACCCCCGATGGTCTCGTAATAGGTGAAGGTTTTGCGGCGTTCGGAATCCCAGCCACCGATGGTCAGGTTGTTCATACTGCCCTGGCTGGCAGCCGGAACCTTGTCCGGGCAGGCTTGCGCCAGCGCACCAAGCAGGACGTCCACAATGCGCTGGGATGTCTCCACATTTCCGCCCACTACCCCGGCTGGTCTGCTGGCATTGACAACGCTGCCTGCAGGTGCGATCACCTGAATGGGGATCAGACAACCTGAATTGTTGGGGACATCCAGACCCAATAGACAGCGAAAAACATAATAGACAGCTGAGACCGTGATGGCATAGACCGCATTGATACCCCCTATCTGCTGCGATGCTGAGCCTGTGAAGTCGATGACTGCCTGATCTGATCGAATGCAAACAGCGACCCGAATGGGAATGGGTTGACCTGAAATACCATCATCATCCAGGTAATCTTCGAATTCAAATATACCATCCGGCAAGCTGGAGATTAGGCTGCGGGTCATGCGCTCGGTATAAGCCAGAAGCTGCTGCATGGCTTTGGAAATCGACTCCCGCCCATAACGTCCGGTCATTTCCAGCAGGCGATTAGCCCCGCGCTGATTGGCAGCGATCTGCGCCCACAAATCACCCGAGCGTTCCAATGGGGTGCGCACATTAGCCAGCACAAGGTCAAGAATTTCCTGGTTGATCGATCCGGCTTGCATAAGGCGCACCGGAGGAATGATAAGCCCTTCCTGAAAGATCTCGCGTGAGACCGGCATGGAGCCAGGGGTCATACCGCCCACATCAGCGTGGTGGGCGCGACTGGCAACAAAACCCACTAGAACTTTGCTGATGTCGAAAACAGGGGAAACAAGGGTGATGTCCGGCAAGTGTGTGCCACCCCTGAATGGATCGTTCAGTATGACCATATCCCCTGATCGTAAAGAATTTTCACCGCTGAAACGTTCCAGGGCTGCCAGTACCGAGAGTGGCATGGACCCAAGGTGTACCGGTATATGTGCAGCCTGGGCTATCATTTGCCCGGCAGCATCGAAAATGGCGCAGGAGTAATCGCGCCGCTCTTTAATATTGGACGAAAAACTGGTTTTCCGCAAAACTGAACCCATCTCTTCGGCAATGGCTGCGAACAGGTGCTTGAAGATCTCAAGTTGGATCGGGTCAAAATTGGATGGTTTCATTTTCCAACCTGGATGAGAAGGTTATCATAAGCATCCACACTGGCAGTATCTGTCAACCCTAACAACAGGGTGGTATCGGACCTAACAACCAGTGCCGGACCTTCCAGCTTATTGCCCGGCAATAGGGACTCGGCACGATAGAGCGGCACATTGAAAAGTCCCTCTGCAAAATAGACCGGGCGGATGTCGATCCTGGCGTGTTCGGGAAGAGGAGGGTAGATGGGTTTGGCAACCAGAGGTGGTGGTGTAATTTTGCCGACCGTACGCAAACGCAAGTTAACGATCTCCACGGCAGCCTCAGGATGTGAGTAGCCGTATTCCCGCTGGTGCAAATTATGAAATTCCGTTAAAAATTCTTCGTGGAAGGGTGTGATCAATTCATAGGATTGACCGGCATAACGCATATCCAGGAACCGCTCCAGGTGGATATCGTCAGCCGGGATGCCTTCTGCCTGAACTTCACTTCGCCCCCGCTCAACCAAAGGCTGCATCAGGTGCTCAATCTCAAGCAGGGAGATGTGACCAGGGAGCATAACAGTCTGGGTGTAATCCTTGACCACATCGGCTGCCAGCATTCCAAATGCCGAAAAGGTGGAAGCCAAAGGCGGGATCAACACCTGAGGGATGCCCAGCCCACGAGCCAGGTCGGCAGCATGCAAACCTCCCGCCCCTCCATAGGAAAGCAGACTAAAATCACGTGGATCATGGCCGCGTTCTACTGTGATGAGACGCAAAGCGCGTTCCATGTGGGCATTGGCAACCTGCACAATACCTAGTGCGGTGCGAGTCCTGTTGATACCCATTTCTGCTGCCAGGTGGTCCATGACCCGGGTGGCACGAGCTTCGTCCAGCTGCATCTGCCCACCCAGGAAATGCTGCGCCGATAATCGCCCCAACACCAGGTTGGCATCTGTGACCGTTGGCAAATCACCCTTTCCATAACAAGCCGGACCGGGATCTGCGCCTGCACTCTCGGGACCAACACAAAGAGCACCGCCAGCATCCAGGCGTGCCACCGAGCCACCGCCTGCACCAATGGTATGGATATCCAACATGGGGATATGGATAGGGCTGCCAGCGATCACCGCTTCGGTGGTGATACCCGGGACGCCATCGATCAGGGATACATCTGTAGAGGTGCCACCCATGTCAAAGGCGATGACCTGTAATTTTTTATCTGGCATTGCCAGGCTTGCTATGACCTGTGATGCTATCAGGCCTCCTGCAGGACCGGAAAGAATGCAGCGAACCCCAAAATGACGGGCTTCGGAAGGCTGGATAACTCCACCGTTGGACTGCATCACCCGCATAACCACGAGAGGAGCTGATTTGGTTAACTTCTCTTCCAGGTGCAGCAGGTATTGTTCCATAACCGGTGAAACATAGGCATTAACCACCGTGGTGCTGAGGCGTTCATACTCCCGGTATTCTGGCAGGATCTCAGATGAGGCAGACACCAGAAAGCCAGCTTCACGAAGTTTTTCAGCGACCAGACGTTCATGCCCGGGATACAGAAAGGAGTACAGGAAACAGACTGCTACAGAGGCTATGCCTGATGAGCTTACCTTTGTGACCAGAGATTCAACCTGATCGGGATCCAATTCCTTTAAGACCCTGCCCAGGTGATCGACTCGTTCATCCACTTCCAAACGCCATTCGGATGGGACCAGGACAGGGGCAGGATCTGCAAATAAATCGTACAGTGCAGGCCGGTTCTGACGACCGATCTGAAGCACATCTCCAAAACCCTTTGTTGTGACCAGGGCACAAGGCGCTCCCTTGCGTTCGAGTAAAGCATTGGTCGCGACAGTTGAACCGTGGATGACTACAGCCTGGCGACCATCATGTTCGAAAATACGTTCCAATCCATTTAAGACGACGAGAGAAGGGTCTTGCGGTGTTGACAGCAATTTGAAGGATTCAAGTTTGCCACTATTTGGGTTATAAATTACAAAATCGGTAAAGGTGCCACCAATATCAATACCTATGCGCAATTTTTCCATTATGACTTATGGATTCCTCTCAACGCAGGATCAATTCAAGCTGAGGTTGGCTGATGAATTCAGCCCCCGTTTCAGTAACCAGTACATCTTCCTCCAAGCCGATATACCCAACACCAGGCACAGCAAGACCCGGTTCTATGGTGTACACTTGCCCGACCTCGAGCGGATAATTAGGAGTATCACCATAGCGCTCCCATTTTGGACCCAACAGACCCGCTCCATCATGCGTGGTTCGACCAATTTGATGACCTGTAGCATACATATATTCCGGGTATTCTGCTGATGTGACCAGGCTGCGTGCCGCGGCATCCACCTGCCAGCCCGGGACTCCCGGTCGCATGGCATGCAATGCAGCCTGAACAGCTGCTGAAATGGTGTCAAATCCATGTTGAACAAGGTGCGGTGCCCGGGTTTCACCGGGAGCCAGAAGGTAAACAACACGCTGAATATCGGAGCAATAATCTGCCTGCCTGACCCCAAAATCAAAGTGCAAGAGATGGCCGCGCTGCAAGATAAGATCGGTCGGACCACCATGACCGACAGGGGATTCCGGACCAGAGTTGACAGCCGGACAACCAGATCTTTCCCAGGATTCAGTCACACCCAGTGCGTCCATTTGGTCCCACATGAATTGACCCACTTGTCGTTCGGTCAACCCCGGTTGAAGGTATTCAAATGTACGCGCAAAGATCTCTTCGGTAGTTTTCACTGCCTGGCGCAATAAAGTTATTTCTGTGCGAGTCTTTCGTCCACGCAAGGCTGCGATCACCATTTCAGCTGAGATCAATTTATCAACATAAGGGGTATCTGCGAGATAACTACATAATAATTGGTATAGTCCAAAACTAAGCCCGTCCGCATGGGTATCGTAAATAGAGTAATTTATGGCGATCCGATCCGGTTGCACTCGTTCAAGGATCTCAAGCAAAGCGGGTTTGATGGAATGATCATAGGGGATCACCTGCTTGTAAGCCCCGGTTCGACGGGCTGCTTCAGCCTCCAAACTTCCCAGGATAATGCTGCGCTCGCCCGAGCTTGTCAGAATAATTGCACTCTGCCAGGTCAGATCATGCCCATAAATAAGGGGAAGCACCGGGTCTCCAGCTGCTGTGGTTTCACGGACAAAGGTTAACCACATGTCAATATTTTTTTCTTTAAGGATGGAAACAGCTTGAAGAATTTTTTCATGCACGATATTGGTCATGGGAGCTCCGTGTTGAATTTTAAGGAGAAACAGCTGAGGTAAGCAGGTATTTTTTTATCAGGATGATTATAATGGCAATTCCCAAAGAGAGACCCCCTTTAGGAAAATAAAGGCAGCATGCATTATAATAGTGGACATGAACTATCATATTTGGACAGAAGGTTGCCAGATGAATGTGGCGGACTCGCAACGACTGGGGTCGGTCCTTGAGCATCTGGGGTATCAGCACACTTCCCAAGCAGAAGCTGCTGACATTATTGTATTAAATACATGCGTCGTACGGCAGTCTGCTGAAGATAAGGCTTATGGAAGGCTACAATCCCTGCGACCCCTCAAGGAAAAAAATCCGGGGTTAATTATTAATTTGATGGGTTGCATGGTGGGTGTACGCGGTGCTGAAAAATTGCGCAAGAAATTACCATTCGTGGATGTGTTCTCTCCGCCATCCGATCCAGGTCCACTGATCGCCTTTCTGACCCAAGATGAAACCCATCAGATCGAAAACCTTGAAACAAGTGCCCGTTTCGCAATGATGGACAACGAGATCATCCTGCCAGAACAAGAACGCGGCAAACTGGTTTCGGCATATCTGCCGATCGTTTATGGATGTTCACACGCCTGTACCTATTGCATCATCCCCAACCGGCGCGGTATTGAACGCTCCCGTTCGATGGTGGAGATACTGGACGAAGCTCGTTCACTGGTGGCACAGGGAGTGAAGGAAATCACCCTGCTGGGACAGATCGTGGATCGTTATGGGATTGATCTACCTGAAGGAAACAATCTGGCAAAATTGCTGCGTGGCTTAAATGAAATTGAGGCTTTGAAACGGATCCGTTTTTTAACATCCCACCCCAATTATCTAAGTGAAGATATTCTGAAATGTGTCGCTGAGTTACCCAAGGTCATGCCACATATCGAAGTGCCCATCCAGGCTGGAGATGATGAAGTTCTGGAAAACATGAAACGCGGATATACCAATGCAGATTACCGGCATCTGGTGGAGCGCATACGCCAGATCATCCCGAATGTGTCCATTGCGACGGATATTATTGTAGGATTTCCAGGTGAGAGCGATGCCCAATTTATGCAAACCAAGCGTTTGTTGGAAGAATTGAAACTTGACGTGGCGCACCTGGCTCGTTATTCAGCGCGCCAGGGTACAGTCTCTGAAAGACGCATGCCGGATGATGTTTCAGCGCAGGTGAAAATGGAACACTTCCGTATCTTGGAAGATCTTCAAGAGCAGATCGCAACCGAGATCAACGCCCATTATCTTGGGAAGCGCGTAAATGTTCTATTTGAAGAGAAGGTGAAAAACCGCTGGCGTGGGCGCACGCCGACCAATAAGCTGGTCTTTGTGGAAACAGAAGAAGATCTGCGCGGTCATGAAGAAGAGGTTGTCATAACCTGGAGCGGTCCCTGGTCCATGCAAGCCAACCTGTTGAATTGAGACGCCAACCTTTTGTTAAATCCGTTGAATAATCTCGATTATTCAAGGTAAAGTTTGACAGAGATAAAGAGAAAAGATCTCTTTCCATCCCAAACAATTTGATAAGATAAATTAAGACAAAAATTCCCACATAAAAAGTGGGAGTTTTGTTATTTCAAATAATTCACAAATGGTTTTACATCCTCATCCGTCTCCCCATTCGTCTGATTTTGCATATCTTATTGAGGAAATGTATTAACCGAGTTACTGAATAGATCACCAACTATTGGACCAAGTACCGTCAAAGCGAAAATAACCACCATTGCAACAAGCAACAGGATGATGGCATACTCCACCAAACCCTGTGCCCGCTCAGATTTATTCTTCAACATAACAACCACATCCTTTCTACCTTTTAATCACCAGAATATTAGTTTAGTCTATTTTTATAATAATTGCAAACATCCTGCAAGGGACAAATGGAGCAATTTATACGCCTGGCAGTGCAGATATTACGTCCCAATTGGATGAGGTTCAAATGGGCGGCATAATAGGATTCTGGAGGAAAAAGTATTTCAAGATGTTTATGCGTTGCTTCTACGGTAATATGATCTGGTCGCAACCCGATCCGTCCTGTGACCCGGTAAATATGTGTGTCCACTGGAAAAGCAGGCAACCCCAAAGAAAACAACAGCACGATGGCAGCTGTTTTTGGTCCCACACCTTTGAAGTTCATCAACCACAAGCGACCTGTTTCAACCGGTAAATCCCTTAAAAAAGTTAGATCCAAACTGCCACGTTGCGCTGCAATCTCACGCAAGACCTGCTGGATACGTGGTCCCTTCTGATTAGCTAAACCTGCCGGTCGTATGGTGGAGATTATTTCATCTGGTGAGGCACTACAAACTTCATCCCAGGTTGGAAATCGTTTACGCAGGGCTTCGAATGCCCTATCACGATTGAGATCATTGGTGTTCTGGGAAAGAATGGTTGAAACCAGTTCATCTATGGGTGGCAGAGGAGTACGCCATACAGGAACACCGTAAAAAACCAACAGACGTTGATTTACCTGTCTCGCAAGCTGTTCCAATTCGGACAAAACGTCTAACCTGCCTTATGCAGAACAAAAATCGGGCGACTTTCACCCACTTCGATCTTGCGCCAATTCTTTGCTTTCAACAATGGACCAAAATCCGCCAATGCTGACAGTTCTTTTTCAGACAGGATGCTGGTTTGCCTGAGTATTTCCAAAGCCATGGCTGGGCGAACCCTGTTCGCATGGTCACCATCTGAAACCTTAATGGCAATTCCGATCCCCGGCGAATCGGCACATAAGACCCCGGGCAGGATCCCAATGGCAAGAAATCCTTCAGCTCCTCCTTTTGAGATTAAGCGCTTGCCACCCACTTGCATCAGACGAGTATCAAAACGTTGTGAGCCAGCTACCATCACCGGGTTGGTCACCATGGCAGAGGTGATCCGCCGACATGCAGCTGCCCGTTCTTGTGAAAGGTTATGTGGATCACACAGTCGGGCGTAGGATAAGGCGGCATTATAAAGAGGCACTGCAAATGCGGGTACAGAACACCCGTCCCTGCCTACCACAACACGGGAAATTGACAGATCACACATCCCGGCAATAGCTGCAAGAATATTTTGTTGAATGGGATGGTCAAAATCTACATAATTAGCAGTGGATTTTCCAAGCATCCTGGCATAAGCCAGCATGGCTGTGTGTTTACCTGAACAATTATGGCGATTGGAAGTGGGGGTTTCACCACGTTTTTTTAATTGATCTGCTGTGATCTCATCGAGCGGAGGTTGAACTCCACAAAGCAAATCATCTTCCTTCAAGCCCATTTTGGCCTGGAGACCCTGGATCACGCCGAGGTGTTCATCGCTGCCATCATGTGAGCCACAGATAATCGCCAGTTCCCGCGAAGTGAGATGAAAGAATTGATCACCGCCGGCTTCGATAAACGGCAAAGCCTGGATCGGTTTGGAGCTGGAACGCATGAAGGTGACAATTTGCGGATCACCGACCCAGGACAGGACGCGACCATTCGAATCCACAAGGACAGCCGCCCCATAGTGGAGAGATTCGACAATGCCACCACGCGTGACTTCAAAGACAGGTTGGTATTTTGTTGACAAGGGTATTTAACCATCCTCTTCAGAGGGATTTTGGTCATGATAATGACGGGTGTAATAGAGTAAAAGACCATAACGCATCCGGTGGGTATACTGAAGTGTGTGCACAGCCGGAAAATCTATTTCTTCCAATAAAGATGAGATCAGACTTTCAGTTTTGGCGGGAAGTTGTTTTTTCACTGCCATTTTATCCAGTTTGGAAACAATTTTCTTGAGGATTCTTATCTGTTCTCGTACATCATCCACACTCACGACACCACTTCGACCTGAAACAATCGAATAGCCTCGAAAATCCGAAGACAATAATATTTTTAGAGTATCCAACCAGACCGGGATATCTGCATTTGCCAAAAACGGAGGTTGATGGGGGCATACTGCATCACCAACAAAAACCACATGAGCATCCGGAACGCTCACCCAGGAAGCACCAGCACTTGGACCCGGATGATGGTTCAGAATCACAGGCGAATCCCCCCAATAAATGGTCATCTGTTGATTAAATGTAATCTCCGGCGGAGTCCATCGAATGTTACCAAGACCGGGCAAGAGCTCCCAATCTGCACCAGTATCATCCGATTGGGATTTAAACATATTCGGGCGACTGCGATAGACCTGGGCGGTTTTCTCATGAGCAATGGTAGTGCACTCCATTGTGCGCACTCCCAAAGTTCGATCAGCATGAGAATCAAGATTGATCAGAATTCGCTCAATTCCGTTACCGAGATTTAATAATGCCGCACGCCAGGTTCGGCCATCGTCGGTGGATGGTGGCGCGTCAATCTGGATCAACCCGCGCGGGGTGTTGATCACTCCCAGGGTAACTCCTGGATACTGGGTTTCAATATAGATATCCTTTGCTATAGCCTGCATTAAATCTCCTTGTCTTCCATCTGTGGTTGTTCTTTTGCCAGGGGTAAAGTTATAAAGAAACATGCACCATTTCCAGGTTCACTTTCCACCCAGATCCTGCCTCCATGAGCCTGGACTGCCAGTTTGCAAAATGCCAGACCGATCCCAAGACCGCTAGAGGATCGTTCGCTTTTTATACGTGTATATTTATCGAAGATTCTTTCCTGATCTGCCAAAGGAATTCCCTGACCGCTATCTTGAACCCATATTGTTGCAGCCTCACCTTCTTGTCGGGCGCCGATGACCAACCTGCCTTCCGGAGGGGTAAATTTCGAAGCATTTTCAATTAAATTTTCCAACACACGCCGGATCATATCCAGATCGATCCATAAGGGGGGTAAGCCCGGTTCAATATCGGTTGAGATCGTTTGTTGCCTGACTTCCGTAACTGGAAGTATTGAATCCAGTACTTCATCCAATATTCCGGTAAATTGAACCGCCTGTTGGATTCCAATCGTTCTACCTGATTCCAGACGATTGATGTCCAACAGGGAATTGATCAAGCGCTGGATCCTGGCTGTGGAACGTTTTGCAATCGTAAATACAGAATCAATTGATTCGTCATGAGGGTCACCAATTAATGTTGTCAGCAAATCCAGACTGGAAACAATATTCGCCAGGGGGGAACGCACATCGTGAAAGATCATTGAAGTCAGATTCTCGCGCAGAGCATCCAACTCTTTGCGGGTATGGATATCTCGTAATATCCATTGAAGAGAGTCTGCTCCATCAAATTTTACCTTACGAACATACACCTCGATCGGGATCTCGAGGTTATTTTTGGCATGGAGAGTGGATTCATATTTTTGCGTCAAGCCATCCATAAGACTTACAAAACCTACCTGCAATTGTCCGGAATCGTAATCATGCAAATCCAGAATATTCATTTTGTGCAGTTCTTTTTGGGAAAAACCACTTATACGGGTTGATTGCCGGTTTGTTTCAGCAATTTGACCTTCCAAATCTGATATCAGAATAGGATCAATGCTGTCTTCGTAAAGTTCCCGGTAATGTTTGTGAGCAGCAATAAGCTGCTCATATAATTGCGCATTCTGGATAGCTGACCCAGCCAGGTTGCCTAACCCGGACAGTAACGGCAAGGCGTCCTGGTCAAATGTGCCAGAAGTGGGATTTATTGCCACCAGCAAGCCAATTACCTGCCCCTGAGAAAATATGGGTGCATAAGCGAGAGACCAGATCGTTGAATCAATAAATTGTTCATACTTCTTGCTAAAGCGCTCATCTTCCACCACATCCTGAAGGATGATACCTTCGCCTTTCTCAACAACCAAACCTGCAATTCCTTCTCCATCCGGAATGATCCTGCCAATAATATCATTATGAACATTGTTTCTTGATATTGCATCCCGGAAAACCAAATTGCCGGATGAATCAAGCAATGCCAGAGCCAGCGTATCCACTTGCATTGCCTCACCGGTCTCTTTTAATATTCCTCCCAGCACATCATCCAGATGCAGCGTTGCATTTATTGTGGATGAACTCTCAACCATGGCTGTCATAATTCTCGCCTGACGCTGAGATTCGGTATAGAGACGTGCATTTAATATGGAAATACCCGCCTGATCGGCAATGACTTGAACCAGATTAAAATGATCCTGGTTAAATGCATTCGGCGCCGGGTGAACAAGGGTCAGGACACCTACAACTTGATCACGGGCAATTATGGGGACACACAAAGCTGATTTTGAGCCGCTTTTTTGGGCATCGTCATCCGGGCGTCGAAGCCAGCGCTCATCTTTGGATGTATCCGGTATCCAGGTTGATTTCCGGTTTCGAACGACCCAACCAGCCAGACCATGCTCTGTTGTTGCCCGAAGTTGTTGGGCTTTTTGGTCGTGGACCTGCAAACCAATGACAATGGCACCATCCATCGGATTGCCTTTCTCGTCAAACACAACCAGGCTGCCACGTTCGCCACCTACATATTTCAGGGATTGCAAGACTACACGCGTTAACACCATTCGTAAATCCAAGGCAGATGCCAATTCACGACTGATATTGTAGAGCAGTTCCAAAGACGAGAGCGATTCTTTTAAAACCATCACTGAAATTCCCTATAAGTATTTAAGACCACTTCCCGTATTGAACAAAATAATCTTTTCATTCTTTTGTGCCCAACCATTTTTTACGAGATGCTGCAATCCTGCCCAGCATGCAGCTCCCTCTGGAGCAGCAAGAATTCCTTCCGTGTGTGCAATCTCTTTTTGAGCCTGGATAATCTCAGCATCACTGACTGCCAAAGCAGTGCCTTTACTTTCATGTAAAATACGCAGGACGAGGCGATCTGCAAAAACAACCGGTACACGCAATCCAGATGCAATTGTATGTGCATTTTGCCAGGGCATTACCCGTTGGGTTCTGGAATTAAATGCGCGTACGATCGGTGCACATCCTTCGGCTTGAACAGAAACCATGCGTGGGCGCTTCCTTCCGATCCAGCCCAAGCTTTCCAATTCGGCAAAAGCTTTCCACATACCAACCAGACCGGTTCCGCCCCCTGTTGGATAAACGATGACATCCGGCAATTGCCAATCAAAGGCTTCAGCCAATTCAAACCCCATGGTTTTTTTGCCTTCAACCCGATAAGGTTCTTTGAATGTCGAAACATCGAACCAATGCTTCTTGCGGGTATGGTGCCCTGCCTGACGGGCAGCATCATTGATCAAGCCATCCACAAGCTGCAAATCCGCCCCTGCCAGCCGTACTTCTGCCTGGTTGGCAAGAGGGGCATCCTTAGGCATGAAAACATGGGCTAAGACGCCTGCCCTGGCAGCATAAAAAGCCAGAGCACTGCCCGCATTACCTGCAGTTGGAATGACGAATTCATGCTGATCCAACTCAATCCCTCGAGCCAAGGCGACCGCCAAACCGCGGGCTTTAAATGAACCCGTTGGGTTGGTAGATTCATCTTTGATATAAAGATGAGTTAATCCCAGTGCGGACCCCAGGCGCTTGGCAGGCAGTAACCTTGCGTCGCCTTCACCAAGTGTCAATCGATTTTTGTCA
>CAYJKQ010000027.1:0-13891 GCA_964370815.1 uncultured Anaerolineaceae bacterium | reverse complement strand
ACGAATTGATAGGTCTCTTATGCTCCGAATTCAGCATGGAATAGACCTGTAAAATTGGAGGAATTCAACAACTTTATGAACCGCTCAAAGATCAAAACCGGTGTATACATCTGCCATTGCGGAACGAACATAGCAGGTATTGTGGACGTGGCTGGTGTAGCCGAATATGCGGGAAGGATGGAGAATGTCATCATCTCCCGGGATTATGAATATATGTGCTCGGACCCGGGTCAGGATATTCTCAAGCGGGATATTCAGGAATACGGTCTGAATCGGGTGGTGGTGGCTTCGTGTTCACCACTGATGCATGAAAACACCTTTCGAAAAGCCTGCTCGGAAGCTGGATTGAATCCATTCTTCTTCCAGATGGCCAATATCCGGGAACACTGTTCATGGGTTATCGATGACAGGGAGAAAGCGACAGACAAGGCCAAAAGTCTGGTATCTGCTGCTGTGCAGAGGGTGCATTATCACAATCCGCTCAGCATGCGCCAGGTGGAAATGAACCCGTCTGCGTTGATCGTGGGAGGAGGAATCGCCGGGATCGAAGCGGCGCTAAAATTGGCGGACGCAGGCAAGCAGGTTTACCTGGTGGAACGCGAGTCGTCGATTGGTGGGCACATGGCGCAGCTCTACAAGACCTTTCCAACGCTCGACTGTGCGGCTTGAATACTTACACCCAAGATGGTGTCCGTTGGACGCCACGAAAACATCGAACTGCTGAGCTACAGCGAAATTGAATCTGTAACCGGTTATGTCGGTAATTTTAACATTTCTATCCGTAAAAAAGCACGCTTTATAGATGAAATAAAATGCACTGGATGTAATAAATGCGCCGAGGTGTGCCCAGTGGAGATCAGCAATCCATTTGAGCAAGGACTGGTCACGCGCAAAGCAGTTTATCGTTTTTCAGCTCAATCGGTACCTGGGGCATATGTCATTGATAAGAAGGGTATCGCACCCTGCCGGGCGGCCTGCCCGGCGGACCAGCGTGCCCAGGGATATATAGCCCTGATCCATCAGAAGCGCTATGCAGATGCCTACTGGGCAATCCGTCGTGAACACCCCTTTCCTTCAGTGTGCGGACGGGTGTGCAACAAGCAATGCGAGGAGAATTGCAGCCGTGGTTTGTATGATGAACCGGTCAGCATCATGCGTCTCAAACGCTTTGTAACAGATTGGGCTTATGAGCATCGTTATGAATTAAAGAAGATGTACGATAAATCCCTTGTGGGAACACCTTACCAAAAAAAACCCACTCCCAGTGGCAAGAAAGTGGCAGTCATAGGCGCTGGTCCGGCTGGTCTGACAGCCGCGTTGGACCTGGTTCGACTTGGGCATTCAGTGACGGTATTTGATGCGCTGTCGGTGGCGGGAGGCATGATGCGGGTGGGTATTCCACCGCACCGGCTGCCTTACGAATACCTGGAATGGGAAGTTCAGCAGATCCTGGATGAGGGAGTTGAATTAAAACTCAACACCTGGGTGGAGGATATTGCAGGATTAATGAAGGCAGGTTTCAATGCTGTGGTCATCGCCACTGGCGCCCACAACGCTTCGAAGTTAATGATCACCGGAGCAGATCATCCAGACAACTGGTTAAGCCTGGAACTTCTCCGTCGGGCATGTCTGGGTGTGGAGCTGGATCTGAGCGGGCGAGATATTATCGTGATCGGGGCTGGTGATGTAGCCCTGGATTCCGCGCGTACGGCGATTCGCCTGGGCAGCCCCAATGTCAAGATCGTGTGTCGGGGTATGCGCGCTTCCGAACATGAAATTAAGGAATCTACTTCGGAAGGTATACAAATCATCCGGGACCGCGTCTTCAAAGAAATTGTCATTAAAAACAATAAGATCATTGGCGTGCTATGCCTGGAAGCAAGGGTGGGTGAGATCGTCAAGGGCAAGCGCCAGGTACAGGAAATTCCAGGTACAGACCACATCATTCCAGGTAACCTGATCATCTGGGCTGTGGGACAATGGCCAGACTTCAGTTTTCTTCCCCGGGATGGCAGTATTGCGACACGCTACCCGGATGGACTATGGTCCGATGAGAATTTGATGACCACCCTGCCCGGTGTTTTTGTGGCTGGGGATGTACGGCGTGGGATGACAACCTTTGTGGTGGATGCAATTGGTGAGGGTCATCACATTGGCAGATCGGTAGACCGTTACCTGCGTCTGCCAGGTGGGGGAGTTCCCGAACCACAGCAAATGCCGGTAAGCCGTCTTGATAAGGATGAGGTTGTTTCCCGCATAGAGGAAGGCAGGGCGTCTTCGAATGCCCGCTCGAAAGTTACAACCCTGCCAGTCGAGGAAAGGGTCAATAACTTCCGTGAAGTTGACTTGCCCATGACCGAGACAGAAGCCCTGGCAGAAGCGGCGCGCTGCCTGAATTGTGGAGCCTGCTCGGAATGTCTGGAATGCGTAGTGGCATGTGACCGTGGTGCCATCAATCATGAAATGAAGGATGAGATCCTGGATGTAAATGTAGGCACGATCATTCTGGCAACGGGTTTCAAGGATTTTGATCCAACAATTGCACCCGAATTAGGTTATGGGGTGTTGGATAATGTCCTGACTGCGATGGAATTTGAGCGACTTATAAATTCCAGTGGCCCAACCACCGGAAAGGTGACTCTAAAGAATGGGAGTAAACCCAGATCAGTGGCAGTATTGCATTGTATCGGCAGCCGTGACAAAAAATACCATGATTACTGTTCGCGAGCCTGTTGTATGTACTCGTTAAAACTTTCGCAACTTGTGCATGAATACGTAGGTTCCGAAGTATATGAAATTTACAGGGATATGCGATCATTTGGTAAAGGCTATGAAGAATTCTTCAATCGTACAGAAAAGATGGGTGTGAACTTCTATCATGGTCGGGTGAAAGGGATCAAGAAAAAAGGCAAGAAGCTGCTGGTCAAATGGGATGAGGCTTTCTTCAATCAACCAGATCATGTTGAAGTGGATATGGTAATACTGGCAACTGGATTCGAACCTCAGGCAGATGCTGCCCAAGTGGCTGGAACCTTCGGGATAAGCCGGAGCGGCAGCGGATTTTTCCAGGAGAAACACCCAAAACTGGCTCCCGTGGAAACTGCCAGCGAAGGTATTTACCTGGCTGGAACTTGCCAGTCACCCAAAGATATCCCGGACAGCGTAGCACAGGCTGGAGCGGCGGCTGCAGCAGCCCTGTCATTGATCGATCAGGGCACCATTGCGTTGGATCCAGTTATTGCAGAAGTTAACAAGGTTCTATGCACTGGCTGTGGTTTATGTGCTGAAGCCTGTCCTTATGGCAGCATACAGGTTGAAAACCGAACATCCGTTGTTAACAGCTTTCTGTGCAAAGGTTGTGGCACCTGCGCGGCTGCCTGCCGAAACAAAGCAATTACTTTAATTCATTATCAGGACAGGCAGATCATTCATGAGCTGGTTGGAATGCTCGCTGAGGATCAATGTGAGAATTAATAGGAGGTGGACCCGTGACATTTGAACCAAGAATTGTCGCCTTTTTATGCACATGGTGTTCGTATACAGGGGCAGATACAGCAGGTATTGCCCGCATGAAATCACCCGCCAATTTGCGAGCCATCCGTGTTCCCTGCTCGGGTCGAGTCTCACCGGAGCTGATCATGCGAACTTTTGACGAAGGCGCAGATGGTGTACTGGTTCTGGGTTGCCATATTGGAGAATGCCATTACGATACCGGTAACCACCGTACAGCCAAACGTATACCATTATTACGAGAATTAATGGGATTTGTGGGTCTGGAGCCTGAGCGTCTGCACCTGGATTGGGTGTCTGCTTCGGAAGGGGAACGCTATGCGCGTATAGCCACAGAATTCGTGGACAAGGTGCGTGCGCTTGGTCCGGTCCAATGGAAGGTATCCAATGAGCAGCAAGTGGAGATCAATCGGCAGCTAACGGCAACCATGGCAACCACTCCCTTTGAGTTAAATGATTGCGCTTCTAAAACAGATGCCATTCGTACAATAGCCAGGGAATTACTATCAAGCGGTCAGGTGGAATGTGTCATTGGTTATGAGGTTGGTCCACGCGGAAAAACCCGTCCAACCTTCATCTATTCTGAAGAAGATGCAGACCGGTTGGTGTGGAATCCGGATTGTGTTTATAACCTGACAACCTATCTGGATGTGAAATTGCGTCCACCTAAAATTAAAGAACTTAAACCGGTTGCAATTGTTGTCAAACCTTGCGACAGCCGGGCGTTAAATGTTCAGTTGGCAGAAAGTCAATTCAAACGTGAACACATACATGTCATCGGAGTAACCTGCGAAGGTGTCCGGAATCTACATGGCAACCTGCGCAAGCGTTGTGAGGGATGTAAAAATCCAAACCCGGTTATTTACGATTCGCTTGTGGGAGAACCCGTGGCAAGCCACCCGGTTCCTGAAAATCCTGCTATGCTGGAGATCGAAGCGTTAGCTCCTCAAGAGAGGATGGAATACTGGTTGAGCCAGTTTGATCGCTGCATCCGGTGTTATGCCTGCCGACAGGGTTGCCCGGTTTGCACCTGCCCGACCTGTCTTTATGAACGGGATGACTCCCTATGGGTTGGGATGGGAGTCCGAATGAATGAAAAGCGGGCTTTCCACCTGGGACGGGCATACCACCTGGCAGGGAGATGTATCGGATGCAATGAATGTGAACGGGTTTGTCCAATGGATATTCCCATCAGCCTGCTCAATATGAAACTGGCTCAGGAAATGGAAAAGAATTTTGGTCACGTGGCGGGATTGGAACCGGTATTATCCCCGATAGTCTCCGTTCTAGCCGGCGAATATAAGGAGAGCTGAGATGAAACAGATCTCACACGTTGAACTGAAGCGGTGGCTGGATGCCCTTGCTGGCGAAAATACCTTGATTGCTCCAGTGGATGTATCCGGTGTATTGCTGTATCGACCTGTCCAGGATAGCAAGGAAATCGCCTGGGATTTCACCAGGACTGAAATGTCGGTAAAAGATGCTTTCTTCCCGATCACGGATAGCCTTTTATCCATCCAAAAGAAAGGTGGACAAGTGCAGGTGAGTGCAACCCTGCCGGTAGGTAAACAGGTGATCTTCGGAGTACGACCCTGTGATGCCAGAGGATTGCACATTCTGGATGCCGTATTTATTGACAAAGAGCCGGTGGACCCCTATTATGCCTACAGACGGGAGAACAGTGTGCTGATCGGGTTGGCTTGTCGGACACAACTACCCAGTTGTTTCTGTACCAGCGTAGGAGGCTCACCTGATGATGGTACCCACACGGATATCATGCTCTTTGAAACAGAAAACGGGTATGCGCTTGAGGTGAACTCCCCAAAAGGGCAGGAATTATTGAAGAATGTAACCTTTAATGCAGAAGAAGTGGAAAAACCAGTTTATAGCTACACCCTGCAAGAATTTCCAGATCCGGCATCTATAAGCTGGGACTCTCATTTTAGCGATGACTACTGGCAGGAGATTTCGGATCGCTGTCTGAGCTGCAGAGTGTGCGCCTATGTGTGCCCGACTTGCCGATGCTTCATTACCCGGGATGAACCAGCCCAGGGCAAGGGGGAATTTGAAAGGTTGCGCTGTTGGGATTCGTGCACTGGTGCCAATTACCGGATGGTAGCAGGTGGTCACCGGCCGCGCTCTGAAAAGAGCGAACGTCTTCGCAACCGTTTCCTGTGTAAATTTCTTTACTACGCTTCGCAGTATGACTTGCAGGAAAGCTCCTCCTGCACGGGCTGCGGTCGCTGTGTGGAGGCATGCCCGGTCAATGTGGATATTACCGAGATCCTGAGCGATTTTGGGAGGTTGGAATGAAAACGAATGGTACCAATCCCATGCAGCCTTTCCTGGGTACCCTGGTTGAAGTTAAAGACCTGGCGAATGAAATTAAGATTTTCCGGGTCGAATTGCAGAATGGTGGAAAGGAGGCATTTGCAGGCTATAAACCCGGGCAGTTCGCCTTTCTATCTGCCTTTGGATTGGGTGAAGCTCCTTTTGGAATTGCCAATACACCGGAGCGCGGACCTACCCTGGATTTTGCGATCAACCGCCTGGGTTCGGTCACCACCGGATTGCATGAATTGGGGGAGGGTGATATGGTGGGTGTTCGTGGACCGATGGGTAATTCTTTTCCAATGGATGATTTTAAAGGAAAAAACCTGATCGTGTTGGGAGGTGGTATTGGCGGAGCCCCGCTGCGTCCGGTCATACAGTATGTGCTCGACCATCGCCCGGATTATGGCGCATTAACCATCCTATGGGCTGCCCGTCATCCCAACCTGCTGGTCTTCACCGAAGAATATGCAGAATGGAAGGCAGCACCGCATACCAGCTTGCACCTGACAGTGGACCAGCCAGATGAAAAATGGGATCATAACGTAGGTCTGATAACTGAATTGCTGCAAAAAGTTGCCCCCAAACCAGACAACGCAGTCACCATTACTTGTGGTCCACCGATCATGATCCATTATGTCGGCAGGATGCTGGAAGAAATGGGGTTTTCACCTGAGAATAACTATGTCACATTGGAAGCTCGCATGCATTGTGGTCTTGGAAAATGTGGGCGTTGCAACCTGGGAGAAAAACTTATCTGTGTGGATGGTCCGGTTTTTAATATGGCAGAAGTATTGGAATTAAAAGAGACCTTCCTTTAAGTCGGATTATTATTTATAATATCTGTCCAGTATCTTCTCTAAAAAAGTGGACGGTGGTTTTAAACGTGTGTGGGGCACATGTCTGAAACCACCCCCCGCAATCCAGCCCAAACTATTGAGAGGATAGGGCTAACAATTCAATCCATCCTGCAATGGTGCCATCTCAATTTTTAAAGGGTTTTTACAACGACCTCATTGAGAAGTAACCAGCGAGGCGATATTTTTTTTAAAAATAATATGAAACCTTCTTTTATCTTCATTCTCGTAATAATCTTTATCATTCTGGCTTTCTGCTGTGTTTGCCTGGTGGGAATCGGCGCTGGATCCATTTTTGTAATTAAGAATAGTGACGAGATCATCCATCAGGAACAGTTTGGATTCTTCAATCCGACCCCCACGGTGGTAATCACTCGTCCACCCCTGGATACGATCCCCACTGATACTCTGCATTTATTGGAAACAACGATCGTCCCCAATAACGATCTTCCCTTGATCGTCTGCCGCCTGCTTTCAAAATGTGATATTCCAGCAACGCTTGCCCCGCCTTCGACCCCTCTTCAGATCGGAGACCAAGAAAGCTTCTGGGTTAATAATTCGGATACGAATGAGAATAACCTGGTTACCGCTACCTTGCGTTCGATCACACCGCATGTATATTTCTGGGTAGAATCTGGTGTTGATCATGATGAAAATGATTTAGCCTTGCTGATCAATACTTTTGAAAATGACATTTACCCGACCACACGAGAGTTCTTTGGAAGCGAATGGACCCCTGGAGTGGATGGTGACGAGCATATCTACATTTTATATGCAACCGGATTGGGGAGTTCCATAGCAGGATATTACGCCTCCGCTGATGAGTACAACACCCTGGTGCATGAGTATTCCAATGCGCACGAAATGTTCATTATCAATGCTGATAACACCTACCTGGATGATCCCTACACGTATGGGGTGCTGGCTCATGAATTTCAACATATGATTCATTGGAATATTGATCGGGATGAAACCTCCTGGTTGAATGAGGGTTTTTCAGAGTTATCCGCATTCGTTAATGACCTGGATCCGGGTGGATTTGATCAACTGTATACTTCCAACCCCGACTTGCAACTGAACGATTGGCCCAATGACTCAAATGCCACCTCACCTCATTATGGAGCGGGTTTCCTGTTCACGACTTATTTCCTCGATCGTTTTGGTGAAGATGCCACGCGCGCCGTGGTCGCAAATCCATTAAATGGGATGGCTAGTATCGACAATACCCTGGAGATGATCCATGCCAGCGATGGAATTACCGGGCAGCCGATCGGTGCGGACGATTTCTTCCTGGATTGGGTTATCGCCAACTCCCTTCATGACGCATCCATTGGTGATGGTCGCTATACTTATCATAACTTATCCAACCCTGCCATGGCTTTTCCAACAGAAACAATATCCACCTGTCCGAAGTCGGTATCTGAGCGACCGGTGCACCAATATGGCGTGGATTATATAAGCTTGAAATGTAATGGTGACTTTACAATTCATTTTGAAGGTTCAACAGTGGTGAAGCTTCTGCCCGAAAATCCTTACTCTGGTTCGTACGCTTTTTGGTCCAACAAGGGTGATGAATCGGATATGACCCTGACACGCCAATTCGATTTCACCCAGGTCAGCACACCGGGATCCATGACCTTCTGGACCTGGTATGACGTGGAGCAGGATTATGATTATCTCTACCTGGAATCTTCGACGGATGGCGAAACTTGGAAGATATTAACAACACCATCAGGCACTGACCTTGATCCATCCGGCAATAGTTTCGGTTGGGCATACAATGGCAGCAGCAATGGCTGGAGACAGGAAAGCATTGATCTTTCCCAGTTTGCCGGGAAAAAAGTTTATTTGCGGTTCGAATATGTTACTGACGCAGCCGTTAACGGAGAGGGCTTTATGCTGGATGATGTCTCGTTGGATTCCATCGGCTATTTTAGCGATTTTGAGACGGATGACGGTGGCTGGCAATCGGATGGTTTTGTGCGCATTCAAAATTCCCTGCCTCAGACCTTTCGCCTGGCTTTGATATTAAAAGGGGAGACAACGAGCGTTGAATACATCAAGATCAATCCCGATCAGAGTGCAGATATCCCTGTACACATTGGTGGTGATGTGACTGAAGCTGTGCTGGTGGTGACAGGCACAACACGGTACACTCGTCAACTGGCTTCCTATCAATATGAGGTTCGCTAGAATCAATTTACGACTCACATCAAAGGCGATGTGAGTCGTATTATAAGAAATATTTTCAAATGATTTTTATTATGAATTCTTATAAGGAGAATCCATGCCGACTACCCCGAGTTCCCAGATATTGTCCATGAATAGTCTGATCGATTACCAGGAGGGTTCCATTGTCAGCCGGGTGATACTAAAATCTGAAGCCGGGAATGTGACCATGTTCGCATTTGATATGGGGCAGGAATTGAGCGAACACAGCACTCCATATGATGCGCTGGTTGAGGTTCTGGATGGCGAAGCCGAGATCCGTATCTCCGGCAAACCCTTCATAATGAAGAGTGGTGAGGCTATCATCATGCCTGCCAATGATCCCCATGCCCTTATGGCTGTCAAACAATTCAAGATGTTGTTGACGATGCTCAAATCTTAAATTATTACATTTGAAGAATTGAGGTTGCAAGATATGTCAGTTTGATCAGAAGCAGGGAATTTCTTTCTGAAGGGAAAATGCTGGGTCTAGATTTGCTTAGGATGGAAAAGGATGGTGACACAGATACCCTTTTCACAATCTACCTGACGCAGATCGCTGAAGGCAAGCATCAACCGGGTTCCAAAGGATGAGACTTTGGAACCCGGTTTTGTTTTATGCTACCAGCGTTTCTTCCAAGCTGCGCTTGACGTGCGTGAAGATGATGCTGAGCGGCAGGTGCTTGGGGCAGGACTGTTCACACATACCGCAGCCGGCACAATCCACCAGCCATTCGATCACATCCTGGCGTTCATAGCGTCCATCTTTGGTGCGATGCGGGGGATTTGCTGTACAGATCGGGCAGGCTCGCATGCAGGACTGGCAGCTTCCACAATCTTCAAATTGATCAAGCAGCACATCCACATTGGCAGGCAGGACCTCGGCCAGACCGGTCAGGACGCGATCGCGGGTCTGTGAATGGCGCTCCACGAGTTTTGAAAGCATGAGAGTACGCTTGTTGATCAATGCTGGTTCGGCTGGCATATCGGTAACCTGTGACCAGTCCAGGAGATCGGGTTGACAATCCACCAGAATGAATTGGCGAACCGGCAATCCGATCACACCCAGGTTGATGTCGGCTGAGATCGCTCCGGGGGAGACGCACATCTGGCAGGCAGCCCGGTAGCGGTAGGCGGCGATACCTCCCTGAGGTGCAAATTGAAGGGCTTCCTTTGTCAACCTGGCAGGCGAGCCTTTACGGATCGAGCGCCATTCATACTCTTCATCGGGGAAAGTTCCCAGGCAGTCCACGCAGATGGTCAGTAAACGTTCGGTCTCGATCTCTTTACGTTCGGCAACTTCAGTCAAGGCACGTAGTTCACAAGGCCGCAATAGGATACCATAGCGCCCCAGGGTATGTTCCTGCAAGACAGTCGGAACCAAACCGGCAATGTTCATCAACATGAGGGGTTGGAAAGGGTTGAACTCATCCAGCTCTGAGGGATCATCCACAACTCGTAATTCGTTTTTATTATCAGATGGCAGGATCATGCCAACCAACCCGGTATTCAGCCAGACCTGGCTGAAAAAGCGGTTGACAGTTCCTAGCGGATCACCTTTCGTATTTAAAACCCATTGGGTATTCATATGCACCTATTCCAATTTTTGCGCCAGGATTTCAGCAATATCCATAATCTTGATATCATCTCCAATACCTTTGGAGCGGACAGCATCATCAAACATGATCAAACAATAAGGACAGGCTGTGGCAACCACATCCGCTTTAACATCCAGTGCATCCTGCAAGCGATGATGGTTGATGCGCGTACTGGCATCTGTTTCCATCCACATCCCTCCACCGCCTCCACCGCAGCAAAAACTGTTCTCTTTTTGGCGGACCATTTCGATACGCGTGACCCCGGCATCGTCGAGCAATTTACGCGGGGCACTGTAAATATCGTTATAGCGACCGAGGTAGCATGAGTCATGGAAGGTTAGTTTGCGGTCGAGATCGTCACCAGCAACAACAGGCAAGTCCAGGTTGACCAGGTATTCACTATAATGCTCAACTGTGTAATTACCACCCATCTGTGGGTATTCGTTCTTCAAGGTGTTGAAGCAGTGCGGACAAGGAGTGACAATACGGTTGAATTTGACCTTGCCAAATGTTTCAATGTTCTGTTTGGCAAATTCCTGGAAGATATATTCATGCCCCATCCTGCGGGCGGTTTCACCGCAGCACATTTCGTCAAAACCCAGCACGGCGAAATCCACATTCATTTTCTTTAGAACTTGTACCAACGCACGGGTTACTTTCTTATTACGTTCATCGAAAGCAGCCGCACAACCGGTGAAAAGCAATACATCGGTTTGTTCTCCGGGAGCCAGTTCACGTACATCCAATCCTTCAGCCCAGGCCATGCGGTTTTCGGGAGGCATGCCCCAGGGATTTCCCTGACGTTCCAGGTTGCGCATGGTATCTCCGACCGACTTGGGCATCTTACCGGTGGTCAATATTTGATAGCGGCGCAGATCCACGATCTCGTCCACTGGGCGGATGAAAGCCGGACATTTGACGGTGCAGGCTCCACAGGTGGTGCAATACCAGGCATATTCCTCGCTGAAAACGCCGGGTGTCAGCTCGCTATCCGGGTTGGTTTCGGAATGTACCAGGCTGGTGGACATGAATTTGCGCAGGTTCTGTATCAGGTCCTTGGGGGAATAGGACATACCACTGCCATTGGCAGGGCAGGCATCTTCACAACGTCCGCAGCGCAGGCAGGCATCAAATGAAAGCAGCTGCAACGAGGTGAATTCTGCGATCTTACCCACACCCAGCTGTTCGGTGGTTTCGATGTCTTCGATCTTTTCGATTTCACCCATAGAGCGACGTGTGCGCAGCAGGATGTTGAGAGGGGTGTTCACCAGGTGGCGCATTTTTGTGAATGGGATCAATCCGACCAGCAACAAAGCCAGGGAGACGTGAGTCCATACCAGGACATCGTGGACAGCCGCGGCTTGCGCGACCGGGAAACCCATGCTCTCCATCAAACCAGCCACCCAGTTGCCGACCGGAGACCATTGTGCCCAGGGCGGTTTGGTGACCAACATGCGGATGCCTTCATTGGTGAACCCGACAAAAGCGATCAGGAAGAGCAACACCAGGGCGACTGTATCATCCCAATAAGTTTCAAGTGTTTTAGGGCGCAACACAAAGCGCCTGAAAGCAGCCATGAGCACGCCCAGCAGGATGAAGAGACCGGCAATATCCATGACAAGTTCATAAGCCAGGTACCAGTTGTTACGCGGAAATGTTGATATCACCCAGGGCAGGAAGAGTTTCATCTGAAGAATGTTGATGATGGTACCGATCACCTGGATGACAACTCCCCAGAAAATGAGGAAGTGCATGATGCCAGGGTAGGCTTTTTTCAGAATACGAACCTGAGCAAGGATGTTTACAAAAAAATCTTTTATCTGTGGGCCAAGTTTTTTCCAACGATCCACAGCAGGTTTTTGACTGCCGAGAAGGGCATCTGTGGTCATACACCACCTCCAACCTTTACATAGATCTGTCCATCCACTACTTCAGTTTCAAGCGTCATCAGAGGCGCGGGAGGCGGCCCGGAGGTAACACTGCCATCTGTCACACTGAAATATCCTTCATGGCACGGACATTCAATTTTTCCGGAGTCAGGATTCCATTTGACGATGCAGGCAAAGTGGGTGCAGACAGCTGAATAAGCTTTTAACCCATCTGGCAAGTTTATGATCAAGGCCGGGTATCGCCCAAATTTCACTGTTTTGGACCCCCCGACTGGAAGTTCAGCTTCGGGGCAGACCAGCACCGGTTCAGTGGGGAGTTCCTCCAGCTTTGGTGGGTAGAAGTAGGCTACAACCGGGGTGGCTATCAGACCCACTCCCGCCAGTGCACCAGCGCCTTGTAATAATTTCAAAAAATCACGCCTGGTCAGATCGCTCATCTTAACTTACCTCCCCCCAGATGGTCATGGCGATCGCAATGATGACACCAATGACCGTCAGAATAAAACGAACCCGCACGGCTTTGCGGCTGTCTTCTTTTTTGTCCAGGAAGGGCCAGAAGATGACAGCCAATACAGCCAGCAGGATGGTCACCACTGCAAACATTGGACCATCGATCCCCAATATCTGCGGAGGGACAAATTTCAATATTTGATATAGCGCCAGAAAATACCATTCGGGTTTGACGTGCAGGGGCGTATCCAGAGGGTCAGCCGGGGCTTGCAAGCCAAGCGGGGAGAGCATTCCCAGGACCCCAAAGATGACCACCAGCACCATGATCCCGATGACCACATAGAACTCTGTGCGGATATGATCGGGATAAAAAGGAACACTGTCGTTTTTTTGTTCAGGATCTGTTGTTGTCATAGGTGGTCTCCTAAAGCGGTTTCTTGATGCCTAATTTACGGATCATCATAAAGTGAGCCAGCATGAAAGTCACTGTCAGAATGGGAGTGATGAGAATATGCAGGCTGTAGAAACGTCCGAGTGTGGTCTCACTGACATCCCAACCCACCCTGAGCATGACCAGCACCAGGTTTCCTATGGCAGGTACTGCACCCGCGATATCGGTTCCAACCGTGGTAGCCCAATATGCACGCTGATCCCAGGGCAGCAAATAACCTGTAAAACCAAAGACCAGGGTAAGGAGCAGGAGAAAAGCACCGCTCAACCAGTTCAATTCGCGTGGGGCTTTGTAAGCGCCCATGATGAAAACCCGCAACATATGGGCGATGCAGACCACGATCATACCGTTGGCAGACCAGGCATGGATCATGCGGATGGCAGAACCGAAGCGCACTTCGTTCTCGATAAATTGAATGCTGGCATAAGCTTCAGCAGCAGTAGGTTTATAGTAAAAAGCGAGCATGATGCCGGTTATGGCTTGCACAATGAACAAAAATGCGGTGATTCCACCCAGGCAATACCACCAGCGCAGGGCAAACCTGGGGACAGGTTTGCTTAATATTTTTGCCATTGGCTCTTTGATCTCATAGCGCTC
>CAYJKQ010000026.1:0-15416 GCA_964370815.1 uncultured Anaerolineaceae bacterium | reverse complement strand
GCGCAGCATTTCGAGAAAGTGCTCTACACCTAACTGGTGTGGTTCGAGATGGGTCTTATTTGGTGCCCCCAAGGGGACTCGAACCCCTGTTTTGGCCTTGAGAGGGCCACGTCCTGGGCCACTAGACGATGGGGGCGTTTAGCGACGGGCGTTATTTTATCACGCTGGGGGTGGAATCGTCAACGAGCAGGACGATCAATTCTCCAGGTCCATGCACACCGATCGTCAGGGTCATTTCAATATCAGCTGTCCGCGAAGGTCCGCTGATGACCACGGCAGACGGGGCATTACGCACCATCGGGGTATTGAGCACATCCGGCAGGCTGGCGTGAAGGTCACTCAGGTTCAGAATTGCGATGTGGACCTCCGGCAGCAGCGAGGCGGATAACAGCTCACCCACTCCGTCGATTACAAGTAGGCTGCCTGTGTCTGCCATTCCGGCTGTGATATGCGTCAGTCCTGCCTTGCAGCATGCATCCGGTATGCGTACCAGGTCAAGCCCGCTATCCAGGAGCAATTCATAACCAGCCTCATCCAACATTAGGCGCTCAATTCCACGTGCTCGTAGCAGGGACAGGATTGTCTCGCTAAGTTGGGCGCGGGTGCAGGGTACGCATTCCCCACCCAATGCTTCCAGTTCATTAATGAATTGTGCTGCCAGGTTACTGCTGGAGGGCAGAGCATTTTTCGTGTTTTCAAGTTTGTTGTCAATGTGGATAAATTCTATTGGATCTTCATGTTGTAAACTTGCCCATCTTCTCCGGAAAGGTTTTATCGCCGGGCGTGGCAGGTCTTTACTGAGTCCCCAACCGGTGAAAGCCGGCAGGTGCATGTAGTTCGAGCGCGGGGAGAGCAGGCGGCTGATCAAACCTGCAGCTTGCTGAAAATAACCAAACACACCCGGTCGGGTAGCTGCCAGTCCAAAAGCCTTTAATCCTGTTTTTAGCAGAGTGGGGATCCCTACCGCCTCTCTGGGTGGTTCACTTGTGACAGACGATGCTTGACCGGCACGCACTCGCAGCAGTAGACCCGGCAAGTCAATGTCCACTGGGCAGGCTTCCCGGCATGCTCCACACAGGCTGGAGGCCTGCGCCAGGTGACCGAATTCCTGTGCCCCAAAAAGACCCGGCGAGACCACCGATCCGATCGGACCAGGGTAAGGGGCGATCGACCCTTCCAGACCCACATAGGCATGCCCCCCGATCTCGCGAAAGACCGGGCAGGCATTCAGGCATGCGCCGCAGCGGATGCACAATAGAACTTCCTGAAGCTTGGAAGCCTGCAATCGGCTGCGTCCATTGTCCAGGATGATCAGGTGGCGTTCAAGCGGTCCTTCCAGATCTTTGGCGCGCCGTGGGCTGTGGATCAGGTTGGTATAAACGCTCAATTTCTGGGCAGTGGCTGAACGTGGCAGGAGTGAGAGAAACAAAGCCAGGTCATCCAGGTTCGGAAGCAGGCGTTCCATGCCCATCAGGGCAATATGCACCTGCGGCAGGCTGGTGACCATGCGTCCGTTGCCCTCGTTGGTGACAATGCACAATGTTCCAGTTTCGACCACGCCAAAGTTAACGCCAGACATGCCAATGTCCGCCGTCAGGAAAACCTCGCGCAAAACCTGGCGGGCGGTATCCGTCAGCACAGGGATGTCTTCGGTGTAGGGAATGCCGAGCTTCTCATGGAATAGAGCTCCAACTTCATGCCTGCGTAAATGTACAGCAGGTGTAATGATGTGGCTGGGTCGCTCGCCGCGCAATTGCACAATGTATTCTCCCAGGTCGGTTTCCACCGCACGCAGACCTGCCGCTTCCAGGGCATGATTCAGGTTGATCTCTTCAGAGACCATTGACTTGGATTTAGCCACCAGTTTGGCGTTGTGGCTGTTGGCGATCTTCAAAAAAATACGGATCGCAGCCGCGCCATCCGTGGCACGATGGACCTGGATGCCATTGGCTTCCACTTTAGCGATGAATCGGGTTAGGTACGCCTCTAAATTGGCAACCACCTCACTGCGGATGGCGTGGGCACGTTGGCGGCGTTGATTGTGATCAGGCAGCGAGGCAAAGGCGATCGCACGACCCTGGCAGCGCCGCTCGGCATTTCCGTCCAGGGCAGCCTGCAAGGCTTCGTCAGCTATCGAGTTGCGAATGCTTTCCCGAAATGCATTTCTTGTCATTGGGCAGGATCCCGGTGGGCAAGGATTTCAGCGATATGCACGACTTGTTGTGTTTTACCCTGGCGCTTCAATCCACCCTGGATATGCATCAGGCAGCCGGTGTCGCATACCACCAGGGTGGGCGATTGCGTGGTTTCAAGGTTGCTGATCTTACGCTTGAGCATCTCGGTTGAAAGCTCCGGGTGCTCCACAGAAAAGATACCACCAAATCCGCAGCATTCCTCGGCATTTGGAAGCTCGATCACCTCTGCTCCATGCACGTTGGAAATAAGTTGGCGCGGTTGACGATCAACCCCCAGACCACGCAACAGGTGGCAGGAGGCATGGTAGGTTAATTTACCCGAAAAAGTGGCACCCAGGTCAGCTACCCCCAGGTGATCAACCAGGTACTCGCTGAATTCAAAGCTGCGCTTCGCCAGTGCCTGAGCACGTTCCAACCAGAGCGGGTCATCAGCGAACAATTCCAGGTATCCGTGCCGTAGCATGACAGCACACGATCCCGATGGGATGATGACAGCTCCGCTGCTGGCTTCAAAAACCTGGATGGTATGCTTCGCCAACGGAAGGGCTTCGCTGCGCAGTCCGGCGTTAAAAGCAGGTTGACCGCAGCAGGTTTGTTTGGCAGGGAACTCCACGCAAACTCCCAGGCGCTCAAGGACTTTAAGCATGGCTTCACCCACCTCCGGGAAGAAGGTGTCGACCAGGCAGGTAACCATAAGCTGGACTGTTTCAGTCATATAATAATTGTATACCAAAATAAGCTTGAAGGAAAAAGGCAAATCTAATTCTCCACACATGGTAATTACGAAGTATATGGAATTGATGCCGTCTGCCTTTCCGAATAATATTTAAGCATCTCTGGAGTTCAGGTGTGGTATTATATTCGCGCTAATTTGATCATAAGGAAAATAGATGCCCACTTTTCGCACAAAAATACCCAACCATTTTGATCTGCCGCGCCGCATCACCCGCCTTGGGGAACTGGCGTACAACCTGTGGTGGACCTGGAACCCGGACGCTCAACGCCTGTTTGGCAGCCTGGATCAGGAACTTTGGGAGAGCCTTAATCACAACCCGTTGTTGTTCCTGCGCCAGGTGGGGCGTAGCGAGATCAACGCAGCCTCCCAGAACAAGCATTATCTCGAAAAGTATGACCGGATCCTGGCAGATTTTGATGCCTACCTCGGAAATGAAACACCCTGGTTTACAAGAACACATCCTCAAGACAGTACCAAGACCGTCGCTTATTTTTCCATGGAATATGGTCTGCATGAAACCCTGCCGATCTACTCTGGTGGGTTGGGTGTGCTTTCCGGTGATCATCTGAAAGGGTCCAGCGACCTGGGCATAAACCTGGTGGGCATGGGTCTCTTGTACGCCGAGGGATATTTCTCCCAGCGCATCTCTGAGGATGGTTGGCAGGACGCTCAGAACAATCCCATTATCTTCAACAACCTTCCGATCGTGCTGGTATTAAAGGAAGATGGTCAACCGCTCAGCATTGCTGTCGAATTCCCGGATCGGACGATCTCAGCTCGCATCTGGGAACTGCGTGTCGGGCGGGTCCCGCTTTACCTGTTGGACAGCGATTTTGCTGCCAATACTCCAATTGACCGCAAACTGACCGCGCGCCTGTATTGGAGCGACAGGGACCTGCGTGTCATGCAGGAGATCTTGCTGGGTGTGGGCGGTGTCCAAGCGCTGCGTGCGCTGGGATGTGACCCCCAGGTTTGGCATATGAACGAGGGTCACTCTGCATTCCTGACCCTCGAACGCATCCGTGAGCTGGTGGCGGAAGGTTCCACTTTCGAAGAAGCCCGCGCCAAAACCCGTTCAAGCAACGTTTTCACCACGCATACTCCTGTCCCCGCTGGAAATGATGAATTTCCACTCTGGCTGGTGGATAAATATCTGTCAAATCTGTGGCCCAGGTTGGGTCTGACGCGTGAGCAGTTCGTGGATCTGGCTCGCCATAAGCAGAATTATGCTGAGACATTCTCGATGCCTACCCTAGCGTTAAATTTATCCGACCATTGCAATGCAGTTTCCGAACTGCATGGGCATGTCGCTCGCCGCATGTGGAATTATCTTTGGCCGGAGTTGAACGAAGAAGATGTACCTATCAGCTACATAACCAATGGTGTCCATTCCACCACCTGGATGGCACGCCGCCAGCGTCTGCTCTATGACCGGCACCTGGCGCAGGACTGGCTGGGAAAACTGGATGATCCTGAAACCTGGGCACAGATCGGTGACCTCCCGGACAGGGAGTTATGGGATATTCACCAGCATCTCAAGCGCAAGTTGGCTTTCTACCTGCTGGGTCGTGCCCGCCAGCGCTGGATGAAAGGTGGTTTCCATCCTGTGCAGGTTATCGCTTCCGGCGCTTTGCTCGACCCTTATGTCTTGACCATCGGGTTCGCCCGTCGATTTGCAACCTATAAACGTGCTGATCTTATCTTCAGCGACCTGCCCCGCCTGCTCAGGCTGCTCAATCGTCCCAACCGACCGGTGCAGATCCTGTTTGCCGGGAAGGCACATCCTGCCGATGAACCCGGTAAACAGCTCATCCAGGAAGTTTATCGCATGGTCAAGCAGGCTGAAAATGGAGGTCGCCTGGTCTTCTTGGAAGATTATGACAATAACCTGGCACGTTACATGGTGCAGGGCGTGGATGTCTGGTTGAACACACCGAGCCGTCCCAACGAAGCTTCGGGTACATCCGGTATGAAGGCAGCCATTAATGGGGTGCTGAACTTCTCCATCCTGGATGGCTGGTGGCGGGAAGCTTACAATGGGAACAACGGCTGGGCGATAGGAGAAGATTCAGACCTTCTGTTGGATCTGCAGGACAAGGCAGATGCAGCCAGTTTGTACCATATCCTCGAAAATGAGATCGTACCTCTCTATTATGGTGAGCGCGGGGCGGATAATATTCCGCATGAGTGGGTAGCCCGCATGAAGGAATCCATTCGTACCGTCACTCCCCAATATAGCATGCGCCGCATGCTCAAGGAATACACTGAGCGCATGTATTTTCCAAAAATATCCGATGCTTAAAGTCTAAGCCCAGGAGGCAGCCCATGTTAGTTGGAGATAGAATGTCCCACCCCGTGATCTCGATAACGAGAGATCTACCCATTCACGACACGCTGGCGTTATTCAAGGAAAAAGCCATTCGCCGTGCGCCGGTTCTTAAAGGCGGTAAGCTGGTTGGAATCGTATCAGATAAAGATCTGCTGAATGCCTCTCCCTCTCAAGCCACCAGCTTGAGCATCTGGGAGATGAATTATTTGCTCAGCAAGATAACAGTCCGGGATGTGATGACCCGCAAAGTGTTCACAGTTCAGGTGGACACGCCCCTTGAAGAAGCAGCCCGCCTCATGTCCGATAACAAGATCGGGGGTCTGCCGGTCCTGCAAGGGGATCAGGTTGTCGGTATGATCACCGAGACTGACCTGTTCAAGATCTTCCTCGAGTTGTTGGGGGCGCGCACATTTGGTGTCCGCGTTACCGCATTGATGAAGGACCAGCCAGGTCAATTGGCTGATGTGACCAAAGCCATAGCAGATGCAGGTGGGAATTTTGTCTCCTTTGGTCAATATTCTGGCGTGGACGCCGGCACCGTCCAGATCACTTTCAAAGTGGCTGGCATGAAATTGGACCAGGTCCGCCAGGTATTGGAAAAAAGGGATATTAAGTTCAGTGATATCAGGGAATGCTGACCCATAAGAGAATGAGCCGTTTCACAAAAAGGTAATATACCTTCAAGGTGGTTGTCCAAATATTAGCCGGGCAACCACCTTCTGATTCGATCACCTACACCAAAAAATGCCGGTCTTTGTAAACCACTTCGCCGTCGACCAGGATCTCGGAATCTTCCAGTCCGCAGATCATGTCCCAGTGGATGATGCTCTTGTTCTTCGAGCCGGTCTCGGGGTAACCCGCGCCGAGCGCCATGTGGAAGGTGCCGCCCAGTTTCTCGTCGAACAGGATATTGTGGGAGAAGCGGTCAATATCATAGTTGGTGCCGATCGCAAATTCGCCCACAAAACTGGAGCCGGCATCCGAGCCGAGCATCTCGAGCAGGAAAGCCTGGTTCTTGCTGGCGGTGGCTTTGGTAACCTTGCCGTTGCTGAAGGTCAATTCCACCCCTTCGACCATGGTACCGCTGGTGATGGCAGGATAGGTGTAACGCACCCAGCCGTTAACCGAATCTTCCACCGGTCCGGTAAAGATTTCGCCGTCCGGCATGTTGGAGATCCCGTAACAATTGATGAAGGTGCGCCCCTTGACGGATAGGGTCAGGTCCACATTGGGACCGCGCAGCACGACCTGGTCGTGACCGTTCATGAGTTCCACCATGCCCTGCTGCTTTTCCTCGATGGATTTCCAGTATGCGACCGGGTCTGCTTCCTGGGTGTGGCAGGCGTTGAAGACGAAATCTTCAAAATTCTTCAGGCTCATCTCGGCTTCCATGGCGTAGCCCTCGGTTGGATAGAGCGTGCTGACCCACTTGAAGGTTTTATCAGCGCCGCGCCGCATCTGTGCTGCCAGGATGGGTGAAATGGCAGCCTGGCGTTTCTTCTGTTTGGCAGGGTTCACACCCGACAGGCTGCGCGTATTCGTCAGGGAGGCAATTTTGATGCGGCTCTCAAACTGGTCATACGCCAGCATACGGAAAGTGGGGATGTAGTCGAGCTGCTGATCGTTGGCATGTTCGAAGAAGATCTCTTCCTGCTCCGGCAGGTCGAACAGCAGATGGGGGTGCCCGCCGCGTTCCAGGATGCGCGCATACAGGGCGCTGACCAGCGGCGCGGCGGCTGTGGTGGCTTCGATCACCACGCGGTCTCCGGGTTGGATGCGGGTGGAGTGATCCACCAGGATGGTTGCCAGTTTTTCAATTCTACTATCAGTCAAGGTTTTTCTCCTAAGTGCAAAGTGTTCACAAAAAGTTACTGCTCAGCCATAGTAACTTTCATTGAGACAATTTCAACGCTAGTGTCATCCTGAACACTATGTCATTCTGAGCGTAGCGAAGAATCCCCTCGTTGAGGAGGAGACTCTCACCTGCACCCTTGGCACTACCTGGGCACAGGCTTTTTGTGGCGGGTCTTTTGCAGCTCCCTCAGCATGAGCGGGTGCAAGCCGGGACTTGCTGCCAGGATGGATAAGGGTCGGGAGATGTAATCCGGTCCACCGTCCACATTCGTGACCAACGCACCGGCTTCTTCGGCGATCAGACCACCGGCAGCAACGTCCCAGGGAGCC
Organism: uncultured Anaerolineaceae bacterium; assembly: GCA_964370815.1. Classification (GTDB taxonomy): domain Bacteria; phylum Chloroflexota; class Anaerolineae; order Anaerolineales; family Villigracilaceae; genus UBA12087. Next base: position 7,972 of record CAYJKQ010000026.1, on the reverse strand, counting down.
AGGGAGATCTCCCAGTAGCCGTCAAAGCGCCCGGCAGCCACATAAGCCAGGTCGAGGGCGGCTGAACCCAGGCGGCGCACACCCTGGGTCATCTTGGCGAAGCGCGTAAAATTGTCAAAGTTGTCGTCGGAGGTATCCCAGGTGTCATACGGGAAACCGGTCACCAGCAGACCCTGCACCAGCTCCGTGACGGACGAAGCCTGCAGTGGTGAGCTATTCAGCCAGGCACCGCGGCCGCGTTCGGCACAGAAACATTCGTCGCGCAGCGGGTCATAGATCACGCCCAGGCGGGTGACGCCATTGTGCGCATAGGCGATGGATACGCAGAAGATGGGGATGTTGTGGGCGTAATTGACCGTGCCGTCCAGCGGGTCGACGAACCACATATGGTCTTTGAAGCCTTCCGACGTGCCAGATTCTTCTGCCAGGATGGCATGTCCGGGAAAACGTGCCCGGATCCCCTTCAGGATGAAGTCTTCGGACTGATGATCGATCTCGGTCACCAGGTCGATGATGCCTTTGTGATCCACCTGGTGTTTTTTGGCATAGCCGCCCCGCAGGATCTCACCCGCCTGGCGCGCCAGGTCTTCAAGGTCAATCAAGGTCGGGGTGTTGTCAGCAGTCATGGGTATATTGTAGCCTTTTTTGGAAAATTCAGGGAAAAGAATGTCGAAAGTCCCGCGCTCTTTTTCGCGGGGTAGTTCCTGGGATTCGTTCCTCGTATCCCCACCCCTACATCTCCCCCTGCCACTCGGCGATCAGGCGCTCAAAGAAGAGCTCCAGGTACGCCAGGCGCTCGGAAGCCAGGGCTTTGGCGCTGAGGGTGAACATGCGCTGGCTGACCTGACGCAGTTTGAAGAGGTGCTCGTGATAGGCGCTGTGCGGTTCGCCGGGTTCCTCCTGCCCGCTTTTCAGGAATTTTTCGGAGGGAGGGTAATAGAAGGGCTTGCCATCCAGGGTGGCATAGGCAATGACACGCGCCGCACCGATGGCGCCGAGCACATCCAGCTTGTCGGCATCGAACAATATTTTGGCTTCGAGGGTGGCGGGTGGTTCGGAATTGTCGCGGAAGCGGTGGGCGCGTATGCAATGCTGAACAGCGGCGATGCGCTCTGCTACCCAGCCTTCTTCCGTCAAGATGCGGGCGGCAAAGTCTGCCGAGGTGTGCTGGTGGTCGCGGCGTGTGGAGCCCGCTCCGGGGGCAGCGCCTGCGGCATCGTGCAGCAGGGCGGCTGCGTGCAGGATCTCCAGGTCGGCACCTTCGATCTGACCCAGGCGTGCGGCGGTGCGGGTGACGCGCAGGACGTGCTCGAAATCATGGACGGCATCGGCTTGGGTGTACCACAGGCGGGCTTGTTCAATGGTGGGCATGCGGCTCCTCGAAACAAAAGAAAGGAAACCACCAGGACACAAAGGCACAAAGTTTATAACCTTTTAATTTCTTTTCTTGGTGTCTTCGTGTCTTTGTGGTGAATATGAGTTCAAGCAGTGCGGTAGTAACCCATGTCCACCGAGTAGAGCTGGCCGCGCTTGACGACCTGCCTGACCAGGTTGGTGCCAAAGCGGTAGCCCAGGTGGCGGTAATCCGGCACAGACAGCACCAGCAGGTCCGCCTGCTTGCCGGGGGTAAGCGAGCCGACCCTTTCGGCGCGGCGGATGGCGTGGGCGGCATTAATGGTGGAGGCCGCGATGGCCTGGGCGGGGGTCAGCATCAGGTAACGGCAAGCCAGGGCGATGACGAACTGCATGGACTCATTCCAGGCGGTGCCGGGGTTGCAGTCGGTGGCGAGTGCCAGCAAGCCATCTGCAGCCAGGATCTTTTGAGCCGGGGTGTAATCGCGCTCTGCCAGACCAAAGGGTGTGCAGGGCAGGGAAACAGCGACCGTATCGGACTTGCCGAGGGCGGCGATATCAGCGTCCGAGGTGCGCACCAGGTGATCGGCCGAGGCAGCACCAAGCTCGACAGCCAGGGAGGCGCCTCCCAGGTTGTCAAATTCGTCGGCGTGGATCTTGAGCGGGAAGCCCAGGCGTTTGGCTGCCTCCAGGATCTGGCGCGATTGAGCCAGATCGAAGGCTTTGTTCTCGCAGAAGACATCCACAAAGGGCGGGTTCCTGCGTTTGGGAGCGTGGGTTTGCCACCACTGCTGCAATATGGGCAGCATGGTACAGGTCACCAGGTCGGTATAGCCCTGCGGGTCATCCTTGTACTCGGCGGCGATGGCATGCGCGCCCAGGAAGGTGATGGCGAGTTCAATAGGACCTTCATCATCCAGTGCCAGCAGTGCTTTGAGCAGACGCAGCTCGGTGGCGGTCTGCAGACCGTAGCCGGTCTTGGCTTCGGCGGTGGTGGTGCCAGTGGCGAACATGCGCAGCAGGCGCGCCCGGGTCTGGGACATGAGCGACTCGATGGAGGCGCTGCGGGTGGCGTGCACGGTGGAGATGATGCCTCCGCCAGCTGCCAGGATGTCGAGATAATGTTTGCCTTCCAGGCGCATCTCGAACTCGGCAGCCCGGTCACCGCCCCAGATGACATGCGTGTGCGGATCGACAAAACCGGGCATGACCACGCAGCCGGAGGCATCCAGGGTCGGCTCACCCGGGTAGGCATGGCGGAGCTCATCCGTGCCCCCCGTGGCGATGATCTTCTCGTCACGAATGAGCACGGCACCATTCTCGATGATGCCCAGTTGACCCAGGTCACGGCCGCGCTGGGGGTTTTCGGTCAAGGTCAATAACTGGGTGGCAGAGTGGAGCAGCATAAGGAGGCCCGGCTTTCGGAGATATTTGAAGGATGAGAGAAAAAAGAATTAACACGGAGACACAAAGACACGAAGGAAAATAAATAATATATTTTAACCCTTGGATCGATGAGCAGGTGTCATGGTTCAGTATATTAATTATAGCATGATGAATAAGGGTGAAGATAGTTCAAAGGTTGAGACTGTAGGGGTCGAAGGCGGCGGAAGCTGTGATCAGGGCTTTAAGATAGTCCCAATCGGCGCTTTCAAAGGAATCAATGCGCAGGTGCTTCTTGTACTTTGCTTCCCCAACCAGCAGCCCGGCGGGGTCCGGCAGGAAGGCGCCGTGGATGAACCCCAGCCGGACGTGGTCTGCCAGGATGTCGATAAAGCAAAGCCCGGCGCTGACAGGTCCGCCGCGCTCCTTGAAGAAATAGCTGAAGCCTTTCGAGTGAACTTTTTCGGTGACACCCGGAGCGACTTCAGCCACCAGGTTGCGCAGCTCAAGGACGATCTCCTGCAGATGCGGGGGAACAGTTGCGAGCATTTTTTGGATGGAACGGGTTGGGAACATGATTTCCTCGCTGGTAGGAGATTGGCTTATGCTTGTTTCTCATGCTTGATGAATTTTGCGAGAAAGACGAGCGCCAGGATATTGAAGAAGACCGCCCCAACGCCAGAAACGAATAACCCTGAAGCGTACAGGTACGGAGCCAGCAATGCACCGGCGGCGCGCCCGAGTGAAAGCGCGGCTACATTGAAAGCCATCAGGGTGGCGCGGGTCTTGGGCATGATCTCGGTCATCATGGGGATCAGGCTGACCAGTGCAAATTCAAAGCTGATGTAGAACATGGACAAACCGATCAGCGCGCCACTGGTGGTCTTTCCAAGGGCAGGCAGCAGCAGGGCTGCCAGGCTGTTGAGCAGCAATCCCAGGGCAACCGCACGCGCTTTCCCCAGCCTGTCCACAAAGCGGGCTACCAGGCCCTCTGCGCTCAGCTCGGATATACCGATCACAATGGCTGCCAGGATCAGCAGGGCAATGTCCAGCCCGAGGGTTTCTTTGAAATAATTCAGGAATTTGAAAACCCCGGCAAAACCCTGCGGTCCGACCCAGGTCTTAAGCGAGTCGTCCAGCCAGACGCCAAAAACCACGTTCACGATTTCGTTGGCAATGCTGGCAAACAATCCCACACCCAGGGCGATCATGGCGGGTGCAAACATGAATACGCTGCGGAAGTTCTTGACCAAACCCAGGTTGCTGCGCTCTTCATGGCGGTCGGTTGGCAGGCTGATGAAAAGCGCCAGCATGCTGAGCAAACCGAGCAAAGCGAACAACCTGAAAGGTGCCATCCAGCCGCCGCGTGCGATCAGGAAACCTGCCAGGGGGATGCCGAGCACGAAAGCCAGTGACCAGCCAAATTCTGTGAGCGCCAGAACGCGTCCCCGCTCCTGGTATTGGACGCGGTCACCCAGGTAAGCCTGCATGCCGGGGTCGAAGACATATTTACCCAGGGTCGCCAGGATCAGGGAAAGCACAAAGACTGGAAAGGTGGGGAAAAAGACCACCAGGGCGGTGCCGGCGGAGAAGAGAGCCAACCCGAAGAGCATGCCGAATTTCCGCCCGCGCAGGTCGGAGAGCGAGGCTGCAAAGGGTCCCAGGCTGCTGAAGATGGAGCGCGTGGTCAGCGCCAGCGACATGCTGCGAAGTTCCACCCCCAGGCCGCGACCGAAGATGGGCAGGAAGGCATAGATCATACGGTAAACTGAATTGAAGACCGTGCGGATGAGCGTGAACAGGATTATTTGGAGCTTAAGTTTATGCACTTATTGTATTTGATGAACGAAGTGACAACCAGCCGCGCGTAAGCAGGTAGGCTGCCACCCAGGTCAGCAGATTGAGGGCGATGAAGTAGATGATGATGGAAGAGTTGCCTGAGTTGAAGATGGGGGAGGGCGGCGGGTGCATGATGTTGGAGGCGGTGGAAAAGGAAACCCGCAGGACAATGATAAAGAGGATGTTCGCTATCGAAGTCAGCCAGGGCAGGTCGAACAACCATAACCCGACCTGCAGAAGGATGGCTGTGACAGCAAAGATCAGCGCCAGTCGGAAGCGAGGTTCCGCCAGGAACAATCCATTCCAATTGGATTGCATGGCCCACATCGAAAGCGGCAGGTATGTCACCCAGAAGAGTGTCCCTGTCCAGCCAAGAGCCTGGCACCAGGCGTGCAGACCAGCGCGGCGGGTCAGCAGGGCGGCAACTCCTGCCAGGGCGGATGCCAGGAAGGTCACTTCTGCCGTCAGGACCCAGGCTCCATGCAGGTATACGAGGCGCACATTGGCACCCAGAGATCTTTCCTGCGGACCGAGAAAGGTCATGGCAGCTATACTGGCAAGCGTAATGATAAGGTAAATAAGATATTTGGAAGTTTTCGACATGCGCTGAATTTTACCTTAATTATGGCTGGTGAACCTTCAGGGTAATGGGTCATACCCCTCAAAAACGTCATGGATGGCGAGATTTGATCTGGGAAAGATGAAAGGCAGAGCGGAGTTGATCGCGAAGGTTGAAGCACAGAGAAAGCGCCTGGAGGTTTAGGGATCTATCTTTGCTGATCAAGCAAGTCACCTGAAAGATCCAGAAGATCCTGACCACCTAAACAAAACGTAATCCACACAATTTGTCCATAATTTTATTATGAAGTTTTAATGTTATGCGGTTAGAATATCCATCAAGGAAAAGGAGATTAAAAGAATGAATAAGACATGGAAATGGATACTGGGAACCGTCCTGGTTCTGATCGTGATCGCTGCAATCGTGTGCACCCTCGTATTTATGGGAGGTTTCATGCGCCGCGATGTGTTTGCACAAGGAATGTTCCAACCGGGTGGTTGGGGTGATTTTTACCAGCATGGTCAAATGATGAGTGGCGCCTATGGATACTCTGGACCCGGCACTATGATGGGTGGCGGATATGGATTTGATGGACGCATCTCTATGATTCGTGGACATGGTTTCTTTCCGTTCTTTGGGGGATTGATACCGTTGGTTTTGCTGGGGTTGCTGGTCTATGGAGCTTACCGGCTGGGTATGAAGAAATCAACCACCCAGGTCAGCACAGTGACTACAACCAGTGAAGCTGTGGCTGAATCACCTGCACCTGGATCGATGAGTGTTCAAACGTGCCATAAATGCGGCGGGATCGTGCAGGCAGATTGGCGAAATTGCCCATACTGCGGCACAAAACAATAATTACAATATTTCTTTAGAACAAGCAGCCTGGTCAAAGACCAGGCTGCTTTGCTTAACTAGGAGCTCTATTTCTTCGGTTGCCTGGAGTTGATTGTTGGAAATAAATAATGAAACCAGAATAACAGTGGAAAATTTATAAATTAGCGTTTTAATGTGCGATATTTAATGCGCTGCGGTCGATCGGCATCAATGCCCAGCCGCGCGCGGCGGTCGGCTTCATAATCTGACCAGTTGCCAAGGAACAAGCGAGCCTGGCTGTTTCCTTCAAAAGCCAATATATGGGTGGCGATGCGGTCCAGGAACCAGCGGTCATGGCTGACCACCACGGCACAACCGGCAAAGTTTTCCAGGGCTTCTTCCAGGGCTCGCAGGGTGTTGACATCCAGGTCATTGGTGGGTTCATCGAGCAGAATGACATTTGCCCCAGTGGTGAGGGTTTTGGCAAGGTGGACCCGGTTGCGCTCGCCACCAGACAGCGTACTGACCAGTTTTTGCTGGTCGCTCCCCAGGAAGTTGAAGGATGCACAATAGGCGCGTGAGTTCATTTGACGCTGACCGAGGCTGATCGTATCAGCTCCGCCGGAGATCTCCTCCCAGACATTTTTTTCCGGGTCCAGGCTGCGGGATTGGTCGGCGTAGGCTAATTTTACGGTTTCACCAATGCGGACCTTACCTTCATCCGGTTGCTCCAACCCGGTGATCAATTTAAGAAGGGTGGTCTTGCCAGCGCCATTGGGTCCGATGACTCCCACCAGGCTGCCGGGAGGGAATTTAGCGCTCAGGTTATCGATCAACAGACGCTCGCCATAGGCTTTGCTGACATTTTCCAGTTCGATGACAATATCGCCAAGACGTGGACCGGAAGGAATATAGATCTCCAGGTTCTCACGGCGCTGTTCGTATTCCTGGCTGAGCAAGCGTTCATAGGCGGTTACACGTGCCTGACCTTTGGATTGCCTGGCTTTGGGAGACATATGGATCCATTCCAGCTCACGTTGAAGAGTTTGCTGGCGGCGGGTTTCGGACTTTTCCTCGAGCTTAAGACGTTCCTGTTTCTGCTCCAGCCAGGAGGAGTAATTTCCCTTCCAGGGAATGCCATAACCGCGGTCAAGTTCAAGGATCCAGCCAGCCACATTATCAAGGAAATAGCGGTCGTGGGTGACAGCGATGACCGTACCCTTGTAATCGCGCAGATGCCGTTCCAGCCAGGCTACAGATTCAGCATCCAGATGGTTGGTCGGTTCGTCCAACAGCAGGATGTCGGGTTCAGTCAACAGCAGGCGGGTGAGAGCCACGCGGCGGCGTTCACCGCCGGAAAGGATCCTGACAGGTGAATCAGGTGGCGGGCAGCGCAGGGCATCCATAGCCAGATCCAGGTGGTTATCCAGATTCCAGGCATCATGCCGGTCGAGTTCTTCCTGGAGTTTTGCCTGGCGGGTGATAAGAGCGTCAAAATCTGCATCCGGTTCGGCAAATCCGGCATTGACCTGGTCATATTCAGCCAGCATGTCCACAATGGGTTGCACGCCCTCACGGATGACCTGGATGACAGTTTTCGAATCATCCAGGACGGGTTCCTGCTCGAGTAACCCGACCGTAAACCCTTTGGACTTGGCGATCTCGCCGACATAGTTTTCATCCTGACCGGCCATGATGCGCAGAAGGGTCGATTTTCCAGAACCGTTCAGACCCAGCACACCGATCTTGGCGCCGTAGTAAAACCCGAGAGAGATATCCCGCAGGACTTGTTTGTTGGGAGGATGGATGCGTCCGACGCGCATCATGGAATAAATTACTTGAGTATCAGACATGGGCGTATTGTACCTTGATTTGATTCCAGGAAGATAAGAATTGGATGAACTTACAAAGCAGAAAAGTGTCACACCTGAGAAGATGAATCTAATGTAAAATTTAACCTGGTTCCGATGAGAATCTTACACAACTCTTATTCAAGAATAGCATTGTGTAAACCTGATTTTG
>CAYJKQ010000025.1:0-17477 GCA_964370815.1 uncultured Anaerolineaceae bacterium | reverse complement strand
GACCTCTTAAGCTCAAATTTCGTGAACCCACACTCTCACGCAAACCGGATCCGCTGCACCCAATTCGGGGCATATGTCCACGTTATCTATTTTAAGAACCGGATGGGAAGAATGAATGGAGTATTCTTCTTATACTCCAAATATTCCTGTCCAAACCTCAATTCCAATTCCTTTTCTTCGATCAATTTTAGATAAACCAACAGCATCAGTGCAAAAAGGGTGACTGCCAATAGTGCCATATACGATCCCACCCAAATAACGACTCCATAATATAAAATTAATGTTCCCAATGTCATGGGGTTTCGACAATATATATATGGCCCGACAATTAATAATTTTTTGGTTGGCAGCATCGGGAATGGCGTTCCCGACGCTAAAATAATTTGAGCGATTATCGACCATAAGGCATAGAAGCCGCCTATGATGATCGCGATCACACCAACAATCACATTAACATTTCCACCATAAAAGGACCCAATTCCAATTCCATTATCCACTCGTGGAAGTAACAGCACAAGAATTGCCGGAATACCAATTGGGAATATTAAAACTCCTATAATAAACGCCATCAATTGATTTCCAACAGAATTTTCATTATTCTGCCATTTTTTGAACTTATCCATTTCAACCTCCCGGAAACACCATTTCGCAACCCGCTGGGTGGGTACCTGCCAATAACCCGTATTCCAGGATCATTTACTTCAGATCAAACCCGAAACATGCCTGTCCTGTTGGATCGTCCAGGGGAAAAAATGTTTCAAGCGGGAGTGGCTCCCCATCGATGAAATTTGTCCCCCTGCCTGGTTTTCTTTCGTGTTGTCTGCCGGACTAATGTGGGATCAGAAATTCACCCAGAAGAAAAATTAAGACAGAAGCCCCGATAACAAGACTCAGCAACACCAGCCAGGACCTTTCGTGTTTGCGGTAGACTGCCACCAAGCCGACCACCCCGCTTGCCAACCCGCACAACAGCATAAAAATGCCATAAAAAGGCAAAATGGTCTGCCGCCAGGCAACTTCAGCAGGCAGGCGCATGAACACGCTGGAGTTGATGAACATCATCAAGACATAGGCGGCTGCCAGGGCAACCGACCACCATCCCAGTTTTGTAACCGGGCGCTTCCATAATGCAGAATTCGAACTGTTTGTCATTCTGAACCTCCAATTGACTGCTAAAAGGATCCTGTCCCATTCACAAGGAGATGATAGCATATCCTCCAGCTGTTTTCAATCAGCAACAATTCCCCTGTTATTTGATCCAAGCCTGAGACCCCCTCCGCCCTGGAGGGCACCTCCCCCAATTACGACATAATAAGGTTTCTTTTTAAGTTAATGTTAACTGTCGTAATTGGGGGGACATTGTCCCGTGATTGTCGGGGGGCTGGGAGGGGGTCTTGCCAAACATCCCAACTTCTTGTATGCTTCCAGCAGATCGTCGCTCTCTGGTTTACAGGCTCAAATTAGGAACTTGTTCGAAGAGAATTCATTTTTTGCAGTTTTTTCCAACAGGCAGGACTTGAGATGGAGAAGGACCATGCATGTCACACCACTATCCAACAACGCTGCTGAACTTCAAAAGGTACCTGGTGCCAGACCTGCGAGGCACCGCCATGCAAGCCGTATGGAGCCCCTGGTGACCGGGCAAAATTCTGAAGCAGTGGTTCTCCTGCACGGACTCGGCCGCGGTGCCTGGTGCATGGTTCTGCTTGGCAGGCGGCTGGCAAAGGTTGGCTACCGGGTTTTCAACCTTGGTTATCCCCGCCGGGCGGATTCCATTGCAGCAGTCGTCGCCGTGGTACATGGTTCGATGAACGAGTGCGGCGCACAGGACAGCAGCCTGGTGCACTTTGTGACCCATTCGTTCGGGGGGTTGGTCCTGCGGGCTTATCTGTCGGAATACAGCCTGGCTAACGTCGGACGGGCTGTCATGCTGGCACCTCCCAACGGGGGCAGTGAGATCGTGGATCGTTTTGGGGGCTGGCGCCTGTTCGGCAGCCTTATGGTTCCGCTGGCTGCCCAACTTGGTACCGGACCGGATGACCTGCCCGCCAATCTTCCGCTGCCCACCTGCGAGTTTGGTGTCATAGCCGGCAGGCACTGGATCAATCCCATCGGTCCTTTATGCCTGCCCTCTCCGCATGATGGCACCGTCTCGGTCCGGCAGACCCGCCTGGCGGGCATGAAAGACCACCTGGTCGTCCCGCATAACCACACCTTCATGATGGATTCGAAGCAGGTGGCACTGCAGGTCATCCACTTTTTGCGGCACGGGATTTTTGAGAGACCCGGCGGGTAGGATGCGCCGGGTTGATGGGTACTTTTCAGGCGGTGAGATTACCGCTCAACCTTGTTGTTGGGTTTCGCTGGGTTGAAGGGTACTTTTAGATCAAGTTAATTCCGCTCAACCCAACCTACTTCTCGACCCCCTCCCAGCCTCCCCCAAATTCCAAAAACGTGGAATTTAGGGGAGGGGGGTTTTAAAGTGGGTTGAAGGATATTTTTGGGTCAAGTTAATTCCGATCAACCACAACCTACAACTGGTCTTAAATCCCATTCCACAGGACCAGCGTGGAAAGAACAAAAAAGACAAGCAAGATCAGGTTGTCGTAGGAATCAGCAAGACTCTGCTTCAGGTTTCCCGGCAGGAGACCCAGAACAGGCTTTTTAAGCAGATAGAGAACGGTCGGCAGGAAGATCAGCATCCAGAGCGGGTAAAGGGAGCGCCCGATGCCGATGGCATAGATCATCATCACGGTAAAGACCGCCACGGGGATATAGGTGATCCTGACGATCCTCTGGAAAAAGTCATCTCCCAGTTTCCCGCCTGTGTCAGCATCCGAGCCGAGTCTGACGGCGGTCTGTGCTCCTGCGGCTATGGAATAATAGGCTGCATGCCCGATGCCATAGCAGATCATGGCAGCTCCAAAGGCGAGCGCAAGGATGAATGCAAAGACCTCCCCGGCGGGCTGAAAAGCCAGAAAGATATGCACAGAAGCCAGGCAGTAAAACCAGCAACCAAACAAACCAAGCGTACCGGCCTTGAGCAGGATCTTTTCAGACAATGCGCTCATTCTTTGAGCCGGGCTGCCCTGGGAAGCGGGCAGGTGATGGTAGGACAGGTCCCCCCACATAAAGAGGACCGCCCCGATGATGCCGGAGATTCCGAACAGACGCAAAGCCAGGGGGGTGAAGAGGTTCATAAGCGTGCTCCTTTTTTCAGCAGGAGGGAGGTGGTTCGGCGCTGGGTTGAATTCGATGCAGACACATTATCGCGCTTTGTCATGAGAGTGGGTAGGTCACAGGCGCGGGATGAGCGGCGGGGTGTTCTGCTTGTAAGCCTCGTAATCCTCCTGACCACCCCACTTTTTATCAGCCTTGGCTTCCAGCAGGGGCACACCGCTGACACGGGTCAGCAGCAGCGTTACAAAGACGGGCGAGATGAGAGCCACCCACCCCCAACCGCGCAGAACCGGCAAGGCGATGATGGCGATACCCACCCAGAGCATGATCTCGCCGAAGTAGTTGGGGTGGCGGGAGTGCGCCCACAAACCGGTCTGGATGAAACGACCCTTGTTTTCAGGGTTGGCGTTGAAAGCGCTTTTCTGGGAGTCGGCTGCCACCTCGATGGCAAACCCCACCAACCAGAGCAGGAAACCGAGGGCAGCGAACAGGTCCAGTCCCTGGCGGGTCTCGCTGGTGATGGCAACCAGTGCCGCGGCAAGCGTCAGAGTGACCCACAGACCCTGGATGGTCCAGACGTTCAGGAAGCGCAGAAAGGAGGGTTTCAGCTCGTCGAAGCGGTCATCCTTTCCGGCTTTTTGAATGCGCCGGAACAGGTAGGTACCCAGGCGGACCGCCCAGATGAACACCAGCGCAACCAGCAAGACCGACCTTGCATCAGCGGTGGGGCTGAGGAACAGAGCCAGCAAGATGACGGAGATATAGGTCAGGCTGCCGGTCAGGTCGAAGAACTTCTCGGTCTGCATCACATAAGCCGGGATGAAAGCCAGCCACTGGATCAGGAAAGCCAACCCGACCAGCAGGGCGAAGAGCGGCACCCCGAAAGCGCTGGTTCCACCCTGGCTGCCTGCCCAGGCTACCAGCAGACCGATAATTATAAGAACGAGAAAGGTTAAGATCGCGTTGCGGTCACTTTTCTGCATGGGGAATATTCCTTTCAGGTGTATAAGGAGTGATATAAGTCTGATTGTACCCTGAGATAATCCACAATAATGGTGGATTCGCTGTTTTGAGGAGTTTTTAATGGGTGGATAGAACCGCCCTACCCAACCTGTCAACTGCCCGCGTCGGAGTTGGATGGGGCACAAAAGGTTGATGGAAAATGCAAATTGACCCACTGCACATTAATGTTTTTTTTGTGAAATGTTGTACAATAATATTGATAATATTATCGTTTCCTAGGGAACCGGTAACCGGGTGTCATCAATGCCTGTGTTCATCCCTCCAGCCCCCAGCCGTAATCCTCTAAATCATTTTTCAACCTTTTTAAGATGGACCTATTGACAAGGTCTTTGAAAGGAGCCAAAGATGAATTACAGGTTGAATTCCATTCCCAGGTTAATTTCCAGATCACTGATTCTGCAACTTCTGATGGTCTCGCTCTTTGTGGGGAGAACGACACAGGTACAGGCTGCTTCCAACCTGCGTTACGTGGCACCCGGGGGTAATTGCGGCGGTGCAACACCCTGTTATGCCAGCCTGCAAACGGCGGTGGATGCCGCTGCGCCAGGCGACGAGATCCGTGTGGCAGCCGCGACCTATAACGGAGTCAACACCCAGGGTGGATTGTTACAAATGGTATATATCAGCAAGAGTCTGACGATCAAGGGCGGATACACCACCTCCAACTGGACGACGCCCAACCCGAACACGAACGCAACCGATCTGCAAGCCCAGACGCTCGGGCGTGTGATCTATATCAGCGGTGCCTCCACATCCGTCAACCTTTACGGGCTGCACCTGACGTACGGGAACTCAACGGGACTGGGAGGCCACAAGCCCACTAATATTCAAAACTACGATGCAGGTGGCGGGCTGTATGCCTCCGGGGCCGATGTCACCCTGGATCATTGCTGGCTGACAGATAACGCCTCTCCTTCAGGCGGATACGGCGGAGGTGTTTACATTTCGAATGGAATTCTGAAGATCCTGAACACCTCGATCGATGATAACGAGGCTGGATACGGCGGGGGAGGCTTCTATTACAATAGCGATGCCACGATCCAATCCAGCAGTGAATTCAACCGCAACAAGGTAACCGCCAGCAACCCAGGAGGTGTGGCATTTTATGCTTACTTTGGCTCCCTGGTATTTAAGGATGGTGTTGCAGCTGACAACGAGGTGACCTTCGGTGGAATAAGCGGGGCAATTTACATTTATAAAGCTCAATTTTTGATCGATAATATTGAGATCAGAGGATCCAAAAATAGCAATGGTTTTTCATCCTTTGCAGCTGACGGCACCCTTAAGAACAGTGAAATTCACGATAACGATGGCACCGCGATCAATATCGACAATAACACAGTTGTCATATCAGGAAATGAGATCTACAATAATAAAAAGGGTATCTCGATCGACGCCATATCCAGCATGGACATCACAATTTCCGATAATAACATCCACAACAACCAGATGAGCGACCACCTTTCGAGCTCCTCGGGAGCAGGGATCTACATGGATGTTCAGACCGGTTCGGCGACCGTGAAGAACAACATCATCCGTAACAACACAGCGGGGATGGCGGGGGTCAATCCCAGCTGGGGGAATGGCGGCGGGGTGTTCATATTCGGAGATAATGCCAGGCTGGAGGGAAATCAGATCCAGGATAATAGCGCGGTTGGATTATTGGGTGGGGGAAGCTATCAGTGGGGAGGACATGGAGGCGGGTTGTATATCATGGGCGGCCCGATCCTGATCAATAACAACATCACCGGTAACGCAGCCATATACAAAGGATCAGGGATCAACATCATTGGCGGGGCAGCAAAACTTTATAACAACACGATCTCCGCCAATTCCGCTGGAAGTGGCAACGATGAGACAGGTGTGTACGTGGAGGAAAAATCCGTCTCAGAAAAGAGCCAGGTGGTATTGTGGAATTCCATTATCACCAACCAGGAAACAGGGATATATGTGAAAGGTGATGTCACCAACAATGTTGTAAACGTGGACGGGATCCTGTGGTACGGCAACACCCACAACACGGCTGGCAGCGGGACCTTTTTCCTTGCACATGAACACAGCGGTGATCCCTTGTTCGTCAACCCTGCTTTGAACAACTTCCACATCAAGAATGGCTCTGCTGCGATCAATCAGGGTTTGAATTCCAACATTCCAACCGACCTGACCACCGATATTGACAACAAGCCGCGTATCGCCAACGGACTGGTTGACCTAGGATCGGACGAATACGATGGCCTGTACCTGCTCCAGGTGACTAAGAGCGGGAATGGTAACGGTATTGTCACCAGCAGCCCGAATGGGATCCGTTGTGGAGCGGATTGCGCCCAAAGTTTTACAAAGAATACCATCGTAACGCTGGATGCCAAATCCAACAGCGGTTCGGTCTTTGTGCGCTGGTCCGGTCATGCCGATTGCACAGACGGTAAAGTGAGCATGAATTCGGATAAGACTTGCACGGCAAGATTCGTGAAAAAAGTCTCCAATACATTCTCATCCCAGGGGAGCCTCGATGGCTGGGTGCTGGAAAGTGGCGAAAACAGCAACAAGGGTGGTACCCTTAACAGTACTGCCAACAACTTCCTGCTCGGTGATGACAACCTGGACAGGCAATACCGCGCCATCCTGTCCTTCAACACCGGATCCCTGCCTGACAATGCGGTGGTCACCCGGGTCACGCTCAAGATCAAAAAGCAGGGTTTGACGGGAACGAATCCTTTCACCATCCTTGGCGGATTAAAGGTGGACATACGCAAGCCATTCTTCGGGATGGAAGCTGAATTGGCAAGCGCTGATTTCCAGGCAGCTGCTGAAAAAATTTCAGCAGGCACCTTCAACAGGATACCTATCAACAACTGGTATACAGGCATTCTGAGCAGTTCGGGAAATTCGGGCATCAACCTGAGAGGCACCACTCAGTTTCGCCTGAGGTTTGAAAAGGATGACAACGATGATCTGGGAGCGGATCTACTGAAATTCTACAGCGGAAACTTCACCACAATCGCGAACCAGCCCAAGCTGATCATCGAGTATTTCATTCCCTGATGGGAATTCCTGCGATACCATCCTGAGTGCTGCACGATTTTCTTTGAGCGGGTGTCAATGGCACCGGATGGTCAACGCTGGCGAATTCCACGACCTGCTGTGGAAACGGGGGAAACGGTGTGGCGGGTGAGGATCTCGCGAATTGAGATCCAATTGTTGGATTGCACGGTGGTGATGGAAGAATATTTATTTAGACCTGACAGGTTTACAACAAACCTGTCAGGTCTCTTTTTTTAATCCTTACCAATCAATTCCAGTAAAATCATTTTTTTAGTATTTTTCTTCCCCGTAAGTGGGGACCATCCAGGGGTTTCACCTGCGATGCACGACCGAAAAGGTTGTCAATGGAGTCCAGGCTCCCCAGGCTCCGCCGACCCTGGCGCGCACCATCCACTTGTAGCTGGCAAAAGCCAGGACCTGGGTGGGATTGGTCGAGCAACTGGAGGCTCCGCAGGCAGTTGAGCCAACGGTCTGGGTGTAGACCACGGCGGTTCCCTTTTTGAGCTGGAGCTGGTAGGAGGCGGCACCCGCCACTTTTTCCCAGCTATAGCGCGGGGTGCGATCCTGGATATCCCCGACAGGGGAGAGCTGGGTCGGCACTGGGCTGAGCACACTGAAGCTCTTGAAGCTGCTCCAGGCTCCCCAGATCCCGCCGACCCTGGCACGTACCCGCCATTGGTAGGCGCCATAAGCCAATGTGGTGGCGGGGGTATTCGAGCAAGTTGAACCTCCGCAGGCTGTTGAGCCAACCGTGCGGGTGTAAATAATGGTGGCACCCTGCTTGAGCTGGACCTGGTAGGCAGTGCCGCCAAGCACTTTTGTCCAGGTGTAGGTGGGGGTCCGATCGCTGATCTCCCCTGCCGGGGTGATTGGCTCAGGGATGGTGACGCCGGTACCCTTGATGGAGAAGTTGTAGGGGTTCTCGTCCGGGTCATTATTGGTGATGCTGACGTAAGCCCTGCGAATGCCTGCCACACTGGGGTCGAAGGTGATGGTGAATATGGTTGTAGCGCCGTTGGCGACAGAGGCAGCGGCATCCACTGTCAGGGTGAAGTCAGCCGCATGGGTACCGCTGATGGTGACGCGCGTGACATTGGTCAGGTGCAGCATGCCTATGCTCAGGTTGCTGATGGTGAAGATATTCGGGTTCGAACCACTACTCAGAATAACATTCCCAAAATTGGTGTCGTCCAATTTGGAGGGTGTCATATCCCCGTCAGCGATCGAACGCCCTTTGCCTGTGACATTCATTTCCGGGCAGCTCTGGTTGCCATCCGTGATGGTCCACAGGTCTGATGTGATCATGTTCGTTCGGGCGTCCTTGCCGCTGCAATAGGTGCTGTTACCACCAGAAAAAAAGAGACCGCTGTGCAGTGTGCGGGCATTCCAGCCGTTGAGCAGGGAGTCATAATGGGCGGTGGAGAGGGTTGCGCTGGTGAACATTCCACCAGCATCTGCCAGAGCACCCACGTCCCAGTTCCCCAGGTCCTGGTCGAACGCGCTGGCGCCTGAGAACATGGAATTCATATCCGTCACGCTACTTGTGCCCCACAGGCTGATATCCTGGTTGAATGCACTGGCACCTGAGAACATATTGTACATGGTTGTCACATTGGAGGTGTTCCAGCTACTTATGTCCTGGTTGAATGCGCTGGTACCGTAGAACATACCTGACATATCTGTGACACTGGAGGTATCCCAACCTCCGAGGTCCCCGTTGAAAGCGCTGATATAGGAGAACATATAGTTCATATCCGTCACACTGGAGGTATCCCAACCCGAGAGGTCCTGGTTGAATGCACTGGCAGAGAAGAACATCGCAGACATATTCGTCACGCTGGCGGTATCCCAACCCAGGAGATCCTGGTTGAATGTGCTGGCACCTGAGAACAAACTGGACATATTGGTCACACTGGAGGTATCCCAACCCGAGAGATCCTGGTTGAATGCACTGGCATTCCGGAACACCTGGCTCATATCCGTCACGCTGGTGGTATCCCAACCCAGGAGATCCTGGTTGAATGTGCTGGCACCTGAGAACAAACTGGACATATCGGTCACATTGGTTGTCACCCAGCTTGATAGATCCTGGTTAAAAACGCTGGCAAGGGCGAACATACCACCCATATTCGTGACATTGGAGGTGTCCCACAGGCTGATATCCCCGTTGAATGCGCTGGCATAAAAGAACATGTAGTTCATATTCGTCACATTGGATGTGTCCCAACCCGAGAGATCCCCGTTGAAGGCACTGGCACCCCTGAACATAAGGCTTAGATCGGTCACAGCCGACAGGTCGGGAGCATCCGTGGCGGTCAGGGTCAGGTTGGCACAACCATAAAATGCGTATGCCATCGAAGCCCAGCTGCCCAAACCCCACTGTTCGACCGTCAGCAATTTCAGTTTGTCCCCGACATTATTAAAGTAGATCCTGGGGAAACCGGTACCCGCCCCGCTGTTGTCCTTGATACGGAGGGTGTAGGTGCCGGCTCCACCTAAAGAGGTGTAATCGCAGGTGTAGTTTCCGGTCTGCGCGGTGGCTTCATTCGTGCCGTCATTGTTGCAATCGACGTTGTAGTCATAGCCGCCACCGGTGGTGGGGATGGTGAATTCCGTGCCTGCGGAGGCGCCAGCGTTGTCGGTTTGGACGGTGATGACAAAATCGCGGGAAGGATCGCAGTACACCCCGCCATCCGTGATGGTCCAGGTGTCCGAGGAGACCATATTGGCACGGGCTGCGGCACCGTAACAATAGGTGCCGCTCCCACCGGAGAAGGTCACTCCGCTTTGCAGGGTCTGCGCATTCCAGCCGTTGAGCAGGGAGTCATAATGGATGGTGGAGAGGGTCACAGCGCCTAGCATTTGGGTCCCATTTATTAGCGAGCTGACATTCCAGCTCCCCAGGTCCTGGTCAAAGGCGCTGGCATAAAAGAACATTTTGTTCATATCCGTGACACTGGAGGTGTCCCAGGCAGAGAGATCTGCATTGAAGGCACTGGCTTGATAGAACATTAAGCTCATATCCGTGGCACTGGAGGTATCCCAGGCGGAGAGGTCCCCATTGAATAAGCTGGCAGAGGCGAACATATGGCTCATATCGGTCACGCTGGAGGTATCCCAGGCGGAGATATCTGCATTGAATGTACTGTTATTCTGGAACATATTGGCCATCTTTGTCACAGCGGAGGTGTCCCACTGGCTGAGGTCCTGGCTGAATGCAATGGTGGCAGTGAACATCCCACTCATATCCGTTACGCTGCTGGTGTCCCACAGGCTGAGGTCGGCGTTGAAGAGGCTGGCATTGGCGAACATATATGCCATATTCGTGACCCCGGCAGTATTCCAGGCTGAGATATCGGCGTTGAAAGCGCTGGCAGCGTAGAACATGGAATACATATTGGTCACAGAGGAGGTGTCCCACTGGCTGATGTCGGCGTTGAAGAGGCTGGCATTGGCGAACATATATGCCATATTCGTGACCCCGGCAGTATTCCAGGCTGAGATATCGGCGTTGAAAGCGCTGGAATTGCCGAACATGGAATTCATAGTGGTTACGCTGGAGGTGTCCCAGGCTGAGATATCGGCGTTGAAAGCGCTGGCAGCGTAGAACATGGCATACATATCGGTAACCTGTGCGGTATCCCAGCTTGAGATATCCCCATTAAAGAGGCTGGCATTGTTGAACATATAAGCCATACTCGTCACGTTGGAGGTGTCCCAGCCCGAGAGATCGCCATTGAAGGAGCTGGCACCATAGAACATAAAACCAAGATTTGAGGCGCCAGACAGGTCGGGAGCATCTGTGGCGGTCAGGGTCAGATTGGTGCAACCATAAAAAGCCACATTCATTGAGTTCCATGCACCCGTGCCCCACTGCTGGATGGTTAATATTTTGAGCTTATCACCGCCATTATTAAAGTAAATCCTCGGGAAGCCTGTGCCCGCCCCGCTGTTGTCCTGGATGCGAAGGGTGTAGGTACCTGCCCCACCCAGGGTACTGTAATCACAGGTGTAATCCCCGGTCTGCGCGGTGGCTTCGTTCGTGCCGTCATTGTTGCAATCGACGTTGTAGTTGTAACCATCACCGAAGGTCGGTATGTTGAATTCTGTATCAGAGGATGTGCCAGCGTAGTCGGTTTGGACGGTGATGACGAAATCGTCCGTTGACCCGGCGGGAATATCTGCGAATACAACCCCGCGCCAGGCAAGCGCCAGGCCGAAAGCCAGGCTTAAGGCAATCATTGAACGCCAGGCGTTCTTAAATGGAATACGAGTCATGGTACTTCTCCTGTGGAAATGACCAGGGATCAGATCCGGAATGTTATTTCCTGGAAGATGCCCATCACTCGTGGATGGTGGTTGTCTTTCCCCGTAATATGGTGCCGCTTGCGCAAGCATCTTAATTAATTAGATTATTAAGATAAATATTATCATATAACCCATTATTGTCAAGCGTAATCCGGGAAAAACGAGGCTTTTTTTGGCAGGGAAGGTATTGTTCCTTCCGCTTCAACCTTTGTTGGGTTTCGAGCGGATGGGTCAACTGAAGAATTGGAATGATTTCCGCTCTCTACCCAACCTACCTTGCTGGATTTTTCAGGGTGTTGTCAATAGCGCTCAACCCAGCCTACTTCTTGACCTCCTCCCAGCCTCCCCCAAATTCCAAAAACGTGGAATTTAGGGGAGGGTTTTTTTAAAGCATCCCCCCTTACCCCTGCGGGTCGGGGACTTCGCCGAAGGTCCCGTGTGCTCTTAACAGTCTTTTTGTTGGGTTTCGAGCTGAAGAGTCATATGAAAATCATGCCTGGTTTCCGCTCTCTACCCAACCTACAACAGCGGCGGGATAAAAAAAGACCTGCGAAGGTTTTCAGGCTTTGCAGGTCTTGTCATGCGAGAGGTGGATCAGGGTTTATCTTATGGCACTACCGTGAAGTTTGTATAATCTGTCCAGGCTTGCCAGACACCACCGACCTCGGCGCGCATGCGCCACAGGTGGTCAGCATAGTCCAGGGTCCCTTGCGGTGTGATCGAGCAGCTGAATACTCCACATCTCCTGGAAGATACGACCCGTTTCAGGAGCAGGGTGCTGCCGCTCCTGACCTGGAGCTGGTAACGCGTGCCTTCCACAACCCTGGTCCAGAAATACCTGGGCGTGGTAAGGCTGCTGGATCCAGATGGGGAGATCAATGTCGGGACAGCGCCCAGCAACCTGAAGCTCTCCAGGGAACTCCAGGAGCCCCAGGAGCCGCTGATCCGAGCGCGCACCCGCCACCTGTATACGCCTAAATCCAAAATTGTTTCCGGTGTGATCGAGCAGGTTGAAACTGCGCAGTTATCCAACCCGCTCCACAGCGTGTAAACAAGCGAGGCACCCTGCTTGAGTTGAATCTGGTATAAATCGGCGTTTACGGCTTTTGTCCAAATGAAGGTTGGTGTATCATCACTAGTCTCCAAGCCGGAGGTTGGCTGAGTCGGTGACGGACAAATATCTCCACCATCTGTGATGGTCCA
Source organism: uncultured Anaerolineaceae bacterium (assembly GCA_964370815.1). Taxonomy (GTDB): domain Bacteria; phylum Chloroflexota; class Anaerolineae; order Anaerolineales; family Villigracilaceae; genus UBA12087. Next base: position 4,721 of record CAYJKQ010000025.1, on the reverse strand, counting down.
AGTATCGGTAGAGATCATATTGGTTCGGGCTGCCTCCCCGGCGCAATAGGTGCTGTTGCCGCCATCAAATTCGACCGCGCTTTGCAGGGTCTGCGCATTCCACCCATTCAGCAGGGAGTCATAATTATCTGTGGAGAGGGTTGCATTGGCGAACATACGGACGGCATACAACAGCGCGCTGACATCCCAGCCTCCCAGGTCCTGGTCAAAGGCGCTGGCATACTCGAACATACTGTTTGCATCTTCCAAAACACCCACATTCCAGCCCCCCAGGTCCTGGTTAAAAGAGCTGGCACTGTTGAACATATAACCCATTCCTGTGACTTTTGCGGTATCCCACAGGCTGATGTCCTGGTTGAAATTGGTGGCACCAAAGAACATGCCAGTCATATCCGTGACATTGGAGGTGTCCCACAGGCTGATGTCCTGGTTGAAGGTGCTGGCACCAGCGAACATAGATCCCATATCGGTCACATTGGTAGTGTCCCAAGTGGAGAGATCCCCGTTGAAGAGGCTGGCGCTATAGAACATATAACTCAGATCAGCGACACTGGAGGTATCCCAACCCCCGATATCCTGGTTGAAGGCGCTGGCATTGTTGAACATACTGCTCATATCCGTCACACTGGTAGTGTCCCAAGCGGAGAGATCTGCATTAAAAGCGCTGGCGAATAAGAACATATTGTTCATATTCGTCACGCTGGAGGTATTCCAACCCGAGAGATCCTGGTTGAAGAGGCTGTCTAAGGCGAACATGGAGTTCATATTTGTGACTCCGGAGGTGACCCAACCAGAGATGTCCCCATTGAAAGCACCAGCCTGGTTGAACATATTGTTCATATCTGTAACGCTGGAGGTATCCCACAAACTGAGATCCTGGTTGAAAGCGCTGGCAAGCGTGAACATCCATTGCATGGAGGTGACCGAGGAGGTATCCCACAGGCTGATATCCTGGTTGAAGAGGCTGGCATTGTGGAACATGTAACCCATATCCGTCACGCTGGAAGTATCCCAACTCCCGATGTCCTGGTTGAAGCCACTGGCCATGAAAAACATGTAATTCATCTTTGTGACACTGGAGGTGTTCCAGGTGCTGATGTCCCCGTTGAAAGCACTGGCGCCTCCGAACATGGAGGTCATCCTTGTCACGCTGGACGTATCCCAAGCCCCCAGTACCTGGTTGAACGTGCTGGCACCATAGAACGTCCAGCCCATATCCGTCACACTGGATGTATCCCAATTGCCGATGTCCTGGTTGAAGGCGATGGCATTGGTGAAGGTGGAGTTCAAACTGTTAACACTGGAGGTGCCCCAGTTTGAAAGATCCCCATTAAAGGAACTGGCATCGTTGAACATTAGACTTAGATCGGTCACAGCCGACAAGTCGGGAATATCCGTGGCGGTCTGGGTCAGGTTGGCACAACCATAAAAAGCACCTGCCATCGAGGTCCAGGCACCCGTGCCCCACTGCTGGATGGTCAGCAATTTCAGTTTGTCACCGGCATTATTAAAGTAGATCCTGGGAAAACCGGTACCCACCCCGCTGTTGTCCTTGATGCGGATGGTGTAGGTGCCCACCGCACCCACTGCTGGAATTTCATCCCCGGGAAGCGGGGTGTAATCACAGGTGTAATCCCCGGTCTGTCCGGTGGCCTCGTTCGTACCGTCATTGTCACAATCCACGTTGTAGTTATAACCAATCCCGGTAGTGGGGATGGTGAACTGGGTGCTGGTGGATGTGCCAGCGTTGTCGGTTTGGACGGTGATGACGAAATCATCGGCTGACCCGGCGGGAAGAGAAGCCGAAACGGTCTCGCGGGAGGCAAGCGCCAGACCGAACGCCAGGCTGAAAGCAATTATTGAACGCCAGGCGTTCTTAAATGAAAAACGAGTCATGCATCTTCTCCTGTGGATCTGCCAGGTATCAGATCCGGAATGTTGTTTCCTGGAAGATGCCCATCACTCGTGGATGGTGGTTGTCTTTCCCCGTAATATGGTGCCGCTTGCGCAAGCATCTTAATTAATTAGATTATTAAGATAAATATTATCATATAATCCGTTATTGTCAAGCGTAACCCGGGAAAAACGAGGCTTTTTTGGGCAGGGAAGGTAATGTTACTTCCGCTCCAACCTTTGTTGGGTTTTGGAGCGGAAGAGTCATATGAAAATTATGCTTGGTCTCCGCTCTCTACCCAACCTACCTTGCTGGATTTTTTAGGGTGTTGTCAATGCCGCTCAACCCAACCTACAGCTGCAGAAAAATTATTAAGACCTCCGAAGTCTGAAAGTCTTCAGAGGTCATGTCATGTGAGAGATGGATCAGCCCCTTTCGGCTTTTACCTTTGTTGGGTTTCGAGCGGAAGAGTCACAAGAAAATCATGCTTGGTTTCCGCTCTCTACCCAACCTACGAGGGGGTTATACATAAAAAGTGTTGGGGAGATATTGATTAAGACCTGTCAGGTTTTCATCGCGAACCTTTGTTGGGTTTCGAGCGGAAGAGTCATATGAAAATCATGTTTGGTTTCCGCTCTCTACCCAACCTACAACAGCGGCGGGATAAAAAAGACCTGTGAAGTTTTTCAGGCTTCGCAGGTCTTGTCATGTTAGAGATGGATCAACCCTTTCGGCTTTTACCTTTGTTGGGTTTCGAGCGGAAGAGTCATATGAAAATCATGCTTGGTTTCCGCTCTCTACCCAAGCTACGATCTACGATCTATTTCAGCACCGTGAAGATCTTGAGGGGAGTCCAGGGTTTCCAGATTCCGCCAACTTTGGCGCGCACCATCCAGCGGTAGCTGGCATAAGCCAAGACCTGGGTGGGATTGGTCGAGCAGGTTGTTGCACCACAGGCAGTGGAACTTATCGTTAAGGTATAGACCACGGCGGTTCCCTTTTTGAGCTGGAGCTGGTAGGCGGCGGCACCCGCCACCCTGGACCAGATATACCTCGGCGTTCTGTCCTGGATATCCCCAAGCGGGGAGAGCTGGGTCGGCACGGTGCTGAGCACACTGAAGTTCTTGAAGATACTCCAGGTTCCCCAGATCCCGCCGACCCTGGCACGAACCCGCCATCGGTAGGCGCCATAAGGCAATGTGGTGGCGGGGGTGGTCGTGCAGTTGACAGCTCCGCAGGCTGTTGAGCCAACGGTCTTGGTGTAGATAATGGTGGCACCCTGCTTGAGCTGGACCTGGTAGGCAGTGCCGCCAAGCACTTTTGTCCAGGTGTAGGTGGGGGTCCGATCGCTGATCTCCCCTGCCGGGGTGATTGGCTCAGGGATGGTGACGCCGGTACCCTTGATGGAGAAGTTGTAGGGGTTCTCATCCGGGTCATCATTGGCGATGCGGATGGTAGCCCTGCGAACACCAGCTGCACTGGGGTTGAAGGTGATGGTGAATGTCGTGGTGCTGCCGCTGGCGACAGAGGCGGCAGCATCGACTGTCAGGATGAAGTCAGCCGCATGGGTACCCAGGATGCTGATACGCGGGTTATTTCCCAGGTGCAGCGTGGATGTACCCGTGTTGCTGATGGTGAAGGTGTTCGGGTTCGTCCCAGTCAATAATTCAACATTTCCGAAATCCGTGTCGTCTGTTTTGGAAGGTGTGGCATCCCCATCCAGGATCGGGACTCCTTTGCCGGAGAGGTCCATTTCCGGGCAACTCCTGCCGAAATCTGTGATGGTCCAATTATCGCTGCTGATCATATTAGCCCGGGCGGCTTCAGCGTGGCAATAGGTGGTGCTGCCAGCGGAAAAGGTCACTCCCCATTGCAGGGCTTGCGCATCCCAAGCGATCAGCAGGGCATCATAATTGCTGGTGGAAAGGGAAGCATTTTTAAACATCTCGGTTGCATCCAGCAGTGCACCCACATCCCAACCTCCCAGGTCCTGATCGAAGGCACTGGCACCTGAGAACATCCCATACATACTGGTCACGCTGCCGGTATCCCAGCTTCCAACGTCCTGGTTAAAGAGACTGGCACCTGAGAACATCGCATACATGTCCGTCGCACTGGAGGTGTCCCAGTTCGAGATATCCCTGTTGAAGGCACTGGCGTTGTAGAACAACCCGGTCATATCGGTTACACTGGATGTGTTCCAGCCCGACAGATCCCCGTTGAAGGCGCTGGCAGCATGGAACATATTGCTCATATCGTTCACATTGGTTGTATTCCAATTTGAAATGTCTCTGTTGAAAGAGCTGGCAGCATAGAACATACTGCCCATATCTGCCACATTGAAAGTGTCCCAGCTTGAAAGGTCTCCATTGAAGGCACTGGCAGCCGAGAACATACCAGCCATATCCGTGACACTACCCGTATCCCAGTTCCCCAGGTCCTGGTTGAAACTGCTGGCTCCGGTGAACATACCACCCATATCTGTCACACCGGAAGTATCCCAAGCCGCGATATCCTGGTTAAAGGCACTGGCAGATAGGAACATAGAGCCCATATCCGTTACACTGACCGTTTCCCAGTTCCCAATGTCCTGGTTAAAAGCGCTGGCATTGTTAAATAAAGCATACATATTTATGACACTGGAGGTATCCCAGCTTGAAAGGTCTCCATTAAAGGAACTGGCGCCCCTGAACATGGAGCTCATATCATTCACAAGTGACAGATAAGGAGCATCCGTGGCTGTCATGGTCAGGTTGGCACAACCATAAAATGCCTGCGCCATCGAAGTCCAGCCGACCTTACCCCATTGTGCGATGGTCAGCAATTT
>CAYJKQ010000024.1:11673-22271 GCA_964370815.1 uncultured Anaerolineaceae bacterium | reverse complement strand
TATCCAGCACTTCCCACTCATCCTGCAGCATCGATCTCAGACCCTTGCGGCGCAGTGCCCCGATCTTTTGCCCGCTTGGCGAATCGATGACATCATAGGCTGCCGAGAAATCGATGATACAGCGCGCCTGGATGAGCAGAAGTTCCTGGCTTTTACTCTCATCGTTGAAAACGCGGATATCTTCGCGTAATTTGAACATCTTCTGCTGGCTGAATAGCAGCAGCTCGTCATTCGGTCCGTAAATGCGGAACTTTCCAGCCAGGGCAAATACCTGGCGTTTGAGAAGATAGTTCTTAAACTGATAAGCATGATTCATGATGACCTCTCTTATGTTTGGATTCTTTCTGTATTGTATCATTTCCAGTGACGGCTTGCAGGTTGGGGTTTGGACCCCCTCCCAGCCTACGCCTTATTCAATTATTTAGATCTTAGGTAGGTTGGGTTGAGGGGCTGCCATGCGTTACCTGGGTGGTGATCCACAACCCCGAAACCCAACGAAATGTTCAAATGTTGGGTTTCGCTTTGTTGTATGTTGATTTTGGCGATTCGGGATACGCTCTACCCAACCTACGTCACTGCACTGTTTTAGCGGAGGGGGTCTTGCATCTCAGCCCAACTTCTTGTATGCTTATAAGAGTTATAGGCAGGATATCGATGGTTCCAAATTTTTTTCAACGAAATGAAATGGGAGATATATTTTGAGAAATTTGATGGATGGTTTGTTTAAGAGCTTTTCAAAGATCCCCATGCCTTTGGCGCTGTTGATTGTCTGTACGCTTGCATATGGGCTGCTGATCCCCTGGCTTGGTTTTTTTCTCGATGATTGGTACATCGTGTATTTTCAGAAACTTTTCGGGGCGGAAAATTTTAATATATTCTTTCAAGGTGACCGCCCATTTTTTACCTACGTATACCAGGTTTTTACCCCGATATTTAGAGACTCCATCCTAGGTTGGCAGCTTTTTGCCCTGTTTGCGCACACCCTGGTAAGCGTTTGTTTCTGGTACCTGCTGACAATATTAATGCCCGGGCAGAAAAAGCTTGCAGCGATAACAGCCTTGTTTTTTGCAGTTTACCCCGGCTTTCAATTCCACTGGTTCTCCGTTCAGTACAGCCAGGCTTTTATGCTATTTGCCATTTACCTGTTGTCATTCATTCTAATGGTGGAAGCGGTCAGAAAAGAACACGGAAAGATCGTTTTGCTTCTTTTATCGCTTGTCTGCCTGGTTGTAGGGATTTTTCCCCTGGAGAATTTTATCGGTTTGGAACTGGTCCGACCCGTCATTCTTCTCGTTCTAATTTCAAGGGCTGAAAACACAAGAGCCCAACGGTTTAAGAAAGCATTTTTATATTGGCTTCCCTATTTATTCGTCCAGCTCGGTTTCGTGATCTTCCGGGTCAGCAATAGTGAGTTGTATGGTTATCCTGTAAAAATCCTGGCGGAGTTCCAGGTATCCCCGCTGCCAACAGTATCCAGGTTGGTGGGAGAAGTATTTAGGAGTACGATCGATTCAACGCTGACGACCTGGATCAACCTGCTGCTCATATTCAAGAGGAATATGCTCTCCACTTCCTCCGTTCTCATGGTAGTGCTGATCCTGGTCGGAGCTGTTTTTTCATTCCTGGTCTTGAAAGATCGCAAGGGAGAAGGAGAAGAAACCAGCCGCCATCATTGGATCATGATCGTCGCTTTACTGGGGACGGTTACTGCAATGATCCCTTTTGTCGCCGGATCCTTTGATGTGACCCTGGAATTTCCGAACAATCGCTACCTGATATCCCTGGCACCTGGTGCCAGTTTATTTCTGGCGGCGTTGATCGACCGGTTCTTGCGATCCAACAAGCTGAAGATCATCACCTGTTCCCTTTTGATCGGTCTTGCGATCGGATCGCAGTTCATGGTTGCCAGGAGTTTTATGCTTTTTTGGAAACAGCAGCAGGATTTCTTCTGGCAGCTGACCTGGCGGGTTCCAGCCATGAAAGAAAATACGCTCCTGATCACCTATGACCTCCCTTTTTCAAAATACTTTTCTGGCAGTTCCCTGACCGCGCCGCTAAATATCATCTATCCCGGGAGCACTGGTACCCATCAGATCCCGTATAAGATCATTTTATATACACAGCAGCGCAGTGATATCAAGACCCTGTCAGCGGATCAACCCATCGATCTATCTTTCCGTTCCTTTGATTTTCACGGCAGTACTTCGGCAATGATCGTCCTGGAAAAAAGCGGAGAAGGGTGTTTGCACATCCTGTCACCCTCTGACCCGCCAGACAGGTTTGCCAACGACCTGGGTCATGCATTCTGGTATTCTGCCATTCCCCTCTCCGATCCGGACCTGATCCTTATGGACCCGGCTCGTCCTGCCGTACCCCCTCAACGATATTTTGGTGTTGAAAACCGGGACCAATGGTGTTATTTTTATGAAATAGCAGATCTGACCCGGCAGGGACAGCAATGGGGACAGACCGTCGATATCTACCGGGAGGCTCAGGCTGCTGGATTCAAACCCCAGCTGGAAAGTGAATGGCTGCCCCTGTTGGAAGCTTACCTGCGTTTAGATCAACTTGAAAATGCCCTGGATGTGACCCGCAATATCAAGGACCCGGACCCGATCAATACGCTTGCCTTCTGCAGCCTGTGGAAAGAGAGCGGATTCGATCCAAACATTGTCGATGAAGTCATGATATCTTTGAATTGCAGGGATAAGTGAGCGTGAGTTTCAAAAAGGCTTGAACTCCTGACCGCCCACATCGTAATTCTGCGGTAGGAGCGAACTGAGCAAAAATCGGCGCAGCAGAGCCAGACCCAGATTGTCCTCGAACAAAGTACCAACCACCTGGTCCTGGGTATCCAGCACTTCCCACTCATCCTGCAGCATCGAACTCAGACCCTTGCGGCGCAGTGCCCCAACCTTTTGCCCGCTTGGCGAATCGATGACATCATAGGCGGCTGAGAAATCGATGATACTGCGCGCCTGGATCAGCAGGAGTTCCTGGCTTTTGCTCTCATCGCTGAAAACGCGGATATCTTCGCGTAATTTGAACATCTTCTGCTGGCTGAACAACAGCAGCTCGTCATTCGGCCCGTAAATGCGGAATTTTTCAAGCCAGGGCGAATACCTGGCGTTTGAGAAGATAGTTCTTGAACTGGTAAGCATGATTCATGATGACCTCTCTTAAAGTGTGCTGTGGGTAAAGAGTTGGAACCAACCCGCGTTCCAGGTCTGGACAAAATTGTCTGCCTGGGGGAACGATCGCGGGGATCATTCAATTTTGTATCATTTCCGGAGCCCCCTTGCAGGTTTGGGTTAGGAGGGGGTCTTGCATCTCAGCCCATATTCTTGTATGCTTATGTTAGAGTGAGGCAGGATATCGATGGATTCAGATTCTATGTGGTAAAAAAAGTATAGGATGTTGGATTGGATTAAAGTGAGAAGGTGGTATATTCTTGTAAAAGCTCAAAGAATAAATTAAGAATTTATGATTTAAAAATTGTATATTCAAAAGATATGTATTTTCGATAAAGTAAATCAATTCAAGAAAAAAGGTATCAAAATATTATGGATAATTCACAAATGATTACTGATAGTCAAGACGAACAAACTTTAGAAGACTTATTTCGAGATGCAGACCAAATCCAAATTCCCATTTTTCAAAGGGAATATGTTTGGACAAATAAGGAATTTAGCCAATTGCTATCTGACATTGATCTGATACGATCTGGTCAAGAAAATTCTCAATTTCTTGGTGCTATTGTCACTTATGAAAACAAAAGACCAAAACAACCAATTGGTCGTTTGAAGACCTATTCAATTGTTGATGGACAGCAACGAATTCTAACACTTTACATTTTTCTTATCGCATTAGTCGAATCCTTTGCAAATATTGGTAAGAAAGAAGAAGCCTTAGATATTGTGAATGAATTTTTACTCATTCCGCCTCGCAGAGGTTTGGATATAAATACTAGACTTTTTCCTGCTTTTGCTGATCGAAATCAATTTAGAGTTATTTGCGATAAGATCAATACACCTGAAGTTCTTCAAGAGCAATTAGGTGATATTAAGATAAATCCGCCATCACCTAACGGAGAAATTTCTGGAAAATTGATATCACAATATTCAAGGATTATTGGATATTTGAAAAAGGAAATAGACAATAATCCTTCTCAAAAAAATAAGGTCCTTGAAGAAGTTTTTGATATTATCGTTAGGAGACTCACTTTTGTTCACTTGTTATTAAATGATGCATCAGGGGCTAATGAAATATTTGAAAGATTAAATTTCCGAGGAAGACGGGTTGGAACCATAGATTTAGTGAGAAACGAAATTTTTTCCGGTCTAATGGATGATCCCGTTCAAGCACAAAAATTTTTTAGCCATAATTGGAATCCTTTCGTGTCCAAATTCAATGGACGCTCAGATAATTTTTTCTTTCCATACTGTCTTATTCACAATAGCAACACAACGAAATCTGAATTGTTTTCACAATTGAGACAAATATGGAATTTATCAACCCCTGAAAAAATTATCAATCACATGACTCGTTTTCAAGGACCATTTATGAGTATCGATTTAACTGGTTATTTCTCAGAAAGTCCAAATATCTCAATAAGATTAGATCGTTTGGTTAGGATGAAGCGACCAACATCAATTTATCCATTTATTATGTCTATACTTGATGCAAGAATTAGAGAGGAATTGGATGAGAAACATTGTGTAGATTTACTTGATGTTACTGAGACATTTCTTGTTAGGAGAGCTATCCTCGGTTTTGAACCAACTGGACTTCATGCTTTGTTTAAAGGGCTATGGAAACAATTAAACGATTATAGTATCGAAGAATTCAAGCTTAAAGTAGGAGAAAAACCTACCATACAATGGCCTAATAACAATGAGTTAAGAGAGGCGATAAGGACACGCCCTTTGGCAAAAGCAAAAATATGCAATTATATTCTTGTTGAGTACGATAGAGATCTTCCTGGAGACAATCCAACTTCTATACCCTCTATTGAGCACATTCTTCCTCAATCATATGATGCTAATGGGGCTTGGGCAAAAATATTTACGAAGGATGAACATAAGAAGCTGAAGGATACATGGGCGAATTTGGTTCCTCTTTCATCACCATTAAATTCCTCTCTACAAGCAAGCCCGTATTCTGTCAAAAAGGGAAAATATCGAGATGAATCTATGTTCATTACTCCTCGACGCATCGCTGACGACTATCCAACTTGGACAGTCGATACTATTAATCAAAGAGCTCAAGTGCTTTTTGAATGGGCAAGCAAACGTTGGCCTTTCATAATATAAGATTATCCCCTCGTGCTTTGAAATTGCCATAGAAAAAGGATTATTCAGAGAATAGTTTCTTGCCTAACAAATCCAGGTTGTTTTTGGAAAAGGTCTATTCGCTTGCCAAACAGCCCAAAATCTTGTAGGCTAATATCGGATAAAGGCAGGATTGTGATGGTTCCTTATTCTATGAGGATGTAAGAAAATTCAGTGACCACAATCCAGTTGTAATGACACTTGAGTTCTAATTCGCAAAAGACTACATTTGGGTTATTGATCTTTATGTCAAATTGATCAAGGAGTAATAAATGGACTTCGAAAAAGGAAAATATTTTAACTTACTAACACCCAATAATAAAATATCTAGAACCACAATTAATTCAATTCTTGAACATATAACAAGTAAGGGATTAAGCGTTGATGAAGTACCACCATCCCTATTTAAGAAAAACAAATATGGCGAGAAAATTACTGATTATCTAACACGGTTACATCTTTCTGTAATTACAGGGAATCCAAGTTGGGAGGGATTATTCATTGGATTTCCAGGAAAAGGAAACGAATTATCAACAAAATCAGTCGGGACCCCATACTTACGCATGATCCTATATCCCATTCTAGATCTACACCATCGTTTACAAACTCAATCGGGGAAACGCCTCCCATGTATCTATTTTGTCGGTGACCGGTTTTCGGATGTTTTTCTCAGAAAGTTTGATCTCTTAAAGGAAGTTATTCCTAACATAATTGTACTTACACATGATATCTATGAATGTTCAAAGAATAAAGCTGTACCTCCGAGAACCTATAAAGATCAGAGGGCGGAAGCCTGGACACAGGTGAAGTTAAGTCAAAAAATGTATTCAAAAGAAGGCTTGATCATTCCAACAAAACCTGAAAATATTACTGTAAAATTTCTCTCTTCTGAAATCCCCTGTAATGAAGGAATTGAAAACCCGGAGAGATTGGACATTTTGGGATTTAACGATTCAGATCATGGACTGGTTGCTTTCGAACTTAAAGGACCTAATGCTGGCAGGGTGGAATTAGAGAACCTTTTTCTTCAAGGTTTAGAACATCGAAATTGGGTAGAGAAGAATAAAATGGCTTTAAAACTATTATTTGATGGTGGTCCAAGAGGAAAACGAATTAATACGAGGAAAAGAGTTCGCTTATTATTGGGGTTTTATGGAGATAAGGTGCCTCATTTATTTAATGAATTGCGTGATGAATTTAAAAGAAGAGACGCCTACACCGATATTGATTTTGTGCGAATTTCACCTGACACTGATGATGTTCAATTAAGCTGGTTTGAAGAATAAGATTTACTCAATTAGCATGACCTGCCCCCAATAGATTGATCCACCTTTCGGGTTTTGGTTTAGGACCCCCTCCCAGCCTCCCCCAATTTCGACAGTTAATATTTACTTAAAACGAAATCTTTTTATGTCGTAATTGGGGGACATTATCCCGTGATTATCGGGGGGCTGGGAGGGGGTCTTGCCAAACACCCCATATTCTTGTATGCTTATATCAGGTCGAAATGCCATATCTTACGGGTCATTTGCACCGGAAAGAACGTCCGGCACTTCGCAGTATATCCACTAGTTAGGCGCTATCTTGCGCAATGAAATCAAAAGGAGTCAAGGCAATGAAAAAGTCAAATGGATCAATGTTCCTTTTGTTTGTTCTTCTAACGGTTTTGGCAACGAGTGGCTGTACAACATCTCAGATTCCAGAGCCAATATCTACAACACCATCTACATTAAATGCAACGATACCCCCAAAAATCACAGCAACCAATGTGCAGCAAAGGGTCAATGCCACCACTTCAGGAACGATTAGCGCAAATGAAACATGGAGTAATGAAATACACATCACCGGGGATATTTTCTTTTCAAAAGGCGTCAAGTTAACAATTGAACCAGGAACCACGGTTTATCTGGCTTCCAATAACGATGATCAACATATTGGCGGGACATTCGATGACGCCTACACCCGCGATCATAACGATCCGGTACGCTTAGGAGAATGGGAGAGTAACGCAATCGTTATTGATGGGCGCAATGGCATTATTCACGCTGTGGGAAGTCCCGAACAACCAATAACTTTCCGCCCCGAAGGGGATAGCACCAGCCCTGCGCAATGGGACGGCATTTACTTTGAACAGGGCACTCTTCAACACGCAATTGTCCTCTATGGCGGACGCACTGCTGTGCAGGTGCTGGGAGCTCCATATCGTGTTGAGATTGCTTATAATCAAATACGCTATTTCCACTGGGTGGGCATTGACGCCAACAAGAGCAATGTATGGATTCATCACAACATCGTCGAAGGCGGGGGGCATCAAGGAATCGGCGCAAGGGAGGATGCGCTGGTAGAGAATAACGTCATCAGCCTTTCCCAAAATGGAATTGGGGTTGAGCGCGGCAATGGGACGATGATTCAGAACAATCTAATCATTGATTGTGCAAATGGCGTCCAGATACGCGAGGGGAAGGATATTTCGATTATTAACAATACCATTGTCTGGGTTAACGGTTCGCCGGACGGATGGAAATATCAAGACACGCTGATCTATCCGGCGTTTAAGGATAAAAGTGGCGTCGAGAATCACATACAAACCCCGGACATAAAAATCCTAAACAACATCATCTTCGGAGCAATGGATAGGGGAATTGCCTTATTGATCGTGCCTGGAGACGGCTCGCTGATTGATTACAACCTGACCTGGGGACAAAAGTGGGGGTTATTCAATCCTGATCACCCCGTTGTCGGTTCACATAATTTTGACCAAGACCCGTTATTCGCCGATTTGGCGAATTACGACTTCAGCTTGATGGTTAATTCCCTGGCAATTGACGCCGGCATACCAGACCTCTTGGATGCAGATGGTTCGCCATCAGATCTTGGCGCGTATGGAGGACCGCAGGGAAGCAATTGGACTCTACTGCCTCAGGTTGGGCAGCGCTGAATCCGCCTAATATATTGTCTAGGGAAGAACCTTTCCCTTTGCACCCCTGCGCCTTTGCGTTGCACAAGGTTGTTTTCCTTCATGTCTTTGTGGTCCATCGTCCATCGTCAATCCCTTTCACTGGGTTCCAGGGACAGGTGTGGTCGCCCTTAATCCCGATCCTCATGGATCGGCATAGGCGATCCCTTTCACTGGGTTCCAGGGACAGGTGTGGCAGCGGGATGCTGCCTCGGCTAGCGCCGACCCTCATGGGTCGGCATAGGCGACGGTCGCATGAAGCTCCCTCGCCTTAAAAGTTCCCATCCATCTCCTTCAAAAGATCCCGCTCCTTTCCGATCAGGGTCGGGGAGTGCAGGGTCCACTCCTGGCGGTCCAGGATGGCGGTCAGGGCGCTGGTCAGCAGGTCGTCATCGTGCAGGCGCGCGCCGTTCTCATCGCGCCTGCCATCCGGCACACCCCAGCGCATGGTGTGGCGCGGTCCCGGCAGTATCTCCGCCTGGCAGTGCCGCAATTGCGCCCGAAAACCGCTGTCGAAGGGCTGATACTCGCGGTAGCGCCCGGTCTCCACGATCGAGATGAACTGGTAGCCGATCTCGGATTTCTCGGCCTGGCTGAAGCGCACCGGGATGCAGCGTTCCGGCAGGGACAGGTCGAGCATGCTGAACAAGCCCTCCCCCACACCTGTAGCGTCCACCACCACGTGCCGCGGCTGCCAGAGCCCTGCCAGCGCCACGATCTGCGCCTGCAGGCGGGTATGCTTCTCACCCTGCCACGCCACCCGCTGCAAAACACGGTAGGTCGGGCGCTTCAGGTCCGGCAGGGAACAGGGGTCGATTTCCACGATCTTGAGGCTGGTGTAATCGCGCCCGGTGTTCTCCAGCTCCCCACTCTGGCGCAAGCCCTCATCCTGCCCGCCCACGTCGATCAGAAAAGCGTACATCCTGCCCGGGGTCGGCTCGCTCCGGGCGCGGTGCGTGCCCTGCATCAGCATCTGGCGCGCCTCGGGGAACATGCCGACCTGGGCGTCGATCTCCTCGTTGAAGAACTGGGTCTTGACGCTCGGATGCTGGCGTCCCAGCCGGGCGATCTGCTCCTGCACGAACAGACCGTAAGCTGGCAGAAGCTGCGCCACCTGGTCGGCATCCCACATGAACAGGCGCTGCCTGCCGTCGGCTTGCTGCTGGCGCCGGGCGTGACGCATCTCGCGCCCCAGCAGGCTGCTGCTGGTCCAGACCGTGCCGCACAACAGGCGCGTGGCGTTGGTGCTGGCGCACATCGGCGCAAAGTTCCTGTCATAGACAGCCTCGGCGATATCTTGGGCTTCGTTGACCACCAGCAGCAGCGAGGCGGTCGCTCCCACCACGTTGGCTTGCCCGTCCCCCGAAAGGAACGATACCCGGCAGCTGCCCACCTGGCGCATGAAATCCGAGCGCTTGCGCCAGGCTCCGCTGGTGAGCGGATTGCTCTTCAGGCAGTCTTCCAGGCGCTGGATGGCTTGAACGGTCTGCGGCTTGTAGGTCGGGTTGACCACCACCATGGCGCGCGGCTTGTGTGCCAGGCAGCGCAGCAGGTACGCCAGCAGCTGGGTGATCATCTCGTCCTTACCGGACTGGCGCGGCAGCACCAGCACGAAGGTCAGCCCGGCGCGCGTGCGGATCGAATCCAGGATGGCGTTGGCGGCTTGCAGCTGGTACGGGCGCAGGCGCACCCCGTTCCCGAGGCGCGCGTAGACCTGCAAGCTGCTTAAAGCGCGGCGCAGGAGCACATTGAACTGTTTCATGCCTGCCCCCACTCGCCGTCGTCCTTGTCCAGCCCGGCCTCGATCAGCTTGTCGAGGGTCAGGTCCTTGTGGGTCAGGATCATATTCTTAGCCTTCAAGCGGGCGATCGAATTGACCAGCGTGTTGAGCATGCCCAGGCGGCTCATGTCCAGGTCGGTGTAGAAGGTCAGCCCTTCCAGCAGGTCGAGCAGCACGCGCACCTTCATGCGCAGCACGGTCAGCTCGGCGTTCAGGTCAGCGGATTCCCCCTCGAGCTGGCGCATCTGGCGGGCGCAGATGCGTCTCTGGTAAAAGCCGCGTTTGGGTGCGTTCAGGTTTTCGTTGTTTTTTTGCATCAGGTTCTCCTTTTTTTACAATTGACTTTTGGCAGTGGGCAGGTTGGGTGGAGCGGTATTATCACAACCAAACTCTTCAAGGTACATAGCGAAACCCAACATTCTGTCTTTGATCGGTCCGCATCCCGTTGTTCAGTGGGTAGGTTGGGTAGAGCGGTATTAACACGACTAAACTCTTCAGGTAGCATAGCGAAACCCAACATTCTGTCTTTGAT
>CAYJKQ010000024.1:0-11573 GCA_964370815.1 uncultured Anaerolineaceae bacterium | reverse complement strand
TAACACGACTAAACTCTTCAGGTAGCATAGCGAAACCCAACATTCTGTCTTTGATCGGTTCGCATCCCGTTGTTCAGTGGGTAGGTTGGGTAGAGCGGTATTAACACGACTAAACTCTTCAGGTAGCATAGCGAAACCCAACATTCTGTCTTTGATTGATGCGCATCCTATTTTTGTCCTCAGTGCTGGATAAAATCGGCATACCTGCCGGTCACGTATTTCTGGCGCACACAAAGATCCCGGGCTATTTTGGGGGCTTTAAGCATTTTGACCTCCCAGTTGTGTTCGATGCGGTAGATGCCCAGCCCGATCTTCTGACCCTCCTGCAGGGCAGCCGCCACGTGACCCTCGATCAACTCCACGCTGACGTGCGGCAGCTTTGCCAGGTTGCTGGCCCTGGGCTCCTCGATGCCTGCTTGCAGGGCTGCCTGGCGGCATTCCCGGAACTCTCTGGAATCTTCAGATCTGAGTTCCGGCTCTGGTTCCGGTTTTAATTCTGTTTCCGGTTCCAGGTCTAGTACTGGTAGTAGATTCTTTTCTGGTTTTAAATTAGTTAAATATTTAATACCAGTACTACTAGTAGTTAAGGGGCTTGAGTCGGAAATTTTCCGACCCTTTGTGACAGGTTTTTTAACAGGCTTGACAGGCTCAACAGCCACTTGAAGCCATTCAGGCAGACTGAAACCGAGCAGGACGATATGGACGGTAACGCTCCAGCCCTTGGAGCAGTGCGACAGGATCTGGAATGCTTCCAGCTTGTGCAGCGCACTGGACATGGTTTTATCCGTGCTGTTCAGCATATCGCACAGGTGCGCCTGGGTGACGGGCTGCGGATAATTACGCAGCAGCGCCACGAGGCTGGTTGGCAGTCCTTTCAGGGCGATGATCAGTAGGCGAGGGTCTTGTTGTGGGTCCATGGGGGTTCTCCTTGTGTGTTTGGACAATTGGCGATGGACGATCGTTTCGTTGGGGCGACCTTTATGGTCGCCCAGTACCGTCGATTCATATCTCCGGCACGGCTGATCCCTTTCACTGGGTTCCAGGGACATGTGTTGCGGTTGCGAAGTCCCCGACCCGAAGGGGGAAGGGGGGATACCGCCTCGGCTGGGAAAGAGTCGCCTCCCATGCCCCGCATTTGTGGCGGGGGTTAACGCAACCGGCAAGAGCCGCTCTGGGGGCGACTCTTGCCGCTGATAGATTAGTCCATTCCTGCTGAAGTTACAATCCCCCCTTTGGGGTCAAAATAGACCCCCCCAATGGGTCTGCCAGATGTGGGGGGTCCCAGGCAGGGGGTGTCCCATGTCAAGGCAGGTGGTTTTTCCCTCGAAAACCGATAATGAAAATTATCACTTGTATTAAGTGGTTTAAGTAGTTATGATATAAGAATAATCGTATCTTCTAAAAAAGGGGGGTGCGGGGAACCCAGTTTACAGGTTCACCGACCAGAAAAGGAGTGATCATGAAAACCTTTCCCAAATCGCTTTCCATCCTGGTTCTATTATTCATAATTCTGGGGGGCATGCTTGCAGAACCCGTCCGGGCGGATGTGAGTTCAGCAGACCGGGCAGGTCATAATGCAGACAGGGTGCTTCAATCGGCGAGAATTGTTGATCTTAAATCTGCCACAACGATCCCACCTCCCACACCAAAAACCCCAAGCGGCTCCATCACGGTCACCAAGCCGAAATACACCTGGACCAAAGTTGCTGGAGCAACAAATTATTTTTTCCAAATATTTAAGGGCTCAACAATGATCTACACCAGCCCTGTTCTAGCTGCCAGTGTTTGCGGAGCAACGACCTGCTCGAACACGCCCAATAAAGTTTTGATCTATGCAGCCTATTCGTGGAGGGTTGCGGCTAAAGTGGGTGGTAATTGGACGGCCATGAGTGCTTATAAGAACTTCGTGGTTGTAAGACCCGCGCTGCCTCCCACGCCAAAAACGCCGGGTGGGACCATCACGGTTACGAAGCCAAAATACACCTGGACCAAAGTTGCCGGAGCGACAAATTATCAATTCCAAATAAGGAAGGGCTTGTCAACCATCTACACCAGCCCTGTTCTGGCTGCCAGTGTTTGCGGAGCAACGACCTGCTCGAACACCCCCAATAAAGTGCTGACCTATGCAGCCCATTCATGGAGGGTTGCGGCTAAAGTGGGCGGTAGATGGACAGCCTGGAGTGCTTATAAGAACTTCACGATCAAGAAGAAGCTGGTTGTTATGAATGTCCTGGTTGACCAGGCACATACGAATTATTATTCGATCAGCTCGGGTTATACCACCTGGAAGGCGCTGCTCACAACCAACGGTTACAATGTTACCGAAACGACCAGTGCCATCACTGCCGATCAGCTTGTAGGGAAGAAAGTATTTGTGACTCCTCTCCCACAGAGTAATTTTTCCAGCACTGAAAAAGACGTATTGCTGAACTGGGTGAATAATGGAGGTTCTTTGATGATCATCGGGGATTATTTCCCCTACTTTTCTGGAGTTTCCAGTGACCTGGGTTCCTCGTTTGGTATGACCATCCAATCTGTTTCATATGCTACCGATAATACGAATTATGAGATCTATAACTCTTGTATATTACTCTATCTAAGGAATTACACAACCTATGGAAGCATCATGACCGGGGTGGGTAATACCAAGACCTATCTCGCTGGACCATTAGCCTCCAGCACTGCCTCCTCGGTCATTCATCTGGATGTGGATGCGGTTCCAAGCAATGCAAAGATAGTCTATGCACGCAAAGTGGGTTTGGGTCGGGTGATCCTCCTGGGTGATTCCAATTTCTGGGATGATACTAATGGAATGATGGGAACGAATGCTCTCGGCAACAAGAAATTTGCCTTGCGATCCATCAACTGGCTGGCGACCGGAAATGCCAATGGATCAAGTGCATTTGTGGATGTTACTTTAGATGAATCTCTGCTCAATCCACCGGCCAATCTGGAGCTTGACCCGGCGCTGCCGCCCAAATAGTCACCTTTTTGGAAATTTAAGGTCTTGAAACAAAGCTGATCTTCCTGGGAAATCTATCTATTAGATCTCCCAGGTTGAACGTAAAGCCAATTGATCGGAGATTATGGTGAACCGATCAAGACGATAGGATAATAAGACAGGATGGAGCATTTCGGAAATAGAGATTAATGTCCTGGTTTTCAACACGGGTTAGAAGCTCCTGCATAGAGACTTGTAAAACAGGGTGCAGATAGTTTGGAGCGATCTCTGCCAGGGGCACCAGCACAAAGGCGAGCTCAAGGATGCGTGGATGGGGGATGCGGGAGGGGGTGCCCCGCGGGCAGGGTGGGGATGTTGGAGAGCACCGCAACACACTGCGCGATTTTCGTCAAAATGTGCAATAATATCAATCAGGTGTGCAATCCCGCCCCGCCGCCGCTAACGCAAGCTGTCGGGCAGCAAGGTTAAGGTAAACCGATGAGAATTAACTTCGCGATTGAAATATCTTGTGAACCGGATGAAGTATTTCCCTGGTTGGACGATCCAGATAAAGCAATGCTTTGGCAAAAAGGTGTAAAAAAAGGAGAGATCATAAAAGAAACTCCTGAAAAAATCGGTACTACTTTTATTGAAGAGATGGAAGAAAACGGAAATAGTCTGGTAATGCGTGGAATGATCACCGGGTATGTAAAAAACCAAATGATCACTTTTCAACTTGAAAGCAAAATTCACAAACTGGATGTCTGTTACTCAATTACGGGAAAAGGTGGAAAATCTCTGATTATGGCAGAATCGAATATTCATTGGAAATTTCCAATGAATATAATGAGCATTATTTTGGGACGCAAGATAAAGGAAGGTATTAGGAAACAAACAGAATCGGAATTCGCAGAATTGAAAAGACTTTGCGAAGGATCATTAAAGAAAGGGCTTGCAGGGCAAAGAACATAGTTCAAAACTGTATTGCAAAACTTGCCCAATACACTGCTACACCTAAATTATCGATCCCGTCGCTCACAAGCAGAAGTCAACCCATAAGGACTCTGAAAGTTTCTTTGAAACCTTCAGAGTCCAGGTTCTTTCTAATGCTGAGGCCAGATGATGTCTATCCAGGGCGACATGTAACCGTGCTTTTCGACAGTATAAAAGCGGGCGCTGGAAGGCTCTGCGCAGCCAGCTTCGTCACGGATGATGGCTCTCGTAGTCGTCCAGGGGTGGTAATCGGTAGCCTGGAAGACCAGCTGACCTTTCAGGCAGACCCAGGCTTCGATCAGGTAGCCGCGGTCGTCGTCCTCGGTCATCCAGATCGCCTCCCAATCCACGGTGACCAGGTCGCCGTCCAGGGTGGCGATTGCCCAGCTGGCCGGCTCATACAGCCTGATGGTCACAAAAGGCAGCGAAGGCACGAAGTAAACCAGCTTGCTTAGATCGCCGCGCGTCTCCAGCAGGTCCTTACTAACCCAGCATTCGCTTTTATAAGAATCCGGCTTGACATCCAACCAGGAGCCGTCCCAGTTGCGGTTGAGGATCTTGACCTGATCGCCGGGGTAGAGACCCCATTCGAACAGGTAGGCGGAACCAGGCCCGTAGCGGCAGTTGGCCTGCTGCAGGACGGTGCCCTCGGGATCGGAGATGATCGTGGTCGCTGTGATGGTGGCGGTGGGTGTCTCGCTGGGTTGCGCCGTTTCGGTGTCTGTGGGGATCGGGCTGGCAGTCATTGTCTCGGTCAGGGTTGCGGTCGGAGTTTCGCTCTGCACGGGAAGCGGGGTGTCTGTGGCGGTCAGGGACGGTGTGGGATTAAAGCTGTTGATGATATTCATCGGCAGGTTGCAGGCGATCAAACTGACTGCCAGGCATAGAACGAATAGCATACCCTGCAGCTTTCTCCGTTTTGGTCCTTGATTGTGTCCTTGGGGGTCAATGATCATGGCTCTCCTTCCGGCAGTTTTCCAAAAAGTAGGATCCACTCCAACCAGCTGCCAGACAAAAAGGTTGTTAAGTTGGAATTATAATCCTCTCCCGTGTAAAAATGTTAACATCTCAAAAAAGTGGGGTGTGGGGGTGTGAAAGCTTGCTTTGTGTTGGATGTTGATCAATACTAAATTTCCTGTTGTTTGTCTTTACAGCACCCCCCCATTTTCTTGACAATCACCATATTTTGAATATAATTTATCTAAATTATCTCAATAATTGCTGGTCAAAGTATCTCGCATGATCAGATCCCCTTTCAGGGCAGGAAATAATGGAGGTCCAATTCGAAGAAAATCAATCGTTCCAGACACATTGCCTGCCGGGCATTTTTTAATCTCATGGTTTCAAGGTTCAATTAAAGGAGATCTACAATGGAACAGAAGAGTTGGATGACCGCTTTGTTAATTTCATTTTTCTTTGGGGTGCTGGGTGTGGACAGACTATACCTGGGATACAAGAACTGGTGGCTCAAGCTGATCACCGGGGGTGGTTTTGGCTTTTGGGCACTCTACGATTTTGTGATGATCCTTCTCAACAAGCTGCCGGATGGCAATGGCAATCCGCTTGCAAAATAACCAGGGGAAAGATACTTTGAAGGAGGCCTGCGGGTCTCCTTCATTATTAATGATCAACTTTAGGAAGATGGAGATGGATACATGACCACACTAAGGATCGAAAACACGATCCCCGGGCGAAGTCGTGGAGCGCTGGCCTGGCTGATCATCTCACAACTGATCGGTCTTTTAACCCTGATCCCGTGGGTTGCATTTGCAGGGTTGTCCTTTATGGCTTTCGACAGCGGCGAATCGCTTCAGGCCTGGATGTTTGTCGGTGTGATCTGGAGCTGGCCGCTCGTACCGCTCGTTTGTGGCATCGCAGCATGGATACTCTACGCCCGCCGGAAGACCCATGCCGCAGTGATCGTCACTTCCCTGCCGTTGCTGGTGGCGTTGATCGCACTTATATTGGTAACCGTGTTCATGTCTTAGTTTTCGGAAACTGCCGGGTTCGTCAACCTCCCTGGGACGGTCTGGGAAATTGACGCCAGGTCTCACCAAAGGAGTCTCTCATGTTTTATCAACTTGTTGTTTTTCTGCACGTCGTTTCAGTACTTGGATACCTGCTGGCGCACGGAGTCTCGGCCTCGGTGTCTTTCGCCATCAAGAAAGAACGCGACCTCAACCGCATCCGCTCCCTGCTTGACCTTTCGGCTGCATCCTATCCCGCCATGTTGTGGACACTGCTGGCTGTCATCGTGTTCGGACTTGGCGCGGCATTTCTCAACATGGTCTGGTGGAGATTTGGATGGATCTGGGTCTCGATCGCCATCCTGATCGTGATCGTTGTGCTGATGGCGATCTTCGGCGCGGGTGTTTTTGGCGAGATCAGGAAAGCAACAGGGCTTGCCTACATGGTCAAGGGAAAACCCTTCCCTGCCGAACCCGCCAAGAGCGATCAGGAAGTCTATGCATTGGTATCGAAAGTGAATCCCACACTGCTGCTGGTCATCGGCTATGGCGGATTCGCCATCATCGCCTGGCTGATGAGAGCCAAGCCGTTCTAGCCATGTCCGCCGTCGACTACATCCTGATCGGCAAGGCTGTGTTCTTCATCGCGGCGCTTGTGCCTGGCACATGGTCGCGGGCTGATCGCAACCAGGAGAACGCTGAAAACTCCAGCCGTGTTATGCACTTTTTCTTTTTCGCGGGTTTGGTAGCGTCACCACGGCACCCAATCATCACAGGAGGTTAACATGATCCGCAAATTTCCACTCTGGTGCTTTGTAACAGGTGCACTGCTCCTGGCAGCCTGCCAGCCAACGTCCTCCTCACCAACCGTTTCTCCCCCGACCAAGGTCCCGGTCCAGCCGACCCGGACCCTCTCACCCGCGGCAACCCTTTCACCCACGGAAACCCTCTTGCCGACAGTTACCCCCACCCCGGAACCGGTCGGCGACGGGATCCACTGGACTGTTCACCCCGCTCCGGTACTGGATGTGGGCATGGAGGGGGCATGGGATCAGACCCTGGTGGGCGAGCCGCGCGTTTTTCGCGCCGGGGACCTGTTCAACATGATCTTCGTCGGGCAGAACGGGACACGCGCCGCTAGTGGCTCCATCTCTCCTTTCTACGGGTACTCCCTCGGACTGGCGACTTCTTCTGATGGTGTTACCTGGGAAAAAGCCGCCTTCAACCCCATCCTGGGCTTGAAAGGCTCCGAATTTGGGATGCTCTGGCATGGCAGCATGCTTCACCAGGACGGTTATTTCGTGTACTACATCCTCGGCTCGACGCGCGGCGGGCGCCTCGGTCAGCGCATTTACCTCGCCACCTCCCCCGACGGACAGACCTGGACACACCACCCCGACCCTGTGATCGATCTCGGCCCGGCGGACAGTTACGATGGCTATACCCTGGCTGCCTCCACCGTGCTCGTCGAAGAGGGAGTCTTCAAGATGTGGTACAACGGCATTGATGCCGCAGGGCGTATGACCATCAACTATGCCACCTCCCCCGATGGGATCGCCTGGACGAAATATGAAGGCAACCCCGTGCTTGATCTCGGTCCCGACACTGCCGCCTACTACCCTTCGGTGGTCAGGGCGGACGCAACCTACATGATGTGGTTCACCTCGGAAGGCATCCGCCTGGCGACCTCGGCGGATGGCATCACGTGGGAGGTTTACCCCGATCCGGTTCTGGAAAAGGGACCGGAGGGAAGCTGGTACGGACACTCCGTCCTGGAACCGAGCGTGTACTTCGACGGGCGCGTCTTCCATCTCTGGTTCACTGGTTCCAGCGCTCCCTTCCTGGAAAAGATCGGCTACGCCACCAGCCCTTAGCATATTTGCTCTGCCACTTGAGCACACCAAAAGAGATGAGGAAGTGTTTGCGATCCTGGCGAAGACGAATCTCATTTTGCGCACCGTCTAATACACCCTTTTGCGCATTTCTTACTTGTAAGAGACCACTCTCTTAGTGTACAATCATGGGTAGGCTCGGTGCAATGGGTTACCCATTGTGCTTGAGTGATTTCCAAATCTCTAAGCACTAGCCACTGGTTCTTTTGTGTGCGGCTATGTTCAACCCGGTTTGATGCTGTGGTAAGTTGAACCGAGCTTCTGCATGGGCATTGCCCACCGCATAAAACCTTAATTCGTTTGTCTCCCCCTTGAATAACAAATTTAAACAAAAAATATGACAAAACAACGAAGACTCACAGGAAAATATATTAATGATTTATGGGGTGTTGGTGCTAAGCATGCTTTATACCGTGAGGATGGGAAGTGGTATCACCAATTAACGGAATTCCCTGGTGCGTTTTTTGACGCAAATGGCTATGTCATATTTGAAACCGAAAACGACTTTCTCGAATCACCTTACTTGCAAATAGGACAAGATGTACATTTGACTGATGGCATCTCCTCTATGCCTAATTACATCCGTATTTCTGAAAATTCTCATATTCAATCTTTAAGTCACTCTGCCAAAAAAGTATCAGAAAAACAAAAAGGCTACAAATCCAAAATCGCAAAAAAGCCTCAAGGACAAATTGATGTTAGGCGCAATTTAATTCAAACTGAAAGAATAATTAGAGATACCAAAGTTAGTTCTTGGGTAAAGTATGTTCATGAATATAAATGCCAAATTTGCGAAACAGCACTCAAAATAGACGATTATGAATTTTATGCCGAAGCGCATCATTTGAAGCCACTAGGTAACGGTCATAATGGACCTGATGTAGTAGAAAATATTATTTGTGTTTGCCCCAATCATCATGCATTATTGGATTTAGCCGTAATTCATATTGAAAAATCTCAACTACGTTATGTTGAAGGTCACGAAATAAACCCAGAGTACATTTCTTACCACAATGATGTTATTTGTCATAAAGCGGTCTAGCAAAGCATACCGAAACAACCACCCGGCACTTCGCACGTTGCTGGAGGCTGCCTCGTTTTCAAGCATTTCATAAAACGTGGCATCAAGTTTTTTTACTCCCAGCCTCTCCCCAAGCCTCCCCGGCGCCAATTTCCTGCTTAATGCATGCAGGACTGACGCAAACCGCTAAACCGCTCGCTCTTCATTTAAATAAATAGGGTCTAAAGAATACAATGCACACATGGACTTCCCGAGGCTATCATAACGAAAGTGACCTGCAGCACATGCTTGATCTGCTGATGGAAGCACGCTTGCTCACAAATGACTGGCGTTATGCCCATGTTGGCGAATTGGCTTTCAATTATTTCATGGTCGCCTGCCACCTGGATCCACTGGAACACATCCGTCTCTGGCATGATCATGGCAAATTGATCGCTTATGCCATCCTGGGCGAAGACCCTTCCTTCGATTGCCAGGTGTTGCCAGCCTATGAATGGTCGGGGATCGAATCCGAAGCACTACTGTGGGCGGAAGCGCGCCTGGATCAACTCCGAAAACTTGATGAAAAACAATGGGGCGGAGATCTTGTTTCGGGTGTACGCCAGGATGACACCAGACGGATCGCTTTCCTGGAAGAGCACGGTTTCCAATACTGTGGCGATTTTGCCGAAGTCAATATGCTGCGCTCACTGCATGAGCCGATCCCCACTCCCCATGTGCCCGATGGGTATCAAGTTCGTGGATTTTCAGGAACAGGCGAGATCTCAGCGCGCGCCACCATCCAGCGCCAGGTATGGCAACCGTGGACGGTCGGCAACGTCAGTGACGAGGATTATGCCCGCTTCATGCAATTACCCGTTTATGAGCGTGACCTGGATATCCTCACGGTCGCACCCAATGGAGATATGGCTGCCTATGTGAATGGCTGGATCGATCCGCTCAACAAGATCGGTGATTTCGGACCAGTTGGAGCATTGCCACAATATCGCCGGCAGGGATTGACGCGCGCAGCCTTGCTGGAAGGTTTACGGCGCATGAAGGCACTTGGAATGGATCGCGTCTGCATCTCTACGGGTGTTTCCAATGTTCCTGCCAGGCAACTCTATGGATCGATCGGGTTCAAGGTTGTCAACAGGTATCTTGACTATGTGCGCTGAGAGAAGAACAAATCGAAGACCAACTGAGAGGTCCTCCCGCCAGTTCTGCGTTCCTTAAATTTTTTTGGTAGGTTGGGTTGAGGGGCTTCAATGCGTTACCCGGCAGGGGATCCACAGCCCGAAACCCAACGAAATGTTATATAGTTCGGTTTCGCCTTGTTGGAGCGCGATTCTGGCAAACCGCAATACGCTCCACCCAACCTGCGCTTACAGGCTGGTTTCTGGTTTATAATGCTCCTTCATGTGCCTCTTTTAATGTTAATATTTAATTCCACCGGAGATTAAAAATGAACACTTTTAATAATAATAAAAAATTGTCACCAGAACAACGTGAAGATCTGCTCAAAACATTGAAGAACCGTTTTGAGAAGAACATGGTGCGCCATGCAGGTCTGGAATGGGGAAAAATACAGGCAAAGCTGGAAGCGCATCCCGAAAAACTGTGGTCCCTTTATGAAATGGAGCGAACCGCAGGAGAACCGGATGTGGTCGGTTATGATAAAGACACGGACGAATTTATCTTCTATGATTGTTCCGCCGAAAGCCCCAAAGAGCGCAGGAATGTTTGTTACGACCGTGCCGCGCTGGATGCAAGGAAAGAATTTAAACCAAAAGATAGCGCCATGGATATGGCAAACGCCATGGGCATCCAGATATTAACCGAAGAACAATATCGGGAGTTGCAGAAAATCGGGAAATTCGATACCAAAACCTCGAGTTGGGTGGAGACACCTGAAAAGATCAGAAAACTCGGCGGCGCTCTCTTTTGTGACCGGCGCTTCGAGCATGTCTTCACCTATCACAACGGTGCAGAATCTTACTATGCTGCCAGGGGATTCCGCGGCTCGCTCAGGGTTTAGCACCATACCTTTTCCAGGCAGGCGGGTGGAGCGCCAGGTGCCCGATGCGAATAATGGAAACAGGAAACTTATATGACCTCCAAAAAATATGCTTCCTTTAACAGGCTGATGCAGAAGATCGCCACGACCCGCCCCGGCGCCTGGTTCTATGCCCGCACGCTTCCTTTTCTGGATCGCCTGGTTCTCCGGCTCTCGGGCGGACGCACCAACCTGACCAGCATCGTGACCGGGTTGCCGGTCGTGTTCATCACCACCACCGGCGCCAGGAGTTCCCTCAAGCACACGATTCCGCTCTTGTATATCCAGGACGAACAGCACCCGTCCTCCTTTGCCATCATCGCTTCCAACTGGGGTCAGGTGCACTATCCCGCCTGGTATCATAACCTGAAAGCCAACCCGGGTGCGGTATGCGCCATCCAGGGTCACGCCCAGGCCTATACCGCCCGGGAGACCAGCGCGGAAGAATATGAGCGCTTCTGGCAGGCTGCCGTCAACACCTATTTCGGATACGCAACCTACAAACAGCGCGTCGGCAAGCGCCACATCCCCATCTTCGTCATGACCCCCACTGATTGATACCTGCTCCAGATCGCAGGTTGGGTTGAGCGGTATTGACAACACCCTGAAAGATCCAGCAAGGTAGGTTGGGTAGAGAGCGGAAACCAAGCATGATTTTCATGTGACTCATCCGCTCGAAACCCAACAAAATGACCTTATAAGTAATCTATCGTCCCGAAGGTTT
>CAYJKQ010000023.1:0-23192 GCA_964370815.1 uncultured Anaerolineaceae bacterium | reverse complement strand
TATTATTGCTCATTTGCTCTAATTATGCGTGACTCCCCTGCAAACTATAAGCGGCTAAATACCTATCTGCATACAGGCATTATTGCCTATTAATATTGAATTAATTGATAAAAATCCTATCTTCTCGATTTTTCGGGGAGGATGGTATTATGCATTGCGCCTGCGTCCCAGTTTATTAAAATTAAACCCTGAAGTTTAATGGAACACTTCATGTCACGGCATGGGGAAGAATAAACCTGACTGGGCTGTCCCAAAAGTGAAAAGGGACAGCCCTTTATTTTCAGGAATCCTTCCCAACCCCAATGAGCGGGGTGGTTTAAATCCAACTATAGAGTGATAACAGAATCTGCCTGCCACATTGCTGTCATGATGTCACCCATTCCGCCAACCAGCCCGACTTTGACCTTATCGTTTAAGCCATAAGCATTCAGACAGGTCTGGCACAGGATAAGGCGCACACCTTTGAATTCCAGGACGGATAATTCATCCAATACCGGCGAACCATCACAAGCCAACTTAACACCGTCCGTATAAAGACAGATGGCAACCGGCAGAGGCTGCATTTGCGACAGCATGGTAAGGTAGGTTTTTGCGAGTTTATCCTTTAATGACTGGTCATCTGAAGAGCCCATGCCATTGGCATTAAAAACGATGACGATATCCTTTTGGTCTGTCATAGGCATCCCGGTCGTGCAACTATGGTTGTTCTTGGATTGGAGCGACGCATGTTGTAGACTCCCTGGTGAAACATTATTGATTGAAATTCTTTCCGATCGATAATATTTCCATCAGACTTGTGATGATCGGATAAAAGCAGTGATCAAAAATTATAATCCAGAATGAGCATGGTGCTGAGAAGAGTGCGGGGGAAATCACCAATAATTCTTGTGCGTCCGGCTCTCCCCTCGAAAACAGGGAAGGTACCACAGTTACATGTATTTTTAAAAAGGCTCTTAGAAAATTTCATACCCTTCCTAATTCATGGGTGGTATGATTGGACAATTCGAATTACTCACAAGACCTCCCATGCCAGAAATTTTGACCTACTCCCTGCGTGCCAGCCATCCCAACTCTGACGAATACTATCGGTCCATTTCAGCGTTCAGCACTGAAGTTTTAAAACATGCCATTGAACAGGCGTCTGACCTGCTGGCAGCCTATATGTCCTGGAGCGAACCGGGTGCGAACATTTCTCCACGTCAGCGGGATGAGGTTGTTTTTGAACTAATCAGCCTGGGTGTGCTGTGGCGTGTTTATGCAGCCTCTGCCATGACTTCCAGGTCCGGTGTGCGGCGCTTATTAACCTGGCTGGCAACCCTGCGCAAACGCCATAAGTTCTTGAAACCGGGAGTTGACCTGCTGCGCGGCTGGCTGGGTGGATTGTTAACCTTCGCCAAAAAACCCGATCCCGCGGCAGTTGTGCCAACTCTCAAGCATCTGGATACTTTGCTGGAATGGCTGGCTGCCAGCGGCGAATTTATAGAGGAAGTTAAACGCCTGACGAATTGGCGGGATCACCTCGCCAGCCTGCCTCCCGGCGCGGTGAGATCTGCTCTGCAGAAAGCCATCGACCTGGCAGATTGGTTTGAAGCCTACAGCCTGGAGAGACTAGGCGAAACTACATCCAACGTTGAGACCTTCCTTTCTGTAACCCATCCCGATCACTGCTGGCGCGAGGACTATTTATTCACCGGACGACAGCGGGTGGAATATCACCTGAATATGTTCGGGACTGAGATCCTCAATCGCAGCCTGCGGGCGGGATTCCTGGAGACAACTGCAAAGATCGTGATCGTGCCGCCCTGCATGAAAGCCAGGAGCGATGATGACTGCCTGGCAACAGCCACCCCGTATGGCGAACACTGTGCCAACTGCACCCCCGGCTGCCGGATCAATCAGCTCACCCGGCTGGGTGAAAAGCACGGCTTCCAGGTTTTCATGATCCCCGATGAGTTGAAAACCTTCTCCACAGGCGGGGGCGATCCATCCGGCAGGCAATCGGTCGGAATTGTGGGGGTCTCATGCCCGTTGACCAATGCCCCCGGTGGCTGGGAGATGAAGCGCCTGGGGGTACCCGCCCAGGGACTTCTGCTGGATTACTGCGGCTGCAGTTATCACTGGCACAAGGATGGCATCCCGACCGATATCAATGTTCAGCAGTTATTGCGATTGCTGGATATTAAATAACAAGAGATTTTCCCACTTCTGAAGTTGGGCGGGACGGTATTAGCCCAGCGACACTTGCGCCTGCCTGCAATTACTGATGAGATATCACCTAAATGAGGAGATTCTCACCTGCACTGCGTTTCGGCGCAAGTGTCGCTACGCTCAGAATGACAAATCTTTTTGGGTTATTTCACCGGCCAGATGAAACCCATCGCAGCCAGAGGGACGAAGAACAGCAGCACAGCCAGGCTGCCAGCCAGGAGACCGCTGCTTTTACGTTCATCCACCATGTGCAGGTCGGGGTAAAAGCCTTCCACTTTCCAGGAAGGCGCTCCAAACCAGGCAAACAACAAACCACCCAGCATGCCACCGACATGACCCCAGTTATCCACACCAGAAATACTGAAACCGATCAGCAGGTTGATACCCGCCATGTAAACCAGGTTCGAAATAGCCCTGCGAGCCTGACCGTGCAATAAAGCCCGGTTTTGAAACAGGAAGACTGACTCGGCTGCCAGGAGACCAAATACTGCCGTGGATGCGCCCAATGAAGGCTCAGGTGTAAGCACAAAGGAAAACACATTCCCGGCAAAGCCACCCAGGAAGTACAACGCCAGGAACCGAAGCCACCCAAAACGGGATTCCATGCCTCGCCCAAATGAAAAGAGGGCATACATATTAAATCCAATATGCAATAGCGAGCCATGCAGGAAAAGCGGTGTCAGCAGGCGCCAGAATTGACCGGCGCGGATGTAGGGACCATACTTGATGCCGATCTGAGCCGGGAGGTCTATTCCATAGACGTTCTGTGTGAGGAGCTGCAGCAAATAGACCAGCACGGTCACGCCGATCAGGGTATAGGTGGCATACGGTTTCGAAACTGGTATGGCAACCCGTACTCCCCCCGGGGGAGGTGGTTCGGGTGGGGTGTCGGTCGGAGGTCGGAATGGATTCATGGATCTACCTTCATTCTATATATATTTTTATCATCTCACTAATGGGGAAAGTCTGGTGAGTGGAAACCAGCTTCACCAAAATAATGCTCACCCCTCCAGCATGGGCTGACTCAGGGTTGGAAGCTTAATTTACAGATCCACTTTGCGGGGATTGATGCGATGGTGTTCAGCCTGGATGATCGCTGTGAGAATATCCACCGTCTCGTCCAGTTGATAATCAGGATTGATGACCACGTAATCAAATTCATCAATACGTTTCAATTCCTGGCGGGCAGTGGCAATGCGCAAGTTAATACCTTCGGGGGTTTCGGTCTTGCGTTCCTTGAGGCGGTTGACCAGTTCATCTTCATTTTCCGTGGTCAAAAAGACCAGCAGCGCTTCGGGCGCCAGTTTGCGGATGGAGGCTGCACCCTGTACATCTATGCGCATTATGACATCCTTGCCGGAAGCCATCGCTTCACGCACCTGCTGCTTGGGGATACCCTTGTAATCATTATAGACAATGGCATATTCCAGCAACTCATCGGCTTCGATCATGCGGGCAAATTCATCATGGCTGACGAAAAAATAATCCTTGCCGTGCACTTCGTTCGGGCGGATCGGGCGCGTGGTGGCAGTGACCACAAAATGAAATGGCAGAGCGCGCTCCTGCATCCTTTGCAAAACGGTATCCTTGCCCACGCCGGATGGACCCGACAGGATGATCAGCAATGGCTCGGTACGGATGATGTTGAATTCTGTGTCTGAGGACATACACATATTGTAATCGAAATATGCCGGTATGGCTCCCTATTCCAGATCGATGTACATTATTGTTTTGTGGTTGGTTGGAGATTAGTGTCTCATCGGGATAAATTTTCCGATCGGGATTGGTGGAGTATCCAAGTTGCAAATAAGGTTGCGATGATATTGATCAGATCTGTGGTCAAAATAAGTCGTGCACCTTGTGATTATGGGAATAAAAATCCTGAAGTCGAACACTTCGGGAAACGAGCTGGTTTCTCTGGGAAAAGACCAGGAATGAATGGATCTGATCTTAATTGATAAATTTATAACTTTTCAATAATTCGGGGAAGATACTAAATCTGGCATTAATATTTATTTTGCCAATCTTTTCTGAGAATTATATTTTGAAAGAGAAAATTGAATCCAGGATCTGCTCTTGTTCCGAACCAGTCAGGCCATTGTGAAAGGGCAGGCGCACCAGTTGATCGCTGACTTGTTCTGTAACCGGGTAATCACCTTGCTTCCCGCCATATTCTTTCCCCATATCGGAAAGATGGAGAGGCAGGTAATGGAAAACAGCCAGGATATCCTGTTGGCGTAAGTGCTGCAAGAAGCGCTGGCGGGTTTCCAGGTCGGGCAGGAGCATGTAATACATGTGAAAAGCCTGTTCACAATGAGCCGGGATTACCGGGAGACGGATACCATTGTGTGACGCCCAATCGATCAATCCAGCCTGGTAGGTTTTCCATGCCTGCTGACGGTGAGATTGAATCTTCTCTCTTTTTTCAAACTGGGCATAAAGGAAAGCTGCCAGGATATCGGATGGCAAGTAAGATGAGCCGATATCCACCCAGGTATATTTATCCACCTGACCACGAAAAAACCGTGAACGGTTGGTACCTTTTTCACGGATGATCTCAGCCCTCTCAATAAAACCCGGATCATTAATGATCAATGCTCCGCCTTCACCACAGCTGAAATTCTTGGTTTCATGAAAACTCTGGGATGCCATCACACCAAAAGTACCCAAGTATTTGCCTTTGTATTTGCCAAATAACCCGTGGGCGTTATCTTCCAAGACTGGGACGCCATGGTGGTTGGCAATATCCATTATTGCATCCATCTCACAGCCAACACCGGCATAATGCACCGGCACAATGGCTTTTGTTCGGGATGAGATGGCAGCCTCCAATCGAGTTTCATCCAGGTTCAGGGTATCTGGACGGATATCAACAAAAACAGGCTGGGCTCCACGCAGAACAAATGCATTGACTGTCGAGACAAAAGTAAAATCCGGGATGATGACCTCATCCCCAGGTTTGATATTTAACAAAATCGCCATCATTTCAAGTGCATGCGTACACGAAGTGGTTAATAAAACTTTTGGAACCCCAAGGCTGGTTTCCAATAGCGAGTGAACCTTTTTTGTATATGGACCATCCCCGGAAATATGTCCGTTGGCTATCGCCTGGGTTATGTAATCCATTTCATTTCCAACAATAACTGCACGATTAAACGAGATCGTCATGGGAAATCCTTAATAGATTTTATTTACCGTACCACTTAACTGATCAAAGTACCAGATGAGGCCAAATGCAATATGTAACAGAAACGCAAGAAAGGTGATACAGAAACGAACTATATCAGATTTTCCGTTTGGAAAATTCGATAATAGTTGCCTTAACCAAAATAACGCCGCGGTGATAGACAAAACAAATACGCCTATTAAACCACTCCACATGAAATTTCCTGCTCTAATTACTTGTCCTTCCCTATTTCCTCCAATGGAGATTTCAACAAATAGGTAAGTAGATAAACATCCAAATATGAAGAGCAACCATCCAAAATTGAAAACCATATCCTTATGAGAAAATTTCCAATAACTCAGGTAAACTACAAGGGGGAAAAGAATGGATAAGATCAATTTTGGAAATAGAAGATCCAAAGGAACTTCCCATTTGATAAATTGGGTAAATGGTGCAAACGCAATCCGAGTCGGATTTACATTGGGTAGTGCTAACGCCACGTTAGAATAACTCCATGCGCTGCCATAAGTATTAAAGAATTGCCAACCCAGAACAATTGCAGAAGGTAGCAAGAAGCCAAAAAGAAGATAAGACCAGTTCACATATTTTCTTAAAAATTGTCGATAAACTGCTAAAACACAAATCGAAGGAAAGATAATAACTATAAAACTAGGCTTGGAAATTGCACTGAGTATTGTGAAGAAAGAAATTCCAAGAACCAACCAGAGTCTTTTACTATATGATTGTTCAAAGATTTTTATCGTTAGAAAAAAGAGTGGGATGGAAACCAATTTCAGTAAGGTATAAGTCGGGCTATTATAGATATTAAGTGGTAAATAACCAAATAAAGCATGCTGATCCAGAAAAAAAAGAGCGTTTATTGCTGACCCTATCATGAAAAAAGATGCCATGACAGCAGCCAATATGGAATAACCGATTCCATTACGCTTAATCACTTGACGGAATATGATAAACAGCAAAATAAACAAAGCAATGGATACAATAACAGATACGAGAAAGCCACTTTTCAGGTAATTTTCCAACAGGAATGAACTTCTGTCTGGAAAGATGAGATTGGTGGTTCCGATAACTAAGAATTGATAAAGAAAATGAGGAGAATAAATTTTTCCCGTTTCAGCCATGACAAAGGCAAGCTGCACATGTTGATAATAAGTACTGCGAGTTGTACTGAAAAAGATCGATAAGACTTTGGTTTCATATAAAGATATTAAACTCAAAAAAGGGATGAGAACCAGGGAAATCTGGAAGAATTTTTTCTCAAGAATCTGTTTCATTTTCATCCTAAAGAATAATTACCCCAGTGGTTTCTGGACCAAAGCCAGGAGTGAGGTACCAAAAGGAAGTTTGTGTCTTTTAACTAATAGATTTGTTTCGCTGCGAAGAAGCCAGATCAGGATTGGGTTAACCAAGGGAGTTATTCTTAATTCCGCCATCGTGAGCTCAGTTGCTCGATCCAAGGATAAGGTATTAGGTTTATGAATCCCCCCGTGAAGTTTTCTAGACAACCATACTAAAGGGAAACTCAAACTCATGTAATGTGTCAGAAATTCAATCTTTAACCCAGCCTTATCAAGTTTATTCTCCAATTCAACAAGATCATAACGCCGGCAATGATGAGCACTTTCATCATGATAACTCCAAAGGGAAGGATAGGCAGGAACTGTGATGAACAAATAACCGCCCGGGGTAAGCATTTGCATCATCTTTCGCAAGACCTCTTCATCATCAGGGAGATGTTCAATCACGTCAAACAAACAGATCATATTAAATTTTTCATAAAAAGGCATGGCAAATAAATCTGCCTGTACCAACGAATTGGTCACTTGATGCCTGGCAAACCTCAATCCCTCCAAGAACAGATCAATTCCAATAACCAATCCACCCTGGCAGACATTATTGATCTCAGCAAGCACATTTCCAGTCCCACAACCAATTTCCATAACACGGAAACCTGGTTGAAATTTCCTAACGGTTTGCCGAACCAGCTCCCGGATCACATGATTTCGCGTACGAAACCAGAAATGCTCTTTTTCAATAGCTGCCAGATGTTTAAAATAAAAAGGATCATAACTAACCTTCTCAGGTTTTTCTGTATCCAAATCTTGTTCCACAATTGTTTTCCTTATGAAGGGAGATCATAGAATTTAATTCTTATCAATCCGTCCTTTGAAATATCTCATAAACCAAAAAATGTTCTCTAATGTAGGTACTAACGTTCCAACCATTTATGATAAGTATGATGGGCATCTCTAATTTGCCAGGATAATTTTGCATACCCTCTTTGCACTGGATAATTATTGACATGCGTTGGTCCTTCTATCCACATCGCCTGATTGTTTAAGAGTCTCATTCCATCCCATGTTAAGAGCCCAAACAACCCTTTTCCCTGGTGATCTGGATGAATTCCACAAATACTGTAATGCCCAATCCTTATACCATTCCTCAGTTCGATTAAGGACGGCTTCTTCCAAATAGAATAACCTGCGATTTCACCATTTACTTCCGCTACAATAATATAATCCGCATAACCTTTTAAAGATGAAATTATCCACTCCTTATAAACCCGGGTTGCCTGGTCGGGAAGGATCCTAACATCCGCATGAAATCGCCCAAAATGATTCCCAAAAGATCTTTGTGCAATTTCCATTAAATTACTTTCATCGTCCTGGCTTGAAAGACGCAGGTTAACTTCGTCTTTAGTATGCGGTTTCGGAATGCTTTCAAAAGGATTTTGATTAAGATCATAGACATAATCAAGGACAGTATCCATCAACAGAAACCCTTTGGTTTCCAACGAATGAATGGACAGGCTGTCATTTGCATAAGCTTTATATTGCAGGAATTCAATATTAGAGGTAAATGCCCAATTGATCAGATGATCGAGTAATTTTTCTGCCAATTCGATCTTTTGATGGAAATTCTCTTTGATAAGGAAATATTTGATTGCCCCCATTTTCTTTTGAAAAATCCGGGTTTCCCAAGGTAGATCTGCATAAACAACCGCTCCAACGATCTTTTCTTCATAGATACCAACAAAAACTTCAGCGTTAATTTCCTTCATAACCCCATTGATTTCCTCAAGAAGGTAATTATTCAGATCAATCCCCGAATAATTCTTAAGGAAACGATAAGGCACTTGAATTCCATCAGCTAAAAAAGGATTAATATCAAGAAGTTCTCCAGCAGAAAGTTTTGTTACACGAATTGAATTCATTAAGATTCCGTGTGATAAACAGATATATCGCGGATAATATAAGAGGGGAGTTTCAAAATTCGCTGATACATACGAGCCAGGTATTCACCTATGATCCCCAGTGTAAATAATTGAGCGCCCGCGAAGATCGAAATGATTGAAGCCAGGAAAGAAAAGCCAGGTACGCTGCCTCCTTCCCTGATAAAACTAAAAACCACGTAGACCATGACGCAAATTCCAAAAAGGGTAAAGCTGAAACCGATCAGGGTGGCAAGTCGCAATGGAACAGTGCTGTATCCGGTCATCATATCCAAGGCATGGGTAACCAATTTCTGAAAAGTGTAATTGGAAACTCCTTCCTTACGAGGATCATGCTGTACGGGAATCGAACCAAAGCAAGTTGTACCCCAAGCAAGCAATACATCGATCGAAGCAGCTGGACCATCGTAATTTTCAAAGGCATCTCTAATATGTGTATGAAATGCTCGAAAAGGGCTGACCGTTTTTGCGTTCTTACTACCGATAGCTGAATTGAGAACAAGTTTAGTGATCCGGGAAGCAAAATTCCGCCAAAATCCGTGCTGCTGCTTGTTTGGGATTCCGTAAACAACATCAAAACCGCAATCAAGTTCTTTTAATAAAGTTGGGATTTCTTCAGGTGGGTTCTGGAGATCATCATCCATAGTAATAATAATCTCCTTATGAGCAGCCCGGATCCCACACAGGAGAGCATTGTGTTGTCCATAATTACGCATAAGATTGATCCCAATGATCCCTGGATATTGCTGTGACATGTTTTCAATTATTTCCCAGCTATTATCCTTTGAGCCATCATTTATTAAAATAATTTCAAATTCTTCAGAAATCCCCGGAACGATCTTCATAAGTTTTTCAATTAGCAAAGGTAAACACTTAGCGCTATTGAAAACTGGAATGATGATGGACAAACCTGGGCACAAATCTGATTTGGGTAATTTTTTGTTCATTGGCATTTTATAGGAGAGTGATAATAATACTTTATAGAATTGTAAAAAGCAAGCAAGGTTGATTGCTGCAATTGAAAAACAAAATTCCTTTGAGACCTTTTATCTGGCACCTAAATGCGATCATCAATCTTTTTCTTCGAGAAGTCCCTGTAAATATTGCCCATATTGGCTCTTCTTCAATTTTTCGGCCAATTGTCCAAGTTGACGATCATCAATGTAACCCATTCGCCAGGCGATCTCTTCCGGACAACTGATCTTCATTCCCTGCCTCCGCTCAATTACACTGACAAATTGGGAAGCCTCCAACATCGAATCGTGAGTGCCAGTATCCAACCAGGCTGCACCACGACCCAATAATTCTACCTGAAGCTTCCCCATCTCTAGGTAAACCTGGTTTACACTGGTAATTTCCAATTCACCACGAGCTGAAGGTTTAATTTCTCGTGCAATTTCCAGGACGTTGTTATCATAGAAATAGAGACCTGTAACAGCCCAATCGGATCTAGGGTTTTCGGGTTTCTCTTCCAAGGAAATAACCCTGTGGTTTGAATCCAACTCTGCAACACCATAATTTTCAGGGTCCTTGACCCGATAACAATAAATTGTGGCTCCATTCAATTTTTCGACGGTATTTTGCAATTTTTGGGCTAGCCCTTGTGCAAAGAAAATATTATCACCAAGGATCAAAGAGACTGGATCGCTCCCGACAAAATTCTTGCCGAGGATAAATGCTTCTGCCAGACCATTAGGCTGAATTTGCTCTATATATGAAAATGAACATCCCAATTGTTGTCCATTACCCAGCAATTGTTTAAATAAGGGGAGATTATTGGGAGTTGATATAACCAGGATCTCCCGAATACCTGCCAGCATCAAGGTTGAAAGAGGATAATAGATCATTGGTTTATCATAGACAGGCATGAGCTGCTTGCTGATTGATAAGGTAATCGGATACAAGCGAGTTCCATTTCCTCCTGCAAGGATGATACCTTTCATTTATTTTCTCCAAGTTCAGGATAATTCTTTCCCAACCATTGTTTGTAACCGGGTTGGTTTGCAATTGCTTGCATCCATGCTGGGTTGACCAGATACCATTGAATTGTGGCACGCAATCCTGAAACAAGATCATACTGCGGCTGCCATCCCAGTTCAGATCTAATTTTATTGATATTCATGGCATATCTTCGATCATGACCAAGTCGATCAGCAACATGCCTGATCAGTTTTGCATATGGTTGCGATCGAGGCTGCAATTCGTCAAGCAGTGAGCAAATTCCTTGCACGATCTCCATATTCGTTGGCTGGTTATTCCCGCCGATATTGTAGGTTTCCCCTGGAATTCCTTTCTCCAATACTCTGCGGATCGCTTCACAATGATCTTCTACAAAGAGCCAGTCACGAATCTGCATTCCATCCCCATAAACTGGTAATGACCTGCCTTGTAA
Source organism: uncultured Anaerolineaceae bacterium (assembly GCA_964370815.1). Lineage (GTDB taxonomy): Bacteria > Chloroflexota > Anaerolineae > Anaerolineales > Villigracilaceae > UBA12087. Next base: position 12,173 of record CAYJKQ010000023.1, on the reverse strand, counting down.
GGCATTCAAGATGGTCAAGGGGATGAGTTTCTCAGGAAATTGATATGGACCATAATTGTTCGAACAATTGGTGATTGTAACCGGCAGGTCATGGGTGTGAAAGTAAGCTCGTGCCAGATGGTCGCTGGCAGCTTTCGAGGCAGAGTAGGGCGAGCGTGGTGCATAAGGTGTTTCTTCAGTAAAAGGATTTGCGTCCGGGGTCAGTGACCCATATACTTCATCTGTTGAAATATGGTGGAAACGCACAGTTTGATCCGAGATACTCCTGTCAACCATCCAAACCTTCCTGGCTGCTTCAAGCAGCGAGAGGGTTCCCAGAACATTCGTAAGAATGAACACGTTGGGATCCAGGATGGATCGGTCCACATGAGTTTCAGCAGCAAAATGGACAATGGTATCAATATGATGTTGTTGTAACAATTTTTCAACCAGGCCATGATCACAGATATTGCCTTCTACGAAAATGTGTCTGCCTGGGTCTGGCAGATCTTTAATGTTCTCAAGTGATCCGGCATAGGTGAGTGCATCAAGGTTAATGATATTCAAGTCCGGTTCAACCTTTAACAAGGTACGAATAAAGTTTGAACCTATAAATCCTGCACCACCAGTGACCAGAACATTCTGCATCATTTAATCTTTTCCGATTTAATCAAATATCAACCCGCCGAGCCATCATGACAGATATTGTGAGATATAAAGATTGTCTGGCAAAAACCGTGTGACTGATAAGCATTAAGTATGATGGTGAATATCTAAATAGACATCAAGTTCAATAATATATAGGTCGTGCACAATTCATAAAATTATAACACTACCAAATAAGGATATTCCCCAGGACAGCCTGCTTCCGTCCTTATTCTGGTTTGTCACCCGTTATTAATAAAGTTATTTTCACCGTGTGAATAAAGTTTATTGAAACCGCCATCTTCCTGGTTTCTTCACAGCAGAAATGAGCACACTTCAATTTAAGGTAAAATCTAACCAGCTCATGAATTTGTCTTAAAATTTCCGAGAACTTTAAGATCCATTAATAAACGCATCCAAGATTCAGATCTTAAATGAGCGGTATCGAGTGTAAATTAATTATCTTTATCTTTTTTCCAATTCAGAAACGTTACCTCCAGGAGGACCGTTTTGCGAAATATTCGGACGGGAAAAGATCTTCTTTTCAAGCATTTGAGCGAAATAGCATTGGGCTTTCTGATCGTTATATCCATCGCTTCGAATATCCTTTGGATCCGGGCAGATAATCGCCTTGGACCGGAGATCGATTCAAAAGTCTATTTATCCAAGACACTTGTCTTCATGGATCAGATGGAAAATGGCAGTCAGAATTCTTTTTTTGAAAACTTACAAGAATTGAGTCATGGGGGGCGTCCCCCTTTATACCAGTTATTAAGTATTCCTTTCATTGCTATATTTGGTCGTTCAATGGATTCAGGTCTGAACCTTAATATGCTATTCCAGGTATTGCTGTTGGTTTCCATTTTTAATATCGGCAAGATACTTGGCAACCAAAAAGCTGGTCTCCTGGCAGCTTTATTGATAACAGTATATCCTCCCATGATCCAGTTATCACGAATATTCCGCCCAAATTTTGCAGTAACTGCCTGCTATGCGCTTAGTCTCTGGCTGTTGTTGATCTTGTTAAAGACTCGATCTTTAAAATCTGCCTGGTGGTTCATGATCTCCCTGGGATTTGGTATTCTCATTCATCCCTTTATGTTCATTGTTCTTGTAATTCCGGTGACTTTTTTTTCGATCTATTTATTGTTTTTTCAAGAACACCCCCGCTATCCTGCTGGGGTCAGGAATTTTTTTCCATGGTTATGGATAAAATTTAAAGATCCCCTTTTCTTACGAGGCTTTTTACCTGCCATCTTTTTTGTTGGTGTACTTGTTTCTTTATGGTACTTGCCGTCGAGTGGCATATTAATTGAAACCTTACAATCCGCCTCATCGGATGAATTAGCTCAATTTAGAGGTTTCGAAGTATTGGTTAGGGGTTTTAAAGGTATTCCCACCGATTTTTTCTGGTTTCTGCGAACCATGCCTTATGCCCTTTCTACGATCTTGTCGATCTTGTTTGCAATCGGCCTGGTAATTGCGATCATCAAACATCGACCTCAGGATTGGTTCGCTTTGGTGTTCTTTGCAGGGGGTTATCTATTTTTTGGTGTGGCTTCAACAAAAACCTGGATGCAATTCTCCATCCTATTACCGATCATGGCTTTAATCTCTTCTGTTTGGCTTACGGAGATAAGATCAAAGTGGCTTTTTGCAGGATTACTTACTCTAACCCTGGTTACTTCGATGTTCGTCCATTATTTTGTCACCTGGGGTTCCTCCGTGCCAGGTTTTACGATTGCGAAGTACATGGGAGCACCTCTGAATGAGGATAATTCATGTAGTTCAGGAGATCTTGTTTTTTGTGCAGATCCAGCCACCCAGGAAGATTGGCATGTGAGTGAATTTCTATCCATGGTGGTAAATGATAAGAATTGCCAGGCTGGAATTTGTGACCTGATGGTTTATCGTTTTACACCCGATTTTTCATACACCGCGTTTCGCCTCACCTTTCTCAACGAATACCCCCATTTACAAATGAATATTCCTCAAGAAACGGAGTTAAATTTTTCGATCGTAGGGTTTAATTATTCCAATCTGCTGACCAGTTCTCACATAATTTTCCAAGTATTGGATCAGAAGAGAAATTCGGATCTATATCATTGGGTCACAATTAATTTCTTGAATTTTCCACCACCTTCCTTTACATCTGCACATGAAGAAGTGGCAACTTTGGAATTACCGAACGGATCCAAAGCCCGCTTGATAAGACGTACACAACCTCTTTCTTTACAGGAAATAGAAGATACGATCCGTGCGATCGACTTGTCTGAAGAATATACAACCACACAATATGAAATGATCGCTCCTTATTACAAGCAAGCTGGTCTTCTAATTCAAGCTCAGAATGCTTACCAGAAAGCCCTTGAGATCAGCCCGGAAAATGGACACCTTTGGTTTGAGTTGGCAGTGGTCTACGATGCCCTTGGAGATCAAATTCATGCAGCCCGGGCGTACGAGGAAGTGGTGAAGTTATTGCCGGATGATCCCATATCTTCCATTTCCCAAAACTGGTTGGACGCTCATCCTTAAGCACATCACATACCTTGGTTCTTTTAAATAATTAAAAGTAACTTCTCAATAATTCGGGAAAGGGGGGGAGTGACCACAAAATGAAATGGCGGATCGCGCTCCTGCATCCTTTGCAGAATGGTATCCTTGCCTACACCGGATGGACCCGACAGGATGACCAACAGCAGTTCAGATCGGAATATGTTGAACAAAGGGACGAATCATCAAAACCTTATTTTAATCGAAATATTCCAGCATAACCTATTCTTGAAAACATACCATAATTATTGTATTATGGTATTACATTTAAACCCCTTCGTGAATTAAGCCTTGCTTCTTCCAATATTTCCATGGTCTTAATCTTCATTGAAAAATTTCTTTCCAGGAATTCAAAGTATGAAAGGAGGTAGTACAGGATCCCACACAAGGCTGCCACCCTCCACATTCAAACAGCGAAACCTTCTTCAATCGATATTTTCGTATAAAGATTTAAGATGAGCTCATTGGATTGGAAAGTTCCCCGCTGGTTCATTCATTTGTTTCAAAAAAAGGAGAATATTATGAAATACCGTGTATCGACAATTGTGCTGATCGTAGCCCTGTTGCTTCTCTTGATCGTACAAAATATCCAGGCTGCCCCAAATCTGACCACAGATACTTCTGCTGATCTGGCTGCACCTGCTGGAAACTACGATTTCACAACGCATGGTACAGCCTGGGTGGCGGAATTACCAACCCAATTCGATATCTTCAGACCTAATGGCTGGGGAATTTCGGTAAGTTCCAAAAACGCCGGGCAGTTCTGGGTACACATTCCTGTACCCTATCCAAGCAGAATAGCCGATACGTTGGTGAAAATTCAATATGTCGAGTTTTGTGCCCAATCCACCAATGGCGGTTTCTCAAAACCGGTTACGATGGACCTGTGGGAGTTTCCCGGGAGGATCGCAACAATACCAGTCACCTGGGCAGCCAACAATAATAAACAATGCTTTGGATATACATTTAGTCCCCCAGTCTGGGCGCAAGATCTTGGAATTAGCCTCCAGCTTAAATTTACCAATCCTGCCCATAAGATCACCCTGTATAAAGCATGGGTAAGAGTCGCCCCCTAGTTTAGATTGTGAACCTACCAAAAGATCCCCGGAAAATCACCGGGGATCTTGTTTTCATATTCACACTATCATCTGTTGCCCCTGGTTGCCATGCTGCGAACCCATTATCCAGCCTATTCCTGGAAACCAGTCCGGTACAGGTCATAGTACATACCCCGGGCTGCCAGCAATTCGGCATGGGTACCCTGCTCGATGATGCGACCATCCGAGATGACCACGATACGGTCAGCGTTGGTGATGGTGGACAGGCGATGGGCGATGACAAGCGAGGTGCGCCCTTTCAGCAGGCGGCGCAGGGCTTTTTGTATGACCTGCTCAGTCTGGGTATCCACAGAAGAAGTAGCCTCATCCAGGATCAGGATGCGCGGGTCTGCCAGCAGGGCGCGCCCGAAGGAGAGCAATTGGCGCTGCCCGACCGAGAGCATGACGCCACCCTCCTCGACCGAGGTCTGATAACCCTGGCGCAGGTTGATAATGAAATCATGCGCCCCGACCGCTTCGGCTGCAGCCTGCACCTCGGCCTCGCTGGCTTCCAGGCGTCCAAAGCGGATATTCTCTGCCACTGTGCCATTAAATAGGAAGGGGTCCTGCAATACAACCCCCATCTGCCGGCGGAGGGAAGCCTGGGTCACCGAGCGCAGATCGTGCCCATCGACCAGGATGCGACCCTCGGTCGGGTCATGGAAGCGCGAGAGCAGCTTGATGAGGGTGGTTTTGCCAGCCCCGGTCTCGCCGACCAGCGCCACGGTCTCACCCGGGCGAATGTGCAGGTCGATGCCACTCAGGATGAGGGCTGGATCATCGGCGTAATGGAAAGAGACCTGCTCGAAATCCACCTGACCCTGCAGGGTGGGCAGATTACCCGCCCCTGGATCATCCTGCACCTCGACCGGCGTATCCAGCAACCCCATGATGCGCTCCCAACCGATCAGGGTGGATTGCATCGAATCGTAGCGGCGGCTCAGGTCACGGATGGGGTCAAAGAAGCGGTCGATATACAGGATAAAAGCCACCAGCACCCCGGCGGTGATGGTCTCTTCCAGGACAGCCATGCCCCCCAACCAGACCACCAGACCGGTGGCGATGGCACCCAGGATATCCACACTGGGGCGGAAGATGGACGAGATGCGAGCCGTGGCAATGGCACGATCGAGATGGTAGCGGTTGACATAATCACGGAAGTTTTCGTAGTTCAGCTTCTGGCGCGAGAAAGCCTGCACAACGCGCACGCCGTTGACGTTTTCCGCCAGGACCGAGTTGACCCACGAGATGGCAGCGCGCACCCGCCGGTAGGCGGCGCGTGAGGCGCGCCGGAAGAGAATGGTGATGATCACCATGATGGGTAGAACACTGAAGGTCAGCAGCGCCAGGCGCAGGTTCATATCCAGCATGACCAGGATGATGAGCAGCAGGGTGAAAATGTCACGACCAATAGCCAGAACAGCCCAGGTCAAAAATTCGCGCAGGGTTTCAACATCGTTGATGCTACGGGTGATCACCCGCCCGACAGAATAGTGACTGAAAAAACCAAGAGACAGTTGCTGCAAGTGGGCAAAGATCTTCTTGCGCAGGTCATAGATGATGGATTGCCCGACCCAGGCCATGATATTGACGCGGAAGTAGGTGCCGAACCACTGCAAGACAGAGACAGCCAGGTAAGCCAGGATGGTGTAGCGCAAAACCCCGGCATCCCCGGCGTTGAGACCACTGTCAATGGCGATCTTGACAAAGTAGGGACCCGCCACGGAGGCAGCGGATGCTATCAGCATGAGCAGACCCGATAAGATCAACCGCCAAAGGTAGGGGCGCGTAAAGGCAACCAGACGTTTGGCACTCTGGGGGTTGACACCCTTGTCATAAACTTTTTCAGACTCGATCACGTAATCGGGCGGGACAATGTTCGCAATTGGCATGGTTTTTTTGGTCATTATGACATCGACCTGTCTGCCGCGGGGCGGTTCTTGAGCGCCTGGCGTTCCTGTTCGCGCGAGAGCTGCTGCTCGTCCACATCACCCTCGGGAATAATGCGATTCTGCTGGCTCAACTGCAGGTCGTAGATCTCGCGGTACAAACCGCCTTCTTGCAGGAGTTGGGCATGCCGACCGCGCTGCACGATGCGTCCGTCTGCCATGACCAGGATCAGGTCGGCGCGGCGGATGGTGGCAAGGCGGTGGGCGATGACAAAGGTGGTGCGCCCCTCCATCAGCTTATCCAAAGCCTCCTGGATGAGTTTTTCGGTGTGGGTATCGACACTGGAGGTCGAATCGTCCAAGATCAGGATGCGTGGGTTCATCAACAGGGCGCGCGCAATGGCGATGCGCTGCCTTTGCCCGCCCGAGAGGGTGATGCCGCGCTCACCCACCAGGGTGTCGTAGCCTTCGGTCAGCTTGCTGATGAACTCATCAGCCTGGGCTGCTCTGGCAGCGGAAATAATGTCTTCCATGCTGGCATCCGGGCGTCCATAGCTGATGTTGGCGCGGATGCTGTCGGAGAAGAGCAGCGAGGTCTGCAGCACGATACCGATCTGGCGGCGCAGCGAGACCAGGTCAGCCTGGCGCACATTAACACCGTCGACCAGTACGGCACCATCACTGACATCATAAAAACGCGGGATCAGGTTGACCAGCGAGGTCTTGCCAGAGCCGGTCTGACCGATCAGCGCAATAAGCTGGTTGGGCTGGACATGCAGGTCTATAGCGCTCAGGGCACGCACCTTTTCGTCCTGGTAGCGCAGGGAGACGTTACGGAATTCCACCCCCCCACTCAGGGTGGCGAGTGTTTCGGCGGCGGGAGGCGAGAGGATCTCCGGAATATGGTCCAAGATCTCAATGACACGCTGCGCCCCGGCCTCGGATTCTCCCAGCGAATTGACCAGCCAGGCGAGTTGCTGAACCGGCGCAGAAAGCATGAGCAGGTAAGCGTTGAAAGCCACCAGTTCGCCGACCGTCATTTTGCCCTGCAAAACCAGTGGACCGCCAACCAGCAGGATCAGGATGGTGCCGAGGGTAATGAGCAGGTGGGTGGTGGGCATGACCCGCGACCACTCCCCAATGACCGTCAGGCGTGCCTTGATATACAGGCGGTTGACCTTATCGAAGCGTTCGATCTCGTGCGGCTCACGGGCAAAGGCGCGCACGACATGCGCACCGAGAACATTCTCCTGCAACTGGGCTGAGAGGTCGCCCAGGTTGTTGTCCACATCGTAGAAGAGACGGGTGATACGTTTGCCGAAGTCGGTGGTCATCATGACCATGGGGATGAGCGGCAGCAGGGCTATCAATGCCAAGGCGGGGTTGCGCAGCAGCAAGGCGGCGATCACCCCGAGCGCCAGCACGCCCAACTGGACAAGCTGTACCAGGCTGTCCCCGGCAAAGGACTGCACGGCGCGTACATCTTCGATGCAACGGTTGATCAACTGACCGGTGGTGGTGTGGTCGTGGAAGCTGAAGGGCAGGTACTGGATACGGTCATACATGGCATTGCGCAAGTCATAACCGACATGTGCCCCGATCCACTCTGTCAGGTAGCGCTGAGCCAGGTTGAGCAGAGCGGTGAGCGCCCCGATGCCCAGCAGGATGAGCGCCGAGCGCAGCAGAAAAGCGCTTGCACCGGCTTTAAGACCCTGGTCGATGACGTTCTGGATGATGCCCGGCACGATCAGCGCCAGGCTGGTTATGATCAGCAGCACCAGCATGTTGAGGGTCACCTGCCACAGGTAGGGTTTGAGAAATGCCCGTAGTTTATAGAGATGTTTCATTAATGATCCCGCCAAACAGAGCTTTATTCATGATTCTCCAAGAAAAGATATCACCAAAAAGACACAATCCCAGGAAAAGAGGCTGGTGGTCAAAATAATATGGATTCACCACAAAGACACCAAGACACCAAAACACCAAGAGGAACAAATCTTTTTAGTTTTTATTATTTTTCCTTTGTGCCTTCGTGACTTGGTGGTCATTAATTATCTTTCTACGAAAAAGCCTTATCTAGGGCTGCGAAGCCTTTCATAATGGATTCGATCTCGCGGTCATCGAGCTTCTCGAAACGGGTTGCCAGCCAGGCTTCAGCCTCGCTGAAGATGACCTGTAAAACATGCTGACCTTCTTCCGTCAGCGCCAGGGGGAGCTTGCGCCTGTCGAGCGGATCGGAGGAGCGCACTACCAGCCCGCGCCGCACCAGGGACTCGACCGCCTTGCTGACGGCTGGAAGCCCGGTCTGGCTGGTTTCTGCCAGGGCGCTGACCGAGGTGCTGCCGCGCCGGATGCGGCGCAAAACCTGGAACTGTTCGACGCTCATCTGGAATCTCTCGATGGCGATACGCCGGACCTGGGTGCGGGTCTGGCGCCAGGCGGGGGGTATGCTTTCCCAGAATTTGTCAATGACCTGTTGGCTGGAGAGGGGTGCGGGCATGGTTGCCTCATTTTAGTTGCATGGGTGAATTATTCGATAGCGAAAGTATTATACACCCGGATCGGACGATGGACAATGAATGACAGAATCGCAAACCTGACAGGTTTTATTATGAGGCGGGTCAAAGGTCAGCCGGTGGAGGTTGGGCAAATTGGCAGATAAGGCTACTTTGGAAACCTGTCAGGTTTTAAATCGCAGGGCTGGAGGAGGATGGGAGGGAGGAGCTGGTTGGGGAAAAGGGATAGATGGGATGATAATTAACGATACCTATTAGGAAATAATTTCAACGAGAAGCTCTTTTATGCTAATCTCAGGTTGTATAGTATGTCCTGCACACCGTACATGGGTCTGTTGACTTTGATTGTAAAAAACTATATAATTGTTTTATGTTTTTTTGAGCAAGAAACTTAAGGAAGGGAAATTTCACTAGTATTATATGTGCCCAATTGGTAGACATCCTGATATTATTTAACATGATATATACAACAACCGTTTCTGTTAAAACGTAATAGAACATCCTCAACAAATTGTTTTCTTACCGTCGGTAACACTCAGCAGTTGTGGCGATAACAAGCATAAAGATTAATATTGTATTAATCCTCATATCCAGAGATAATAGGAGATCAAAATGAAAGAACTCTTTTTTTCACCTCCCGGACTCTACTACCTGACTGGAATCATCCTTATCATTTCGATGATCATTTACTGGAAACGTAATCTTATTAAAAAAGAATTACATCGTTGGCAGCGGAAGGAGTTACAAGTTGGCCCTTTGACATTAGAATGGAAGAATAATAGGAAGCATAAAACTAACGAGGGTGTTACGTTTGGAAAAATCAATGATTTTACAGGAGCTAAAATCAAACGAATTGCAGGACGTGACAATCGGTTAAATAACAGTGACATGACTATAGATAAAACAACTGCAAGTGTTGACTTCGGCGAAAAAAACAAGTTTGCAGATTCAGAAATTGAAGACATCGCAGGAAAGGACTTTATCGCTAAGGAGTAAACACTTATGACCGTAATCTTCGATTTTATAAATCGGAAAGATGAGATAGATCTATTTCAGAAAATGTTGACAGGTGGAATATTGGAGAGAATTCTTGCGCTGGTAGTTAAACCAGAGCATGGTAAAAGTTCTTTACTGAATTATTTTCAAATGCTATGCCAACAACAAAATATTCCAGTCGCCCTTATAGATTTTGACGAACGACAAGGAGACATAGTACATTATTGGAAATTCGTTCGTACAGTGTGTGATGATCTTGGACCTAATAATTTTTCTGAAGTTGATACGGCAGAAAGAAGAAGTCAAGCAGGATTTACGCCCATATTTGAAACAAAATCAGGGCATGGTGGAATTGATTTTGGTACAAAAGGCAAATTCACCGAAGCAGATATTGAAAATGTGATTGGTCGGGACTTCATTCAAACAGGCGACATAACTACTTTCTATGGATCTGAAAATCAAACAAAAGCTCATAAAGAAAAAACAATGTATGAAATAGGTAGAGCTTTCAAATTAGGTATCTCAAGATTATGTCAGACTCGTCAAGTAGTACTTATTTTAGACACTTACGAGCAGTCAGCTGAAGAGACACGAAAATGGATTACTGAATGGATATTTACTCCTTTTTTAAACTTTCATTCAAATCTCATTATTGTCATCGCTGGGCGACCTGGACCAGTATTGTACGATTTTATTAGCCGACCTACGCCTATTAAAAATTTAATCTTTTGTTGTGAATCCTTAAGTTCCCCAAAGGTAGAAGATGTCTGTGATTATATTAATTTCCATAAGTTGACAGTATCTATAGAAGAGATGAAATCGTTCATTAAGGTTGCAACAAATAAAATCAGTGACTTAGGCAAATTACGCGATGCATATAAGAAGTGGCCATATGAATAACCAAGAGAATCTCGCAAGTATTCTTGCTCAAGCAAATACACCTACAGAAATTGATGGTATAGTATTTAACTTTCTTCTTTCATCTTTTGATCCCAAATTTAAAGACATACTTTTGCGAAGTTCTCTCCCTCATTGGCTTGATAAAACCATTCTTGATGTTCTTATTAGTGAAATACTTTCCTTTGATTCTTCAGAAAACCTTAATTCTATTATCCTCCATATTAGGGATCTTTCTTTCGTAAAACAAAGCGGGGATGATAGCATTATCTTGCATGAAGAAGTACGAGAACGATTACGACAAGAATTCAGTTGTGAATTTCCTGATTTACTGAAAGGACTGAGTCATCGTCTTTGGCTCTATTTCTCAAAATTAGCCCAAGAAAAGAACTCCTCATTTATTGTTCGATCTGAGTCCCTTTTCCACGGAATGGTTGCTGATCTTGATGAATCATTTCCTCTTTTTCAAAAGGAATTTGAAACAAAAATTGAGAGGTGGGAATTAGCGAAAGCTGAATATCTTCTTAAACTTGCTCAAGAACAAAGTGATTGGTTGAATGAAGAAACAAAAGAATGGATCTCTTACTATCGGGTAAAACATCTAATATCATCTGCTTCATATGAGACAGCACAAAAAAAACTAATTGTAATGTTACAGAAACCATTACAAAAGATATTACATGGAAGAGTGTTAACAGCACTTGCGAATGTGTTATACCGAGTTGGAAATATTAATGAAACAGAACAAAAATTGTTGGATGCTTTGGAAATCCAAAAAAATATAAGAGATGATGAAGGGCTTGTGGAAACGCTTGATAGCTTAGCAAATCTTTACTTGGATAACCAAAAATATGAACTAGCACTTAACAATGAAAATCAAGCATTAAAGATATCATATGATTTATTGAATGATCAATTAATCGCAAGAATTTTGAGGCAAATTGGAGCTATTTATCGTCAAAAGGGTGATGAGAAGAATGCGCTCCAATTTTATGATAAAAGCTTGGAAATTCGTCGTTCTTTACAAGATGAGTGGGGTGTATCTGACTGCCTTAATAGTATTGCTCTTATCTTTTTAAGTCACAACGACTATGAAAGAGCACTTGCAAATTTTAAAAACTCAGTGAAAATCTCAACGTTATTAAACGATCTCGAAGGGACAGCAATACACCAAATTAATATTGCAAATGTATATTCTGCACAAGAAAAATATAATATGGCTTTGTCACATCTTAGAAAATCACAAGATATTTCTAATAAAATAAATGATGCAAGGTTAAGAAACACCATATTGATATCAAAAGGTGAAATCTATTTCAAACAAAAAAAATACAAACAAGCTTTGAAAGTTTATCATCAAGTATTTATTGAAGGCAATAAATCTGAAGATTGGTTTATTCAATCATTGATGCTGAGAAATATAAGCACAATATTTAGTAACCAAGAAGAATATGAAAATGCAATAAAAGGTTATCGCCAAGCACTCGAGTTGCTAAATTCCTCTGAGCAATCTGAAATCTACGCCACTACTCTCTTCCAGATCGCCTACTGCCTGCACAACAAACCCGAACCCGATTGGGACGAAGCCATCGCCACCTACC
>CAYJKQ010000022.1:0-28958 GCA_964370815.1 uncultured Anaerolineaceae bacterium | reverse complement strand
GATAATTGGGTTACTTACAGTGGGCTTGGGAACATTTGTTGTCCAGTTACGTCATTTCCCCCCGAAAAATAGAGTTACGATCTAGATCAGGTACACCCCCCTACCCGGCAAGAATTTTGCGCGCCTGAGCAATATCCTCGTGGATCTGCCCGACCAATGATTCCACGGATGGGAAACGTTGTTCCTGTCTCAACCTTTCAACAAATTCCAGTTTGATCACCTTTCCGTAAATGTCCTGCTGGTGTTCCAGGATGTGTGTTTCCACGTGGAGAGTCTTTTTGTCAAATGTGAACGTGGGGCGAGTGCCAATGTTGGTGACAGATGCTTTGCGCACGCCATCCACCCACGCCCAACAAGCGTACACACCGTTGGTGGGAACCAGCTTATCGTCCGGCAAGTCCAGGTTGGCAGTGGGAATTTGAATGGTCTTGCCGCGTCCATCGCCATGCACCACCTCTCCAAAGACCGCATAGAAACGACCTAATTCTTGTGAGGCTTCCATAACCCGACCGGTGCGGATGTTGTGTCGAATGCGAGTCGAGGAGATGACACCACCCTGATCTGATACAGCTTCAACTACCTGGAGTGAATAGCCAAGTTCTTTCCCAAGCCCGGTCAGGTAGGGAACATCGCCCTGCCGGTCGCGACCCAGCGCAAAGTCATGCCCCACCAGCAAGTGACGGAGTCCCAACTGCCGGGAAAGGCTCTCCATGAAATCCCGGGCACTGATGGAAGCGAAATCCAAGTCAAAATGCTGCGTGATGATATGGTCCACACCTTGTTCTTCCAGAAGAGTGCTTCTTTCAATAGGTGGCGATAACCACATAAAATTATTCTGTTTTCCCAGGACTACAGCCGGGTGCGGGTCGAAAGTTAGTACCACGGCAGGTACTGATGCGGTATGCGCCCCTGAGGTCAGCAGATTTAGCATGTGCTGGTGACCGAGATGGACACCATCAAAGACACCGATGGTCAGCCAGCTATTCTGAAGGTTGAGATCATTGAGAGAATTTACTTGTGTCACGGCTGATGGGTTATGAAATTAATTATCCAGGAAGGTCTGAAAAAACAATCGGTCAATGACTCAACCCTAAGAATAGAAAACTTTTTTGGGTTGCCATTCCATGACAGGTTCGACGGCAGGTTCTTCACCCTCAACAGGTGCGGTCTCAGCGCTGGGAACCAGTTCGAGCAATGCCACCAGTTCTCCAGCCAGGCTGATACCCCGTACCATTCCGGGTTTTGTGCCAGGCACGGCTGGCAGGCGATGTCCATGACGTACTTCATCCACCTGGTCCGGGTTCAATTCAAGCGCTTCCCAATCACCAAGTGCTTCGGCAGCCGGGATCAGGTACTGGTACCAGTTGCCCGCAGCAAAGGCTTCCTGAAGTTTACGCAGGGGAGTGGCTTCCCGCAGGCTGAAGCGTCCACTCTTTGTGCGGCGTAACCCCACCAGGTAGGCTCCGCATCCCAGGGTATTACCGAGATCATTGGCAAGCGAACGGATGTAGGTGCCCGATGAACAGTGGGCATCGATCACCACTTCCGGGGGTGCCCATTCAAGCACTTCCAGGTGAAAAACCTGTATCTTGCGGGGTTCGAGCTCCACATCTTCACCCTTGCGTGCCATATCATATGCACGTCTGCCCTTAACTTTGATGGCTGAGTAGGCAGGCGGGGTTTGTTCAATTTCACCGACAAAACCCTGCAAAGCAGTGTCAAATTGCTCTTCAGTTATATTTAACGGGTCGCTGGATTGTTGTGTAAATTTTCCTTCAGAATCATATGTGTCTGTGCTGCTACCCAGCCGGATGATGGCTTGGTAACGTTTATCGGTGGCGGAGACATACTCGCTCAGGCGCACAGCCGGTCCGATCAATACGACCAGAACGCCTGAGGCGCGCGGGTCGAGCGTCCCGGTGTGCCCGGCGCGGCGGATGCCCGTACCGGTGCGAATGATCTGCACAACATCATGTGAGGTAAGTCCGATGGGTTTATCAACGACCAGTATTCCGGAAATGGCGTTGCGAATATCTTGACTTTCCATTTTTTATTCCTCCTGAAATCTGCCCCTGTTTTTTGTTTCATATCCAGAGAGATAAGATCGGTGGACATGCAGAATTTTTAATTAAGAAATAATAATATCTAATTTTATCTCTTTTTCAAGAAATTTCTTGTTTCTTCCAGAACTCTAATTTTGATGTCTGCCAGGTTCCCGGGGATATCTGCCCCTGCAGCAGCTTTATGACCACCACCATTAAACTTCATTGCGACCTGTGAGACATCCAGGTCAGGGTTTTGTGTGCGCCAGGAGATCTTTACTGTGCCATTGGTTTGTTCTACAAAAATAATACTTACCGATCCTTCAGCTATGGAAGAGACCACATTGATCAGGTCAGCGTCATCATTGCCAGGATAACCGCTCGTTGTGCGGTCTTCCAGGGTCAGCTCCGTCCAGACGATCTCATCTTCAAGTTGAAGGTTGCTTAACCCCAATCCCCAATAACGCGCTGCAGGTAAGGTGCGCTGCACCAGTCCCAGGTTATACAGACTGGTCAGGTTGGCTCCCAGGTCCACCAGGTCGGCTGCCTGGCGCAGGGATTGTGCAGTGGTGCTGAGGGTGCGGAATCCGAGTGTATCTGTGATCAACCCGGTCAACAGGTTGGCAGCCACATCGGGTGTAATGGTCAACCCCCAGGATGGCATGTGTGCCAGCAGAACCGCAGCAGTTGCCGGGGAATCAGATTCGATCAGGTTGAGCGTGCCAAAAGCCTCGTTGGTGACATGATGATCCACAACAATATCCGGCTTTCCGTATTTATCCAGGGCTTTGCCAACCCGTTGAAGGTCCGAACAATCCACTACAATGCTCAGATCGGGAGTGATTGTTTGAACAGGTTTGATCTGCGCACTTCCCGGCAGGTGCTTGAAGCTGCCGGGCAATCCATCCGGCAACAACATCTGAACCTGTTTGCCATCAACTTGAAGTGCCAATCCGAGCCCCAAAAGCGAGCCAATGGCATCTCCATCCGGGCGGACGTGTGTCACGATCAGTATATTTCGGGCAGCCTGCAGCTGCTCTTTTATGGTTTTATCAAGATCATTCATCTTTTTTCAGGGAGGATAACAGCTTTTCTATCTTATCCGCGTTTTCAGGTGTTGGGTCCCAGTGAAAACGCAGGCGTGGAAAAGCGCGGAGATCGATGCGGTTGGCAAGCTCACGGCGCAAATATCCGCTGGCATGTTTCAATCCGGCCAGGATCTCTTTGCTGCGCACGGAGCCTTCCAGGCACGAAACAAATATATTGGCGTATGCCACCTCTCGGTCCACAGTTACATCCGTAATGGTCACTTGTTCAAGGCGCGGGTCATTGATCTCCTTGATCAACATTTCAGCCAGGACTTCACGGATGCGGTCTGCAATTCGTTGTAATCTGATAGGTTTTGCCATGCTTGTCTGGGTTTGCCTTAAACGAGTTCTTTCTTCTCGAGAGAATAGCACTCAATGATATCTCCAACCTCGATATCACTGAAATTCTTTAAATTAATGCCGCATTCAAGACCCTGGCGGACTTCACGAACATCTTCCTTTTCATGTTTAAGCGAGGCGATCTCACCTTCGTAAACGATATCTTTGTCCCGGTAGATGTGGATCTTGGCGTTGCGGCGGATTTCTCCTTCGCGCACCCGGCATCCTGCTATCTTGCCGATCTTGGAAATGGGAAAGACCTGTAATACTTCAGCTTTACCGATCACCTTTTCTGCAAACTCCGGCGCAAGCATGCCTTTGAGAGCTTTTTCGATATCTTCTGTCAATCGATAGATGATCTCATACAGGCGTATGGAGACGCCTTCTTTTTCAGCCAACCGGCGCGCTGCCACATCAGCCTGTACGTTGAATCCGATCACAATAGCCTGGGATGCAGCCGCCAGCATGATATCGTTTTCGCCAATATTACCAATGCCGGAATGCAGCGTTGCTACCTGGATGTCACCCTGGCTGAGTTCGGTCAATTCGTGTGTGATCGGCTCGAGGGAACCTTGCACATCCGCTTTGATGATCAGGTTCAGGGATTGAGTTTCACCAGCCTGATAATTTGCAAACAATTCTTCCAGCGAAGCCTTCTTGGGGGCTGTAGCAGCATTTTTTGCTACTTCTATTTTATCCACTACCACCTGGCGGGCTTCTTTCTCCGATGCAACCACCTCGAACAGGTCTCCAGCCATGGGGACATCATTCAATCCCATCACCGAAACCGGGACAGAGGGTCCAGCTTTTTGGGTGGGCTTGCCGCGAAAATCGAATAAAGCCCGCAGTCTTCCGTGAGAGAATCCTGCCACCACGGTATCCCCCGTACGCAAGGTCCCATTTTGAACCAGCAGCGTGGCGATGACACCTTTGGATTTGTCCAGTTCGGCTTCTATGACCGTACCGATGACTTTGCCTTTAATATTGGCGCGGATATCTGTATTATCAGCCACCAAAAGAATGGCTTCAAGCAGGTCACCAATACCCGTATTTTCTTTGGCAGAGACAGGTACCACAATGGTTTGCCCGCCCCATTCATCAGGAACCAGACCAATATCTCCCAACTGGGTTTTTACACGCTCGGTGTTGGCATTAGCCTTATCCACTTTGTTGAGAGCCACAATGATCGGCACACGCGCAGCCTGGGCATGTGCAATGGCTTCCCTGGTCTGCGGCATGACACCATCATCTGCGGCTACCACCAGTACAACGATATCTGCTCCCTGGGCGCCGCGGGCGCGCATAGCCGTGAAAGCTGCATGCCCGGGAGTATCCAAAAAGGTGATGGCGCGTCCTTTGTGGTCGATCTGATAAGCACCAATGTGTTGGGTGATCCCTCCAGCTTCACCACTGGCTACATCCGCATTCCGGATGACATCCAGGAGTGAAGTCTTGCCGTGGTCCACGTGTCCCAGGATGGTGATGACGGGAGCACGTGCTGTCAGTGATTTTTCATCTTCGCGTGCGATCGCTTTTTTCCATGAGGGCAGTTCTCCAGTTTCCTTGTCATCAACACCTTCCGGGGCTTGCTGAATGGCATCAAAACCTAATTCCTCGGCAACGATTGCGGCTGTATCGAAATCGATCTGTTGATTGATGCTGGCCATGACGCCATTATTCATCAGGCTCTTAATGACCTGGATCGGGCTTGCTTCCACAAATTGAGCCAGTTCTCGCACGCTCAGGTTTGCAGGAATTTCAATTTTCTTTTTCACTTTGTCGCTCATAGGACACCTCACTTGCAAAGTACGATTGTTCAGGTATTTAAGGATCTCCGCAGATATTTCGGGCTGAGATTCGGCAAACCTGCGCCTGGTTCCTTCTATTAGCCAGCGATAACTTGAACCAGACGGTGCAGTGCCTGCTGAGCAGAGTTTGAGGGGTCAGTCCCGTTGGATCATATCGGCCTGTTTATGCTTCCCCTCCCACAGCGGGTTCATCTTCCGGCAGAGTTAACATAAACTCACGCAGTTTCTCCCGGTTGGCAGAGGTCAGGGTGACCTTTAGTGCTTGGGCGAGGGTCCCTTTCAGGCCTCTTTCCCAGCAGGAACGTTGATTATGTAAATATGCACCCCGTCCGGCCAATTTACTGGTTGGGTCTATCTCAACACCTTCAGACCTGCGAACCAGGCGGATCAGTTCCCGCTTTGGCAGCACACTTCGACAACCTACACACGTACGTTGAGGAATATGCTTAGGACGTTTGGCAGTTTTTCCAGACACCTTTTTTCCCATCAGGACCGGAGGATGGTCCGGCTTAACCGTTGGTTATTACCAATCTCCAAAATCATCATCATCGCGCTTGCGTTGCTTGGTGGCAATAACCATATCTTTATCGGGATCGTATTCGATCTTGACGTGTTTCTTCTTCTTTTTCTTTTTCTTGTCCGATTCGTCTTCATCGTCCACTGGAATTGAAGTGGGTGTCAGCATATCGGGTCGCAGTGAGAAGATCTCCTCAAGCGGGCGTCCCTCAACAGATTCTTCATCGATAGGTTCGCGCTCAGCCTCAGCCGTTATTTCTGGGCTTTCCACGCCGGCGGGTTCCTCACTAACAGCCAGTTCACCTTCGGGCGACACCTCAATCTCAGTCGCGGTAACGACTTCAACAAGTTCCTCTTCGGACACTGATTCGAGGTCTGTTTCGGATTCTGTTTCAGGTTCCGGTTCAGGTTCCGGGAAGGTAACATTCTCAATTGCAGCTTGAATGGTTTCCATGGCTTTCGGTCCGATACCTGACAGGGCTCGCACCTTTTCCGGGTTGAGTTTCATAGCCAGTATAAGATCGCCAGCCATATGCAGTTCGGCTTCGGTCAGAATGTTATAGATGAAGTCTGCCAACCCCAGGATATCCAGCGGAGTTTCGAAGGCGATCTTGGCGATTCCGGCACGTGCCTCGTTGATGCGTTCTTCCTCCGCAGCCTGTTCAGCCTGGTTACGCTCCTCAGTGCGTTTTTCAACGCGGTCCACGAATTGAATAAGGGACTGGTATTCCTCAGGAGTAACTGGGCGGCCTTCGCTCTTTTTAGCCAGGATCTCCATCACCTGCGGCAGGCTTTTGGCGGCATTGGGTGCAGCTTGAGCCAGGCTCGGGTCAGAATTGAGCTTGGTTATGGCATCCCCTACGGCTTCAGGAAGACTCTTGATGTCGATCCGCCAGCCAGTCAATTTGGCTGCCAGGCGGGCATTCTGCCCGTCCCGTCCAATTGCCAGGCTGAGCTGATCTTCCTGCACAACCACCGTGGCAGTCTTGGCATGTTCTGTCAGGTAAACTCCGGCAACCCTGGCCGGGCTGATGGCTTTTGAAATGTAAACAACCGGGTCACTGTTCCACTCGATAATATCGATCTTCTCATCGTGCAATTCTTTGACAATCGCCTGGATGCGCACTCCGCGCAGACCCACACATGCGCCCACCGGGTCCACACCGGGTTGGGTGGCAAAAACAGCTACCTTGGCGCGGTGGCCAGGTTCACGCGAGATGGCGCGTATCTCCACAATGCCATGATATATTTCTGGTACTTCGTTTTCCATCAGGCGCCGCAGAAAATTGCGATGCGAGCGGGAAAGAATGATCGCGGGTCCGCGCGGGTTGTCTTTTATTTCCAGTACGATAACGCGGATGCGGTCATGCACGCGAAAGCGTTCGCCCGGGATCTTCTGGTTGCTGGGCATGATGCCTTCCGCCTTCATGTCCAGCCCGATCGTGATACCCTGGTTGTTGATAGCCTGGATGACACCGCTGACGATCTCGCCAACCTGCTTTTCGAAATATTCAGATTGCACTGATCGCTCAGCCTCACGGATCCGCTGCTGAATGACCTGGCGCGCCGTTTGAGCAGCCACGCGCCCAAAGTCTTTGGGCGTGCTATCCACCACCACCATATCTCCCAGGGCAGCCTCAGGATCCACCTTGCGGGCCTCGTCCAGG
The DNA here is from genome assembly GCA_964370815.1 of uncultured Anaerolineaceae bacterium. Lineage (GTDB taxonomy): Bacteria > Chloroflexota > Anaerolineae > Anaerolineales > Villigracilaceae > UBA12087. The sequence goes on along the minus strand of CAYJKQ010000022.1, from coordinate 21,498 downwards.
GTCACCTCGGTGCGGTCGTCCTGGACATCTTCGACAACTTCCTTCTCGGCGAAGATGTTCACCTGACCGGTTTCGGGGTCAACTTTTGCTTCCACTTGTTGCGCGTTCGAAGAAATTACGGAGCGGCGATAAGCCGAGACCATAGCTGATTCGATGGCAGCCAGGATGACCTCTTTGGGCAGCTGCTTCTCTTGCAGAACTTCATTGAACGCCAGGGCGAACTCATTTTTCATTTCTAACTTGCTCCCAGGGTAAACTATCCTTTATACGCAGAAAAGTGGGGGGCGCCCACTTTCCGGTGTCAGCAATATTGATCTTACGTTGAAGATTCTAGCACAATTGCAGCCGCGATGCAAGGGTTGCGCAGGCAAGAATATACAGGCGGGGGAATGGGTTTTCAGAAATAGAAATTTTATTTATTATCGCGAATTGCCAATTACTGGCATCCTTAATTGCCCTTTTTTTAATAAAATGATAAACTGGATTTATAAAATTGATTCGCCTGATCGATGTTTCTATTGTGTTAAGGGAGAATAAAATGGATCGAACTCTGGTAACCCTATTTGTTGGAATTTCCTGCATAGCAGTTGTTTTTCTGGCGGTTATTGCGGTGGTTGTACTATTCGTATTAAACCAGAAACGCAGCAAACAGAAAACGGTTATTGATGCGAACTGGCCATCAGTTTCCGGAAAGATCATCTCCACCGAACTGGATGTGGATGATGATGCCAATGTTATTGCACCCGTGGTTTCCTTTGAGTATACGGTGGATGGTCAGGTTTTCAAATCCAGCCAGGTCGTTGGCCGACCCAACAGCTTCAAATCCAAAGCCCTCAAGACCCTCGAGCTTTATCCCCTCGATTCTGAAATTATCGTCCATTACGATTCTGCCGATCCAAAAAAAGCCCGTATCGTATTGAGGTGAACAAGCTTTAGGTCTGCTGGGTTGAGGAGGTTAGATCCAGCCGTTTTCAACTTATAAATTTGCGAAACCAATTTTTTATATTGCTCTATCAGGTTTCATAAACCATCCCGAAGGTTCTCTCAAATCAATCTTGCAGATGACACAACCTTCGGGACGATATGGTTTTTTCTTATGGATCTATCAGTGATTCAGATCCCACAACAACCGCAGACCATCCAGTGTCAGCCAGGGGGAGATGACCTCGATCACATCCGTTTCTTTTGCCACGATCTCAGCCAGCCCGCCGGTCGCGATCACTTTCATATCTTCCCCCAATTCCTTGCGGAAACGTGCCACCATGCCTTCCACCATCGCGACATACCCGAATAACAAGCCTGACTGCATGGCATGTGTCGAATTTCTTCCGATCACGGAAGGAGGCCGCTGGATGTCGATGCTGGGCAGTTTGGCAGTGCGCTCGAAAAGCGCTTCAGCCGCCAGGTTGATGCCGGCTGTGATGGCGCCGCCCAGGTAATCTCCGCTCCTGGTGATGGCATTGAAGGTCGTGGCTGTCCCAAAATCGATCACGCAGGCTGGTCCGCCATATCGGTGGAAGACCGCCACTGCGTCAGCCACCCGGTCAGCGCCGACCGCGCGCGGGTCTTCATAGCGGATGTGGATTCCAGTCTTGATACCGGCGTCCACCACGAAAGGCTCCTTGTGCAGGTACTGGCTGCAAGCCTGCTGGACGCGCCGCGTCAGCGGAGGCACCACCGAGGCCAGGCAGATACCTGTCAGGTCAGCCGGAGCCACACCTGCGTTTTCGAGCAAACCCAAGAACTGCAAGCCATATTCATCCGGCATGCGCTGGTGGTCGGTTGCCAGGCGCCAGTGCGAGCTGATCTCCTTGCCCGGGTACAGCCCGAGGGTCAGGTTGGTATTGCCGATGTCGATCGCCAGTAACATGGGTTTATTTTACTCCATTAATTTATTTAGAGACCCTAAAGGTTTCCAAAAACCTTTAGGGTCTTGTAGAATAAATAAGATCCAGCTTCAATACAAAAACCCCGGTGGTATGATCCAGCTCACCGAGGCTGGTATTGGCGTCAGGAAATACACGGTCACATGCCGGTGCCAGCCGACATAAGCGTCGTCCGGGTAGCCCAGGTCGATCCAGGCACCGGAGATGTAGGCTGTATCCATTGCTACAGCAAAGCCGTAGCCGGGCACGTACAGGCGGGTGCCGCATGGGATGTAATGCAAGTCCACAGCCACATAGCCAGGCTGCCATTTGCCCCCGCAAGCCACCGCACCATACCAGGGTGGCGAGGTCATCTTGGGATGATAGGAGGTGGCATAAAAATCGAGAGCACGATAATACTCCACCGGTCCATCCGGGCTGTCCATGGTCTGGATGGTGATCCTGGTCCCGTATGTCTCGATCTGGGTCACTGGTTCTACCAGCACCTGCTTGGATTCAACGATGCGTGCCTTCTCCTGCCCGTCCTCAAAGCGGATGCGTGTCCGGCTGGCAGACAAGCCGTTTTGTCCAAATTGGGTGATCTGCTGCGTATCAATATTCAGATCCGCTTGCGCTTCAAAAATGGTATCGAATGGGATGCTTTCGGTTTCCAGCTCGATGACCTCATTGACCCGTACCACCCGGATGATCCCATCGGCGGGCAGGGGATCCTCTGCCGCAGGTTGGCTGGTATCCAGGCCTTGCAGGGATAGACCTGCTTGTGCCAGGGCTGCCCCAACCGAATCAACTGAGGCGCGCACCTTGATGATCTCATCCCCGACCTGGATGGTCAGTTCACGCGCGGAAAGCAGGGTTATCGTTGTGTCTGTTATCAAGGGTGTCTCCGCCGCAGGGTCCAGCCGGTCTGTTGGCAGCAGGTCTATCCCCGCCTCGCTCAAGGCTTCTCCCACAGTTAGTGCAGTACTGGTGAAGGTACGCCTTTTTCCGTCCTGATCCAGGGTGATCATCCGCGGGCGGTGGATCTCCACCCGATGCTCGGCAGCATAATCCACTGGTTGGGATGGGTCAAGCTCTGCGCCGTCCACAAAGACCCGCTCCAGGCTGCCGATGCGGATGCCAGCCGCTTCCAGCCAGTCTTGTGGCGCGCGCGCCAAAGAATTGACTTTTATCTCCTGCCCGCCATCCAGGATAACGATGGCGGCTGTGTGCTGTACTACGATCTCCATGCCATTCATCAGCAGGCTGCCGGTGGAGGGCTGAATGGCATCCGCCTCGGAATACACCACACCCAGCTCCTTCAAGAGACTCCCCACCGTTAGACTGAGCGTGGTCACGCTTTGCTGCCTGCCGTCCACTTCCAGGGTCACACTTTTCTGCCGGAAAGCAAATAAAGCCCCGGCTGCAACCAGCAGCGCCAGGCTTATCAAGGTAATCGAGAGGGGTGGTCTTCTAAATTTCAATGTTGTTTTGTCTGCACTTGTAATTGTTTTTCCAATTTTGGTTAGAGCCAGGTTCAAGCCACATGCCGCAGCACCTGTCCGGGCAGTGCACCGCTGTGCTGCTCCCCATCCACCACCATGACACCATTCACAAATACGTGATCAATGCCTTGCGGATACTGGTGGGGATAATTTTCAAAGGGATAGGTGTGAGGGTACAGGTTGGTGGCGCGGTCATGCAGGCGTTCCAGATCAAATACTACCACATCTGCCCACATCCCGGGCAGCAGACGGCCGCGGTCGAACAATCCCAGTCGTTGGGCTGGGAAGGAGGTCATCTTACGGATGGCTTCCGGCAGGCTCAGGACGGGTTCATTGCGCACATAGCGTTCCAGCACGCCGGGGAACTCTCCATAACTGCAGGGTGCATACGGTGGCGGGTCGTTCAAAAAACCATACGGTGCCAGGACGGCAGAATCCGAGCAGATCATCACTGCCGGGTGCTGCAACAGCAGGCGGATGTTGTCTTCATCGATATAGTCAAAAATGGCTGTCGCTGAGCTGCCATTCTCCACGATCAGGTCCAGGTATACATCGAAGGCTTCCTGCCCGCGCTGGCTTGCCAGTGCCGCCACGGTCTGACCGACCACCCCCGGACTATGAGGCGCGTGCAGCACGGTGATGCGCTGCCATTGACCATGCTTCAACAACCCGACCGGGCCAAAAGCAGGTTTTTCATCCCGCACGATCTCAGCCTTTACCTGGCTGCGGAATTCGGGATTTTTCAGCCAAGTTTTGATGACATCATCCGCCAGGTCCTGGAAGCGCTGCGGCAGGGCATCCACCAGGGCAGGAGCCAGATCGGTGTGGACATCGTTGTCCACGGTCACATCCTGTCCTCGCATGCGGGCTGCGTCCACCAGACCCAGGTTGGCACGCGCATCGTTGGGTGCCCCGAACTTGGGAGCATTGTGCGAGATCTGCACCGGTAGACCAGCCTGCTTCCCGATCTGGATGGCCTCCGCCACAGCCTTCAAAATGGTTTCGCGTTCGCCGCGGATGTGCGAGGCATAAAATCCATTATATGCAGCCGCGGTTTTGCACAACACTATGATCTCATCCGTGGCAGCAAAACAACCCGGTGGGTAAACCAGACCGGTCGAAAAACCGGACGCCCCGGATTGCATGGCTTCCTGCAGCAAATCCTTCATCTCAGCCAGTTCGGTTTCACCCGGATGGCGGTCGTCATAACCCATCACAGCCAGGCGCAGGGCGGCATGCCCCGCCAGCGAGGCGATGTTGATCGACACACCACCTGCCTGGATCGCCGCCAGGTATTCCTTGAAGGTCCGCCACTGCCAGGTCACTTCGGGCTGGGTTGAGATCTCTCCCCAGTAAGAGCGAATATCTTCCAGGTGCTCAGCCTTGACCGGCGCAGGGGACATGCCGCAATTCCCCAGGACATGGGTGGTGACACCCTGTCGCACTGCGCTCTCCGCCTGGCGGTTGACCAGGATGGAAAGGTCGGAATGGGTGTGGATGTCAATGAATCCCGGCGCACAATAGCGCTCCTGCAGATCCAAAGTCTGCCTGCCATGCAGGCTGCCCACCGCACCGATGGAGGCGATCCGACCCTCCTGGATAGCCAGGTCTCCCCGGAACCAGGGATTGCCACAACCGTCCAGGATGCGTCCGTTTCTCAGAACCAGTTCATGATCCATCATTTCATCTCACACTTAATTACTGAAACTCTCCTGTTAAACCCCATTATTACACAATTTATTGTCGAAGTTGAAAAGAGATCCTGGAGGAAATGCACCTATAAGATCCAGATCAGAGCAAATGCCAACAACAAAGTATAATTTTGTTGACAGCCATGAAAGATATCACCAAAGCCTTCAACATTCAACCCTTCCAGTCGCAGCACCAAACCGGGGCCAGGGATCTCATCCTGGCTGGTTTGGCGGAGCACTGGGGTCAGCTGGATTTGGAAAGAAATCCGGATCTGGTGGATATAAGCGCAGCATATGCAAATGCGTTTTTCCTGGTGGTTCTGCAACAGGACAGGGTCATTGGCACCGGCGCACTGATCCCCAACGCCGATGGCACGGCGGAGATCGTCCGGATGTCCGTGGCAGCGGATGTACGCCGTCAGGGTGTCGCCAGCGCGATATTGCAAGCCTTATGCAGGCAGGCTTGCGCGTTGAAGGTACATCAGCTTGTGTTGGAGACAACTGACACCTGGCAGGACGCCATCGCCTTTTATGAACATTCAGGTTTCAAGGAAACGCACCGCCTGAATGGGGATGTTTATTTCAAATTGGACCTGGAAGATCACGCCGGGTGATTGAAACTCAAAAATTGCTTCGAAAATATTAGTGTTTTTTCCGACCCGGCAGGCTTCCCCCTTTCAATGCAGTCGCGGGCGATAAGTGGGAAACCCGCCTTGCCTTCCATACCATAATGGTTTTTTCCTCTTGTATTTTTATTGAAACAGGTGTATACTTCAATTCGATATACATCTAATTAAATAGATGGATTTGGAATACCCCCTGCCCATCTCAAGGCACACAGGAAGGTAAAAAATGAGTAATAAAGAAGATATGATCAAATTTGTAAGATCCCTGGCGGATACCGGGCGGCTGCAGGTTGTCGGCTTGCTGGTGCAGGGACCAAAAAGCGCCCACGAACTCAGTACTAGCCTGGGAATGTCCCTGGCAGAGTTAAGCCGTTCCCTGGACATGCTGACTGCGGCAGGCGTGCTGCGAATGCAGGATGGATTGTACGCGTTGGATGAAGCCGCAATTGAAGCTTTTCGTGTTCATCAGCTTCACCGCTCCCGGGAATTCTTCAAACCACCAGATTACTTGAGCGAGGAGGACAGCCAGATCATCCGCAAGTTGGCTGCCCCGGATGGTTCTCTAAAGCGCTTGCCTGGTCAGCTTAAACATTGGATGGCTGTGCTGCGCTATGTGCTGCCTGCCTTCGAGCCCGGCACCAACTACACCGAAAAGCAGGTCAATGGTCTGCTGATGCGCTTTCATCACGATACCGCCGCCTTGCGCCGTTACCTGGTGGATACCGGCATGCTGGGTCGTGAACGGGATGGCTCGCGTTACTGGCGCGAGGTGCAGCATGACTGAAGAAACCGAAGTCGAGCTCCTGGATTTTTTCAAAGCCCTGGCGGACCCCAGCCGTCTTAAGATCGTCGGTCTGCTGGCGCGCCAGCCCAGCACCGTTGAACAACTGGCCGCCATGCTGAACCTGCGTGCCTCCACGGTCTCCCACCACCTCTCGTTTCTGAAACACGTTGGACTGGTAAGCGCACGCGCCGAGGGTTATTACAGTGTCTACCAGTTGGAGGAAAAAGCCCTGCAGAAAAAATCCCGGCGCTTGTTCTCCCCCGCTGAATTGAGCGCTGCCATCCATGATGTGGATCTGGATGCCTACGACCATAAGGTCATCTCAGATTTCTCCTTACCGGACGGCAGCCTGAAAGAGATCCCGGCTCAGCGCAAGAAGCTCGAGATCATCCTGCGCCATGTCGTCCTGGTGTTTGAACCTGGTCAACATTACACGGAGAAGCAGGTTAATGAATTGCTCATGAATTTCCATGCTGATACAGCTACACTGCGGCGTGAGCTGGTCGGCTGCCACCTGATGCAGCGCCAGGGCGGCGGTGGGGAGTATTGGCGGGTGGCAGAGTGATAAAAATAATCAAGCCAGGCGCAAAGCCTGGCTTATCTTTTAAATTGAGAAGAGTTCTTATTCCTGTGGAGCGATATAATAGACCGCTTTAAGCGGGAAACGGTGGCGGGCTTCGTTGGTCAGCTTGGGATAATGCTGCACCCACAGATCAAAAAAGCTATCCAGGTCGATCAGGGACAGGCGCAGTTTGGGGTGCCCAAGGGCAGCCTGGCGGGTCTCATTTGTAAAGCCACTTGATGAAACCAGCAGCCCCATGTCATTCGATCCGATCAGGGTGATGAAGGATTGCAGGTCGTCAATATCAAGGATCCTGTCGCTGTGCTTGACCTGCACCTTGAGGCGGGGGCTGCGCGTGCCAAGCGGGTCGGAATAAGCCACAATGTCAATCCCATTATCGCTGCCCTGCGGTGCGACCCACACCAAATGATAGTCCATCGCCAGCAACAGGTCGCTGATTAAATTCTGGAATTCATATTGGCTCATTTCCAGCAGGAATTGGCGCATTTGCTCCCAGGCTCTTTCCTCAGCATTCTCAACGTTTATGGAAAGCACGGGTCGTTTCAGGCGCATTTCGTTGTACATGCGGGCAGCTTCCTGGTAAAAAGCTGTGGCATTGGGTAATCTCTTGCACGCCTGGCGGCCTTCATCGGTGATGAACCAGCGTCCCTTATTTTTTACCAACCAGCCGGCTTTTGCCAGCGGTAGTGTGGCAAATCGGATGATGACTTCATAGCGCGGATGTTCAGGGGTGGATGGGTAGGTGCCGCTTTCGTATTCAGACAACGGGATGACCGTGGGAATGGCAGCAAGGATCTCTTTGGCAGGCATGCCATCCTCTTTTTCCCACAGCATCTCAAACACGATCCGCAACAACTCCCCCGTCCGTTGCGGAGTGATATCACGTTGTGTGGTGATGTCAACCATTGCCTGTCTCCATTTTGTCGTTTGTCTCCATTTTATTTTTCTGATGCCTGTTCATAAACAAACTCGGTCATCAGGTATTATGAATTAGATCATTGTTGAAAAGATAAGAAATGAACTGCTTTAAGAGGAAACTTGATTTTGGCTTCAGATCTTAATTTTGCATAGTTCTCGATCCACAATTCAACAAACTTGTCCAGATCGAAAATGCGAATATTTCTACAGGTCAGGGATGTAAGGACTTCTGATACCACTTCGTTGGTGAACCCGTTGAAAGAAAAGGCCATTCCTTGATCTTCCTCGTTCACCGCAGACTTGAATTGATTAAAGTCGTCGATTGTAAAGACCTTTTTTTGTTGGTTGATGGCAATGATCGTCCGGGAGCCTTTAAACCCAAAGGGGTCTTCATAGGCGATAAAATCAAAAAAACGTGACTCCGGGTCTTGAATATTATTTTCCGTGAGATGCAAACCAAGGGATTTTAATAATTCGCTGACCAGGAACTTAAACTCAGAACCATCCATCGTAAGCAGGAATTTTTGGATCTGGTCCCAGGATTTTTCCTCCGAATCGTTGGCAACAATGGAGTAGATCTGCTCCATCCGCTGTATTTCCTTATCTTTAACATCCTCATATTGCCGCATGATCTCTTCAAAAAAATCTTGCGCCTTTCGGTATTGCTTGCTGATATTGCGGCCTTTTTCAGTGATATACCATTTTCCCTTATTGGTCTTAACCAGGAAGCCGACTTTCTCCAGGGGAATGGTAGCCATACGGATCATGATCTCTTCGCTTGTGTATCGATTTTCTGTGTTGTAATTCTGCCTTTCCTGGTCGGTCAGCATCATCGCTTTACTCAAATGGCTGATGACCTCGCGCGCAGGAAAACCCTCTGGTTCAAACCAAAGGATCTCAAACAATTTTCTGTAAATCTGGCTAACCCGTTGCGAATCGAGCTGAGGCATAATTACCTTTTATTCTTGAGAAAATCTGCAAAGTACCTTTTTTAACTGATATTTCCGGGTTGATGATCCTATCCTTCATCCAATAATTTGAGATTTATATTTTATTGGAAATCGCCTGGTTGCTGATCCTGACATCGTATCCGGGAGTCCAAAAATCACCATTTGGGTATTCTTTCTGCAATGCTGGAAACTTCTCAAAGATCCTTATTGAGAGTTCATGACGGATGATATCAATATAATTCGCCAGGGAGATCAAGGGGGATACGTTCGCTGTCCATGAAACTGATTCCGGCTTTAATTCCAATTGATCGATACTCCAGCCATGTGCACCAATGATTTCAGATACCCAGTTGATAAAATCCTGATCCTCAAATGGATATTTTTTGTAAGAGCTGTTTCTGGGGGTGATCTGGAATGTATAAGATAGACTGGGTTGACTCTTTGCTCTTGAATTGAATAACAATTTATTGTTCTTAATAGAAGCTGGATTCAAGGAATTTTGATGTTCTTCCGGGGCAAGCAAATCCATGGATCTTTGAGATTTGGTGATTTTCTCTTCAATAAGATTATTTAAAATCGAAGGTCGGGTTTTAATGGATTTAGTTTCATTATGATCCGAAAGAAGTTCCAAACCACTTTTAATTCCAGCCCTTATGGGATCGCCGGAAGTCAATTCCGGTTGGCGAAGGTTGGATACCATTCGTTTTGTCTGTGTTCTAAGCATGGTGACCGGGATTTTCCCATCAAAAACAACAGCAAGCAGCACTCCAAGCAGTATGGAGGTGGCATAAAGGACCTGGGTTTTATCTTCATTATTTACTCTCGGGTAACCAAGAAAATCATCTGCGGATCTATGATCCCATTTCCTCATCACATATTCATTGATCTCATCAATACTTTTCTCGGATAAATTCCCCGCAAAGGACCACAGTCGATTATTCTGATAAACCAGTGCCCCGCGTGCATTGGTTTGTGCCAGCATCTGTGCAAGAAGATTTTTTGCCAGGGCGGGTTCCAACAACCAGTTTGGATATTCCACAGAATTCGCTGTTACATCAATGATCGATGATGAGGCAGTATCGGAAGGGGTAATTTCCAGGACATCCAATAGATCCGCAAGTTGGTATGGCTTTTGAAGAAGTTTCCAGGGACGTACATAATCAAAATCTTCCGATAGGAAATCTTTTGCTATAAAAACCAGGTTGATGTTTGGACAGATCGCCTGTAGTGAATTGGATAAGGCCAGAGCAGCATCTTCGCCCATTTCAAGGTCAAGTAAAGCTACTTTGCAATTGCGTTTCTTCTGGAGATATGAAATAGTGGACCTGGAGTTAGGGAAATAGCGTGTATCCTTAACCCCCACCTCTTGTAAACTTTGAATGATTATTTTTCCAATGCTCGAGATGGGAGTTATCACTAAAATTGTGTCGGACAATTTGCTTAAATCTCCTCTATTGTTTTCCATAACAGACCTCAATTCTCGATCAACTCAAGCGGTGGTGATTTTAAGTACCTGCTCAATTCTTCTTTAACTTTTTTATATCCTCATAACAAGTTGCTTCTCTATCTGTAAAAGAGATTCTTTTTATCATACCATGTCCTTCAGAACCATCAGCTTGGGTGTGAAGGACCTGTTCGGGCGAGCCTTGCATATAGCAACCTTTGGAATATCTACTTGCACTGGTTCTAGGATATCCAATATTTTTTAGTATAGCAGGTTTAAATCATTTTATATCTCTGGACAAATGAGGTCAAGTAGTAATAATGAGGCTATTGCTCAACTTTGCTTACCCTAAAAATGAGTAGTCCCATGCCGATGGATCCAGGCGAAAAAGGTCGCAGCTGGGATGGATAGTGGCTCGGGTGTGTTGGTGGGAGTGGGTGTCGGATTGGGATGAAACATGATGGTACGGAAATAATCGACCTTCGCCTTATATCTCGATAACACAGAAAAGTTGGGGTGGAATATATTTCAGTGAAAAAAGCAAATGTGGGGCTAACACCAGTGTCTATCCCTGAGGAGTGTCTGAGTTATAATCTGACTATAGGTTTTAGTGCAAATTAATTCTAATTCATCCCCTATTTTATGAGGATCAAACCATGAAACAGGTCTTACAGAACATGCGCAGCGGAAAAACCAGCGTTGAAGATGTACCCATCCCAACACCACGCACCAGCACTGCGTTGATCCGCACCTGCGCCTCGCTGGTTTCAGCGGGTACTGAGCGTTCGGTGATCGAATTTGCTGAAAAATCCCTGCTGGGTAAGGCACACTCACGCCCGGATCTGATGCGCCAGGTGCTCGAAAAAGCCCGCCGTGAAGGTCTGCTCGGAACGGTGGAAGCTGCTTTCAACCGCCTGGATGAACCCCTGGCGCTGGGGTATTCCTCCGCCGGGGTGATCGAAGCCCTTGGTGCAGACATGACCGGTTTTCAGGTCGGGCAACGCGTAGCCTGTGCAGGCGGCAATTACGCCGTGCATGCTGAATATGCACAGGTGCCGCGCAACCTGCTGGCACACCTTCCAGATGAAGTTGATTTCGAATCAGCTTCCTTTTCCACGCTGGCAGCCATTGCCCTGCATGGTTTTCGTCTTTCACAACCGCAGGTGGCTGAGAACGTGGTTGTCATCGGGCTGGGACTGCTCGGTCTGCTGACAGTGCAGATCGCCCTGGCGGCTGGCTGCCGTGTGCTCGGCATGGATATCAATCCCGCCCGGGTCGAGCTCGCCAAACAGTTCGGCGCTCTGGCTGTTTTGAACCAGCAGGCTGAAGAAGCCACGCTGGCATTTACCGGTGGGCGAGGTGCAGATGCCATCCTGATTTGCGCCGCTGATCCCAGCTCAGACACGGTCACGTTGGCTGGTGTGCTGAGCCGCGATAAAGGCCGCGTGGTGGCGGTAGGTCTGGTCGGTCAGGATCTGCCGCGCCCCATCTACTACCAAAAGGAACTCTCGTTTATAACTTCGCGCTCCTACGGTCCCGGGCGCTATGACCCGGCTTATGAAGAGGGCGGAAATGATTACCCATACGGCTATATCCGCTGGACGGAAGGTCGCAACCTGGGCGCCTGTGTGGAACTGATGGCATCCGGTAATCTCAATGTAAAAGCCCTGGTCACGCATCGCTTCCCCATTGAGCAGGCTGCTGAAGCTTATGAGCTGATCACCGGCAAAACAGATGAGCCTTTCCTGGGTGTGCTGCTGACCTATCCGCAGCAGGTCAGACCAGTCACATCCAACCGCATCGCTCTGTCTTCAACCAGGTCCACCTCAACAAGTAGCGTAAGGCTGGGCGTATTGGGGGCAGGTTTGTTCGCCAATGCCGTTCTACTGCCTGCCATCAAAAAACAAGAAAACATCCAACTGGTTGGCATCGCTTCACCCGGGGGATTGCACGCCCGCCACTCGGGCAACAAGTTCGGGTTTGGTTATGCAGCCTCGAATGAGGATGAGCTCATTAACGACACCAGTATCAATACCCTTGCCATCCTGACCCGTCACGATTCACATACTGCCTTGACCATCAGAGCGCTCAAAGCTGGCAAGCATGTCTTTGTTGAGAAACCGCTGGCGGTTGACGCTGCCCAACTGGATGAACTCGAAGCTCTCTTGAAAACAGGGGGGGATGATCTACCCCTGCTGATGACCGGCTTTAACCGCCGCTTTGCTCCCCTGGTTCAAAAATTGAACACTTTCCTGGCTGGGCGGCACGAACCTCTGGTGGCGCTTTACCGCATCAATGCCGGGGGACTGCCGTTGACCCATTGGCTGCACGATCCTGTTCAGGGTGGCGGACGCATCATTGGGGAAGGCTGTCACTTCATCGATCTACTGACCTTCCTGGTGGGTGAACCACCCTGCACGGTCACCACGCACGGTATTCCGGATGACGGACGGTATCGCGAGGATGTACTCAGCATGACTTTCACTTTCCCGGACGGATCTCTGGGCGTGGTGGATTACCTTGCCAACGGCGATAAAGCCTTTTCCAAGGAGCGCCTCGAGGTGTTCACTGGCGGGCGCGTGGCTGTGCTGGATGATTATCGCTCGCTCGAGATGGTGCAGAATGGTAACCGAAAAATGGTTAAGTCTGCCCTGCGCCAGGACAAGGGACATTTCAACGAGTGGCAGGCATTCATCGCTGCCATCCGGGCTGGCGGACCCCCGCCAATTCCATATACACACCTGCTGGGCGTGACGCGCGCCTCCTTTGCTGCCATCCAGTCCTTGCGGGACAACCGAAAGATAGATATTCAACCACAATGAGTCATATCGAAGAGCTGCGGAAACTGATCGGTCATCGCCCAATCCTGATGGTCGGCACAGGTATCCTGATCCAGGATGCTGACAAGCGTCTGCTCCTTCTGAAGCGCTCGGACAACCATTTATGGGGTCTGCCTGGCGGGGCTGTTGAACCCGGAGAGCAGATCGAGCAGGCTGCCCGGCGTGAAATCCTGGAGGAGACCGGTCTCGAAGTGCAAGACTTGGAGCTGTTTGGGGTCTATTCCGGTCCGGAATTGTTCTACGAGTATCCCAATGGTGACCAGGTCTATAATGTCAGCATCATCTACATGGCTCGGGGGGTTTCTGGAAATATTAGCCTCAACCAGGAACATACCGCCTGGCAGTATTTTGCAGATGAAGACATCCCCTTACTCAATCCCTCTCCCTTATATCCTGTTTTTCGTGATTATCTCTCCCGCCATAAAGTTACCATCCTCATATAAAGAATTTATCCCGTGTCCCCAGCAAACCGTTTATCCACCGCCATTAAAGCCCTCTTTCAGTTGGGATTTTCCCAGACAGCCCTGTATGCCGTATACAGGCTTGGGTTGCTGAGCGGGCATTACAAAAGGGTCACGCCGGGCAGGTTTGATCACTGGAAGTCATCAACCGAAACTGGCAGCCTTGAAAAAAACCAGCCTTTCTATAAGTTCCAGCCTTTATTCGATCTGCCCACTCCTGGTGACCTATTAAATATCCTGGGGAAGGACGGCAGGCAGGCTTTGCTCCGCCAGGCTGATGAGATCGCCGCCGGTCAGGTGCGCCTGTTCGGGGCTGAACCTGTGCCCTTGCAGCTCAGTTTCGATCAGCCCTTGCAGCATTGGACCGCTTACGAAAAAGACGCCTCGCTCTACACCTGCCTGTTCAACGGCTTACCGGATATCAAATTCATCTGGGAACCAGCCCGTTTCGGTTGGGCTTTTGCGCTCGGGCGCGCCTGGCATATCAGCCATGATGAACGCTACGCAGCTGCTTTCTGGACCTTTACCGAGCGTTTTCTGGATGGCAACCCGCCCAACCAGGGACCGCACTGGGTCTCAGCCCAGGAGGTGGCTCTGCGCCTGATGGCGTTTACCTGGTCTTTGCAGGTCTTTGCCACTTCAATCCACTCCACTCCTGCCCGTCAAGCCCGCCTGGCATCCGCCCTGGCAGAACATGCCACCCGCATCCCGGTCAGCCTGGTGTATGCCCGTTCCCAGAACAACAACCATTTGCTCAGTGAGGCCGCCGCCTTGTTCACGGCCGGCTTGGCCCTGCCCGGGCACCCACAGTCTGCGCACTGGATCAGGCTGGGCTGGAATTGGTTTAACCGCGGCCTGCAAAAGCAGATCGATGCCTATGGAGAATATTCCCAGCATAGCAGCAACTACCAGCGCCTGATGCTGCAACTGGCCCTGTGGCTCAAACCTTTGGCTCATAAACATGGCTATCATTTTCCAAGGCGCAGCACCGAAGCATTGACGATCGCCACGCATTGGCTGCTCTCCCTGCTCGATCCTTCCAGCGGTAATGTACCCAACCTGGGTGCCAACGATGGCGCATATATACTACCCCTCACCACCTGCCCGTTTGAAGACTACCGTCCGGTCCTTCAGGCTGCAGCGCGCAGTTTTATGGAATACCAGCTACCCGGCGGGGTATGGGACGAGATGCCGCTCTGGTTTGGGCTTCCGGCTTCCGATAAGTATTTCCTGGAAACACGTTATATGGGAGACAGTCTGTATGGCCGTGACTCCTGGGGATATCTGCGGGCGCATCATTACAAGAACCGCCCTTCGCATGCCGACCAGCTGCATTTTGACCTGTGGTGGCGCGGTCTGAACATTGCACGGGATGCGGGTACCTATTTGTATAACGTCGCCTCCCCGTGGGATAACGCCCTGACCCATACCGCCGTGCATAACACCGTCAGCGTGGATGGCCGCGAACAGATGAGGCGGGTCAGCCGTTTCCTGTACCTGGACTGGGCACCAGCAGAGAAGAAACACCCCATCCAGACCAATCTGGAGATTGTTCAGCGCGCCCTGGCCTGGCATAGCGGTTACCGGCGGCTGGGTGTGCGCCATGAACGCAGTGTGACTGTCTTCAGTGATGAGCACTGGGAAGTGCAGGATACCCTGCTTTTAAAAAAATCGGGACAACCAGCGCACACCTTTCGATTGCACTGGCTGCTGCCCGATTGGGACTGGCAGCTTGAGGAGAAAACGAACGGCATCGAATTGCGCCTGTTATCTCCGCATGGCTGGCTGAAGCTGCTGGTCAGTGCTGATCAGCCGGGTACGCAATTCTCACTGGTGCGTGCCGGGGAAGTGTTGTCAGGCAAGGCGCAAGCCTCCCCTGTTGCGGGTTGGGTCTCACCCACCTACGGGCAAAAAGATCCGGCACTTTCATGCACACTGGCAGTGACCAGCCAGAATGATGTAAAATTCAGCACGCTTTTTATTTTTCCGAATTCCTGAGCCATGCATATACTCCTCATCCACCAGGCTTTTGCAGCACTGGACGAACCCGGCGGCACGCGCCACCACGAACTGGCTCGCAGCCTGGTTCAACGCGGCCACACGGTCAGCATCATCGCCAGCCCGATCAGCTACCTGACCGGCGCCAAACGCAGTGATCAGAAGACCTTTATCGTGCAGAGCGAGCTTGAACAGGGCATCCACCTGCTGCGCTGTAATACCTATCACGCCTTGCACCGGTCATTCCCCCACCGCGTTATCAGCTTCTTGGGTTTCATGGTTTCAGCCTTCATTGCCGGGATAAGTGTTCGTAAAGTGGACTTGGTGTGGGGCACCTCACCACCCATCTTCCAGGGCTTCACAGCCTGGCTGCTGGCGCGTTTGAAGGGAGTGCCCTTCCTGTTCGAGGTGCGTGATCTCTGGCCGGAATTTGCAATTGCTGTGGAGGTGCTTACCAACCGCACACTGATCCGCCTGTCCTTATGGCTGGAAAGCTTTCTCTACCGCCATGCTGACCAGATCATCATCAACAGCCCGGGTTTCGAAGCGCATGTCCGGCAGCGCGGTGCCCGACATGTCGAACTGGTGCCCAACGGGGCTGACCCGGCCATGTTCGACCCTGCCGATAGGGGTGTATCTTTCCGCAAACTGCATCATCTCAAGGATAAATACGTTGTGTTGTATGCCGGCGCGCACGGCATGTCCAACGACCTGGGTGTGCTGCTCGAATCTGCCCGCCTGCTGGCAGACCAACCCCGCATCCAGATCGTGCTGCTGGGAGACGGCAAGGAAAAAACCCACCTGCAGGCACAGGCTGCCGCCCTGAATTTGAGCAACGTCAGTTTCATCGCTTCCGTCCCAAAAGAGGAGATTCCCGGTGCAATGGCGGCCGCGGATGCCTGTGTTGCCATCCTCAAACCGGTGCAGGCCTACAAAACCACCTACCCCAACAAGGTCTTTGACTACATGTGTGCCGGTCGCCCGGTGCTTTTGGCTATTGATGGTGTCATCCGTGAGGTGGTCGAGGCCGGGGATTGTGGCATCTTTACCCCCCCCGGTGACCCGCGTGCCCTGGCGGCGGCTGTCCGCTCGCTGGCGGGTGACCCGCAGCGCAGCCGGGAGATGGGTATGAGTGGTCGCCGTTACATTGAGGCCAACTTCAACCGTCCGCTCCTGGCCGAAAAACTGGTCGGGCTCATGGAAGATATGCTCAAGAAATAAGTCAAATAATTGTCATGCTTGATTTCATTGTCATCCTGTGCTGTTGATATTCTTCCAGCAGCGAAGGATCTCCTCATTAATTGGAAGGTGCTTCATACCTGCACTCCCTGGCACCGCCCGCCACACCGTCCCCCCTTTCCCCTGCGGGTCGGGGACTTCACCGGCGTCCTTGCGGCAGTTCGCTCCGCCTGCTTTTTGCGGACATTGCTCCGCCTGCTTTTTGCGGAGGGAAGGGCAGGTGTGCATGCAGGTGCAAGTGTCCCTCCGTTCAACACGCCATCCCGGCTGAAATAAATGGTTCCACATAGACACAAAGAAAAAACATAAGATTTAGTTCTTCTTGGTGTCTTTGTGGTAAAGAAAATTCAGGAGTACACGCATGGCAAAAGCAGAGATCTTCGCAGGCAACTGCGGTTTCAACACCACGGTCGTGACCAGCATGAACGGCAAGGTCTGCCACATCCACATCAGCAGCGAATGCGAAGCCATCCAGCGCATGGGCGAGGAGCTGACTGAGGTTAACCCCTTTCAGGAGATCTCCTTTAAACACAGCCTGCCGCACACCTACCAGATGGGGGTCAAATACTGCACCCACGCCGCCTGCCCGGTGCCATCCGGCATCATCAAGGCCGTCGAGATCGAGGCCGGTCTGGCTCTGCCAACGGATGTGGTTATTAAATTGAGCAAGACTCCCAAAGAATAAGTTGGAAGAAGACTGGTTGGGTTATTTGGATCTCTATTCCCCCGCGCTGATCAACTTCTTCTGGAGTTCATGGATCCAGGTTTGAATATCTGTATCAAGGCTTTCAGGATAGTGGCTGGAAAATATATTAAATAGATTCAAGGCACGTTGATAACTCTGTTGACTTTCCGGGTTGCGTTTTTGAGAAGCAAACACATCGCCTTCAACGATGAATAGATTGGCGAGGGCAAAAAGCCTGTCAGAATCTACAAATTGAGAGGAAGTGAGCAGACTGACCAGACCCTCATCATTCATCTGTTTGACGATATCTGCCTTGAGACCAAACATTTCTTCAATTGTCTGGTCAATCATTTCGTAGGCTTCATTGAATTGGTCATTTTTGCTGAGACCAATTACTTTGGCAGCAACAACAGCAGCAAAAGCTATTTGACGAAGGATAAAATCTTCAAAGAACATGGCTTCACCTGTCTTTTTCGAAAATCTTTTGCTTCTCACTTTATTTTCAAAATAAGCAACCAATCGCCCAACGGTATGGACACTACCTGATCGATTGTTTGTCATTGTAAACTTTGATCCAGTTTGGCTATATTTTACCTTAGTTGGCGGGAAGGGTTGGATCTGGCACTATAACATCTTGAAAATGCGCTTATAATGTCCTCCATCCTGTCAATGAGATTTCTGAATTCTGGGCGATCGCCACGTTTCATCCCTGGTCAGAGGAGTGAGCCGATACAGACATTGATTATGACGTTATTGTTATCTGTTCCAATTCGAAGTGGGTTGGTCGCCTGTACAATTAGCCCTTAAAGGATCAACAGCGAAATTCCAGGTAAAGTTACTGATGGCGACACTGCCAGATTGGAACATATCACAAGGAAAGCGTAAATTCAGAAGATGACAAAATTAAATTGTTGGGAATTCAAAAAATGCGGCCGGGAACCTGGTGGTTTCAAAGTTGCGAAAATGGGTCTCTGCCCGGCCAGTGTTGAGGTACGGGTTACGGGATTTAATAAAGGCAGCAATGGGGGTCGTGTTTGCTGGGCGATTCCCGGGACATTCTGCGGATGGAAACTTAATGGAACGTATGCAGACAAGTTATCAAATTGCCACCGCTGCAAGTTTTATATGCTGGTCGGGTCTGAAGAAGGCTCAAATTTCGATAGCAAAGAAGAAATTCTTGCCAAGTTACGGGATGAACAAGGAAATCTGCACTTATAAAAATCAAATCTGCAGGGGGGGTTGAGCGGATTTAACTATGACTGTAACCAACCAGGACACAGCGCACCATACCTGCCTTAATTCCTGGATTCTTTCCATAGGAAAGGGTGAATCCACATAAAAACAGTGTAAGTTTAATATTCTCAAGAATTATCCCTTGCCAGAGGAGTGAGACATGCCAGAAACAGACTATGACGTCATTGTGATCGGATCCGGTGCGGGCGGGCTGGCTGCAGCTGTTCCCCTGGCGCAGAAAGGCTTGCAGGTGCTGGTGTGTGAGCAGCACAAACGCCCCGGCGGCTGGACGCACTCCTTCAACAAGCAGGGACACAAGTTCAGCCCGGGCGTGCACTACATCGGCAGCCTGCAGCCCGGCGAGAGCCTGCGCAAGGTCTATGAGGGATTGGGTATTTCAAAGGACCTGGCTTTCTGTGAGATCAACCCGGACGGCTACGACCACATTTACATCGGTCAGGAGCGCTTCGACTACCCCAAGGGCAGGGAAGCGCTGGCCAGGCGGCTGAAAACCCGTTTTCCGGACGAAGCGCAGGGCATAGATGGCTACCTGGACATGGTTAGCAAACTGGTGGCAGGCTTGCATGACCTGGGTCACGTCAAGAACCCACTGGATGCCGTCCAGGCTGCGCCGGACGCCGGTTCCATCTTGCGTTGGGCGCTGCGCTCAGGGCAGCAGTTGGTCGATCATTTTTTATCCGACCCTATCCTGAAAGCCATCCTGATGGGTCAGGCCGGGGATCACGGCATGCCACCCTCACAGGTCTCAGCCCTGATGCAAGCCAGCATCACGCAGCACTATTTCAATGGAGCCTACTATCCGTTGGGTGGAGCTGAAGCCATCCCGAATGCCTTTGTGAAAGCCCTGCAGCGTGCCGGAGGTGAACTGCGCCTGCGCACCCGTGTAGAAAAGATCCTGATCGAAGACAAACGCGCCGTGGGTGTGCGCCTGGCAGATGGTACTGAACTGCGCTCGCGCTACGTCATCAGCAATGCTGACACCGGCATCACCTTTGACGACCTGATCGGGCGTGAGCACCTCAGCCCTAAATTGCAGCGCAAGCAGGAGAAGATCGAGTACTCCACTTCCGCCCTGAGTCTGTTCTTCGCCACGGATCTGGACCTGCGCGCAGCCGGGCTTGATTCGGGTAACAACTGGTATTACGACCATGCCGACCTCGAAACCCTCTACCAGAACGGGTTGGGTGACCATGTGCTGCATGCCAACATGCCTGAGATGATGTTCCTGACTTGCACCACCCTCAAAGATCCCTCCAAAATGCACCACGGACAGCATTCCTGTGAGGCATTTTCCTTCGTAAGTTATCAACCCTTCGCCAAATGGGCTGACTCCAAACACGGCGACCGCCCTGCAGACTACAATGCCATCAAGGAAGACCTGGCCTGGCGCATGATCCTGGGACTGGAGAAACGCATCCCCACTTTGAGCAAGCACATCACCTTCTGGGACCTGGGCACCCCGCTCACCAATCAGCACTACATCAATGCCACCAGTGGCAACCTGTATGGCACCGCCAAGAGCATCAAACAGCTCGGTCCTTTCGGTTTTGGAACCCAGACTGAATTTGAGAACCTGCTGTTGTGTGGCGCCAGTACCGACAGCCACGGCGTAGCTGGCGTTACCGCCACCGGATTAGCCGCAGCCCGCAGGATCCTGAATTGCAGCAATGCCGATCTGCTGACCCAGAACGGTCCCGCATTGAAGATCTACCCCTCCGAAGAACCATCTTTATGGCCTCAGGAACTGCAGGACAAGATCGCCATCGGGAAAGTCAAGGAGACTTAGCCATATCCTCGCCCACGCCAGCCGGATTTGTTTTTGATATAAAAAAGTATTCCATTAATGATGGTCCCGGCATCCGCACCACCGTCTTTCTAAAAGGCTGCCCGCTACGCTGCTGGTGGTGCCACAACCCCGAAAGCCAATCCCCCCAACCCGAGATGATCTTTCGCCCCGGTCGCTGTGACCTGTGCGGCGCTTGTCTGGAAGTCTGCCAGCATGCTGCCATCACCTGGAGCCTGAACGGACCTCAAACCGACCGGGAGGCATGCCAGCGTTGTGGAGATTGCGTCCAGGTCTGCTACAGCGAGGCGCGCCAGATGGTCGGCAGGCAGATGAACCTTTCCGAAGTCATGGCTGAGGTCAAACAGGATCTCACCTTTTACGAAGAGTCCGGCGGAGGCGTCACCCTCTCGGGCGGCGAACCTCTCTTTCAGAAGGAATTCTCGCTCGCCATCCTGAAAGCCTGCCGTACCCAAAACATCCATACCGTACTGGATACCTGCGGCTATGCCAGTTGGCAGACCATTGAACAGTTCACACATTATGTGGACCTCTTCCTGTACGACCTGAAAGCCATCGATCCGGTCAAACACCAACGATATACCGGGCAGTCCAATGAACGCATCCTGGAAAATTTGGAGAGCCTGTCGCGCCTGGGAGCCAACCTGCTGGTGCGCATCCCGGTTATCCCGGGCGTCAATGCCGACGAATTGGAGATGAGGCAGATTGGCGCTTTTTTAAGCTCCCTTCCGCATCCACCACCTGTGGAATTGCTGGCTTACCACAACATTGCCGCGGCCAAGTACGCCGGTCTGGATGTGATCTACGCCTTGCCCGATCTCCAGCCCCCCACGCCGGAGCAGATGACATCATTT
>CAYJKQ010000021.1:0-36303 GCA_964370815.1 uncultured Anaerolineaceae bacterium | reverse complement strand
ACCCTTACAGGCATCCTGATCAACAGGAAAAAAGATATGACACCCAAAATCAATCGCTCATCCAAATTTAAAGGCAATCGCGACAGGGTCATAATTGACCAGCCGAATTATATGAACTGGTCATTTTGAATTGTCTGGTGGCATTCCGAATGACATATTTCATATATATCTTTCGGCCCATCGCGAGGCTATACTAGGTATTAACATAAATAACCTAACTGGTTTTCTCACTAAATAATTGAGCAATTTGCTGGTTGGGTTGAGCGATTCTGAACCGATAAACCAAACCTTGTTTCGTTGGGTTTAGGGTCTCTGAATCACCTGCCTGAGGAAATCCTTTGAGCCCCTCAACCCAACCTACAGAAAACTCATTGATCAAACACTTGGCGAGAATTTCACCAGCCAACTGTATTTATGCTATATTGATGATGGATAGTTAGATCTACCCGGGCATATCGTATGTATAATCAATTATCCTCAAATCTTAATGAATATCCATCCATTCGACACGAGTATTCCCATGCCGAGTAATATCATCACATTAATTGGTCAATTAATAACAGCATTGATCTTCTTTGGGATGGCGTTATATGCTGCCATCCGTCAAAAGGACCTGCAAAGAACCACACGTAATTCCTCATTCATGTTCTACCTGCTGATCGGGCTCAGTTTGGCTCTTGCGGTGATCAACCTGGCTCTCGTTAATAATAAGATCTTCCGGGTACCACAGACCTACCTGTTAGACCGCATTGATCTGATCGTGGCGTTTTCCAGTATCCTCATGGAGAGCTTGATCATCTTATTATTGTTTACAAATAAGATCATGATCCTTGCGCGCGCCAATCCGGGTCGTGTCCTGGCAATTGGTGCACATCCAGATGATATTGAGATCGCGGTCGGAGCTACGCTCTCAAAAATGCATGATGCCGGTTATCAAATTTCCGGTCTTATCATGACGTACGGTGAAAAAGGCGGCAATGGTGGAATCCGCCCGAATGAAGCCATCGCTGGAGGAGATTTTGTTGGGTTGGATGAAGTGGAAATTTTGCACTTCTCAGATGCACACTTGTCCGATGATGCTGCCATGTTGACAGAAGCGATCGAATCGATGATCGAAAAAACACTGCCGGATATCATTTTTACCCATTCCATCCACGATCTGCACCAGGATCACCAGGCTGTCTATTATGCGACCATAAGAGCAGCACGCGCAAAACAATTGACGATCCTTTGTTATGAAAGTCCATCTGCCACACAAGATTTCCATCCAACTTACTATATTGATGTTGGAAAATATGTCAATGTAAAGATCCATGCAATAAAAAAGCATTGGGACCAGAAAAAGAAACGTTATACAAAACCCGACCTGGTGAGGGGCAAGATGGCTTTTCGAGGAGGACAGGTAAATATAGACTATGCTGAAGGATTCGAAGTGGTCCGGATGCTTTCGCAAATTTAGGAGTAATTCGTATGACAAAATTTTTGGTAACAGGCGTAGGAGGTCCAGCCGGAAGGAATGTGGCCAATCTCTTATTGGAGCGCCATCATTCAGTGGTTGGCACGGATATCCGGACAATTGAACATGCCGGAATAGAATTTATGCTGGTGCCACCGGCGGCTTCTCCTGTATTTTTATCCTCGATCCGTGAAGTTGCCGAAAATACGCAGGCTGACTGGATCATTCCAACAGTCAGTGAGGAATTACCGATTTTTGCAGGGAAATGGGAGTGGGGGGAGCGCTTCCCCATCCTGATCTCAAGCGGCGAAGCCGTGAGGCTGGCGGATGACAAATATCTTACAGCTGATACCTTGTTAAAAAATGGGGTCCCGGTTCCCCGTTTTGTGCTTCCTTCCCAAGTTCAGTCCCCGGCAGACATAGCCCGTCTGATCGGCTGGCCGTGCATCAGCAAACCTCGTATCGGGCGGGGGGGACGTGAGGTTAACCTGCTCACCGAAAAAGATTGGCCGCTCATCTTGAAACTGGATGATCACTATGTCCTGCAGGAATTCGCCACGGGCACAGATTATGCTCCCAATGTCTTTATTGGAAAAGCAGGAGCTCCCCTGGTGATCGTATTGGAAAAAACTGAACTGAAAGAGGGGATCGTCGGGAATGCCAAAGAGGTTCTGCGCGTCGATGCGCCGGACATAGCCAAAATTGCATCCGATGCTGCCCTGGCGTTAGGATTGACCGGTCCGCTGGATATTGATATCCGCCGCCGTAAGGATGGCGTTCCGCTCGTGCTTGAAATCAATGCCCGTTTTGGAGCAAACATCAGCCATGCTCCCGAAATATTGGATGCTTTTCTAAATAGGCGTTAACGGATCCTGATGGAAATCTTATTGTATTTGTTTTACTTCATTACTTTTATAGTTGTAACCGTGGGGGCATTGGCATTATTATATTTTCCTCTGGCACTTATTGCTGAATTACGCCAACAGCATCCACCCGTTTTCAATGACCCGACCCCACTGGTCTCCATTATTGTGCCTGCCTACAACGAAGAAAAAGTCATTGCTAATTGTGTTGAATCCATCCTGACCTGTGGTTACGAGAAAATGGAGATCAAACTGGTGGATGATGGATCCACCGACCGAACATTGGAAATCATGCGCAGCTATGAAGATCAACCCGGGGTGCATGTTATTTCACAGGCAAATAATGGCAAAGCATCTGCCTTAAATCGCGGATTCCAGCAATCTGAAGGAGAGATCCTGTTCTTTGTGGATGCTGATGGAATATTCACACCTTCAACCATTCCCGAAATGCTGAAAGCCTTTACAAGTGAAAAGGTGGGGGCAGTGTGCGGCAACGATTATCCAGTCAATCTTAATACGCCCCTGACACAACTCTTTTGTTTGCAAACCCATGTTGGCACAGGCTTTGTGCGCCGCGCCCTGGCAGAGATCAACTGCCTTCCGATCGTTTCGGGAAATTGCGGCGCCTTTCGTCGTTCTGCACTGAGCTGGCCTTTTTTACGACTTGGCAAAAAAGCTGAACCCTATATGAAAGGGTTCATCGGTGAAGACCTGGAACTGACCTGGAGGATCCACAAAGCCGGGTATCGGGTACATTTTGCTCCACGCGCCATCGTACGGGCAGAAGTGCCTTCAACCGTAAGTATGCTGTGGAAACAACGTGTGCGGTGGGCACGCGGCTTGCTGCAAACAGTCGTTCTTCACAAGGAAATGTTCTTTAATTTTAAGTACGGAATGCTGGGGTTGTATCTGCCGATCAATTTTTTCAATATGGTCATAACCCCTATTCTGCAATTATTGATCATTCTCTTGTTAATTATTTTTATTATTACAGGTTTCAACCCGATCGCATTGAATGTTCTCAACCTGCTGATGTGGCTCGGAGTGGGAGGTTCCATTTTCACGGCGATTTTTGCGATCGCGCTCGACCGGGCCTGGCAGGATCTAAGATTTTTTTATGTTCTCCCGTTATGGGTGCCGTATTCGTTGTTAATGAACATTGTCGTTATCTGGGCGATCGTTCTCGAACTGCAAGGCAAGGAAGCAAAATGGAATAAATTCGATCGGACTGGTGTTATCTCCGGCGACCCCAAAACTAAAAATAAGCAATCCAAAGGTCAAGGCAGATCAAGCTTCGATCTGCACATGAATGAGAATGATCTTGATACCAGTGGAGTACACAGCGAGTATGCCAGGATCGTGGAAGAGTTAGCTGATGACCCGACAGGATTAAGATACGATTCAAAATTGAAACGAAAAAAACTCGATCCGGCTGGAGTCATCTCCAGTGATCCCGGAATTGCAGATGAGCCGACAGAAGATCCAACTGGAATAAGCAAAGGCTTGCATAATGAAGGGAATAAACTCGAGTGGACTGTAATTGCCTCCAGAGATCCCGGAAAAGAAGCCGGGGAAATAAAAGATCGAAATGAGCAAGGCAAGGATGTGCAAATTAAAGGGAATAAACTTGAATGGGTTGCGGTTACCTCCAGGGATCCCAAAATAAAATCCAAGCCCACAAAGGATCAACCCAAATTAAGTGAGGATCCGTAAATGAATAGAAAAATAATCATTGGTTTAATCTACCTGGTAGGTCTGGCAATAATAGTTACATTCCTGCTTCTTGCTTTTTATGAACCGAAACGTTCTGCCAATAGTGAATTTGCTGAACTGTCATCCGTAAGTGCGGTACGTTTGGATTATGTCAACGTCGCCAAAAGCCGGAGCCAGGCAGCAGCGCTGGAACAACAATTGAAAGCAGCCAAGGTTAGCATGGTAAGCCTGGGAGCCGGGCGGGTGGATTGGACCTACTTTCCATGGCGTGACCACCAGGAGCGCTGGTCGGATGATGTCAGATCGACCGGTATCGATTACATGCTTGAGGATTCCATCAAATACGGAAAGTGGACACATGTCAGCGCGGTGGTCGACGTTCTAGCGCCCCTTTATGTCCAGGCACATCCAGAAATTGCAGCGATTTCATACACTGGCAAAAAAAGTAAAGACCTGGTCAGTTTGACGGAACTGGTAGATGGCTCTTTTGGTCAGGATCTGCTGGATATGATCGATACCATAGCGACCTACTACCCGGTCAACTCGATCACACTGGCTGAATTAAATTATTTCGTGGATGGATACGGAGAGCAGGACAAAGCTTCTTTCATGGAATTTTCCACCTTATCTGATTGGCCGCGCACACCCGAAGGAGAAATTGATATTGAAAACCCGGCGATCGGGATCTGGCGTTCCTACATGATCGAGCGTTTTCTCAACGAAGCAGCCGCCCTGGTGCATCAACAGGGAAAACTCTTCTTCCTGGAAGAGAAGATCGGGATAGAATCCGAGAACAAAGTATTTATCTACAACGGGTCGGATTTCAATCTTTTCCTGGTTTATGCGGATCGGCTGATCATCAGAAGCAGCAGTGAGCCGATCAGTCGCAGCCCGGAAGCGATCAGCGCCATT
The DNA here is from genome assembly GCA_964370815.1 of uncultured Anaerolineaceae bacterium. Classification (GTDB taxonomy): domain Bacteria; phylum Chloroflexota; class Anaerolineae; order Anaerolineales; family Villigracilaceae; genus UBA12087. The sequence goes on along the minus strand of CAYJKQ010000021.1, from coordinate 31,359 downwards.
GCCCAGTACCTGGCTCACTACCAGAAAGGGCGCATCATTTTAAACCTGGGGTTGTGGGAAAAAGATTACGAACCAGGTACTGCAAAAATCCTGATGTCGTCCATAACTGCTGAAGATCTAAAAGCCGGACTGCGGAGCGCATTCCATGGAGGCGTGACAGATCTAATGGTCTCACCAAGTTTCTTGATGCAGGATTCGCACTGGCAGGTGCTGACGGAATTCTGGGCGAGAAATCCTGTTGAAGTTTTATCTATGGGAGCCGAACCCAACCGGGCTACCTTTGCGTCCGGGTTGAATTTGCAACCCGCGCTTTTCAGCAGGAATAATTACTAGGAACACTGATAATGCCAGGAAAATCGCTCCTGATGGACCAGGATCATTCCTTCAAAATAATTTCCATCCCGGATCCTGTGTCGCTGATCCAGTCAAAGGAAGACGTTCTTATTGGTCCCACTTTGGATGAACAGTGGGATTTCCCGTCAGATTTGCGATTTCACCCCATGAGTGAGGCGTAAATCTCTGAAGTAGCAGGACTTTGTAATATGGCGTTCAATGAGCTATCCATGATAAAGTTGTTATTAAACGGTGAGAAATGCCGAAATATTCTTGCTGTCTTAAATGGCGATAGCGAATGGGACACATCACTACCAATAAGTATCGAGCTGCATCCAAGTAATAGATGTAATCAGCAGTGCCGATGGTGCATTGATACACCTATACGTGAACAGGCTGACTTTCTTCCATTACCAATTATCCTGAAGTTTTTCGAGAATATTCATACGACCAGGATCGGCGTTACGATAGAAGGTGGCGGGGAACCGATGTTATATCCATGGTTCGATGAGATGATAGAGAAAGCTGCCTGCCTTGGTATCCATTTAGGCTTGATCACAAATGGAACAATCCCGATCAATCACGATATTATCCAATATTTCACATGGATCCGCGTTTCCCTGGATGCGGGGACTCCTGAAGAGTATCTGTTAGAAAAAAATAGAGATCGTTTTCATACGGTTTTAGCAACCATAGAGGAAATAGGTCGACTGAAACAAAACACAATTCTTGGCGTGAGTTATGTTCTCACCCAGGATAATTTAGGTCATATCATTCCCCTACTTTATAAACTTGATGAAATGCGGGTTGATTTTATTTCTATTGGACCTGTGGAAGAGCATCCCGATTTATGTGTCAGCGAGTCGCAGTTGCAGCAATTAGAAACAGAGCTACAGGATAACAGCAAATTCCTAAAGTTACAAATAAAGCTAAACACCTTTTCAAATTCCAATAGAGACAACAATAATGCTCTCCCCTGTATTGCCCATTCCCTCCGCTGCATTATCCATGCTGATGGCGATGTCATGTTATGCGAAAAACGGCGACATGATCCCATTGTGTTGGGGAATATTCGAGATGAATCCTTTATTTCAATTTGGAACTCAACCATACGAAGAGATGCATCTCGAAAGCTTATGGATCCGATCAATCAGCAAGGATGTAAACCCTGTCGCATAACAAAGTTCAACGAACTCTTCTTAGATATTTCGAGGGTTCGTTCAAAACGATTTATTTAATGAGTATTTGATAATTATTCTGTGCGTCTCAGAACATCAGGGGCAAAAACCGGCTTTTACCAAGAGACACATTCCCAACCCGAGATCATTAAACTTTCACTGCCAGGTCCTGCTAATTCTGCATGCATCTTGCCTGCCACGTCAGCCTCTTGATCACGGCATTAATTATTACCAGCAAGGCAGCGAACGCTTAAAGCAATGAAGCTAATGTTCTCAACGTACTTCCGGGCAATGATCTATTTGATCGCATCTAGAAAATCCATGGCGGCTTTTTGGGGTGAAACGAGCTTATTACCCTCGGCATGCAGGTAGCGCTGGCGGTCGAGTACCCACAGGTAAAGGTCAGCTTCTGTCTTGCCCGGGAACAGATCCAGGATGTTGGAACGCCGGATGTTGTTGACGATGGGTTTATAGACCTTATCGTACCAGTGTGCCACGGCTGCCTCATCCGAAATATCGTGTTTTTGATCCAATCCCATGAAATAGCGATGGACAGCAATATGCTCGAGCATACGATCAAAGCCATCTGGAATGGTCAGCTTGATGCGGGCTTTCGGACGGATACGATCCAACCCGGTGCGCTCGAGAAAAGCCACTTTTTCACCGAGGATGTCCAGGTCTTCCGGCTTTAGGTCGGGGGAGATGTTGATCCTGGTGGAGCATTCACGAACTTCAGCTTCGATATCCACCTGTCCCTGTTGGCGTGCCACCGAGACACGGTGGTGACCGTCCACTACAAAATAGACCTGACCGACTTTATACAGGACAACCGGCGGGAGGTTGACCTCCATGTAGAAAGCCCGGTCAATATTTTGCCAGCGGTCGGCAGTCTGATCTTCGAGGGGCAGGAAGGCGCGGTCGAATTGATGATAACGGTTCAGGCTGCCAACGATGTCCTTTACGGCGACTGTCTTCAAGCCGCGGTAAATAGGTCCGCCAATGTGTAACTTATCTTTAACATCCTGGTAAGAAAGCAAGGTGGTCGGCTGGCGACCCAGAATGCTGAAGATATTATTCCAAAAGGCTTTGAAACGGGCGTGAGCAAAATCAGCCCTGGCGCGCCTGGCGATATCATCGAACATGCGTTTCCACCTCAAGCAATCTGTAAGGATAGATATTGATGACCGTTGTGACACCCATTTGTGTCTGCGAGGGTTGAAGATTGCCCTTGTAAAGCAGGGTGTGTCCATGCAGGAAATAGCGCGGCCGGAAGATCCGGATGAGATCCCGGAATGCCAGAAAACCGATATGGGCAGGATCATCGTCATCGTTGATGCCGTACGGCGGCGAATGGGCGATCAGGATATCCAATCTCCTGCCGGTTTGGATCCTGTGAAAAAGCAGCCTGGGCAGGAAGGATAGGAGGCGGAAATACATCTCTGCCTGGGTATACTGGTTGGGGGAGCCAGGTTTATAGCGAATGCTGCCACCCACTCCAGCCAGGTTCAGACCTTTGAGGCTGCGGATCTTCAGATCGAGAGGCTCGCAGCCCTCGGCGCGTGCGGCAGCGTTCTTTTGATCATATTGCGGGTCGTGATTGCCGGGAACATAAAGCACAGGTGCAGGCTGCATGGTGACCAGGAACTCGAGATACTCATAGGGCAGGTCGCCGCAGGCGAGGATCATGTCCACGTCGCTGAACAGTTGTGCAAGCGGTGCAGTGTACAAACGGTCAACGACCATATCGCTGACAGCCAATATTTTCAAGGAACACCTCCAGCCGTATTGTGCCCTAAAGCAGGCTTACGCGCAAGGTCAAGGGAGTGGGTTCGGTTTCTGACTGTCCCCCTGCGAGGATGCAGCGTGAGGGGATAAATCTAACCTTTCTGTTTGGTGATGAGATGATCTCAGCAATTTGGGGATAAGGTTTATAATTTAAAGATAAATGTTGCTGCTCAGGTATGTCACTCTCCTCCGCTAATAGCAGGCGGAGCGAACTGCCGCAAGGACGCTGGAGAAGTCCCCGACCCGCAGGGGAAAGGGGGGATTGTGCGGCGGGCGGTGCCAGGGAGTGCAGGGGAGGTTCCCCTTGTTAAGGAGGAGACCCTTCGGTCGCAAAATTCGCTCCCTCAGGGTGACAGGTATTGTTAGGGTCTTGGTTTGAGTATAAACAAATATTTAACGATTTTCGGAGAATCTAAATGCAAAAAATCCATGTCGTATCGCACACACACTGGGACCGTGAATGGTACCTGACCTTTCAGCAGTTCCGATTAAAGCTGGTCCACCTGATCGACAAGCTATTGGATATTCTTGATGAAGATCCCGAATTCAGGTATTTTATGCTGGACGGTCAGACCATCGTGTTGGATGATTACCTGGACATGCGCCCCGAAAAGGAAGAAGCACTGCGGGGATATATCCAGGAGGGACGCATCCTGATCGGTCCCTGGCATATCCTGCCGGATATGTTCCTGGTCAGCCCCGAAGCACACATCCGCAATTTGCTGCAAGGCGCAGGCACAGCCCGCAAGTTCGGGCCTAAAATGCGGATCGGCTATATCCCCGATCCTTTTGGTCACCCCGGTCAGACCCCCCAGATCCTGAAAGGCTTTGGCATCGAGGTGGCCGCGCTGTGGCGCGGTGTCAGTGACATGCCCTCCGAATTCTGGTGGGAATCGCCGAATGGATCCAGAGTCCTGTTGGCTTACCTGCGAGGAGGCTACGGCAATGGAGCCAACCTGCCGGTTCACAATTTTGAAAACTTCACCCGGCAGATCGCCCTCCTGGGAGACTCCCTGGCAGCCCATTCCGCAGTGGATGATCATCTGATCATGCTGGGCACCGACCATATGGAACCTTCCCCGCTGACCTCGGCAGCAATTGCCTATGCGGACGGACATTTACCCGATGTGCAGGTCATTCACTCCAATTTGCCTGCCTATATCCAGGGGATATCCGCACAGATCTCAAGCCTGGAGAAGCCATTGCCTGTCATGCGGGGCGAGCTGCGAGCCTGCGACTGTTCCAATTTGCTACCCGGGGTGCTCTCCACGCGCATGTGGATCAAACAGCGCAATCATTTCAGCCAGACCCTGCTTGAAAAATGGGCGGAACCCTTCAGCGTTTTTGCTGAAAACATGATCGCAGAAAAAACGGATGGGAGTGGCAGCCATATTTCCCACGGATTGGAAGCATCCGACCGGATCCGAAACGTTGCCCCGCTCCTTCGCAGAGCATGGCGACTGTTGATGGAAAACCACCCGCATGATTCGATCTGTGGCTGCTCAATCGACCAGGTACATGACGAAATGAAACCACGCTTTGACCAGGTTGACCAGATCGGAGAGGAAATCACCCGGCAGGCATTGCAGGCACTTGCGCGGGCGGTCGACACACGAGCAAGTGATGCTTTTTCAGCCCTGGTGCTTTTCAATCCCCAGGGAAGCAGGCACCATGATCTCGTGGAAGTTGAACTGGATCTCCCCGAAGGGTTGGCAGCCTTTGAGCTTGTTGACGAAACCAAAAACGTGATCCCGCACGAATTACTGGGCGAAGGCCATGAAGAAAAAGCCGATCTCTTCATTAATAAGGACAACTTGCGTGAGGCACTGGGTGCGATCAGCGAGGGCCGCGTGGCAGGTGCTGCGATAGTGCACGTAAAAGTCTCGCGCCAGGAGGCAGTTGTCACGATCGAGGCAGTTTTGGACGAGGCGGGTCAACCGAATATTCCCGAATGGCAGCGGGCTGAAGAAGAGATCACCCGGTACGCGGCTGACCCCGGCGTTACACATTTCCATGTCATCGCCCATGCTGCGCGGGCTTCCAAAATACGCTTTGTCAGCCCGGAAATTCAAGCCTTCGGGTGGGGCACGGTATGGGTGCGCGCCCTGGCCACACCCGAAGCAGCCCCTGCAGCCAAAGTCAGCCCCTTATTAAAACCATTTCTCCCCCTAGCAGTGCGTTTGGCACGATCCGAATTTGGAGGAAAATTTCTGGCGAAACGAAATGCTGGCGGGGATGAAAAAAAGCCCCCCTATACCATCGAAAATGAGTATTTCCGGATTGAAGCCAGCCGGGCAGACGGCACACTTACCATCACCGACAGGCAGAGCCATGCCATTTATACAGGTCTCAATCGCTTTGTGGATGGCGGGGATGGCGGGGATGAATACAACTATTCGCCTCCCGCAAAAGATACTTTTGCCACACCTAAAGTTGTTTCGTTGAAAGTTTTCCGCCAGCGGCTGATCCCTGCTCTCGAGATCGAGTTTGTCTTAAAAGTTCCCGCCCGCTTGTCCCCCGATAGAAAAAGTAGATCGAAGAAATTGGTGCGCATGCCGATCCGGAGCCGCATTTCGCTGGCGCCCGGAGTGCCCAGGGTGGATGTGCAGACCGAAGTGGAGAACCTGGCGCAAGATCACCGCCTGCGTGTCCATTTCCGGGCACCCTTCCCTGTGCGATCCGCAGATCATGACGGTCATTTCGAAGTCGTGCGGCGTCCCATCGGGGTGCCGGAGAAGGATGAAAACTGGGGAGAAGCACCCCGCCCGGAAGTACCTCAACGCGTCTTTACGGATGTGAGCGACGGAAAGATCGGATTGATGATCGCCAACCGCGGCTTGCCCGAGGTGGAGGTGATCGCTGTGGATGGAGGGTCATCCACCGAAATCGCCCTGACCCTGCTGCGCTGCGTGGGCTGGCTCTCACGCGATGATATGCCCGCGCGCATGGGGCATGCAGGTCCCGGATTGGAAACTCCCGGCGGGCAGGTGCCTGGCAAGTGGAGGTATGATTATGCCATCCTGCCGCATCAAGGGGATTGGAGGCAAGCCTATCCGCAAGCCTATGCTTTTGAAACCTCCCTGCGCGCATTGGAAACGGGTTTGCATGAGGGGCAGATGCCAGCCCAAGGCGCTTTCATTTCCCATACCCCCGCTGAATTCATCATCAGCGCAGTCAAAGAGGCTGAAAACGGGGGGGGCTGGATCGTGCGCGGCTACAACCTGTCCGACAAGACCATCCAGTTCAACTTAAGAACCATGCGCAGGTTCACCAACGCAGTGCAGGTCAACCTGGCGGAGGAGGGAATCACTGCGCTGGAGATAGGAGAGGATGGCGGGATCAGCATGCCGGTCTGCGGGCACGAAGTGGCAAGCATCCTGTTCTTTGACGAACATTAGTGATAAGAGGAAAAACAGCCTGCGTGCCTCCCCAAATTAATACCGACTCAATGAACCAATGACAAAACCTGCTTACGATATCCTTGCATAACAAGCCTGATCTTTCAATCCTTGAAACTAAAACCATCCAGGATCTGGTCAAAGATGGGAGTGAAATCATCTTTGGAATTTCCCAGGCAACTGAAGGAAAGCACATAGATAACATTCTCTTTTTCCAGCCAGATATCGCGATAAAACCACAATGCCGTTCCCATATTATTGATGTAACTAATTTCATAACCTGGAAATTCGTCCACTACAACCTCTTGTTTTGGCACTCCATCGAAAGGTACAATTTCTGTGTATGTCTGTGTAAAGCGGGTTTCAAGGCTTGCCTCATTATTTAACGGTGACGTTAATACTGTAAAATTTCCACTGGACAACAAGCCTTGCGGGTTTCTTATCCCAACGATTTGTTGAAAGGCAGAGCCAAAGATCCGAATATCCCCTGACCCCCACAACCAGCCTTCCGGAATACTGAAAATGAACCTATCGTTTTCGAAGACATCCGCCTGGGCTGATATGCTGCAGGCCAGGCTGGTGATAAATAGAGCGCCTAACAAGGATATGATGCGTTTTATCATGAAACTCTCATCGGATTTAAGGGAGGCAGTGTATGTCGTCAAAGGAAATGGGACAAATGAGTCTGTTTGCTAAAAGACACTTTTCATGTTGTTAATTGAGATTATACACTTAATGGTTGACTGTAATATCGAAGAACTTTAATTTCCCCAAGGCTGTTTCTGATCATGTTTTGGATATTCCAGATAATTGTATGTCTGCAGGACTTGATACCTTAACCGCTAAGTTCGATGTTCAATACCTCGGCAAGGATAACAAACAAAAATGGGAGTATTCAAATACCCAATCTATTTCGTTAAACTGCTGGACTTAAGCATATTCACTTCTAAACCAGCCATCGTCTCTTTCATTGGAATTCCGACGGCTTGCTTTTTGAGTTACCCCTCCTCAAAAAAATAGATCGGGTTGGAGATCAGGGCTGGCAGCAAAGGCAGACCGGGAATGAAGCCGCGCAGGATCTCGACCCGCGCAAACCCGGGTCCCTCCACCCTGCAGGTGCCCTCGAATTTTCCATCCGACTCCGCTTTTAGCAGGGTCGTGCTGCCGCTGGCGCCCGTGACCTGCAGGACATCCCCGCCCAGCAGACCGTCCGCCTGGATGCTGATCTCCTGCACGTCCGGGAACGGCACACTATCACCGGGAATGGCATCCCCGGCTGTCATCTGCAGGGTGGGTCCATCAGGCGCAAATGTGAGGTAGGCATGCCCCTGCCGCAAGGCAGACAGGATATCCGCCGGGCTGGGGGAAAGCGCCAGAACGTTGGTGGTGGGTCCGCCGGGGAAGAGAAAGAGCTGGCTGCGGTGGTAATCGCTGCCGCCGCAAATGGGGATCTTCTTTCCGGCGCAAAGCAGGCTGTGCCATAACCCGAGGGCTTGCAAGTTGGAGACGCGCATCGGTCCGTTCCAAATCTCGAGACAATCGAAAGGCAGGGAATCCAGGTCGAACTGGAAAGGGCAGATCTCGTCGCAGGGATGGTTGATGACGATGAAGGCGCCGCGTTCACGCGCCGAGTCGAAGCGCGAGCGCACTTCCCCCAGGTTGTTGGTAAAAAATGGTTCGTCGTAAGGTCTGTCCACACCCAGGAAATTGGCATGTCCCTGGTAGTGCGTCCATTCAATACCAGGGATGAGCGTCAGATCCGGAATGGTTGGCAGGGCATCGGCTGAGACCATCTGGTTGTGGTCCGTGATGGCGAGGAAATCCAAGCCATGCCGGCGGGCGTGATGCGCCAGTTCCTCAACAGACAGGACGCCGTCCGAAGCCAGGGTGTGAACGTGCAGGTCGCCCTTGAAAAGACGGCGACTTTTTGGGGTGAAGGTCAGGTCGTAGGAAACCGTCACACCTTCCTTTGCGACCTTGTAAGCGCCGAGCAGGATGCGCCACTCCCCGGGCACCAGGTCCCAGGCGCGGTAACCGGGTGTGGCAAGCGTGGCGCTGACCTGGATGCGGGTCTTGTCCGAGCCGGAGGCGCCGACCTGCCTGCCATGCGGGTCGATCAAACCCAGGTCGATGATGTTGATCTCCTGCCTGGAGCTGAAGCCATCTCCCCCCGTTTGGCTGACGTGGTGGCGCTCGTAATGGTAGGACAGGGAGAAGGTCTCGGTGTCCGGCGGCATGCTGAAAGGGAGCGTGAGGTAAGCGCCCTGGCTTTCGTGCCCGACAAAATATTCGATGTGCAGCGGGTTATCGATGAGATCATCTCCTTAGTTCGGGATCGGACCCAGAATGGATGAAAGGAAAAGCCGGATCTGTGCGTCCCAGAAGAACCAGTCATGGGCGCCGTCCTGCTCGTGGTATTCGGACTGCACACCCAGCGCCTGGCAGGCGGCGTGGAACATGCCGCTCAATGGATAGATATCCTCCTGGCGGCTGACAGAGATGAACAGGCTCGGCAGGCTGGAAGGGTCTTTTGCAGCTTGCTCCAGCCAGAACGCCGGGTCATGCCCGCCCCCCGCCAGGTCATCCAGACCCCCGAACAACTGGGCAAACTCCGCTTTGCGAGGGTCGGAGGCGGGCAGCAGCGCAAGCACAGCCAGGTTGAGAACACCCGAAAAACTGGCCGCGGCGGAATACAGTTCGGGATGCAGCAAGGCTGCTTTGAACGCGCCATAGCCACCCATGGAATTTCCGGCGATGAAGGTATCTGCGCGGAGAGGCTTCAAACCAAAGACATCCCCCAGGTAGCGCGGCAATTCACTTGTCAGATAGGTGAAGTATTTCTGCCCGTCCGGTTGGTCGGTGTAGAAACTGCGCCCGGCGGATGGCATGACCACCACCAGCCCGTAGGCTGCCGCCAGGGTCTCGATGGATGAATAACGCTGCCAGGCGCTGCCATCGTCGCTGAGCCCGTGCAGCAGATAGAGCACTTTACGCTTCGCAAGCGGCAGGTTTCCGATCTTACCCGGGTCGGGCAGGAGGATGTAGAGAGGCAGGTTGACCCCGACCGACTCGGGGACATGCTCCAAACGGATCAACGCCATGATGTACCTCTCCGGCTAGGAGACCGCCGGTTCAACGCGCGTCTCGTCGGATCTTTTGAAATCAATGAACAGGGAGAAGGCAAAACTGATCAACATCAACGCCGGGGGCACGATCGTCATCAGGAAGCGGGCTGCCAGGTCCGGGTGCGGTCCGGGATTGTCACCGCTCTGGAAAAGGTAGATCTTTGATACCAGCAAATAAGCCGCGCCGGTGAACAGACCGTTCAGGCGGTTCATAAATCCCATGGCGTTTGAAATGATGCCCTCACGCCGCAAGCCGTACTTGCGGGTGTCTTCGTCCATGATCTTGGCGCCGATCAGGTCCATGGTGGTGATCACGCCTGCAAAGCCGAGACCGACGAAAGCCGAGAAGATGATGCCCATCACCAGGTTCTGGGCGAAGTAGAGCGGGACGAAGGCGATCGCCAGGACTGCCAGCGCGGCCCGCCAGACGGGGATGAGCGAGAATTTCCGGACCAGCCAGGCCCACAGGGCAACACCGGCAATGGCGATAAGCAGCACTGCCGCCAGCAGGAAGGTGGAGTTTCCACTGTCCAGCCCGAGCGCATATTGGACAAAGAACGGCACGGAGGCCAGCACAAGCGACATGGCCGCGCTGTAAAAAGCGCCCACAAAACCTGCGATCCAGAATTTCCTGTTGACCAGCAGGTCCTTGATCGAACTCCACAGCCCGGGTTTGGCTTCGGCGGGATCGATCGCCACTTCGCGCGAGGTAAAGGTCATATACAGGATGACCACGCCAGCCAGGATGCCATAAATGATCGAGGTCAGACCGTATCCAAGTTTTTCAGTGATCATGGGCGTCAGTGCAATACTGATGATCATGGCGACCAGCTGGAAAGCCTGGCGCATGGCGTTCGTCTTGGCACGACTGGTATCGTCACGGAACAACTCCGGGAAGAGTGCCCCGTAGTTGGCGAGGATGATCGAGTCGAAGGTACCCGCCAGAATATAGAAGAGCATGCAGTAGGCAAAGATGGAATTGCCGGTCAGGAAAGCGGGCATGTTGTAAAAGGCTATCAGGGACAGGACCAGCAGGGGGGTACCGATCGCCAGCCAGGGGCGGCGGCGACCCCAGCGCGAGCGTGTCCGGTCGGAGAGGAATCCGTAGACGGGATTGTCGATGGCGTCAATGAAAGCATAGATCAGCATCATCGAAGCCCATTGGGTTGTGGTCACCCCGCGCTGAAGCACGAAGTAGGTGAAGGCAAAGGTCTTGAGCATGTTGATCGGGATGGACATGCCAAAAAAGCCGATGGCAAAGTTGAAAGATTTGGCGCGTGGTTCAGACATGGGAAAAACCCTCCTTTGGTTTAGGCAGATAACTTGATGGGTTAAAGTAAAACCAGGAACATAACAATATTATACATAAGAAAAGGGGAATTGAAACACGCGAAGGTGTTGAAAAAGGTCACAAGAAATAGCGAATTATCCACCACCCTATTTTTTGAGATGTTACAAAACAATTTATAATCAATATTAAACTCGAGTGAACCTTCCAGGAGGATTTAAATTGAGCAAGTGTCCATATTGCCAGGAGGAACATCCTGAAACCGCTTTATTTTGTCCAAAAACAGGAAGAGAATTTTTACAACAACCTGAGCATCCACGATCAAACAATTGCACGGCTTGTGGTGCACTCCTGCCAGCAGGTGCCAGGGTTTGCCCTGCATGTGGAAAGGAGCGTGAAGAATATGACCAGGAGGAGCCTCCAATTTTCACCCGAAAGCAGTGGTTGACCGGGTTTGTAATACTTCTCGTTTTAGCATGTTTACCTGTTACCGTTTGGCTGGTCAAAAAACCTGGTACCAATTCCAATAATCTCCCTTTGGTAACAAATACTTATATGGATCCAACTGAAAAAGTCAATGCAACGGTTCAGATCGCCAGCACGCCAACTTCCATAATTCAATTTCCAACCCCAAGCATAGCTGTGATTCCATCCCCCGGCTTTTCTCCCACACCAGGATCGGGTGTGTCGAATATTTCCAAAATCGATGGCATGCTCCAGTTTTACGTCCCGGCTGGTGAATTTATGATGGGCTCAAATTCATCCAATTTTCCGGATGAAAGACCGGAACATAAAATACTCCTGGACGCATTTTGGATAGACCATACGGAGGTGACGAACGCCATGTTTGCCGCCTTCGTAACCGAAAGCGGTTATGTAGGTGAGTTGGAAGAACAGGGTGTCGGATGGCTGTTTACAGGAAATGGCTGGGAGGATTACTCCGGAAAAGGTTGGCGTAATCCTTTGGGACCCAACACAACCGTAACAGGTCGGGACAGTTACCCTGTCGTCCAGGTTACATGGAATGATGCTGCAGCTTACTGCAATTGGGCTGGTCGCAGGCTTCCCACAGAAGCCGAATGGGAAAAAGCTGCCCGTGGTCCGGACGGCAATATTTATCCCTGGGGGAGTTCAGACCCAAACGATCAATATGCAAATTATGGTAATAATGTTGGCGATCTCAGCAATGTGAATAGATATGAAAAATTAAATATCAGCTTTTATGGTGCCATGGATATGGCTGGAAATGTTTATGAATGGGTGGCAGATTGGTACGGGGAAACTTATTATCAATCTTCTCCTTCATCCAACCCGATCGGTCCTGAAAATGGAAAATACAAGGTCATACGTGGTGGTTCCTGGCAATTGGAATCTTTCCGCTTGAGCGGTTTTGAGAGGGAAGTCAGCCAGCCAGGCTACGGAAACAGCAACATCGGAATTCGTTGTGCCCAGGATCCCACTCCTTAGGTCTGGTCACTAAATAATAATGACTTTTTTCTCCTGCCCACAGCTTCAGTGGTCAGGATGGTGCGTGTGTAAGCCAGACACTTGCACCCCCTGGCATCGCACGCCAGGCAGGAATTCTAAGGCATGGACGAAACCACGATCAACCCGATCCCACCTGCAATGCAGCAGCAGGACAGGATCGCCGCCAGGACCAGGCTAACCCAGAGTACGGGCGAAGTGCGCTTCTTTCTGGCACCCCTGGCAGGAGCTGAAGACGGAGGTTTCCTGGCAGCCAGGGCAGGAGAGACCAGCCCTGGCATCGCAACGGAAGCCAATGAGACCGGCTTGTCAAAAACTCGCGCGGCTGCATTGACCAGCAATGTGGATGTCCCGGCGCTTAGGTTGATGCGACCCGGAGCCTGCTGGCTGACCAGGGCGTAGATGAATGTTTTGCCTGCCCGCAAACAGGTCAGCTGGTCTTCTTCCAACTGCTCGTCCTGTGCCTGGCAGGTTCTGAGAAAAGCCATCTCTTCAGGAGCCAGGAATTGATTGGCGAAACGGGCTGGTCCTTTTTCCAGGGTGTATCCAGCTTCCTGACGGGTGATCAGCCTGCCAGCGACAAGATTTTGCAATGCTGCCTCAACCTGCTCCTGCGAAAGTGCATCCGGCTGCATCAGCCCGGATAAAAAGAACAGGACAGACCAACCAGGCTCATCCGCCAGCAAAGCTGATAGCCGCTCACGATCCTGCGGGTTGCCGATCCTGCTCATGATCGTATGAATGGTGGCAACCTGGCAAACACAGCGCGCTGCTTCGACAGGGTGGGATGGATCTTGAGCGGCTGCCAGGAAGGCAGATTGGCGCTGCTTATCCAGCATCAATCCCAGGATCCAGACTTCCGCCGGCTGCAAGATGGCATTGAAATAATCCGCCTGGCTGCCATGCGGGGATGGGGGACTCTTTTCTGCGATGGAGTGGAGGTATTCAGACACCTGGTTGCGGGCTGTTTCCGCACTACAGACTGTCAGGCGGTCCTCTTCGTCTGTGATCAATCCACAGGCGCCCGCAGGGCCGGGTTGTTCCCCAGTTGAAAAATAGATCTGACAGGTCAGCGGGCTGCCTTGCCGTGCGAACACCAGCTCCGCCAGGCTGCGGCTGGATGCCAATGTCTCCAGCGCCTGGTGCAGGTTCGCACTAAACCCGCCGGATGGATCGATCCAGCCAGCCTGGATGAATTGCTGGCGTTCAGCACTGGAGAGCTTGCCAGTGCCCGACGCCCCCAACGGCGAGAGCAGGCTGCGTTGACCTGACCAGAGACTGCACAACTCATCCCATTGGGCTCTTGCGAGGCTGATGATGCCAGGTGTGTTCATTCGCCGCCTCCTGCCAGGGTCTGGTTGGTTTTGTTGATCTCGTCCAGAAGATATTTTATTTGCTTCCTGAAATCATCTATCTCTGCATTTAAACTTTGAATGCGGTTGTGGACATTGACAATGATCTCCGCGTCTTGCGACTTGTCATGTTCGCCTATCAGTATTTTCATTGTAGGGTCAATCGTTACTTTGTTGATCACCTCCACCTTGCTGCCCATGATCCAATCTGCCAAATCAATAGCTTTCTTGAAGATGAATTTGATCAGGTTGTTCTTTTTCAACCTTGTCAGTTTCTCCACAGCGCCATGTGTCTGCTTAATTTTATCCCGTAAATTATCAACTTCCTCCTGCATCTGGCTTCTTCTATTGATCAGATCCGCCTTTTCTTCGGGTGTCATCTCTTTTTTCGGTGGCTGAGGCTGTTCGCCTGGTTCAGGCGTCTCAGGTGGCTGGACCGGTGGAGTGCCCTCGATGGGAGGCGCGGGTGTTGGCGGTGGCTCGACCGGCGGCGCGCCCTCGGCGGGTGGCGCGGGTGCGGGTGGAGGCTGGACTGGTGGTGTGACCTCGCCGGGAGGCGCGGGTGCGGGCGGAGGCTCGACCGGTGGAGCACCCTCGATGGGGGGCACGGGTGCGGGCGGCGGCTCGACCGGTGGAGCGCCCTCGGCGGGGGGCACGGGCGGAGGCTCGACCGGTGGAGCGCCCTCGCCGGGGGGAGTGGGTACGGGTGGCTGCTGGACTGGTGGTTTCAGCCCCTTGATGACCTGACCGATGGCGATCCCCGCCACCCCAAGCCCACCGGCAACCCCGGCAATAATTGCCCCGATACCGGCAGCAGTCCCCAGGCCTCCAGGTAACCCAGATGGAGGCAATGGAATAGCCTGGTATGCCGGAATGGTGTAGCTGCGTGAATAACCGACATGGTCCAGGCAGGTATATTGGAGCTCCACCTGGACTTGTTTCCCATCCCACACGATGGAGGTTGTGTTGACACCATTCAAGAACCAGCGCTCCTGGATGATGCCGACCGCATTCCCACTTGCATCGGTATAGCTGGCACCGGGCGAGATCACATCTCCCGGTTTTGAAGGACTCAAACCATGTGCGGACGGAGTGCAAGCGGTCCCTGCCACAATACCTTCTGTAGTAAAAGCCTCAGGATTCTCGACTATGAGTGAGCACCATTCATATTCGGGAGGACCAATTACGAAATAATTACCCTGGTTGTCTTGTTGCAGTTGCCCCCAAGTTCGTCCATCTTGAAATGTGAATACACCCGTTGGTCCGCCACTAAAGTTGAGTGTTATGGGTGGCTCTGGCCGGGTGTTGTGAGGAGGACAACCATCATGCATAACCCACCCTTTCCCATCGTCCGAAGTACACTTTGTCCAGGTGAGAATGGATGTAAATTCAGCTTCCTGGTAATCTTCTCCTCCCTGTGCGCCGATATTCCAGAATTTGAGGGTATATTGAGCTGTGAAATAATCAACCACCCACACGCTAACAGGTGGATCACCACTCATTATATGATCCCCCTGAGTTCGTTCGTCATCACTTCCCCGGGCGATCACCTCGACAGGAGATTCGTCTGAGTGGAGAAAAGTCATTTCTACCAACGGTATGGCTGCTAGACCCAGGTTCTTTGCAGTTATACTCCCCTTTGTTATAACACTATCCGACAAACCGGAAATATTGCTGAATGTTCCAATTCCCGTGACGGTCTGTGGCTGCTGGGCGTGGGTGTTTCCACCCCATAAAAACAAAGCGCTGATCCCGATCCCTGCCAGCCAGCGAAAACCATTGTGATGTTTTTTCATGGGAGTACTCCTTTCAAATGCAATCGGAGCAGAGGTTCCAGGGTAATTCCGACAGCGAAGGCAAACATAAGCGGTTGGATGTAAGAATTGTCAACCTGCAATCCCATACAAAATGAATGCACCCCCCAGGACCGTCAGACAACAAGCAGCCAGCAATATCAGGACCAATGCGATGATCACCTTGCTTGAGATCTTTCTCTTAGGCTTTCTCCTGACAGGTGGGATGGGGGCTCGTTGGGATGCGGATGGTTTCTTTTCGACCTGGTTGACAACAAAATTGGCAGGGTGGGCTTGCCTGCCTTTCGCAAGTAGTCCTTCGACCCGGGCTTGTCCTGCCTCCCGGCTGGCAAGCTGCTGGATCGAAACGATCCCGGGTTTTATGTTCAGCAGGAACAAGCGTCCGCCACCGTACAGGAAAGAGCCTGTCTCGGGATAGCCCGCCCCCCAGATATACATGGAACAAGTGAGCGAACACAGCTCAGGGTCCGCGAGAACCTCCTTCAACGCCTGCCCCTCCGTACCAATCTCCAGGGTTCCATCCGTTTCTCCCTGCAGGTAACCCAGGGAAATTAACTGGTTCAGGTAAACCTCCACCGGCATCTGCTCGATCGACAGGACACCCTGCAGCCCTTCGGCGTTGAAAATGTCCACCCAGTCTTGCCCCTCCTGGAACAGTTCCACCAGCGCACTTTTTTCGAAACGCGCTGATTTGAAACTGGATTCCACAAAAGCCAGGTCAGAGGCCAGGCAGGCCTGCTTGAAGAGCAAATAAGCTCCCAGCGGCAATTCCACCTGCACCTGTTCATCCTGTGAGACTGAGATCCACTGCGGGAGGAATTGACCGGCCAATTCTTTCATCTTCACGATCGGGTGCAGATACAGGGTATCCCCATCCGTGCCAAACTCCACCAGTCCCTCTCCCAACTGGGCAAAGCGGGTCAGTCCCGCCTTTTCATGGCTGCCGAAGGTAACCGTCAGTTCAGCCGCATTGAGCGAGGTCACTGTCATGGATGCGATCAGACCGACCGGGAAAGACGTGGCAGGGGTGGAGGGAAGGTAAAATCCCTTTGCTGTCAGCGAATCAAGATCCTTCTGGTTCAGATCGTCAACCAATCCGCCATCACCCAGCCAGTTGGACAACAACGACCCCTGCTGTACTGGAAGGTGCAGCAGCATGCATAATGCCTGGGTTTCCCTGCGTGTTAATGGATAGGCAGCCATTATTTCTCTCCCGTGATCAATTTTTCAAGACGGCTGATGCGGGCGCGGCCAGAAGCAGGGGATAACTTCCCACTCGCGACCTGGTTGTTGATATGACGCCTGGCATTTTCCAGGGCGATGTTGGTAGTGGATCTGGCTGTATCCGTTACTCCCTTCTCCCACAAACGACCAACATTGGATGTGGCCTTATCGTATTCATTGAATACCCCACCCACCACCTTATCCACTCCGGCACCAAGATCAATACGATCATCCTTGCCTGAAATCGCTTGTGAAACCCCACCCACGACCCCGTCCACCGCTCCAATGATAGGGTTTTTTGTGATCGCCCAGGTGATTCCCTTTTTTATCACTTCTGCACCCACTGCTCCTACAGTATCCAGGGTATTATCCACACCCACCCCGCCTTTTTCGGCTGCCTTTTTCAAGCCTGCCCCGACCGCATCCATGATATCCACGCCCTTTGCGAGATTACCCAGGTAATCGGTCACCTTCTTGAAGCCCGGGTTCTTGCCCCCGAACGTGTTGTCCAGCGACTTGAGATAATCATCGGCATTCGCCGCCGTTGGTGTTCTCTTCCATACATCCAGAGCATCCCGCATTTTCTTGAGCGTTTCTGCGCTATCGGGGAATTTCCAGAGATCACCCAACGTTCCCATGATGGTGGTTGCCGCGGAGGTGTTGATCTTGATCAGGTTCCATATATCACTGTCCACAAAATTCTTTGGCTTACTTCCACCCGGGCTTGCATCCGGCGGGGGTTCCCCGCCAGGTGCGCCCGGTGGTTCAGGAGCAGGCGGTTGACCAGCGGGAGGTTGCGGGACTGCCGGCGGGACTGCCGGGGGGGCACCGAGGATGGCGCCGCCCACGCCAACCGCCGCGCCACCAATGCCGAGCAGACCTCCCAGCGCGATCAGGATCGCTCCCGCCACTTTGGCAATATCCTGCGGAGTCAGGTTGCCCGGGAACGTGGGTACTTCTGCGTCAGGATCTATTGGCTCAACTGGAAATCCCTGGTAATCTGGAATAATATAGGTTCGGGAATAGCCGATTTCATCCAGGCAGGTGTATTGGTGCTCGACAGTGACTGATTTTCCATCCCACACAATGGAGGTAGTGTTGACACCATTCAAGAACCAACGCTCCTGGATGATGCCGACTCCTTGACCATCCGGACCGGTATAATCAGCGCCTGGCGAGATCTTATCCCCGGGTTTTGATGGGCTCAAACCACGCACGTGCGGAGTGCAGGCCGCGCCAGGAGTTGCCGGCGTATCGGTGGCAGGAGCGCCAGGGGAACCTGTATCTAAATCAAGCACAAAAGCATAGTGATTTGCAGTTGGATATTTCTGGAATGTTACCTTTCCTTCCGCTGAGGAATCCGTATAAGTTCCTTCCCCATTGGAAATAAGCACCAGGCCGTCATTGGCATTATTGCCTGCTGCCGATTTTTCAGGGAGTAAATTGCCAGATGTGCCGATGCCTTCGTATATTACTCCTGGTGTGAAAACAAGTCTGTTAGGATCGATTGTATAGGTTCCGAGAAAAGTATAATAAAGATTATAAACAGCGCAAGCAGGCTTTGTAAGACTATCATCAGTAAAAGACCCACCTATCGTTTTATCTATAGTGAACAGGAAGGATCCGTCATCCATGAGTTGAAGTTGCGCATCCCCGGTTACGGAACAAGCATCATAAAACCAGATATTTGTCCAATACGTATTGACATCGGTGGTGTTGATATAGGTGCCAGAATAGACGGCAACGATATTCGAACCAGCCTGGTGGCTTGAAGAAGCTTGCACATGGGAGGTTCTCCCTGAAGGTAGCCATCTGAAAAAAAGACTTATAACGAGCAAAACCCCCATTGCGATCCAAACCAGCCGGCGAAAACCATTGTGGTGTTTTTTCATGGGAGAACTCCTTTGCGTCCATCTTGTGATGGATAATTCCCAAACTGCCTGGTTGAAAAAGCCCGCCTCAATATCGGGGGGATCCGCTTCAGTGTGACAATATTCACTATTCATTATAGCGAGTCGGCTTTCAAATACAAGTACCAAAGAATGAGGGAGTTGAAAAAGGAGCAATTACTTTTAATATGTCTTTGCGACACCGTCCCCATTTTCCCCTGCGGGTCGGGGACATCGCCGGCGTCCTTGCGGCAATTCACTCCGCCTGCTTTAAGCGGAGGAGGATGACAGTCGCGTTCGAATTATTTCGATGAAGGTTAGCATGGCAGAGCAGTTTCCGCCGTCTTTCATTAAATGGTAACGATCAATTATTCCTCGTTATATTCCTTTTCTTCAACAAATTCTGCCCCGGCAGCGTCTTCCTCCACCCTGCAACCGGAATTGAGAGTCTTCTTAAATGCCTTGTAATTCTCATGCTGGATGACCAGGTTCAGCCCGGGAAATCAGCAAATTGCATGACGGTCAGATATCTGATGTACCCTACTGTTTTTTCAGCAACACCGCCATGGGAGCATCCATACATACCTGTCCTGTCTCGAATGGTTTGCACAGCAGCAGATTACCATCTTCGCCAGCCTGGAAGAAAACCCTGATCGCACCTGAACCCTCGCTTGTTTCGGGAGGATCACATTGCCCGTTACCTCCTCCCCTTTCAATAGTTACCCTGTTGCTGGAGAAATCAACGATTAATTCCCGCGTGTTATGATCGATCGTCCCATAGGGTGAAGAAGATTCCATAGCATCCCTGGTGACACCGCAATGATCGGCAGGTGGTGTGCCATATACCTCAAAGAATAAATAGCCACTGGCTACATTTCCCAGGTGGTCAATGGTTATCCTGGCTTGACTGCGCCCCATGGAGCGTGGAGCATCTGCCCCTGCATAAACGTCTGTTGCCCAGGTCTCGGAAAAGCAGTTTTCGCACGCATATTCGCCCGCAAAGGGGGAGACTACCGCAAAAACCAACTCCATTTTTTGTTCTCCGCTGACGCAATAAGCCAGGTAAGTTGCAGGTACCTTTTCAGAAAAATCCATGTCTTTAAAGTTCAACCCTTTTCCCGGAGTCAATGTGAAATCACCTATTATTTTGGGAATGAAATTGGGATCATCTTTCTTTTTGTACCCGCAGGTAACATAACTCTCTTCCCTTCCTTCGAAATAATGAAGCGTTGCCTGAAATGGTCCGTAACCCGACCTGGGTTCCACATCCAGACCGAAAAGATTCGCAAATTGGGGAATTGTTTCAACGATGATGGGTCCTTCCGAAGACGTCGGCTTCCAGGCAGGGAGATTCGGCAGGGTGCAAGCCAGGATGGTTGTGAAGCCCAATACAAGAATGAAGATCAGTTTTTGTTGTTTCATGATCCACCTCTCAAAGAATATCCCGATTGCAGGGAATATGTCCCGGGCTCAGCAACCTGAACCCGGGAGCATGCCGTTGGATGGTTGGTTATGATCCACTTTGAGGTCTTTTAATGAATATCAGTAAGATCAACAAGAATCCCAACCCGGTCAGGATGATGGACTGGATGAGCATGGGCTGGAAGAAGAAGGAGGTCAGTTGTTTGAGGCTGGCTGAGACTTCCTGGGTGATGAGTGGGGAGGTGGTGGCAAGGATCCTGGCGCGGATGAACTGGATCAGCACAAACTGACCCCCCCAGGTAAAGAGTATGGCGAGCACACCGCTGATGAAGAGGGGAATGCCAACGAACTGCCCCAGCGAGCGAAGCGAACGGACACGGATGAGCAGGATGAGCAGCAAGACCAGCAGGGCTGCCAGCCATGTCCAGCGGGCGACCAGGCTCACCAGCCGGAGTTGAGTTTTTATGAAGGTTGGGTCCATGGCGGCGGCAGACGGGTTGCCGGCAAGCATTTCGTGCAGATCAAAGCGGATCGGGACATTTACGTTGACGCCGTTCAGTGATTCCACATAATCACCGATCTGGTCTGTGCGCCAGGGCTCTGGAAACTGGCACAGGTTGTACAGGACGGACACGCCGGGAGGTGCTTCTGCCATGCGTTGTTTCAGATCCTGGATCTCTGCCTCGCTGCAGACCGGCATGGCTGAATAAGCGACCATCAGGGCTTGTAAACCCTGTGGTCCAGCCAGGTTGGCTTTGAGCGGGGAAAGATCCCAGGTGAACCCGGGCAGGAGCTCGTCCGAATCGATCCAATGATAGATCCCGTCAACGCTGACCGAGATCAGGTTCGTGACGAACTCATCGGTCACAAGCAGCTGCTTGATCTGGCGCCAGTCTTCCCGATCCATGTACGAGATCAGCAGGACGATATCCGGCTCACTGACTCCACTCAGGGCTTCGCCGCTTTGCAGGCGTTGTTCTGCGCGCCACTCCGAGAAGATCTCCAAAAAGGTGGGGACTGCATCCGAGGTAACGATCTGGCTTGTCAGGGCTTGCTTGACCTGGATTGGATCGAAAAGAACCCTCCAGATGTTGAAACCGATCAACCCGAGCAGGGTGAAAAGAACCAGGGCGATCCCCAGCAGGACTGCCAGGCAACTTGAAAAGACGGGGGCTTTCTTGACCGGTTCGGCAACTTCAGTTTTGGGCAGCTCATTATTCATGGCAGTTCTCCTCTATAGACAAGCATATATTCCATTTCCACGCCCTGCTGCAGCAGCAGGAGACGATCTCCCTGGTAGCTGCCCAGGACAACACCAGCGACCTGATCGGAATATGCGGGTGCGAGCGAGAAATGGATGGCGGTGCCGGAAAATTGATAAATTCCATGGCTAAACTTTTGCTGGTCTGCTTCGATCAAATAGGGGGCGAGTGAGACCCAGGCATCCTGGCAGGATTTCTGTCCCTGGGTGATCACCATCAACACCACGCCGCTTGGGAAGAAGCGCAACAGGTTAAGCTCATCGTCCGGGTTCTCATCTTCCAGGCAATAGCCTGCATCCAGGTATTCCAGGTCACCCAGGGTTGGCAAGGGGGAGGGTGTGAAGAGGAGGGTCGTCGGGCTGGGTACGCTGGTGGACTGGGGAAGGGGTGCGATGACCCGGGCGGCATTGCAGCCTGTAGAAAGCACAAGCAGGAGACTCAGGATGAAGTTGACAAGGTTCTTTCTTTTCATCGCCCACCTCCTCAGGGACGTTGGAAGAGTTCCGGGTTAGATAAAGGGATTGCCTGGTGACAACCAATCATGGTGGTGCTGGAAACTTGTATATTTGTGTTGGTAGAAGTAGTGTATCAAATTCCGGGGATGGATTCAATACTTATGCTCAAATGGTCTTGATCTCCCTCCACCTAATCGGAATTTAAGCCCCCTGGAGGATATCTTTGGTAAAAAGGGGGGTGCAATTCTTGTAAAATCGTGCAATAATATGACCAAAATACACAGCTTTTTTCGATGCGCCCCTGATTTGAGAGAGGAGGCAAAATGAACACCCTTAAGAAGATCCTGAATTTTTTTGCGTGGTTGATCACACTCCTGCTGCAAGCCGCGTTGGGGATGGTGGCGGGAACGGTGGGGGTTGGCATCGGACAGGGAAAAATGCCGGATTCCCTGCTGATCACTGGTCTGGGCATTGTGATCGGTGTGTTCCTGGTGGGTGCCCTGGCGATCGCAGTGCGTAAGAGCATCCAGCCCAAGAAGTATCTGCCCCGCCTGGTCTATGCCTTCATAGGGATGCTGGTTCCAATGGCAGCCTTGGTGGCTGTGGGTACCAGCCAGGGTTACGACAGCGAGCTGATCGATGGTGGTTTGGGGTTGTTAATGACCGTCCTGGCAGTCCTGCTGGCTATCATAGGTTTTTACCTGCCCGGCTGGTTTAAGAAATAGTAATTTCCACATTGAACCCTGGGAGTTTCACCCTGGCTGAAAGTACCGGTTCCGCCGGAAGTGATCGCCTGGGCTGCGCAGGATGTGGGTACCAGCGTAAACCCACTGACGCCGGACGAATGGAAAGGATTGTTGGATATGACAGGGTTGAAAGAGATCACCACCAAGATCCATATTGTCGATATCCAGGACGAGGCAAAAGGCATCCTGAAGCGATATGGCTGGCGATCAGATTAATTGCGAAAAGTGCGCTGCACCGCGTTGTGCCTGAAGCGCATGAGTTCGCGGATGGTTTCCGAAAGGAAGGTAACTCTTGACTTTGACTGACCAACATTGGACCCCTGGTGATACCCTTGCCATTAAACGGATCACAAGCCTGGATGTCTCTCCCGATGGCAAGCGCCTCGCCTTCACAGTCATGCAGGCGGTGATGACCTCTGAGCAAAGCAGCTTTCAGTCCCAGGTTTATCTTGCCGACCCGCAGGGCAGCACACCCGTCCAGTTGACTTCGGGCGAATGCTCCACGTTTGCTCCCCAGTGGTCTCCAGATGGGCAATTCATTGCCTTCCTCTCGCAAAAAAACGTCTGGTTGTACTCGTTGAAAACAGGAAATAGCCAGCAGGCGACAGATGTTCCCGCGGGCATCAGCAGTTTAAAGTGGTCGCCGGATGGAAGCATGATCGCTTTTACAGCCGCGGACGGTCTCACCCCCGCAGAAGTCCAGGCAGCCCAGGGTAAGAACGATCCCCGCCTGGTCGGCCAGGGCTTGAAGAACCAGCGCCTGCGCCTGATCTCGCTGGCAGAACTCTCGCACGGCCCGGTCAGCGGACGCCCCCTGACCGGGGCAGAGATGAATGTGGGTGCACCGGAAGTTCCAGAGGCCTACAACTGGTCGCCCAATGGCGATGCCATCGTTTTCGCCCATTGTCCTTCTCCCCAGCCGAATGACTGGCCGGGCACGCGCCTGGCTCTCCTGACACTGGTAGATGGCTCGGTCCAGCCTCTGGGCGGGCAGGAGCTAACCGCTTTCAATCCCCACTTCTCCCCTGATGGCCGCTGGATCGCATACAAGGCCTACGACACGCCAGCCTGGGAATGGTCGTCGGTCGTTCATGTTCTCTCCCTCGAAGGCGGCGATTCACATCCCCTGGCTGAGACCCACGACCGCCGCCCGGACCTGATCGGATGGTCGGCAGACAGCCAACAGCTGTACTTCCTGGAAACGGTGGGCACACATCACTGCCTGGGAGCCTTGCCGGTGGATGGCAGCCCCCCCATGCTGCTCTTCGAATGGGAAGGCTGCATCGAAAACGTCCGGCTGAACCAGTCCCGCAGCACCATGGGGTTCACTCTGCAGACTCCCAGCCAGCCACCGGAGGCTTATCTCACCCAACTGGTTGAGTTTTCTCCCGTGCAGATGAGCCGGGTCAACGCTGAATTCAGCCTGCTTCCCCTGGGGAGAACGGAGGTCATCCGCTGGAGATCGGTGGACGGGCTGGAAATAGAAGGACTGCTGACTTACCCGGTCGAATATGAACAGAGCCAACGCTATCCCCTGCTGGTCAGCGTACATGGCGGACCTGCGATCGCCTGGCTGCAGTTCTTCATCGGCCTGCAATCCTTTTATGGCCCGATTGCCGCCTTCGCTTCCCGGGGCTATGCCATCCTGCGCTGCAATGTGCGCGGCAGCACCGGCTACGGCAAGGCTTTCCGCCGCGGCAACTACCGCGATTGGGGGGGAAGGGATGTGCAGGACCTGCTGGCGGGAGTTGACCATGTCATCGCCCTCGGTATTGCCGACCCGGAGAGGTTGGGCATCACCGGTTGGAGTTACGGCGGTTACCTGACCGCTGCCACCCTGACCCAGACCGGACGCTTTCGGGCCGCGGTCATCGGTGCCGGGATGGTGAACCTGGTCAGCTACGCCCTGGGGAACGACAGTCCCGATTACCTGCCCAGCCATTTCGGCGGCGAAGTTTGGGAGGTGGCCGATCTGCTGCTCGAGCGCTCCCCCATCATCCACGCTGACCGGGTGACCACCCCCACCCTGATCCTGCACGGCGAGAACGATCAGCGAGTTCCCATCTGGCAGGGATATGAATTCCACCATGCGCTTAAGCGCTGCGGCATCCCCACCCGGATGGTGATCTACCCCCGCAGCGGGCACGTCCCTTCCGAACCAAATTTGCTGCTGGATATCATGGAGCGCATCCTGGCGTGGATGGAACTTTACCTGGGAGGGTAACCTTTAGGATCCTTAGAATTGGGGCGGGAAAAGCATAAAACTGACCATGATCCAACCTATCAGCAAAGCCCAGGTGCAAACGGGTACGATCAACAGGTTCAGTGCAGTAGCAATGAGCCAGATGCGCAAGGCTGGTTTCCATTCATATTTAAAGAGATGCTTGATGAACAGCAGACCGGAGGCGAAAGCCAGCCCCGCACCGGAAACAATGGAAATGGTTGGCGTGATCTTAAATTCCCTCAGAACCAGAATGACCCCGATCCCCAGCAGGATCTGCAGAAACGCCACCAGGAAGCGCAACCAGGCTTGTGGGGCATCCAGCTTGCCCAGGCGGTGACTCAGGCGCATGATCCAGGCCATGATCCCGCACAGGATCAACAGAATGACACCGAATCCGATCAGCATGACAATGGAAGCTTCTGGAATATTCCGGCTCAAATTTTCCTCCTGTGGATCGTTAAAACCACCCAGGGACCTGTCTCTTTACAGCTTGCTTGTTGGAACAGGCCCTGTTGTGCCCGGCTTTATGGATGATCCTGCGCTAACGTTTTGTCTTGAAAGTCCAGAAGGCGGTACTTAGTTTGTTGGCAAAGCGGACGCCAATTGCATTCCGGGCTTTCACCTGCCAGTAATAGCTGGTGTTGGGCGACAATCCGCTCAAGGTCTTGCTGGTGGCAGTTCCGTTGTTGACCCAGTTGCTGCAGGTATTGTTATTGCTGGTGTCGTAGCAATACCAGTAGGAAGTGGCACCCAAACTGGCAGTCCATCTCAGGGTCAGGGAAAAGGGCAGGTTGGTGGCACCATTGCCTGGAGATAGCTTGCGAAAGACACCGGGAGGAGCTGCTGTCTTAAAGGAAAAATAAGCTGTGCTCGAGTTGTTGGCGTACCTGACACCGATCGCATTCCTGGCTCTGACATGCCAGTAATAGGTGGTATTGGGCGACAACCCGCTCAGAATCTTGCTGGTGGCAGTTCCGTTGTTGACCCAGTTGGAGCAGGCATTATCATTACTGGTGTCATAGCAGTACCAGTAGGAAGTGGCACGCGCGCTGACCGTCCATTTTATCGTCCGGGTCAAGAGCTGGTTAATGGCACCATTCGCAGGGAGTGTCTTAATGAATGCGCCGGGTTTGACCCCGGTGGTGAAAGACCAGAAGGAGTAACTGGAAAAGGTTTGACCGATCGCATTCTTTGCCAGGACAGACCAGTAATAGGTGGTGTTGGGCGACAACCCGCTCAGGGTCTTGCTGGTGGAGGTGCCGTTGTTGACCCAGTTGGAGCAGGAGCTGTCATTGCTGGTGTCATAGCAGTACCAGTAGGAAGTGGCGTTCGGGCTGGCGGACCATTGCAAAGCCAGGGACAAGGGCTGGTTGCCAGCTCCATCGGCGGGGGAGGTCTTGTCAAAAGCGCCCGGCAGCGACCCGGTTGTGAAAGACCAGTAGGTGCTGTTGTTGGAATAGGTGTTGCCAAAGTCGTTGTGCGCGTACACCTGCCAGTAATAGGTGGTGTTGGGGGTAAGGTTGTTCAGGGTCCTGCTGGTGGTGGTGCCGCTGAGGAACCAGCCGGAACAGGCGTTGTTGTTGCTGGTGTCATAGCAGGAATAGTAGGAAGTCACACCCGAGCTGGCAGACCAGCTGAGGGTCGGGTTGAGCAAGACGCCACTGGAAGAATTAGCCGGGCTTGTTTTATTGAAAGCAGTCGGCAGGGGCGAAGTGTAAACCGTGACTCCCCGGGTCGGGTACAACCACGGGCTATCATTTCCATCCAACATGTGTATGTCAGCCTGGAAGTTGCTGCCACTCAAAGTGCTGGAGGAGATAACCGGGATCATGAATTCCCAGTAATACCCCTGTGGCACTGGCCAGGTCCAAGTCGGGTCAGTGGATCGAACCGCATAGTAACCGGTATTAAAGGAGGAGGCCGGCAGGCTCTGCGGACAGCCAGTGGTAAATTGGGTTCCACCACCATAACAGAGCACCTTGTTGGTGGAGTCGATCGCCAGGGTAGTATTGGCTGGCAATCCAATATCAATGTATGCATTCTGCCCGCTACAAGCGTTCCCGATCCCGTAGACCACCACGTGCACATAATATGGCTTCCCTACGAAAGGTTCCTGTATGGATGGGTCGGCGTAATAGCCCACATATACACCTGAGCCATACTCGGCATAGGGAGAGCCATTAATGATGCTGATGCAATTGATGATCGTGGAATATTTGATCGTTCCATCGATCCAGCCAAATGCCGCGGGTGAGTCGGCTTCGAGTGATTTGGTTGGGGGGTTGGCGATGGGGAATGAAGGCGTTGGTGGCAGTTCCCGGGCAGCTGCGGGGGTGACCTGTGAACCCGTGATTCCAAGGATAAGCAGGATCGCTGCGATGAGAGTTATACAAGCCAGGGAAATGTGGTTCTTGCTCATATTTATTCTCCTTTCCAAACCTTGATCTATGGAGAAAATATCAGCGATGTTGAAGCACAGACTACATTGTTGTTTAAAATATAGTATCACATAATTGTCTGAAAATACATTTTTTCACAAACCAAAACCATAATTGGTCCCTGGGAAAGCGCATGTTGATTGCCCCGCTGACCGGGATCATATACCCCTGTCCTCCTCCGCTAAAAGCAGGCGGAGCGAACTGCCGCAAGGACGCCGGCGAAGTCCCCGACCCGCAGGGGAAAGGGGGGACGATGTGGTGGGTGGTGTCAGGGATTGCAGGTGAGAATCTCCTATACTGCCAGGGGATCCTTCGCTGCGCTCAGGATGACAGTCGAGTTCGAATTGTCTCGATGAAAATTAGCATGTCTGAGCAGTTACTATCATTCCTTGAATTGAAAACCAGCCAGGATCTGATCGAAGATGGCTGCGTGGTCGTCAAAATTTGTGATGTAGGTCTGGCAGGAAAGGACATAGATCATCCCATCCTTCTCCAGCCAGATGTCGCGAAAATGCCACCAGGGTTCACCCCACGGACGATCATAGCTGATCTCCAGACCGGATAAAGCCCCCAGTTCAAAGGTCTGCTGGATGACACCTTTGATCTCGGGCACAGGGTTTTCGTAGGCTTTATTGAAACGGGACTCGAGGGTCTCTCCATCTGCAAGAGGGGAGGCTGCCACTGCAAAAAACGCGTCACCCTGACCCTGGTAGGCGGGATATTGAATGGTGATGATCTCCCCTACACCCAGACCATAATAATCTGCACCCGGGGTTGATACGTACTTCCAGACTTCCTCCAGCGTGCCCCAATCCGCAGGGATCGTGAAACTAAAATTCCCGTTTTCGTAGGGGCGGGCTGGTCTGGAAAAAACCAGGGTTTCGGTGGCTTCTGGTGACGGGGTGAGACCGCCACAAGCCAATATCCCGACCAGCAGGACACCGAACATCAGGCAGACGGGTTTCTTCATCGCTTGCTCCTTGTGGAGTGAACCAAGACAATTTCCAGGCGATATTCTAATTCACCCCAGGTCAATAATAATTATATTCACAATCTGAAAAATGAACAGTCCTCTTAACGCAAGGCATGTGGAAAGACAACCGGTCCTTGATCCCGCCGGGAGCCGGGGGTTAAGCACCTGTTTGGCAGATGTGGCGTGTTGATTTGACAGGACAAAGGAATATGTGCATAATAAGGATGAGACCAATAAGATCTAATTATCAAGGAGGCGGAAATGAAAGGGTCGCGCAGGATCTGGATCGTACTTGCTTTTTGTTTGCTGATGGTTTTCATGCTCGGCTGCAGTGTACTGGCTTCCATAGCCGGTCCAACCCCCACCCCAACGCCGATACCACCGACGGCAACCCCCACCCCACCGCCAGTTTATTTGCTGAAAGGCAGATTGTTATTTAAAGAAGGCAATGCAGCAGTGGCGGACACCACCCTGATCATCTCGAACGAAGAAGGCGTATTAAGTTTTGGGGCAGGCGGGAAGTTTGAGAACCCGCAGGGAAAAACAGATGCGGACGGAAGGTTCGAGATAGAAATGGATGAAAACTTTCTGAAGAAACATAACTACAAGGTGATCGTTTTCGTCTCCCTGTATAACGCCTCCAGTTTTGCCAACAAACTTTATCCTTTGCGGGATGATAATGGCATCCTGATCGTCATTGAACTGCCGACCAACCCGATATTGGTCGATCTGGGAGACGTTTACGTTAGATAACATCTGCTCTCGAACACCCGCCACAGGCGAAAAGAAGGGGCTCCGCAGGAAAACCTCAGCCGTGCCATATTAATGAAGGGACTGCATCGTTCGCTCCACGTCAAAAACCCCACCAGTGATGCGGGTGCCTGGGGCGGATGGGTGGGTGTCCCCGAAAATGAAGAAGCAATACAACCAGTCTAGCACGAATGAGGAACTATTTCAAGCTGGGCGTGGAAACCCTCCCTAAATCCGCAAGATTTTTGGAGTAATCACAAGGTGGGCAGAAAACTCTCCCCAAATCCACAGGATTTGGGGAGAGTCTGCACAAGCCTGATCTTACAGGCTCGCCAGGGCTGCCAGCACTTCGGTGCTGTGTTCAGCGGGTTTGACATCCTCGAAGACCCTTGCGATCTTCCCGGTGCTATCGATCAGGAAGGTCGTGCGCAGGACGCCTTCGTATGCGCGACCCATCATTTTCTTCGGTCCCCAGGCTCCGTACAGGTCACAGACCTTGTGACCCTCATCCGCCAGTAGCGGGAACGGCAGGGCATATTTTTCCTTGAACCTGGCGTGGGACCTGACGTCATCGGGGCTGACGCCCAGGATGACCACACCGGCTTTGGTGTAGGCGCTGTAATCATCCCGAAAATTGCAGGCTTCGGTCGTACAACCGGGGGTATCATCCTTAGGGTAGAAATACAGCACCACGGGATGACCCAGGTGATCGGACAGCGTGCGAATGGTACCGCTTTCATCCGGCAGGGAGATGGCGGGGGCGGGTATTCCAGATTTGACAGGCATGAGGTTCTCCTTTCTCAGTGAATAGGAAACGAACGTATCTTATCCATAATTCGGGGAAGATACAACCTGACTATAAATGAAATCGCCGCAGAAAGGAAGCCTGGCAGGTTGTTTCATATAAAACGATAATACTGGCAGGAGTCAGAGAGGCTGGCTAATTCCCAACGGCACAACCTGAGCTGCTCTCGAACACCTGAGCGCTTGCAGGGTGGTCCTACCCTTCCCAGACCCATCGTTCCTCCCCCAAGTGGCGGAGGTAAATACCCCCCTGCTGCAGGATGCGTACGGGGGGTATTTACCGTATGATAAGTAAGTGAAACCATAGGTTTAAATATTAATGGGTTGATCATGCCGCAAGATCGAATTCTCAAGGAGAAATAAAATGAAACAATCAACACTTCGCCCCCTCAGCAAGACAATCCGTATGTTATTTTTGGTAATTCTGGTCCTTGCGCTCACAGTTAGCTCAGGGCAGATGGCGCGGGCAGAAACAGCAACAACCCAGACCCCGGTATTCCTGGGCAGGGCTGTTAATTTTGCGATCCTGACAAAATCGGGCATCACAAATGTTCCAATTTCCGCGGTTGTTGGAAATATGGGAACCAGTCCGATCGCCGGGACTGCCATAACCGGATTTTCAATGGTAGCTGACGCCTCGAACAGGTTTTCCACCTCAGATCAAGTTACCGGGAGGATCTTCGCAGCCAACTTTGCCGACCCCACTCCAATTTTCCTGACCACTGCTATCAGCAACATGGAAACCGCTTATAGGAATGCTGCCGGAAGGAAAAATCCTAATTACACCGAGTTGTATGCAGGAAATCTCAGTGGTAGAACCCTCAGACCCGGCTTGTACAAATGGAGCACCGGTGTTTTTATAAATAATAGAGTCGTTCTCAAGGGTGGCCCGACCGATGTCTGGATCTTCCAAATCTCAGGGAATCTGAGGCTGGCTTCAGACACTCATGTTGTGCTGGCTGGTGGCGCTCAAGCCAAGAATATCTTCTGGCAGGTCGCTGGTGGAGCTGGCGTCACAATTGGAACTACTGCTCACATGGAAGGCACCATCCTGGCCAGGACTGCGATCCACCTTCGAACCGGTGCGTCGCTGAACGGTAGAGCCCTGGCGCAGACTGCAGTTACTTTGCAAAAGAACAGGATCGTGATCGAGAAATAATTAATTTCACCTGCCAATAATTATTTCGATCACTTTCAGTAATGTTCCACAATCTCTCCGCAGAAATTCTGCGGAGAGATCCATTAATACAAAGTTCACAATGTTCAATGACTTGATAAATGTTCTGCTCCAAGCAATATAGCCTATCTCTCGGAGCTTTGCAGCTCCTTCAGCCTTTATGACCGGCTAACATGCGGCTGGACCTCTTAAGCTCAAATTTCGTGAACCCACACTCTCACGCAAACCGGATCCGCT
>CAYJKQ010000020.1:0-38573 GCA_964370815.1 uncultured Anaerolineaceae bacterium | reverse complement strand
CTTTTAATCTCACCGGAACGATAAGTGCAGATGGCATGACGATGAATGGTTCTTTATCAAGACCAATAGATGGTGCCAATTGGACTGTGGTTATGAAAAGGAACCCAAGTAATCTGAACCAGTTCAGAGGAAGTTGGTCCTTGGTTAATAACACTTCATTTGATGGCGATTGGTGCGGTGGATTCAATGGTGCCGCGAAACCCAGCCCGTGCAAGACCCATTAATGTGAACTACTAACCTAATCTATGTTCTAACCTTAAAATAGTTTTTTTCGAATTAGTAGGCTGCCTGAAAAAGGCAGCCTACTTTTTTTTGGCTTAATCCCCCAGACTTAATTGGTATCCATGTGCCTTTAACCAGGCTCTTCTTTTCTTATAATCCGGCATATATTCATGGATTTTCTTCCAAAATGAGGGCGAATGGTTTTGGATCTCGAGATGTACCAGTTCATGGATGATGACATAATCTATGATCTCAAGCGGAGCCATTACCAGGCGCCAGGTGAAACTCAGTGTACCTTTGGAGCTACAGGATCCCCAGCGTGTGCGGGCAGAGCTGAGCCTTATTTTGGAATAAATCAGGGCATTCCTTTGGGCGAAGAATTTCGCGCGGCTGGTAAATATCTGCCGGGCTTGTGTCTTATACCATTTGATAAAGATCGCTCTGGCATGTGGCTGATCTGACTTCCTTAAACGAAAACACGAGTCAAAAGTCAGTGATTTTGAGGAATTATCTACGATCTCTAGAGGAATTGTTTTACCCAAAAAGAGAAAGTCTTCCCCGTTCATGAAGGAATGAGCAGGGGCTGTGCGGGAGGCAGCTTTTGCCTGTTGGGTGAGGATCCAATCAGTTTTTGAAAGGACAAATTCCTGGATGCGGGACTTGCTAAAACGGAGTGGAGCTCGAACCACCAGCCTGCCATCGCCCTGGATAATGATGGCAATGGATTTTCTCCGGGAGTGAACGATCTGGTCAATTTTTATATGCATAATTTGGATTATACTTAATAAATAGAAGCTACGTATCTACTAAGGCCAAGACCCAAAAGGTTTCTCTAGAAAGAGAAAATGAACAAATATCCAAACATTCATGCTTTCTCTTACTTGTCTTATAAGGGCAAACCTTTAGGGTCTGAGCAGTAA
The DNA here is from genome assembly GCA_964370815.1 of uncultured Anaerolineaceae bacterium. Taxonomy (GTDB): domain Bacteria; phylum Chloroflexota; class Anaerolineae; order Anaerolineales; family Villigracilaceae; genus UBA12087. The sequence continues at coordinate 37,431 of CAYJKQ010000020.1, read as the reverse complement.
CGGAGCTACTTAAAGAGCCAGAAAGTGGGCAAGCACGATCCGGTCAGAGAATAACGGAAAATTTATAGATCCAGATGGATTTTCCATGAGAGTTGGACATACGGAGCATGAGGGTGATCATAAGAGACTGTTTCTTTGAATTTAATATTCAATGCGATTTTAGAATAAGTGTTTGGATGTATGCAAGTCACCGATAAGTATATTAATTTTTCAAGGGAATTTAATTTCCAGTACCAAGAAAAAATGATCGCCGTGTTTTTAAAAAGTTGTCAAAAACAAGGGAAACTATTTCAGGAATAAAACAGCATGATCGGACAAAAGAAGATAGTTAACTCCATCAAGCGGTCCCTTCAGAGCGTTTGGATTTATGAGAGTGTGCATGAATTGCAGGAATCCATTCTCAACGCTCAATTGTTGGTGGCTTCGCTTGTTTCATTATTTTTGTATTTCCTGGCATTGATCCCTGTTTTTGAGAAACAGATCATAGAATTAGCAGTCATCTACACCATTTTCTATTGCTGGTTGTTGGTGATCACACTCTTCCGACAACTGCCCTATTGGTTCAGATCTGCAAGTTGGTTGTTCTTCCTTTTTGTATTTGGAGTCATCAATCTATTTATTAGTGGGTTAAATGTTGATGCAGGATTGTTTTTGCTGACTTTTGTCGTAATGACAGCCCTTTTGTTTGATTTTCAGTTTGCACTGGGAAGTTTAATTTTGAGTGCCCTGGCGATATATGTGATAGGTATGAACGTCATCAACGGAAATTTCAGCTTGCCAGTATATCTACCGCAATCAAATCCACTTTTATGGATTATTGGAGGCATCATTTTTTTACTCCTGGGTACCATGTCTTATGTTTCCGTCTCCACGATCATGCGCGGCCTGGTTAGAAAGATAAATAAAGTCACAATATTGGCGGACAATCTCGCCCATGCACATGAAAAAATTTCAGAAAGTGAGATCCGATACAGGTCATTAATTGAAAACTCGACGGATTTGGTAGCCATTCTGCGGACAGATGGGGAGATCGGATACGCCAGCCCTTCTGCTTTCAGGCTTTTGGGTTACCATCCGGAAGAGATCATTGGCAAGAATGTGCTCGGTTTTCTTCACACCGAGGACCAGGCTCTGGTAATAACTGCGTTAACTCCAGGTGTTCCAGAAGAGCAAATAGGGTCCTTTATGGAAATACGCTTGCAACACAAAGATGGGACCTGGCGCTGGTTTGAAGCCAATGGATTTGAATTAAAAAACACACCGGTCATCAATGGAACAGTCGTAAATTGCCGGGATATCACTGACAGAAAGAATTTGGAAGCTTTGCTGCAAGCTTCCCTGGATTCCCTGGAACAGCAAGTAATTGAAAGAACCGACGAACTATTGCGAACCAGTGCAAGTTTAAGAGAATTAGTCCTGCATAGCCCGGCAGTGATCTACACGACTGCCCTGGATGGCGATTGGAAGTCGCTTCAAGTAAGTGATAATGTGGAAGAATTGCTGGGATATACAGCGAGTCAGATCCTGGATGAAGATGGATTTTGGGAACATCACATTCATGTGGAAGATAAATCATGGGTAAAGGTTGAAAAAGGGAAAATTGTTGAGGAGAAAAGGATCACTTGCAAATATAGGATGCTTCACAAGGATGGGAATTATCGTTGGATCCGGGATGATATGCAGCTTGTTGTCGAGGAAGATGGGTGCCAGAAGAATTTAGTGGGATCGTGGGTTGATGTGACCAATCAAATCGAGGCTGAAAGAGCCAGATTATCAACCCAGGATAGATATCATAGATTGTACGAATCCATGACAGATGCCTTTATGCGCGTAGATATGAGTGGTAAGATCGTAGAGTTTAACCAAGCTTATATAGACATGACGGGTTTTTTACCGGAAGAACTAAATCAATTGACCTATATGGATGTGACTCCTCCGAAATGGCATGCCATGGAAGCTGAAATTATTAATAATCAAATTATCCCTTTGGGTTATTCGGATGTCTATGAAAAGGAATATTTCCGTAAAGATGGAACAATTTTCTCGGTTGACCTGAGAACAAGCCTGACCCGGGATGAAGATGGAAATCCGGAGAGTATGTGGGCAATTGTGCGTGATATTACTCATCGGAAAAAGAACGAAGTCGCTTTAAAATCTGCCAAGCTAGACCTGGAGAAACGTGTAAAAGAACGTACCCGTGAGCTTGTTGAGAGCCAGGAACGCCTGCGCGTACTTACGCGTGAGATCATCACAACACAGGAAGAGGAGCGCCGTTCGGTATCGCGCGAACTTCATGATGAAGTTGGGCAAGTGTTTGTTACCTTGAAATATAGCCTGGATACCGCCCTTGCTCAGGTACCTGAAGAACTTCAGGAACTCAAAGGTAGATTGGAATCTGCCATGCGAATCACTGATTCCAGCATGCAGTTGATGCGTGACCTCTCACACCGGCTGCGGCCTTCAATTCTGGAGGTGGGTGGTATCCACATCAGCCTGGAGGATCTGTGCCAGGATGTTTCCGGGAAGACCAACCTGAACATAGATTACCAGGGTCAAGAGATACCGGGTTTGCCGAATGAGATCGCCATTAGTCTATACCGGGTAGTCCAGGAATCACTTACCAATACACTAAAATATGCCAATGCAGATAAAGTTCAGATAAAGTTAAAATACCTCAAGGGAAGAATTCAGTTAAGTGTGCGTGACAATGGGAGCGGAATGAAAGATACGAATATGAAAGGGACGGGTTTGCTCGGATTGCAGGAGCGAATGAACTTGTTGGGAGGGGAACTTAAGATCGAATCACCCTCCGGGGGAGGTGTTCATTTATTTGCCAGTGTTCCCTGGATCAAGGATGCAGGTGATGAGGCATAATCTCTTACTTTCAAGGTAAGATTCTTAATGTATTTCACCTTATGGTCAATGCTTGATTGCAGATTTTTGTTAATTGAAGCGTGCCGGGGGTAAGATTGATCGTTTATTTGAAGAAACTTATGCAACCTTGCCATAAAACAGCAGGTTCGCAAATGGAGATATAAATGGAGAAAATAGTGCACGTCGCCATTATGGATGATCATCAAAGCATCCTTGACGGATTTCAATACCGGTTAATGCATACCAAGGATATTAAGGTTGTGGCCAGCGCTTCCTATGGGGAAGATCTATTGCCCATGCTCCGAAATAACCAGGTGGATGTTCTCTTGCTGGACCTCAGCGTTCCCACTTCCATTGAGAATGGCAACCAGTTCCCGATGATATTTGCCCTGAAAACGTTACAGGTTGATTTTCCAGCATTAAAGGTTATCGTCATTTCTAACTTTAAAGAGAAAGCCCTGGTAAAAAGTGCTATCGACCGAGGAGTTCGTGGCTATATATATAAAGATGATCAAGCCTCCATTAAACAGTTGGCGCGCATTGTTATGATCGTAGCTGCAGGTGGAAACTATTTTAGTGCAGGGGTTTATTCAGAATTGTCTGAAGAAAGTTCAAAGATAGATCTCACTCCACGCCAGAAGGAAGTTTTGGAAGTGGCTTCAGCCTTCCCTGATGATTCAACAGATGAGTTGGCACGGCGTCTGAATATTTCCGGCTCAACTCTGCGTAATATCCTCTCGACTTCCTATGCCCGCCTGGGGGTACATAATCGCAATGCAGCCATCGATAAAGTACGGCGAATGGGATTTGTCCCTGCAATAAAAAATCCACCCGAAGTGGAATAAGGAGATCCATGATAACTGATCGCGTGGAAAAAACTCAACTTGCTCTTCAAATTTCAAATCTGGATGCCCTGGTACTCAACCCTGGTCCCAGCCTTGTATACACCTGCGGATTGCACTTTCACCTGAGTGAACGACCGGTTGTGATCATCTTTACAAAACACCAGCCTCCTGTCATCGTCTTGCCTGAGTTGGAGCAGCAGAAGCTGGTCGATCTTCCATATGTCATCCATGGATTCCCTTACGGTGAGAGTCCGGATGAGTGGCAACAAGCGTTTGATAAAGCCATCAGTCTATTGGGAATGGAGGATAAGCATATTGGCATGGAACCACGCAGCCTGCGCATGTTGGAATATGGATATCTGCAGGCGGCTGCACCAGGAGCAAAATTCATGGATGCAGGTGATACGATCAGTTCTTTGCGCCTTGTGAAGGATGGCGATGAATTGAACGCCATGAGTCGTGCTGTGGGCATCGCACAATTGGCACTTCAAAACACTTTGCCTTTGATAAAGATTGGAATGAGCGAGAAGGAGGTGGCAGGCGAATTAACCCTGCAGCTTCTGCGTGGCGGCTCTGAACCGGAGCTGCCTTTCTCTCCGATCGTATCCGGGGGGTTTAATGGCGCTAATCCGCATGCCACTCCGGGGCTTCGCCAACTCCAGGAAGGCGATCTGCTGGTGATCGACTGGGGTGCAGTTGTGGACGGATATGTCTCAGATCTGACCCGCACCTTCGCGATTGGCTCAGTGGACCCTGAGTATCAAAAGATCCATCAGATCACCCAGGAAGCAAATGCTGCCGGACGGTCAGCCGGTAAACCAGGCGTGCCATGTGCACATGTGGATGTTGCAGCACGAGACGTTATTGAAAAAGCTGGATACGGAGATTATTTTACTCACCGCACAGGACATGGCATCGGTCTGGAGGGTCATGAAGAACCTTATATGCGCGGCGATAATATGCAGATTCTGCAACCTGGCATGACGTACACGGTCGAACCAGGTATCTACCTGCCCGGGCGTAACGGTGTACGCATCGAAGATGACATGGTTGTTACAACAACAGGTTCCGAAAGCCTGAGTGATCTGCCGCGTGAGCTGATCGTGATCGGTTAAAAACACTTTCAAGGTAGTGGTGTTATAAGGTTGCTGTTTTGTAACTTATGAAATTTAAGTGAAAGAGTGATTCCGGAAGTTTGGAAGAAAGTATTCATGTTGACCTATTGCCAGTATGTAAAAACCCATCTTGAAGACGAATTTAACCGGGTTTATCATGACACGGAATATGGTTTTCCGTTGGACGATGATGCTCTTTTGTTTGAACGCCTGATCCTTGAGATCAACCAGGCTGGATTGTCCTGGATCACCATCCTTAAGAAAAAGGAGAACTTCAGGCTGGCATATCATGGTTTTGCCATCGAAAAGGTTGCAGGTTATGACAAGGCGGAGCGTGAACGCCTTCTTGCAGATCCCGGTATCATTCGCAATCGGCTCAAGATCAATGCAGCCATAGAAAACGCGCGACAGATCCAATTATTGCAGAAAGATCATGGTTCTTTCAAGAACTGGCTTGACACCCATTCACACTTGACCAAGGAGGGATGGGTAAAATTATTCAAACAGACCTTCAAATTCACCGGCGGTGAGATCGTAGGTGAATTCCTGATGAGCACAGGCTACCTGGTGGGGGCACATGACCCGGACTGTCCGGTCTATCAGCAGATCGTTGCATTAAAACCAGCCTGGATAAGGTAAGAACATTAATTCATTTATGTGTCTGACCTAACTTGTTTTATTGAAGGTATAATTTACGGGGTACACAAAAACATCTCAGAAAAAATTAGGCTAATTGTGGGAAATAATAGTTGAAAAATAAGGGACTTTTCAAAGGAGCTGAAAAAAACATGACCCAGACCATACCAACTGCTGAACCATTTTTTTTGCTTGGTGAGGGGAAAAATGCCCGCACAGGTTGCTTGTTGATCCATGGTTTTACAGGAACACCCAAAGAGATGCGCTGGATGGGGGAGCATTTGAACGGGCAGGGCTTCAGTGCACTGGGTGTACGCCTGAACGGGCATGCCACGCAACCGCAGGATATGATCCGCTCACGCTACCAGGATTGGACAGCATCTGTGGAAGATGGTTATAACCTTTTGAGAGACAGCACGGACCGCATATTCCTGATAGGGTTATCCATGGGTGGAATACTCTCTCTTTTGATGTCCACCCGTTTGAAGGTGGCAGGCGTATTTGCGATGTCCACCCCCTATCGCCTGCCGGATGACCCGCGCCTGCGCTTTATCAAACAGATCAGTTGGTTTATCAAACTCATGCCGAAGGATAACCAGGCACCGGGTGCGGACTGGTTTGATAAAGAGTCGTTTCTTGAACATAGATCATATCCAATGAACCCTGTCAGGTCGATCGCAGAACTGAGCCTGCTGATGGCTGAAATGCGTGCGGCATTGCCAAGTGTGGAAGTCCCGGTCTTTTTGGTGCATTCAAAAAATGATAATTATGTCATTAAAGACAGCATGCAGTGGATCTACGATAAATTGGGGACAACAGACAAGCAAATGCTGTGGGTGGAAGGCAGCGGGCACGTCATCCCGCGCGAACCAGTGCGTGAGCAGGTTTTTAAAGAAGCAACAGATTTTATCGTAAGGGTTACAAATAACTCATGAATCCTGCTCTCATCCTGGTTAGCATCTCACTTTTTACGTGGGGTATTGGTGAGGGGATGTTCTGGTATTTCCAACCGATATATCTGCACCAATTAGGTGCCAACACCATGACCATCGCGGGCGTTTTCAGCGTTTTCGGTGTCGCCATGATGGTGGTACATATCCCGGCAGGGTATCTATCCGATAGAATAGGGCGGCGTCCTCTTATATGGGCAGCCTGGTTCTTTGGTCTGGTGTCTGCCTGGACCATGGCATTGGCTGGAAACCTGCAGATCTTTATCATTGGCATGGTGATGTACGGGTTGACCGCCTTCGTTTCTTCTCCGTTGTTTTCATATGTGACTGCCGCGCGCGGAAAACTTACTGCTCTGCGCGCCATGACTCTCACATCGGCTGCGTTCAACACGGGTGCCATTATTGGTCCGGTCACAGGGGGTTGGATAGCAAGTCAATATGGCTTGCGCAGTATCTACTTTGTGATCGCCATTATATTTGTGATCTCATTTATCATCCTGCTATTCTTGAAACCGCAAGCACGTGACGGGCATGATCCCATTCACCCTCCCAAAAACCTGTTAACAAATAATCGTTATCTTGTCATTTTGAGTCTGGCATTTACATCGGTATTTGTAATGTTTCTGCCCCAGCCATTAACTCCCAATTTCCTGGAAATGGAGCGTGGCTTGACTTTAAGCCAGGTCGGTCTGATCGGGTCAGTGGGAAGCATTGGATCCGTTGTGATGAATTTATTGCTGGGGCAGATCTCCCCCCGCCTGGGATTTATCCTGGCGCAGATCCTTGTTGGTTTATTCGCAGTGCTGCTCTGGCGCGGCAACAGCATGTACTGGTACGGGTTGGGTTATTTCCTGTTGGGGGGGTATCGTGCCGGGCGTATGATGATCTTTGCCCAGGTCAGCCAGCTTGTCCATCAAGCTCAGATGGGGCTGGCATATGGACTGACAGATACAGTCAACTCTCTGGCGATCATTCTGGCACCCTTATTGGCTGGCTGGTTATACACACGCGACCCTGTCAGCGTCTATTTGGCTGCCATTGGATTGATCGGTATTTCGATCTTGATCAGCTTTTTATTTGCACCCAGGACAGCATCGAACCCCCAGGTAGAGATCGTTCATCAGAGCCTGGACCTATGATATATGCTTGAAATCGTTGAATTTACGCTTGGACCTGTTCAAACCAACGCCTACTTGGTGGCGGATTCGGATACGCATGAAGCTGCAGTGATCGACCCGGGCTGGGATGGACTGGTAATACTGGACGCAGCCAGGAAAAATGGGTGGAGGATCGGGCACTTATGGTACACACATGCCCACTTTGATCATATCGGTGGTGCAGCTGCCATCGCAGATGCCCTTAATCCGCTGCCGTTGGTGGGGCTGCATCCCGCCGATCATGCCTTGTGGAAGGTGGGCGGTGGAGGCAGCCTGTTTGGTTTCAAGATCGACCCGGGTCCGGAGCCGGGCATTGACCTGAGCCAGGGTCAGATCCTGCAGCTTGGGTCAACCCAATTTGAAGTACGTGCCACGCCGGGGCATACACCAGGTCATTGCGTCTTTTATTGCGCTCAAGCGAATATCCTTTTCTGCGGTGACCTGATCTTTCAGGGCAGCGTTGGGCGTACCGATCTTCCGGGGGGAGATTTTAATTCCCTGGTTCGAAGCATTCAAACCCAGGTATTCACTCTGCCGGATGAAACCCGCCTGCTATCCGGTCATGGACCTGAAACAAGCGTCGGTTTTGAAAAGAAATATAATCCATTTGTGAGTCCAGCTTGATCAACGGAGGAAAAACATGAAGCGTGCTGTCAGCATCAGCCTGGGAAGTTCCAAACGCGATAAGAGCGTCACGATCCGTTTCAAGGGGGAGGATATCCTGGTGGAAAGGATCGGAACTGATGGAGATATCGATCGCGCTCATCAGATGTATCTTGACCTGGATGGCAAAGTGGATGCCTTTGGTGTCGGTGGTGTGGATCTGTATCTGCGCCTGGATGAGCGGGAATACCCTTTGCGGGCCGCGTTGAAACTTGTAGAAGGCGTAAAAACCACCCCGTTGGTGGATGGACGCGGTCTCAAACACACCCTTGAAAGGCGTGTCTTTGAGCTTGCAAAAAATGATCTTGGTGGAGCTCCTCATTTTAAACAGGCTTTTGTACCGGTGGCGATTGACCGGATCGGATTGGCACAGGCTGCTGCGGAAGTTTCAGATCGGATCGTACTGGGTGATCTAATGGTGGCGCTGGGAGTGCCCATCCCAGTCTATGGTATTCCAGCTTTTAAGCGTGTGGCGCGTATCCTCCTGCCGATGGTGAGCTGGTTCCCCATGAGCATGCTCTTCTATGGAAGTGATGGCGCTGAACAGGAACCCAAATACACGAAATACTTTGAAGAGTCAGATCTATTGGCAGGAGACTTTCTCTTTATGCGCAAGTATATGCCAATGGATATCTCAGGAAAGACCATCATTACCAATACCACCACGGTTGATAATATCGAATTGTTGCGCCAGCGCGGTGCGAAGATGGTGATTACGACCACGCCACGCTACGAAGGGCGCTCTTTTGGGACCAATATGCTGGAAGCTGCGTTAACAGCCTTTGCCGGGAAAGGCAGACCTCTGACGGACGCTGAATTAAATACGCTGATTGATGAGCTGAAATTGAAGCCGACTGTGCTGAAAATGTAAGAGCATCCTAAAGATCCGACAAATGATGAGAGTTGCATCAGGAAACTTCAGGATTATCTCGCTACCTGAACTGCACCCATTGATCAGGACATAGATAAATACCTCTGGTGATCCATCACTGGCGGGATGGACAACCCGGAAAACTTGAAAATAAGGAATGAGTTATGGAACTATATACATTGAGCCCATCCGACCTCACTTTTCTGTGGGACGGGTGCAAATTCTGTTTTTACATGAAAGTGAAGCACAAGATCATTTACCGGGGACCCTTCCCCGGCATGTTCGGGACGATGGGTAATTTGACCAGCGATCATTACCAGGACAAACCCACCTCCGCAATTTCCCCCGACCTGCCTGCGGGGATCGTTAGATATAAGGAAAAATGGGTCAAATCCAGCCCGATCCTCCTACCGGGCATGACCTCGCAATGTGTCATCCGGGGACGCTTCGATGCGGTCATTGCCTTTCAGGATGGCTCTTTTGGCATCATCGACTACAAGACCTCCGATGCTTCCTCGGAAAAAGCTGCTTTCTACAGCCGGCAGCTATCCGCTTATGCCTACGCCCTCGAAAACCCGGCTCCCGGCGCGCTCAGCTTTGCGCCCATCACACGCCTGGGATTGTTCATCATCACCCCGCAGCGTTATGAACTGCTATCCAACCAGGAAGCGGCTTTCATCACACACACCACCTGGCTGGATGTGCCGCGTGATGACGCGGGCTTCCTGGCGTTTTTAGGTGAAGTGATGGCTGTTCTGGATACCCCGCGACCACCCATTTCTACTGAGGATTGTGCGCTGTGCAGTTACAGGCAAAGCATGGCGGAATTTGAGGGGGAAAAAGGTGGAGCGCAAAAATTCGAGGGCTGGTGAGAAGGGATGATCTCATCAATTGGCAGAAACAGGGTTAAAAAGTGAAGCGCTGCGCTTTAAATAATGCTATAATAGCCCTGCCTGCGGGCCCGTAGCTCAGTGGTTAGAGCAGACGACTCATAATCGCTTGATCGCTGGTTCGATTCCAGCCGGGCCCACCTAGATATAGCGGTAATGATGACCATAGCCCCCACATATGGGGGTTTTTGGTTGGCAAACTGTCCATAGAGAACATGTGTTCTAATAGTTATTGCAGTACAATTGCAGTAATTTGGTCGGGGGTCTGGTCCCGAGGAACGAGAAGAGCTTGTGCTATTAGTGAAGGTGAACCAAAAAATGGTTCACCTTCACTCTTTTTCATCTCTTCTTCGAAAAGGACAGAATTATGACCATCCTCACTATTGCTAACCAAAAAGGCGGCGTTGGAAAAACCACGTCCGCTGTCACCCTAGCCCACGGCCTTGCAATGGCCGGGCAGCATACCCTGCTGGTAGATCTTGACCCACAGGGACATGTGGCGTTTGCCCTGGGTATGGACAAGGCACCCGGCTTGTATAAACTGGTTGTGGATGAAGAACCGATCACGGATGTCGCTATCTATTCCCGGGATAACCTGGATATCGTTCCGGGTGACAAAAAAACCGAAAAAGCCAAGCGCTCGATCATTATCTCCAACTTTCCGACTGAGATCATGAGCCGGGTGCTAAAGAATGCTCATTATGATGTGATTATCCTCGACCTGGCACCTTCGCTGGATGTGCTGCATATCTCAGCACTCATGGCCAGTGATTGGGTCCTGATACCTACCAGGCTGGATGCCATGGCTGTGGATGGCGTCAACGAAGTTCTGCGTTCGATGGGCGAAGTGGCTGAGCGTGGTCATCGGCTTGGATACAGCATTCTGCCAACCTTTTTCGACCGTACTACCCGAGAAACCGTTTTCCAGCTCAAAGCCCTGGTGGAAACATTCAGCGGTCATGTCTGGCCACCCATCCCGCAGGATACCAAAGCACGTGAGGCCCCGGCTTATGGTAAGAGCCTTTGGGAATATGCACCACGTTCTCCAGCTATCTCCGGTTATGACAGTAACAATAAGAGTGGTTATATCAGTACGATGCATCGGGTCATGGAGGTGATCAGTGGTCAACACTCTTAATCGCCGCAATGTAGTCGATCCTGCTGTGGCAGATATGCTCACAGATCTGGAGCAAAAAAAACGCATCACCAACTTGCCTAAATCGAAGCAGGGAAAGGCGCGTAAAGAGGCTGCCCGGTATAAGGTCGGGTTGGACCTACCACCCAAGCTACACGAGTCCCTAAAGAAGATCGCTGAGCAAGAGTGCATCTCTGTTTCTGGTCTGGTGTCTTATTACCTGTATCAGGGAGTTGCAGAATACAACGACGGCAAGGTCGAGCTTTCCCCTTACAAGCGCCTGTCCAGATGTGCCCGGTTTGATTACGTTCTCGATCTCACCAAATTGGAGAATTCGTGAACATACGCTACCGTTCTACGGAAGCCTATAGGTTAGCGTTGGTAAATATCTTAGGCTACCCAATAACGCTAGCCTATTGGGTAGCCCATCCATCGTCAGGAAGCGTTTTAAAGCGTTTTTTAGATGGGAATGGGGAAAGACAGCCCTCTGTATTTATAGAGGCAAATTGATATGATTCTCAACCCTGAGCAAGCCTGGCAAACGGCACTCGGTCAAATCCAACTGGAGATGCCCAAAGCATCCTTTGACACCTGGGTGCGTGACACCCACCTCGTCTCCTTCGAAGATGGTTCTTTCAAGATTGGTGTTTTCAATGAGTATGCACGTGAGTGGCTGGAAAGCCGCTTGACGAGCACCGTTACGCGTTTGCTGATGGGTATCCTGAATCAAGATATTGAAGTAACTTTCGTTGTGGATGCATCCGCCAAAACCAGCGAAGACCAGGTCGATAGCGGATCGGAAACAGAATCCGAGACAGCCAAAGTCCAGATCGTTCACCGCCTGGGCTATGACGAAGTGGTTTTACCGGAAAGGGTAGTGGCCATACCCGGTTACTTCAGCCGCCTTGTTCCAGAGATCGGTGCGCGCAATGCCTGGCTGTACATAGGCTGGAGACAGGCAGTCTGGGATGGTTCTCATCGTGACAATGACTCCAGGACCCGGCGTGTTCCAGTTCGAGAAATCATTCGTTTCTCGGGTTTAAGTCGACGGACTTTCTTTCGGGCGGTTGATGAACCATCCACCTGGAGAGCTCTCTCCGGCTTGGTGGAGCAATGCCAGGAGGAACCACGTTGGGCGCGAGGAAAAGATCGACAGGCTCATCGCCTCCCCAATAACTACACCGTCCACATGACCCTGCCTCTTTCATTCACAGATGCTGCTTCAGTTCGGGATTGGTTGAAAACTTGCTTGAGCGATGGCATATCTTTGCTGGATGCGCTTATCAAGGCAGCTCATATCCAGGACCTGGTCGGAGAAGTACTTCCACATGTAAGAATTCCTTCAGCAGACTTATCATCAGACATTCCCAGAACGGTTATGGAAATTGCCAGTCAACTTGCAGGGGTGGAAGACAAATTGTCCCCTGATTTGCAGGACGCTTCTGAAGCCTTGCACCGGAAAATTATCTCTTCGTTTGGAACCATCCTTCTGACCCACTACTTCATGGAGACCGTTATCCCGAATGCCAAGTTGACTCCTGCACAGGCCTGGTTGATTGCCATGTTGCGGGACCGCTGCTACTTCAATCGCAACACCGGCGAAGTGCGTGATGAAGTGCTTATGCGCGGTGGGTATGAAGAACTCGCAGACCGATTGGGGCTGAAGCGGTCCAAGACGGTGTGGGAATGGATCCGGGATGACAATGGTCCTGTCAGTGCTTTTCTGACCGTTTTACCCGGCATCGAAAGAGACGAAGCGAATTCCCTGCGTCTGCGGGTGCGTCTGGAGGAACCCATCTTCGATGGCGCGAGTGACACCATTAGAATGGCGCAGGTGGCACCTATGGACGGCGCGAATGACACCCATAGGATGGCGGAAATGGCACTATTAGATGGCGCGAATGACACTCTCGGATGGCGCGAATGGCACGGTTTAAAGCACTTAAATACTGATTTAAACACCCAGAAAAGAATCACTCCTACCACCCGAAAAACCCCGGCAGCGGTGCCACCAAAATGGGTTTTAAGAAAAATCCTCGTTCAGGCACATGTCCACCCGAAAGTCACGAAAGACTTACTGGAGAAAAACGCATCAGCACATGCTTTCGTGTCCTGGCTGCTGTATTCTTGCAGTTCAGCTGGGGAAGGGATCAAGAATCCCCTGGCCTATGTCTTGGCCGCATTGCGTGAGGATCCGTGTCATGGACCTGGAGGCACATTCGATCAATTGGCTGCTCTGCCTCCAACTGAGTTAATTCGCCTGGTGAGGTGGTCGGTAAAAAAAGCTTCCAGAAAATATGACTTCACGGATGACTCTTCTGGCAATTCAGACTGGGACGACACAATGGGAGCTTCGGAACGCCACGAAATTCTTCTGAAAATTCTCATCGGCGAGGAAGATGATATTGGATGATAAAATTATTCACGCTTTTATCGACGGATAAGAAAATAGTTATATGTCAGAGATTACATCTCTAAGAATAAAAAAGTTTTAAGCATAAAGACCAATAAAAAACGAACAGAGGCTGACTAGTTCTTACGGTCAGCCTCTGTGTTCTAATTTGAAAGGGCTATTTCTACCTATCACCCTTGTGCTTTGTTTTGTCAACCAGCACAAAGCCTTGACCAGGTTTTGGGGTCGGCGGCAAAGTTTCCCCTTTGGAAACCGTGACTTCCACACCAGTTTTACCACCACGTGGCCCAACAATACCATACTGACCAGAATCGGGAGCCTTTTCTCCTGGTTTGTGGACAGAATCTTTTGCTTTACTCATTTTTTATCACCTCCTTTGATCATCTTGACCAGTCTGATAACCGCTTGTGACACTCATCCTGGGGCAAACGCGCACCTGCTTCAAGCATTTTCTGAAGCGCAAGACTTGATTGTTCAGGGGTAAGTACACGTAAAAGGACAATTTTATCTAACAACCAGAGAACACCATGAACCGACAAACCATTTGTGTTCGCCAATTAGAAGAGGCGAGAATCGCCTGTCAGTAAAGTAGCGCCTAAAGACTTCGCTAAAAGGAATGAGGCAAGATCAATTACGGAAAGGTTTCGATGAATAAGTCGTAATTGCGCCAACTCAATAACTTGATCGGGCATCAGTTCTTGTGATGCAAGGCCAATTGTCTTCAGAGTCTTCCACGGCGGTTTTATCAATTCCCTTATTGCAAAATCAGGAATCAGGAAGTTATAAGGCAGATTGAAGACATCGACGAGAATGCTTCCATTATCCAGGTCAATCCAGATATTGGTATCAGTGATCAGTACTGACTGCGATGTCATCTGATTGCAAAACCTCTGCGTTCCAATATTTCTGTAAAGATTCACCAAGTAATTCTTGAGCCTTGGAACGCGAAATCAAATCTTCTGCCAGAGCACGATAAATTAAACGTTCCAAACGGAATGGCTTTTCAGGAGGATATACCTGTCCAGGCTCTTTACGGTGCCAGCCACGTGCCCGAAACTGTTGGAATAATTGTCTTGCCGTGGATGGAGAAATAATCTCCAAATCCCTGGCTCGAAATATCCAGGCTTGCATACTTAGACCATACTTATGCTTTAGCAGGTAAAGCTCATTCATATCAAGTGTAGATCGCTTGGTACCCAACTCAAACCAAGCCGATTTTGCCGGAACCAGAAAAGCGCCTACAAAGCGATGAGAAGCATCTTCCGGGTCCAGATCACCAACGATACGCAAAACCAGGTGTCCTAATTCGTGCGCCAGATTGAAACGCTGCCGGTCTCCTGGCAAGGCAGCTTTTGTGACGATCACAGGAGCGCTGTTGGCCAGAAACGTGCACGCATCAAAGTGATTAAAACCATTTACTTGTCCAACTTTAATTCCCTGATCTTCGAGAAGTTGAGTCAAATTTTCAATCGGATCTAGACCTAAATTCCAATCCTGCCGTAAACGGGCTGATGCAGTTTCCACTTGGTCAAAGGAATTAACATCATACTCAGGCAAAGTAACAATGCGATGCTCATTTGGAAACAATTCCTCTGTTTCTAGGTAACGCTCCAGCCATTCCTGTATACGCATCCGGATGGCTTCCTGTTCTTTGGTACCCAGGACAGCATGTTTACGATACGCTTGTAAAGTGACCGTGGCCGTCATTGGTCGAAAGAAGAAATCAATCGAAGCATCGAGGGACTGAGCTAGGCGCAGCAATACTCCTGAACTGGGAGTATCTAGATCCCGTTCGTATTTCGAAATTGCCATAGGGCTAATTTTTGCCATCTCCGCTAGTTCCCTCATACTTAAGTTCCCTGCTTTACGTGCTTGTTTTATCCTCTGACCTATGGTCATGGGGCTCCTCCATTCTTTTTCTGTCGGTTTACATTATATCATTAATAAGTATATTTGTAAACCAATAACCACATGCCCAACGAGAAGAGTATACACACTTTTCTGCAGTCTGGAATGTTTTTTGATCAATTATTCAAGCATGGATACAAGGAAGAATGTGGATTTTAAACCCTCTCTCCGGTCTTTAAGTTTTTCTGGGTTTTGTTATCTCGTTAATGGTTTTGAAAAATATGATTTGCGAGTTTAATCTACAACTATCAACAATAAGTATATAATAGATAAGGTTATTCCCTCACTTCGCATGGGGAGAAATTGATATGAATAATGACAGTCCCCAAATCATGACGATTGTAGAAGCGTCTAAATACCTTCACATACCTCTCTCCACACTTTATAAACTTGCGCAGGATGGAAAAATACAATGCCAAAAAGTTGAAAGGCATTGGCGATTTAGAAAAGAAACGATTGATAACTGGTTGGATGATCGATTCAAGAAGGAGTTGTCAATAGAGCAAAAACTCTAAGGTTGTTCAGATTAGTTTTTGCTCACGCTAAATGAGGAAACCAGTGGACTCAAATACACTAGAAAACCTTCTTAACGAGGATGAAAGTAATTACATAGACTTCAAGCAAGCCCAGTACCGATTTGCAGAAGCCTCTGAAGAAGATAAGAGCGAGATATTAAAAGATATCCTTGCATTTGCAAACGCTTGGAGACGCACAGATGCATATATCCTCATTGGAGTAAAAGAGATTAAAGGGGGACGGAGCCAGGTTATTGGCATAACAGATCAATCTGATGATGCAGCTCTACAGCAATTTGTAAACAGTAAAGTTCAAAAACCCATTCAATTTTCATATATCGCTTTTGAGTTTGAAGAGAAGCAGGTAGGTATTATCAAGATTCCAGTTCAAGAAAGACCATTTTATTTAAAACAAAAGTATGGCAAATTAAAGCCGAATGTAGTGTATTTACGGCGGGGAAGCTCAACTGATGAGGCCGAACCAGACGAAATTGCCAAAATGGGAATTGCGCTGGCGAGCAGTACTCAATCGCAAATTCCGAACGTGGATTGTGAATTTGCGAACCCGATTACCCGTACACTTTATGGCAAAGAGATTGAATTATCCTCTACTGTTTTAATAGTAAATGAACCAATTCAAAATTTTTCTCCCAGACAAACTAATTTTGCAATTGCCAGTATTGGAAGTTCACCCAATCGCAATTTTTATCGAGAACTTTTTCATATTTATGAATATCAAAGTTTACTAAAGAAAGTGAGTATACGCCTAATTAACATTGGAAATGTTACCGCTTTCAATGCCCGCATTGAAATGAGTATTGTTGAAGATGACTTATTGTTTGTACAAAAGAGTGATTTCCCTTATCGCCCCCAAAAATATCATAATTATTTAACTTCAAGTATAACTTTGCCAAAATTTGCTCAAATTGGGTCTCGTTTATCAATCGATAAAAATAGCGCAGGTTGGTTGATAACAATTAACTTTGGTAACATCCAACCTAAAGCAGAAGATTGGCTAGAAGAACCAATTTTTATTGGTTCCAGAAAGCCTCAAGATGTCCGGTTTGATGCAATCATATATGCCGATAACGCCCCAAATCCAATTCATGTTCCGCTTTGTATTCACTTTAGTACAGTTGATGTTATACGTAATTTACAAGAATTAGACGCAGACTATGAAAAAACTCTCAAAAAAGAGTATCAGGAACTTTATCCTGATGAGGAATGATTCGTTTCAGTAATCTCATTTATCAAGGATTTTTATGCCCACTTTACACTGGCTCAATGATGATGAAGCTCGCCGCTCTACCCAAGGAGTGCCTTATCGCCTCCTTGAAGAAGACCCTGCCCTTTCGTATGGCGACCCACAGACCCAGAATATGCTCATCCAAGGCGATAACCTGGCCGCGCTTAAATCTCTGCTGCCTTACTATGCCGGGCAGGTGAAATGTATTTACATCGATCCGCCTTACAACACCGGCAGCGCTTTTGAACATTATGATGATAACCTGGAACATTCCACATGGTTAACGATGATGTATCCGAGGTTAGATTTATTACGCGACTTACTTCGATATGATGGATCAATTTGGATTTCGGTAGATGATACAGAAGCTCATTACCTAAAAATTATATGCGATGAAATATTTGGCCGAAGTAATTTTATTATTGATATTTCATGGCGAAAGCGAGATGGAGCTCCAAATGATCGAAAAATTGGTGGGATTCATGAACATATTTTAGTCTGGGCAAAATCCAAGGAAAGTAGTTCAAAACAAACCCTCGCAGAAGAAACATTCAATCTAATGCCCAGAACGGAAAAAGCCGACTCAATGTACCAAGTATTCACAGAACCTTCTGGTCCAGATCCTCGTGGCCCTTACCGAAAAATAGACACAACCGCTAATGGCAAAGGTGGAAGGTTTGTTGAAAGTCTTTATTATCCAATAACTAACCCATATACAAAAGAACAAGTTTTTCCACGACAAGGAACTTGCTGGCGCCATAATAGTGATGAAATGCAGCGATTACAAAATGATGGCCGACTTTATTGGGGAGTAAAAGGAACTGCAAAAACCCCAATGCGAAAGTTATTCATGTTTGAAGCAAAACAAGGTATGACAACCCCGTCAATTTGGGATGATGTAGGGTTAAACCAACATGCTAGTGCTGAGATAGAGAAGCTTTTTGGCGAGAAAGCTTCTTTTGAAACCCCAAAACCTGAAGCATTGATTCAAAGAGTTATTCATATTGCCTCCAACTCAGGTGACCTTGTCCTTGACTCTTTTCTTGGCTCCGGCACCACGGCCGCCGTGGCGCACAAGATGGGCCGGCGCTACATCGGTATTGAGATGGGTGAACATGCGGTTACCCATTGTTCGCCGCGCCTCAAAAAGGTGGTGGATGGCGAGCTGGGCGGCATCTCCAAGGCAGTCAACTGGCAGGGCGGAGGGGGATTCCGCTTCTACCGCCTGGGTGAGCCGGTTTTCGACGAGAACAACCACATCAACCCCCATGTCACCTACGCGGCTCTGGCTGCGCATTGTTGGTTCAGTGAAACAAAAACCCCATTGCCGTCCACCGTCGCAG
Organism: uncultured Anaerolineaceae bacterium; assembly: GCA_964370815.1. Classification (GTDB taxonomy): domain Bacteria; phylum Chloroflexota; class Anaerolineae; order Anaerolineales; family Villigracilaceae; genus UBA12087. The sequence goes on along the minus strand of CAYJKQ010000020.1, from coordinate 18,870 downwards.
AAAAGACACCACTATTAGGCGTGCACAACGGCACGACTTACTACTTGCTTTTCAACGGTATCCTGGGTGACAAAAACCCGGAGGGCGGCAACGTCCTCACTCAAAAACTACTGCGCATCCTGCCGCCTTTCGCCGGCCCAAAAGTCATTTACGGTGAAGTCAGCCTGTTGGATGAGGCCCGCCTGCGTGCGGAAGGCATTACCTTCAAGAAAATCCCCTACGAACTTTCGGTGAGGTGAGCATGTTCGAACCCAAAAATTACCAACGTGAAACCCTCGAATGGCTGCGCCGCTACCTGGAAGAGACCCGCTTTGCTGGCCCACAAGCTGCCTTTGATACCCTGCGCCAACAGAATCCACAGACGGAACGCACGCCTTACCGTGCATTAGCAGGACTGGAGGATGTGCCTTATGTCTGCCTGCGCTTGCCTACCGGTGGCGGCAAGACCTATCTGGCTGCGCGCAGCATCGCTGTGGCTGCGCAGGCTTATGTCGAACAAGATTACCCACTGGTGTTATGGATGGTTCCAACCAATACGATCCGCGCCCAAACGCTAGCCACGCTCAAGAAACCGAGTCATCCCAACCGTCTAGCGCTCGAAGCTGTCTTTGGCGGTCAGTTACTAGTCATCGATATCGCCGACTTCACCCAAATTCGACCGCAGGACATGCAGGATAAAGTTGTTATCGTGGTCGGCACACTGCAAACCCTGCGAGTCAACAGCACCGAAGGCCGTAAAGTCTACGCCCACCATGAAGATCTGGAAGCGCACTTTGTCAGTGTTCCACCAAACATCCCTGGGTTGGAACGATTTGAGAATGGCGCAATTAAATTCAGTTTTCGCAACTTGCTCACGCTGCACCGTCCGCTGGTCATCATTGACGAAGCGCACAATAATACTTCTGAGCTTAGCGTGGAAGTATTACAGCGCGTCCAACCAGCCTGTATCATTGAATTTACAGCCACCCCCGCTGCCAACAGCAACATCCTGCATGCCGTTTCTGCGCTCGAACTCAAAGCCGAAGAAATGATCAAGCTGCCCATCGTCCTCACCCAGCACGAAACCTGGCAGGAAGCGGTGCGAGACAGCATCCTTACCCGCCAGAAGCTGCACGATCTCGCCAAACTGGATCGCGATTATATTCATCCTATCGTCCTGATCCAGGCTGAAGAGCATGGTCACGAAGTAACATTTGATGTCATCCGTCAATTTCTGATCGACCAGGAGAAGATCGCGCCGGAGCGCATTGCCGTTGCCACCGGCGCTCAACGAGAGCTGGACGGGGTTAACCTGCTTGACCCCAGGAACCCGATTGAATTTGTGATTACCATCGAGGCGCTCAAAGAAGGCTGGGACTGTCCGTTTGCCTATGTGTTCTGCTCGGTTGCCACAGTGCATTCCAAGAAAGATGTTGAACAATTATTAGGCCGGGTGCTGCGCATGCCTTATGCCCGCAAACGCCAGCAGGACGAACTGAACCGCGCTTATGCCCACGTTTCAGCCAGCAGTTGGCCACAAGCCGTCAGCCAATTGGAAGACCGCCTGGTGAGCATGGGATTCGAAGAACAAGAAGCGGAAGAAGCCATCCGTCCGCAAACAACCCTATTCCCTGGAGATGGTGATCAAGTAAGTCCTGGCAACCGTACGCCTGCAATCAGCCTGGTATTGAGTACGACTCCAGAATTGGTCTATCTGAGCGCTGAAGAACTGGCTAGGGTTGCCATACGGCAGATCAGCGAAGGTCGGGTGGCATTCGAGGTCAAAGGTGAGGTGGATCAAACCTTTGAATTAAAACTGGTTGAGGCTGTAGCTCCTGTTGATAGGGATGCCATGCAAAAAACGCTTTCCGTCTACCGACGTCAACAGCCGCATACCCCTGCCCAACGCGGAGAGCGTTTTGCCGTACCGCAGCTTTGCTTGTGGGCTGATGGCGCCCTTGAGGTGGCGGAAAAAGATTGGTTCCTTGACCCAGGAGGCTGGAACCTGCTCGACTTCCCGGCAGAGATGAATTCCGGTGAATTTAATATCCAGGAACGCGCTGAAAGCTTTTTAATTGATATAAACGGTCGGCAATTAACCACTCGTTATCTGGGCACACAGATGCCGCTGGATCTTAAGGGTGTGGATAGCGGATGGAACGATCTGCAACTGTCGCGCTGGTTGGATGGCAAGTTATACCAACCCGATATTCGCCAGGAAGTGCTGCTCGAATGGCTGCGCTGCTGTCTGAAATATTTGACCGACCAGCGTAGTTTCACTCTCACTGGGTTAGCCCGGGGACGTTTCTTGCTCGAAAAAGCATTACGAGAGAAAATCAAAGCTTGCCGGCAGGCTGCCTACGAACGTGGGTACCAGCATACGCTGTTTGATGCCGGTGCTCGAGTGGAGACCAGCCCCAATTATGCATTTACGTTTGATCCTACCAATTACCCGGCACACTGGCCATACACCGGGCGCTATCAATTTTCCAAGCACTATTACTCGATTGTGGGTGAATTAGAGTCAAGCGGTGAAGAATTTGAATGTGCGCAAGCCATTGACCGCTGCCACCAAGTGAAGTATTGGGTACGTAATTTAGCGCAACAACCTCAGTTTTCCTTCCGTTTGCCATTGGCAAATGGCTATTTCTATCCTGATTTTGTGTGTGAGCTTATTGATGGACGTATTCTTGTTGTAGAGTACAAAGGTGCACATTTAGAAGAGTACGAAAAAGAAAAACGTAACGTTGGTGAATTGTGGGCAGAAAAAAGCCAGGGCAAAGCCTTGTTCCTCTGGGCTGTGAAGGAAGACACCCAAAACCAAGATGTATACCAGCAATTAGATGTAATAATATGAATTTTTTCAAAAGAATGCACTTGTAACTGAATGCAGGAAGAGGGAATTTTTCATGGCACAAAATGGTGACATTTTTTTCCAAGAACTAAAAGATTGGTCAAAGCGCAAATTATCTATAGTTCAACAATATCTTGCAGGTTTCACCAAGGTTTTAGGGAGTAGTACATCTCAACCGTGTGTTTATTTTGTGGATGGATTTGCTGGTAAATGCGCTCCTTTTTTTTATTTTGCGTTCAATTCATAGAGTGTATTTTATGACCCATAGTAAACGATATTCCCCCAAGATACCAATGCCTCTACGTCCACGTCAGCATGAAATTGAAACTGAAGCTGTCGATTTCATTAGAGGGAAACTACCTTCTCGTTGGACAAGAGAGGAAGTAAAAAATGATTATGGTAATGATTTATTTGTCGAAATCTTTGAGAATGGCGCAGCTACAGCACTCGAGTTTAGAATTCAATCAAAAGGACATGAAACTTTTGAAATTCGGCACAAGGATCAAGTTATCCAGCAACTTGAAATATCGCAGCTCAACTATTATGACCAATTGACATTGCCAGTTCTCTTAATTGCTTATTCATGTAAAGAAAAACAAGCTAAATACCTGTGGATAAAACAATATATCCTCAAGATTTTAGATAAAGAAAAACCTAAATGGCGTGAACTGAACGGTAATTCAAAAATTAGCATACATATTCCTTTGAAAAATGTTTTTGACGAAACTTCTTCAATCAATATTTTAAAACATGTAGAATCTGAAATATCCAAAATCAGGCTCTCAAGCAGAAGTGATTTTCTGGGTAAAGACAGATCAAGGCTTTTATTCAAGGAATTTTCCGCTTCTCCAAGAATCATTCGACCTCGAATTGAATCGTATTTAACCAGACCAAGATTGACAAGTATCATTGAATCTGAATTGGATCAGAAAAGTGTCTTTCTTCGGTCAGATGCTGGATATGGAAAAACTTGGCTTCTTCACGATTACATTAGCTCTATCAAACCGTCGTTATATATTTGGTATAGTTTCTCAAAAGATCCTGTAGATTGTTTACATTTTATTGGGGAATTAGCCACAGAATTTGTGCGATTGACCGGGAATATTGGAATTGAAACCCTGCATTCGATTCAAGAAAGGAGTGAGGGGATAAGACCTTATGAAGTTACCGCAGTTTTGATCAACGAAATAAGTTTTTCGCCAACCACTTCAATATTATTGATCCTCGAAGATTTACATAATTCCGATAATGTTGATGTCCAATTAGCTATTAACACTTTGCTGGTTTCACATCCAAAGAATCTAAAAATTATACTTACTTCTCGTCTGCCCTTGCAATATAACCAGGCTAGACTATCTGCCCAAGGGAATTTACAAACAATAGAACAATCTAAGTTAGGTTTCACTCAAAGTGAAATCATCGAGTACATAAAATCGTATCTAAATCTTGATTTATCTCAAATACAAGTGCAATTACTTGTTGACCGTACAAAAGGATGGATAGCTGCCATTGGATTAGCTATGAGTGCTTTAAGAATACAGCATATTCCAAAAGAAAATTTATTTGACAATCTTTCAGGATTCGAAGGTAATATTTATGATTTCTTTGCCGAAGAAGTCTATAGAACGTTACCTATTGATACTAGGAATGTTCTAAAAAAAATCAGTATCGCTCGGTCAATTAATGGTGATATCGTTAATTTATTTACTGGGCATTTAGACGGCGAACAAATTTTACGAGATTTATCCAAACATAATACTTTTTTACTTGAGAATTTAAATGAGGCCGGTCATTTTCAGCTACATCCTTTGTTTGCTGAATTTCTTGTAGCCAGGTTTCAAAACGAAGAAGGTAAAGACACCATGCGGAAGACGCATCAGATTTTAGCAAACTTCTACCTTTCACAAAGAGATTGGGTTTTAGCTGTAGAACATGCAATTGATGCAGAAGCCTGGCAAATAGCGATTTGTGGTTTAGAAAATTTAGGACCAATTAGCGTTAGTATTGGGTACGGTTATGCATTTATTGAATTGAGTAAACGTATTCCCGAGAAACAACATTATAGCTCAGCCATAATTTGTGAATCAGTCGGGGCATCTGCTTTACAAATAGGTGATCTACAGCTTGCAGACCATTGCCTTTCACTAGCAATAGAGCTTTATAAACTTAAAAATGATTATTCTGCTTTAAACAGACTAAAGTATCTTTCTGCTGAAGTTAATCTAGAACAAGGAAACACCTCTCCTGAAAATTTCTTAAATATAGCAATTTCTGTAGTCTCTTGGAGTTATCAACATAACGAAATTCAATTCGGATCTCAAGTTGAGCTCCGATTGATTCAAGTAGGTCAAACAATTGCATATAAATATAGTAATCTATTTCGTGAGTTATCAGAACGAAGTGAAACATTGGTTAATAAATTAGAACCTTTAGGAAAAAACTATGACCTTATTAGAGCCAAAGTATTAGCAAGTCAAGCCCACTTAGCAATGCAAATCGTGACTATTGGCTTCGAACATGATATCAGCGCTGTGAAATTGCGAGAAAAAATAGGTCACCCTATTGAATTAGAAGAGAGAATCGAAAAAGCAAAGAGAGCTATCCAAGGATTTCATACGATCTTTGCCTTATACGATGAAGCTGAAAAAATTGCAAAAGAGAAAAGTGATATCGAATGGGCACTAATTCATCTAAGCCATATGCAAGATTTCGCTCAGCATCTTTGCCAAGTTTTTATTACAGGTATCGGTCTTTCACCAAAGAAGGTAACAGAATCTGAAGGGGTTAATGAAATAAACCAAGAAACTATGGTCACAATTTTAAATGAAATAGATAAGTGTGTCCAAATTTTTAGTAAATACCAACTGACTTATGCGTTATCGAAATCTTTATGTGATGCTGCTGATATTTACGATGTGATAAATGATCGGCATAATCGTGATCGATTAGCAACAGCATCTCAAGAAATTTCAAATCAAAAGGGCTTTACAGATTTATCTTTGAGAGCGGAAAAAATTCTACGAAATGAAGAAACATTTTCACAATTAGTGAAGTCGACAAGCAATGTTCTGGACGATCATGAATTAGCAAATTTTGACGAAAATAAAAAAACACAATATATCAATACATTCTTACGTATCTTTCAGAATGATCCTGAAATTGATAAGATTCGAGTTGCTGTCACATCTGATGTTGAAGATATGATTACCTCAGCCCAACAAAGGATTGAATGGTGCCGGCATATTCAGATAATCCAAGACCTAAGTCATACGCAAAAAATTGAAACAATGTATAAAGATATTCCTGACAAATGGATAGTATGCAGAGAGCTAGGATATCAGTCACAAAATACCGGTAAATCATTTGCAGAATTGTGGTATTTTTTTAAAGGCAGTAATTGTCTTGGATGCAAAAATAGAAGTCTGTAAAAAAGAAAAAACAATTTTAATGCAAGAAATCCTGGATATAAATCCAGGATTTCTTGCATTAAATACCAAATCTCATCTGACCCTCCGGAACCACCTCCTTTCTTCTTGTCTTTCTAACAACCACCGCCCGCGTAATCACCCAGTCATCCCAGGTCATCACCTTCGGACCTGGCACAATTACTGCGCTGGGTGTCGTCAGGCTACCCATCGGATTATGACTGACCTGAACGTCATCTGCAAATAAGGTCTGTAGATCAGAGAGCTTGGCCCCATCCAGCACATCGCGTGCCAGTTGGGTGAGAAAGTCGCCTTCCTCTTCCGGGACGATTGCTCCACCGACCTCATCGCCGTAGACAAGCTGGGCAGCTTTCATTTTACGACCCATGAGAGCCAGGGCTGTTGCTTCCATGGCTGAGTTGTAGACCGAGAAGATCGCTTTGACTGGTTGGGTCTGACCCAACCGCCATACCCGCCGGACACTTTGCCAAAGCGTGTAAAGCGAATATTCGATCTCAAAAAACACAACCGTTGAGAATTGCACGAGATCCAGTCCTGTTTCTACGAGTCGCGGGTTACAGATCATTGCATCGATGGTGTTCACCCGCTTGGCGATCCACTCTTCCCGCTTGCGCGGGTCGACGTTACCGCCCAGGATTGACACTCTCAACCCATTGGCTTGCAGTGGCATTTGTACCCGATCTTGAATATCCCGGGTTCCGGTTTGACGCACATAGATCAACACCTTGCGTCCCTGTTGCTTCTCCAGTTTGCAGAAGTCGGCCAGCCAGTTTTCTTTCGGCAGCCACTTGTGACCATTTGGAATAATTGCCGGCAATTCCATAAACGGAACTTTTCTGATTGAATTTCCAGAATCGTCATTGATATCATCTATCACCACGACCTCATTCCGAAAAGCGGAATTCGGTCGTGCCAGACTCCACTGGAGCCAGGATGATAGGTAGCGATTGGATTGTTTAGCCAATTGTTTCAGGCTGCTATCCATCTCGCGGTATTGCTGCTCCTGATCCTCGAGCATATCCAGTGCAACCACTTCCTCTTTGTATACCGGCAATGCCAGGTTTAGATCTTTGAGAGTCAAGAAAATGGTTGTATCCAACAGACGACTGACAATGGCCGGGCTGACACCCGGTTGTTCTTTGGCCTGGTTACGGTAACGCCGGTTGCCGGTGTAGACACCGTCTTCATCCGCATCCTCGTTTCGACTTCGTCTGCGGGTGGTTTCAAGGACACCATACAACCGTGCCCAGCGCTTCTCGTCATGAAACGCAAAATCACGCCGGACGCCATGGTTTAGCCGATGCAGAAGCCAGAAGATGGAGGTACTTTTCCCACCGAAAAAAGTGCCGGTGAGAGTCAGCGTCCACTTGGCCGCGGTTACCAGATGATGAAAGGCAACCCCCCGATCCGAGCTTTTGGATTTAAACTGATGGACTTCATCGGCTATCAACAGCTTGAAGGCACCTTTGGCATGTTTGCTTATGTAATCAGAAATGCTTTGCCGGCGCGCTCCGTTGAACTCAAACAGGGGAGTCCCACACGGACGAGTGCCCCATACCGAGTCGCCAGTTGCGTCAAGCTTGATCCTTCCATCAGTGTCCAGTTCCCATCCAGGCACTTGATTGTGGCAGAATTGGCGCTTTTCTGCCAATTCACATGCGTCGATCACCGGGACGTTGAAACCATCCTTATCGACCATCACCAATTTTCCACAGCCCGGGCAGGCGCAGGCCTCCACGACACTACCGCTCAGCGGGTCTCTCGTCTTTCGAGAAACAACCGCCGGCTGCCAGCCTGCTCCAAATTTGGCCGAAGTATGGGCTACCACAGCCACCCATTTGGGCTTTGTACCTCCTGTTCTTTGAGCCGTATGACTGGCTTGTTGATATTGGTCCAGGAAATCGCGGACATCATTGACATCAAAAGCCTGGTCCTTGTTGCGACCGATGCGGCGCAGTTCTTGTGCATGTGCTCCCGGGATGACTTCCTCGATCTCGCGGATCCACTTGGGGACCAGGTGAGGAGGGCACAGAACGATGGCCGGGTAAGCATCTAACAGTTCAAGCACGCCAGTGGTTATGGTCGTCTTACCTGAACCCATTTCTGCCTGGCAATTCGCCACGCCATTCTTGCGAATTGAGCGTGCCAGGGCGGCAGCCGCGTGCCTTTGGGCAGGTAACAATCCAGCCCGTTCCTGACCCGGTAGGGGCTTGCGCCGGGTACCCAAAGTGTCTAATATTTTGATCTCCCTTGGAGTCGGATCCAGGTTGTAAAGCGGTTTGTGGGTCTCCAGCACATGGGCAGCAATCTTTTCACCATGCGTTTTCATGAACTCTGAAAGTCCATTCACGTCCTGGATGATTTGGATCCCGTCCTGCTTGAGCACGGCCACGGTGGTTACAAAACGATCCTTGTAGGTTTCAAGTACGCTATCTGCATCTTTGGTATCCGATTGGACTGTCTTTTCGACCACCTTGATCACCCGTCCCTTGATCAGCATAGGCTTGCCCTGTTCATCAGTCAGTCGCACTGTGCCCATCATGCCAGAGGCCATCAGCATGGCGATGTGTCCCTTTTTTAAGGGCATGACCGGTTGAGACAGCCGGGTAAGACCGCGTGTTGGGCGGATCAGATCCAGCCAATCGTTGGTCTTGTGGACACCCGCCTCGAGTGTGGCTTCGATCACTTCTTCCGGCTCCCAATCGGTACGTTTGAACACGATGGATTTGCCGTTGGAAGCATGCTCGGGCGCGGCCAGCAGTTCATAGACCGGCGCATCCACAATCCTAATCGGATCGAGGTCGTCGGTCGCCAGGCTTTGCAGGTCATGCACCTCCTTGTCATTGGGCGGCTCGTATTGCATACGCTTGGTTGCCAGCACCACTACTTGTTTGAACTTCTCGTAAAGACCATCCGGAAATCGGTAGATGCTGATGGCTTCATAATGGCCGGCCAGCAGGCGAGCAACTTCCACCATCCCCAGGATTTTATGAGGAATGATATAGGTCAACAGCCCGCCACGCATCAATTTGGAGGTGGTCGTTTTGAGAAAATCCCACTCCAATCGTTTTTGGCCATCAAAACGGTCCGTTTCATAGGGCGGGTTCAGGTAAAGCCAGGAAATGCTTTCGTCGCTCAGGACGCAGGCCTGCCAGGGAGCCTGGAAAACCTTATCCATTACGATCTGAGCCTTCTCAGCTCTTTCCGGGGATAATTCAACACCCCAGGTTTCGCAGTTGAGTGTCTTTCCCAGGGCAGAAGCGGCTCTTCCTTCTCCTGCGCAGGGATCAAATAGCCGCCCTTTCTCTACGGGCGGTTTCAGGTAAGTGCGGATGATCTCGATAACCGGTTCATCCGTAGGGTAATACCCCATTCGTTCTATAGCTGGTGGACGCATTTTTCTCTCCTTCAGGGTTATTTAAATATCCGGCAGGAGATGCATCCAGCCCCACGAGGGGTTGAACACGTCCCCTCCGGGGTGGTATTGACATTGATCTTATTGGTTCGATCAAGCTCTCAGTGAGATCTCCTCCTGTGCCAACAACTCGGTCAACAGGTCTTGCCAATCGGTCTGGGCATTTGACTGCCCCTGGCCCAGGTTAATTCTTGCTCCCAGGATGCAATCACCGCCGGTGACCAGGTCTTGAACCAGCTTGCGGTGACGCGCCTGTTTCCATAGGATCCCGGCCCATTCCTTCAGAATGGGTACTTCCAAGGCTTCCTGGATCCGCTCAATGAAGAGACGGATGATTTCTTCTTCCGGGTCAGGCGAATCTCGAAAGACAAGCAGGTAGATATTCAGGTCTTCTGGTTCCCATTTCCCGGGCAACGCCAACCGTGACACAAAGCCAACATGGTAACTGGTGTAGTCCGGCATGGATTGCCAGACATAACCATACTTATCAGTCGGGATAAGGCTGACATTGCCGGCTCCTTCCCGGGTCATCAGCAGTGGTTTTCCGCTCATGAGCGTCACCCGCAATGACTCGAGACTGGTCTTGTAGCCAACCAGGCCCAGATAGGCCAGGTTTTGGTCAGTATCGTAGGCAAAGCCGCTGATATGTGCCATCGCCTGCCCATTACGCAGTGTCGGTACTGCTTCATGGAAAAGTCGTTTTTCTTCCTTGTATCCTCCATTTTCATTTGGAATTATTTTCCAAACGACGATCCCGGAGTTGACTCGTGCCAGTTCTTCGTTCAGATCCCGCAGAACTTGGTGTAACCCCTTCCAGGGTTGCGCACCGGTCAGGCTGACGTTTGTGTCGTTGCATTGGATCTTTATCCGCCTGTTGTGTACATCCAGAACAGCTTCGGCCAAAACCAGCGGGCGGTAGTTTGCCAACGCCGATGGCAGCTTCTCTCCCGGAGTTGCGGTAAACAGGTATGCACCGAGTCGAGAGTCATAAGTAAGGAAACCAGCCTTCCCAACGGCGTAATCATAGGGATGCGCCGCCCGGGATAATTCCTGGCTGAGATCCTGCCGGCAAGGTAAGCCGCTGTCGTCCTTATGCATGGCAATCACGATCTTGCCTTCTTCTTGCCTGGCGATGATACGGCTCACTTTTTCGCGCAGGTATTTGTCTTCGTACATGTTCATGTGATCCTCCTATGGGGTAAATATGGTTTGAATGTCCAACGTTTATAGAAATGAAACTAGCCAACGTTCAAGTGCATCTGTACACAAAGGTGTGACAGAATAGCAAACCCGATGCTCCAAGAGTTTAGGAATATCGGGTTTGCTATTCTGAAAATATGTCAGGAAGGGTAGATGAAAGTTTTATGGAACTCTTACAGTTCAATTTCCTCCATTGTGTGTGTCAATCTTTTGTTAATTAAAGTCAACCTCATCATTCGGTAATAGTGAAACCTTATATTTTGATCAACTACGTATGTGCCGGATTAAGAAATTAGGATGAATGGGGAAGCTCAGCAGCTCCCCCATTCTTATTCCTACTTGTCCATGTGCATGGGCATCAAAATGTATATAAAATTCTGATCATCACTGGCACGAATGACTGCCGGAGTGTTAGAAGCATTCGCTTCGATGACCACATTCTTGCTTGAAACAGCCTCCAGGCCGTCCTGCAGGAACTTGACGTTGAATGCGATCTCCAATTCCTGGCCTTCCACACTGGCATCCAGTTCAATTTCACTGGTACCGGTCTCATCGGATTTGGCCAATATTTTGACCTTTCCGGCTTGATCAGTTCCTGGTTGGGTTGAATCACTGCACGAAGGCTGCAGGTGAAAGCTGACCACATTATTGCCATCCCGGGCAATGATACTGGCCTGTTTGCAGGCTTTGAGCAGGACCTCAGTTGCGATCATGGTTCTGGTCTTATGCGTATTGGGTAGGATGGATTGGTAATCCGGAAACTTCCCGTCAATCAACTGCACGACCATTTGCACATTTTCACAACGGATACCCAACTGATTTCCTGCAGGCGACAGCACCAGGGTGACCCTGGAAGCCTTGATTGTTCCCAGGATGCGCACGACTTCTTTCAGAGCAGAAGCAGGGATGATCAATTGCTTCTTTTCGAGCAATCCTGGCTGCGCTGCCTTGCAGATTGCGAGGCGGAAACCATCGGTTCCAACCATGGTTACCGAATTTCCTTCCATGCTCATCAATACACCGTTCAGAACGGGTCGAGCATCCTCCATTGAAGCAGCAAAAGCCACCTTCCGGATCATGTCTTTAAACTCACACGCATCCAATGAAATACCGTTGGAGGGATCGTATTCTGGGATTATCGGAAACTCGGAAGCTTCAATCCCTTTGATGACTCCTTTGTAAGCACCACATTTCATGGCTGCTTCCGGCTTACCATTGACCGAAAAAATAACCTCAGGTTCGGTCAGAGTATTCACCACCTCGCTCAGAATTCTGGCCGGCAGAGTCAGATCCAGATCGCCGTCTATATTGGCATCCATCCAGGCCGTGACGCCCAGGGTCAGATCGGTGGCCGAGAGGCGCAATTGGCCTTCCTGCTTGCTGAGCAAGACATTGGAAAGAATCGGCAGGTGCGTGTGAGCACCCACTGCCCGCCCGACGATCGCCAGGCTATCGGCAAATGTACTCTTTTGGACTGTAACTTTGCATGTCATTGTGTTTCTCCTTGTTTTTGGTTGAATGGTTTCAGAACTTGTTCGTCCAGCCATTGTTCAAGACTGGCTACGCACTTCTCATCCTCCGCAATCTGGGATAGCAGTTCACCCATGCTGGGATATTGTGTCAATTGTTGTCCCATATCCGCTACCCATTTCTCAAGATTCTGTGGAGAAAGGCAAATAATATTTTCTTGCTCCACTGGTGGGCAATCACCAACAACTTCCTTTTGCCACTGGGACAACAGCAGGTTATCCGCTTCTTCTCTTGGATATATGAATGCCCGCCGCTGCATCAGATCGATGAGCAGGTGATGATCAGCCGGGCAATCGCTTGAGCCCAGGTTATAGGCAGCCAGATGGGGATGTACGGCACTGTGGTTGACGTAAGCCAGGTATCCTGACCAGAGACCCGTAAAGGTTACCAGCCCATCCGATACCATCACTTCATCACCACAGGGTTCCCACCAGAGAGCCAGAAAGTGGGCATTCCGAAAATTTTGATAACCGACTGCCTGTTCCAGCAGCGGAGCAGGAGGTACAGGAATATTGAGTTGAAACATTTGGTTTTTCATAAATCTCCTCTGTTTTACAAATAGTCTCCAGGTGTTCACCCAGTCTGGAATTCACCTATTCTTTTTCATCAAACAAAATCAGGATGAATATTTCCAGTCTGACCTTCCAATATTGTTCTTGATATATTGGCTTTGCGTAAGCGTGCTTTCGTACAAATAACATTTCACTGTTTTCATTTGGTTCTCCTTGATTACCTCCTTTTTCAATAAAAATACGACCGACGTTAAGATTTAAGAATCAGCCAACGTTGCAACTATCTAGCAACCAACCTATCCAGAGGTTGATTGATACAATCGCAGCTGCGTTGTGCCAGTCTCAGACACGCAGGGGTTGGATTTCCCTGCGTGTCTGTGTCCATTAGAATTCGTCGAATGGATCGGCAGATGCACCACCATCTGTCCAATAAGCCTCATCGTCCCCCACTCGCGTGGCATTTTCAAATTGCTCGGTGAGCGGACCTTCGTCCTCTTCATCGTTTGTCGATGAATAGAAAGCGAGAAAGGTGGGATGCTCCGTGGTCAAGGTATGAATGGAGCTGCGCCACAGAAGGACATCTTCGTTTTGAAGAACCTTCTGGATGCTTTGAGCCAGATCAATCAGGAAATCCTCACTGAAGCGATCCGGACAGAGTCCGTGATCAGCCAGGGATTGGGCGATCTGTTCAGCGACCTGTCCCCAGGTGATTGAGAAAGCCGGTTTTTCCATTGAAAATCCGGCCTGGGTTAGGATCTTGGAAACTTCGAAACCTGTTTCCAGGGTTTCCAGGTGTTTGAGTGTTGGTAATGGATCCATTTTGATCTCCTTGTGAATTATGTAGCGTTTCATTTAACTCTGGAATGGAATGGCGTTTTTTTGCCTAAAATCAGGCAAAATCGCCAAAAATGGGTATGTAAAATCTATTTTCTTGAGTGTGCGTCTCTTACAAGCCTGGAATGTGGAGATTCCGTCTACAGTAATTCTGGAATACGGAGTTTTCGAAAAGGGTTCATTCCGAAAAATATGCACCAGATCTTGGCCTCACCCTTTCGTTTTTGGGTAAATTGCCAGATCTGGGCCTCTCCGCGTTCTTGAATTATGTGAGAATATCATTCCATTCCAAAGTTACGTGAGACACGACAAATTACGAAAAGCCCAGGCCTCGTTCTTTGAGGGACACCCAGCGAGATAATCCAATAACCAGGTGATCTAGGACGCTAATGTCTAAGAGCTTGCCAGCCTGGACAATGGCCCGGGTGACATTGACGTCATCCGGACTGGGTGTCGGATCGGTGGAAGGGTGATTGTGAGCGACCAGGATGGCAGCGGCATTGCGCTGAAGGGCTGGTTTGAACAGCTCACCCACCCGCACCATCGAAGAGTTCAAAGAACCGCGATAAACCTCGACGACATCCAGCAAACGATTGCGGGTATCAAGCGGCATGACCACCATGTATTCCTGCTCGCGATGTGCAAGCATGGGCATCAGGATCTGGGCTGCATCTCCCGGCGATTCGATCGTCGGGCGTTCATCCTCCGGTTGCAGGAGCTTGCGCCCCAGTGCCAGGGCTGCCTTGAGGCGCAGGGCAGTCAGGTTGCTGACTCCCTTTACCCTGGCGATTTCATTGACATGGCCCTGGGCGATCTTCTGGATCGTGCCAAACTGAGCTAGCAGTAGATCGGCGGATTCAATTTGATTGGAGCCGCCGATGATGACCGCCAGTAACTCAGCCAGGCTGCAGGCATCTGAGTCTTGACCTACTCGGAAAGCTGGCTGCTCGCGCACGGGCAGATGCTTTAGGCGGGGTAAGCTGTAGGGCTGAAAGTGTGTGTTTTCTATGAGATACGGTTGATTTGTTTTCATGTCTGTCTCCTGTAAATAGAAAAGGGGACAGACCTCCGGGAGGGAAGCTGTCCCCTCCTTGAGGGTCTTGTAATTTATGCGTTCGGGTCGTAACCTGTTTCCAGACAATACTTGCGCATTTTGGCCTCGGCTTCATCCCAGGTCATGATCTCATCCCACCGTACGCCGGGGTAACCGGGAGCGGGTGGGAACAACCAGGGATTTTCAGCCAGGTTCTTCTTGATAATCTCAGCCTTGGTCTCCAGGAAGTGGCGTAAACCACCCTTCTGGCAGCGCCAGCCCAACTCCCGGGTGTATTTGCCATCCCAGGCTCGATCACGAAAGGTTTTATTTCCGCAGATCGGACAAGGGGGCATTCCTCCTGGGGCACGCTGGCCACCTTTGCGCAGATAATCTGCAACTGCCTGAATAGATCGGCAGTGCCTGTCGCCGCAGGAACATTTCTTGTCCTTGTCGACGATATGTTCGGTATTGGATTCGTAAATCAACCGGACACGATAGCCAGATTGATGCACGCTAACGACATCCAGGGTTGTTCTGGGGCAGTTGCTTGCCATGTCTCCTCCTTTCGTTTTCCTTGTTGGTTAAAACTTTTTACCTCCTGAATGATCTCAACCGCGATGCCCCGCACCCGGTCCAGGCTGGCCAGGATGTCTTTCCCGGAAGCCTGCCATAAAGCCAGATAGTTCGGGGTGCTCGTTGATTTCAAGCCAAAGTGGTGGCAAACAACATATGCGGCTGCATCGGCTTCGACTTCACGTTGTTGTGCAGTGCTCAGGCTGTGAACTTCAGGTTTGCTATGCTCGAACAACTCATGGGCCAGTTCGTGCACCAGCGTGCGTGTGCCGGTCGTGTGCAGCAGGCGGATCTTGCCACCGCTGCTGACTCCTTCCGGCCCACCCAAATCTTCTGTTCTTTCGACCTGGATGCCTTTCTTGTTAGCAAAATTGAGCAGGGCGTCTTCCAGAGAAGGGTCCTTCTCCTGGTCACGCCATTCTGGACATTCCGGTAAGGGCTCGCCCTCGGTCTGGGATACATCAAAAACATGCACCACTCGGAAGGTGAGGTGAGAATGTGCGCTCTCAGGTTCTTCGCAGCTGCTGGCCAGGGGTGAGGAACCCAGGTCCGGGTCTTCCTCTGCCAATGTTTTGGCTTGATTCTTGGATCGGTACAGACAGGGGGCCAGGATGGCGATGCCATTTTCCCCCCGCTTGACCTGGCGTTTGAATTTCTGTTTCCAGGTCTGATAACCGGCTACTTGCGTAGCCTGAGGCGATTGGATCCAGATCAGCAATTGGTTGTGCCAGCTGTAGTGATGAAATTTACTGAGCATTTCCAGATAGAGCTGGAGTGTCTGTGAGATGCGCACCTGGTCGGTCTCTTGTGCCAGGTCTTCTATGGCAACTGTGATGGAGCGGGTCAGGGATTTTGCATCCATCAACCCACCTCCACGGTTTCCGTGTCCACTTGCAAAACATAAGTTTCCAGCAGTTCTTGTCCAGTGTCGTTCACCATATGGATGTCCCGTAATTGTGGAACCAGGACAATTGCAGTACAGTCCTGGGTGGGGCCTCCATGGCTGAAGCGAGAAAATGGCCTCAAACCATTCAGGGCTTGGACCCGGACTGTTCCTGAGCGTGGTCCCTTTCCCAATATTTCTACCGGGATGACCGCATCTCCATAGCATGTGCCTACTGTGATTTCGGCTATTAGCATGTGTTCCTCCTGTGTTTTCCTAAATAGAATAGAAAAGGACATGCCCGAAATGGCATGTCCTTCGTTGTGAATCTCCTGTAAGCAACGAAAAAACTAGAATGGGATGTCATCCCCTTCTGAAATTGTGACTGGGTGAGCATTGGCAGGATTTTCCTGCCCGTCCTGGTCTTCCCGGCCGGAAAGGAAACGCACTGTCGAAGCGGTTATCTCATACGAGGCACCCACCTTCCCATTGCTTTCCCAGATATGCGGTCCACCGGTTTCGGGATCCGGGCTCAAGCGTCCTTCGACCAGCACTTTGCTGCCTTTATGCAGGAATTCGTTGCAGGCCTCAGCCTGCTTGCCCCACACGGTCACACGAAACCAGCAGGTCTCCTTGACCGGTTGGCCACTCGGGCCGTTGTAACGGCGATTGGTGGCGACCGACAAAGTGGTGACCGGCTGCCCACCGGGGGTGTACCTCATTTCTGGATCTTTTCCTAAATTTCCAATGAGGATGGTAGTCTGGTACATTCTGATTCTCCTTGTATAGTGAGTTTGGATTTGGATTAACCGGCAACAGTTGCCGGTTCAGTGACATTTTTTTGGGCTGTCAGCCAGTTGCGTAGTTCTTCCTTTGAGGCAGGTGCTGTTCCTGTCCTGGCCTTGAATTGGTCAAAGGCTTCTTGTTCGGAAAGATTCCCATTCACGCTGATCCCGTCCCCGTATTTGCGAGAGACGGAAGCTGTTACGGCTTTGGGTGTAGTCTGACTTCTGGTAGATGAAGCTGAGCCAGATGTCTTGCTCTGTCCTACACCTGCGCTTTGGGCGATCTCCTTGTCATAGAGATTATTGCCAAATTGATCGCCAAGTTGGCGAAAGCAGCGTTTCAGGCAATCCGTTACCGAACCAGCCAGGGCCATGTCGAGTGCTTCCGGGGTGTCGCCGGTGAAGATGCAACGCCCCAGATCGGCGTGGCTGTACATTTTTCCGTCGAGTTCGACAGTCACCTTGCCGGTGACGTAGACCAACCCGACTTCCTCGGTCTGAACATTGCCATCTGCATCCAGCGAAGCGACCTTGCGCTTTTCTTGCTGGCTCCAGATCAAGATCTTCTTTTGCCAGCGCACAATGACCGGTTCGCCGACCAGGTCAAAGGACCATCCAAAATGGAATATTCCATTGGCACGCTCGATGACCTCAAAACCTCCCAGGTAAGGGACAGATGCCTTGCCTGGCGCCTGCCGGCGTTTCACGCGCGACATGTCCAGAGGCTGACGAAGTTCCCAGAGAATTTGATCTCCTTGTGGAATTTGGTTCTGATTTACTTCATGCGAGGGGGGTATATCATCCATGTGTTTCTCCTTTTCTGATATAGGTCGATTTTGTGCCGCTTCCAAGAGGCGGACACCTTGAATGTGTTTGCACAACACCTGCGGACCACGTTGTTGGAAGTCAAGACAGGTGCAACACCAGTCACTGCCATTAGAATCTTCCTGGTCCGGTTTCAATGCGACGACATAGGGCAACTTATCCCCATTTTTCACCGTCCATTGCCCGGGGTTGATCCGGGTGACCAGGAACTTACCAGCCAGGATGGCAGCGCGGGCACGCTCTGTTCGCTCAATTTGAGCTTGATCTTCATCTTGGTTTACATACATGCTCCTCCTAGTTGAAATTGTCCAACGTTAAATTGAGAATATGGATTGAAAGACTTACTCCGGAAAAAACCCGAGAGTAACCAACGTTATTTACTACCCATAAACGTTCACAGGGCAGAAAACGCCAGAGCAGAAGTCTGTTGCTTCTGCGCTTGCGTTTGCAGCGCTGTTGAAATGAGGTCGCGTGGGTGGATAGAACCATTTCGATCCACCCACGCAACACGTTTCCCTTTAATTCAAATACCCACTCGGTATGCATTTAAAGGGGTTGTTTTTCTCCTTGAAATATGAACCAGTCTACTTCTCAGCACGTCAAGACGCCTCCTGGGAGGGAAAGGTTGTATGTTAAAGTGCAGTCCAGCCATCCGGTAACTATCGGAAAACAAAAAGGAGGATCACTCACTCCCGATACAATAGGGAGCTTGACGATGACAGGTTCCGAAATCCAACTTGCTTTAGGCAAGGGATTCGGACGTCATCTTGTGATCCTCCTCGTAACCCTGAAGTATTAAGAAATCACTTCAGGTCTGACCTCATCCATTCGCTAAACGTCTCGTTTTTTTTAACAATGAAACAGAATGGGGAACTGTGTCTATAAATTACTGTCCCACATAGCTGGATGAGTTAATCAGCGGCTGTGTCAATTTCTCCAGAAACAGATACTTTTTCACTTGAATCATTTTCTGCTTCGGCGTGCCTTCCAGAAGTAAC
>CAYJKQ010000019.1:0-38802 GCA_964370815.1 uncultured Anaerolineaceae bacterium | reverse complement strand
GACATGGTATCAAGATGCCGATGTTGAAGCAGGAATGAAAACCATTGATGCTTTTTATTGGAAATAAATTAGCAAGCGAAATTCAGAAATAATAGTTCGGTAAGGAGAAATGATGCGAAAAATTGGATGGGTGTTCCTGGTTGTGCTATTGTTGAGCGCTTGTTCGATGAAAAGCGCGGAGACAGTCACACCGATACCATCCATAACGCCTTCAGCGGATGCGATTCGAGAAGAAGAACGTGTCTATGCCACTTTGATAGAGGCTCACTACTCGTCTGATCTGCTGGTCATAATGGAAAAGACCCAGACGGATGTGCTTGAACTGGCATCTGATGAGACATACCAGTTTGTTGAAGGATCTTTGCAACATCTTTCAACGGAAACGCTGAGCGATTTTAAAGCACGCAACGATCAATCTTATCCTTTGAAGACCAGCATGATATTGGGCAGCCGATATCTCCTGTTTTCCGAAAAAGACAAACAGGATCTGTTCCAGATCAACCAAAGTGGCTGGGATGTGTTTTATAATCGCTATCCCGATGCACCAGGCATAATTACCCTTTCACGGGTTGGTTTTAATGCAAGGATGGACCAGGCTCTGGTGTACCTGGGTATTCAGAGTCACTGGTTGGCAGGTTCAGGGAGTTTTTTCCTGTTCAATAAGGTCGATGGGGAGTGGTTGATCGATCAACAGGTGATGACCTGGGAATCTTGATTTGACCCTGGTACCAGAACGCCATCTCTAAAGTAATGTAATATTAATGTTCTCCATGGAAATTACATCCAGGGAAAACTTCACGAAGATATAAGGGGAAAGCAAAAATTGTAAATATCAAATAAGATATAAATAATATTGATTTAATATTTGACAAATATTAAATAATGAATATAATATTTCTATTATTTGAACATAACAAATCCTGCGACCCTTAAGGATGGATATGGAAAAAACCGGCAAAGCTCCACTCTTGACCAGGACATTGGTAATTCTGTTGTTCAGCATGATCATGGCGAATATTGGTGGACAGATGTATGGACCGCTGCTGCCTCTGTACGTGCAGGACCTGGGAGCCAACATTAATCAGATCGGCATATTTTTCGCCTTGTCGATGATCGCACCCCTGCTGTTCCAAATTATGGGCGGCTGGATCTCGGATGCCATCGGTCGTGTTCAGGCAATAGCCATTGGCAGTCTGGCGGGTTTGGCTGGCTACATAGTCTTCACTATCGCTCCCTCATGGTGGTGGCTGTTGCTGGCGGTAACAGGGGTTTCAATGGCAAGTTCATTCGTAGGTCCCAGTTTTAATGCCTTTGTGGCGGAAGAATCATCCGAGGCGACGCGTGGCAAGGTATTCAGCATTGTGCAGGGTACCTTCATGGTAGTGGGTGTGATCGGCGCTCCGCTGGGAGGTTTCCTGGCAGATACTTACGGTTTTCGCCTTATGTTCGGAGTTGGGGCGGTCCTGTATGGCATCGCTACAGTAGTGCGCATTTTGATAGCACGAAAAGCAACAAGAGAGCTGACAACACAAGCGACAAAACCCAGTCTTAGCCACTTGAAAGCTACCCTGTTATCTGTCATCGGGTTATTGACTGCCGGGGGAGTGGTGACCTGGATCTTTATTTCAGATGGAGTAGGAGATATCACCTTTAATATGGTAGGGCAGCTCTTCCCGCTATATTTGAACAATATTATCGGTATCAGCATGACGCAACTGGGCACCCTGGGAGCGATAGCTTCCATTGCGACCATGTTGTTCATTTATTTTGGTGGCATATTGTCTGATAAGTTCGGAGAACGGGTGGGGATCGTACTTGGAAATATTTTTATGGGTGCTGCCATTTTTATCATGCTCAATGTAACCTCCTATGGATATTTCATTACCGCCTGGATCTTGCTGGGTATTGGGCAAGCCCTGGTTGGTCCGGCATATAATTCGCTGATCTCCAAAGCGGTCCCCGAAAAAATGCGGGGGACAGCTTTTGGTTTCTTCTCCAGCAGCATCGGTATTCTGTCCCTTCCTATGCCGTATGTCGGTACGCTGCTGTGGCAGAATTATGGTCCCAAAGTGCCTTTCTATGTTCCCCTGGCAGCCATGATGCTGATGTTGCCTGTCATCTGGTTCAAGTTTCGCCTGCCAAAATCGGATGAACCCAACCCATAGGATGCAAAAATGCCTTGCGAATCAAATTGTCCCCATTGTTGTAAACAATATCAAACCAGCTCAACTTATTTTTTGCCAACTTCTTGAGGTTGAGTTCAATGGGCGAAGTTCAATTTTCTGAATTTGATATTGGCTTATAATTAGTGCAATGACTGCCATTACCCAATCTTTTTTGAGCGAGATTCCCCAACTTCGACCGCTTAATATCATGCGAGATCTGCCACGCGTGGCGGATCTGGTGGAGACCTGCTTTTCTGGTACGATGGATGCTGATGGGCAGCGCTTTATCCAGCAAATGCGCCGGGCCGGGAAGGATAACCGCTTTTTACAGTGGGCTGCCAATGCGGTGGAAAGCACATCGATGCCTCTGTCTGGTTATGTCTGGGAAGAATCCGGCTCATTGGTGGGGAATGTAAGCTTGATACCTTTCAGGGACAAAGGGCGCAAGATCTACCTGATCGCCAATGTGGCAGTCCACCCGGATCTCCGCCGCAAGGGCATTGCCCGGCAACTGACGGAGATTGCCCTGGAACATACCAGGAAACGAAAGGCGCATGCCACCTGGCTGCAAGTGCGGGATGACAACCCGGGCGCCATTCAACTCTATACAGGTTTGGGTTTTCAGGAAAAAGCCAGGCGAACAAAATGGCAGGCTGCTCCAGACAAGGATCTGCCGGATGGATTTCATGAATTTGAAATCAGGGATCGTTCACCAAGTCAGTGGTCCAGGCAAAAAGAATGGATGCAGAGATTATATCCGGACGAATTGTCCTGGTATCAGCCCACCCCCTGGATCAGATTCCGTCCCGGGTTGCTGCCTGCTCTCTACCGCTTCTTTCTGGAATCAGAGACACGAACTTGGACGATCTCGAATTCTTGCGGGATGGTGGCTGCGATCTCCTGGTTGGCAGGTTTAAGTCGGAAAGGGTATCTGTGGGCTGCCATGCCTGGACAAAACGAGCCGCATGCCCTGACAGCCTTGTTATTGCACGTGCGCCGCGTTCTGGCTGGACAAGAGACTCTAACAATGGACTTTCCAGGCGGAGAAGCCGTGGATGCCATCCAGGCTGCCGGTTTTATTGCGCAACGGACTTTGGTATGGATGCGTGCGGATACAACTTTTGGAACAGAACTGCGTAAATAGAGTAGTTTGAGAATGGATGGTTAATCCCTGCGATGTTTGTATTTTCGCAAAGGATCTATTTAAAAAACAATTTCTTTTATATGGAGGTAAGCATGACACGCTTTTTATTACGTTGGTTGATCAATGCAGTGGCATTGTATGCAGCCGTTTTCATCGTTGCGGGTATTGGCTTTGAAGGATCTTGGGTGGGGATCATATGGCTGGCTTTGATCTTTGGCTTGGTGAACGCCATCTTACGACCATTGCTCAAGTTCTTCTCTTTACCTTTGATCATTCTGACCCTGGGTCTGTTCAGCCTGGTGATCAATACTTTCCTTTTCTGGTTGACAAGTCAACTTGGGACGATGTTCAACCTGAATCTGATCATTCAGCCTCCGGTGTTTTGGAACGCTTTCCTGGGTGGTTTGGTGGTCAGCCTGGTGAGTGTCATCTTGAGCCTGGTCTTGAAGGATGAGCTAAAAGGCAAAAAACCAAAACGCTGAAGTTATTTGCAAGCACAAGTGAGATAAGAGTTATCAGTGAATAATAAATAGCTGGGAAGCGCCAACTATCGGCTTCCCAGCTATTTTAATTAAGTTTATTGATCAGTCAAAATGGCAAAAGAATGGGATTGAAAAGGTAAACCAGATAAAGGGGAATGGTTTGCAGAAATTCGCTTTGCTAAGAAAATAAGTTGTTAAATTTGGTAAATCAAGAACGGAATTGCCCGAGTTTACTGACCTGGTCTTAGTTCGAGCCCAGTGCCGGCAGACCACCGGCAGGTTGTGCGGCTCGAATGGCATTAAGAATAGCCATAGCCAGGACTTCGGCAGACCAGGCTCCAACTGTGGATACATCTGCCCGCTTTTTCCCGGTGGAAAGCGCAAATATGGTATCGCCATCCAGCATGGTGTGTGCCGGGCGGATGCAGCGTGCCAATCCATCCTGTGCCATTTGAGCCACTTTGCAAGTGGCTGCCTTGTCAAAACGGGCATTGCTTGCGACCACGCCGATAACTGTATTCGAACGGGTTGCCAATCGTATCACTGTCCGTCCGGGCAGAGTTCTAAGCGAATAGAGGGTATCGGCAAAGTACCCCGAAGTACCCAGTTTGAGAGGACCGAGCCTGGTGGAACGAGTGCCAGCCAGAATTTCGTTGGAATTGGGATCGACCACATCTCCAAAAGCATTGACTGCCACGATGGCACCCACGATCACTCCACCCCCGATGTGCAGGCTGGAGGTTCCGATCCCCGATTTCATAGCCTGCCCCATGCCAAAAAGTTTTCCAACAGTTGCACCACAGCCTGCACCATGATTGCCCTGTGCCGGGGCATCCGATGAGGCTGCCTGGCAAACCCGATAACCCATTTCTGCGTCCGGATGGGCAGCAGGATCACCAATACCCAGGTCGAAAAGAACGGCTGCAGGTACGATCGGGACAAGAATATTCCCGGCATTGTAGCCGGTTTTGTGTTCATGCAGATAGCGCATTACACCTGAGGCAGCATCCAACCCAAAAGCTGAGCCACCTGTCAACAGGATGGCATTGACCTTATCCACCAGATTGACAGGATCGAGCAGGTCAGTCTCGCGTGTGCCGGGTGCGCCACCGCGCTGATCCACACCGCCCGTGGCAGCCTGATCACACAGGATGACAGTACACCCTGTCAAACCGGTCTGATCCTCAACCTGCCCGACTTGAATGCCAGGCACATCGGTGATGGAGTTCTTGAGTTTTTTCATGAATAAGCAGAATTATCCCAAATTGCCAACCAGCGTCAGAAACTCATCCCATTCTTCCTTGAAAAAATGCAAGGTGATGTTATTTAATTCAACATGATACGTGGTTTCGCCATCCGGTTCTTCTGCGTTCCAGATCAGGTAGTTGTCGGTCTCTGCCAGTGTTTTGGTTTCGGGTTCTTGAGGTGAATTAGCCATTATTTTGCTCCTTTGGTTTGATTGTGAGAATAACAAACTCATTATACGTTTGATTTGACACTGCAGGCAAGGATTCCATGTCAATTTTGAGGCATAATAACACAACCTGGTCGATCTCATGCGAGTTGGGTAATTATAATAATTATTGTTCCTTTTTGGATGATAGCGCGCGTTTGGATCGCCACCAAAGTAGAAATCGTTGGCGAATGGATGGTAAGGTCTCTATGTCCTGTTCGGTTTCAGATGGTGGCCAGGGGTCCCGGTCGAGCATTTTACGCAGGGTATATTTTCCGACCAATATCATGGTTGCCAGTAAAGGCGCTGCGATCAGCAGACCAATTAATCCGATCAGGTTGGCAGCGATGATGGCTGAGATCAAAACCGCTGCAGGGTGTACCTTAAGTGCTTTGGACATGATGCGGGGGATGATCAAATTATTGTAGATCTGGTCCACCAGCAGGGCTAACAGGATGACCAACCCTGTATAAAGCAAAGGGGTCAGCCCAAAGGGTTTATAAATCTGGAAGAAGGTAACGAGTCCCAGAGCGATCCAGTTTATGGCTGGTCCGATATAGGGCAGGAAATTGGCCGCACCTGCCAGAAAAGCCAGGCCGATGGCGTAACGAACTCCCAGAATTGGAAGAAGAATTGAGTAGGTGATCACCGTCATACTGAAGATGATGATCTGTCCACGCAGAAAGGCATTCCAGATGCGGCTGAGTTGGCTGCCGATGCGCCTGATATCCTCGTTATAACCGGGAATATCCACCCGGATAATCCCTGCCCGCAATCCTCCGCTTTCGAGTAGAAAAAAGTAGGATATGATGATTATAAAAGCCAACCAGCCAAAAGTGCTGGCAGCGCTACCAGCCAGGTTGCTGACCAGGTTGCCCAACTGCCCGAGCAAAGGCTGGACAACGGATAATATTTCCTGACCGATGGATGTCAGGTCAATTTTTGTAAAATCAAGCTGGAAAGGACCGATTTGAAAGACTTGAATTGAAAGATCGCTGATCAAATCCGGGAGCTGGGTAATGATGTTTTGAACGAGGGTGATCAGACTTTGGATCTGTTGCAGAAGGGTTAATCCTCCCCAGGTGAGCAGGGTGATCAGGATGATGATGAAAACCAGGTAGAGAATGCTGACACTTCCCCGCCAGGAATGGAGCAGTTTTTTATCCAGGAAAGAAGCCACCGGATGAAGCAGATATGCCAGGATAAAAGCAAACAGAACCGGTCCGAGCAGGTTGTGAAAGCGCATAATGAACGCTCCGGCGATCACGACCAATATCAGGGTGATAATTAGTTTTGTATTCTTGCTCCAGCGCGGGGAAGCAGTTACGGGGTGATCAGTCATTTTTATGCCTCAAATATTTTCAATATTCGAATTGTTGCTCAAAGGATCTTGATGTAGATTATTTCAATTTAGAGAAGCTCTTGTATAGATAATTTCCGGATTAATTGCCATTAATATCGAATTGTATCATCTTCGGAATACCATTGTTGTCACAGATCCTTTGGTGTATTGGTCGGGTCTTTCGTGATGAAACCATTACCAACTGTCTTGATTTGCCAACGTCCTGTGCCTCCCAAATCGAATATAATCATCGAATGCGTCATTATATATTGTTAATCATCCTTATTCTAAGCGCCTGCCAACCTATCCGCCAGGCAGAAAGCGGATTCAGTGTTCAGTATCATCCGGATGGCGGTTTGTTCGTCGGTGACCGGGTGAGTATTGAGGTGATCCCACCAGCGGATTGGGAAGTTGGGGAACAGCAAGTCCGCGTGACTGTGGGTGAACAGGAGCTGGGAACGGCAGATTTTTCTCCTTCCGGTGTCGGTCAAAGGGAGCAGGCAACTTTCTGGTGGGTGTGGGATACAACTGACCTTTCAGCAGGAGAACAGATATTGAGTTACGAGATCTTGCCTGATGGACAGTCCTGGCAGGATTCCATAGAATTAATTCCTGCTGATAAAAGACCTTATGCAGAAGCTGCCTGGATTACCACCACTTCGGATTGCTGTACATTGGCTTATATAACCGGTACGGAGGCAGAAAGGGATGTTGAACTGCTGAAAAAATTGGTGGATGCCCAGGCTGCCAATGCACGCCAGAGCATGCATACCGATATCAGGGATCCCATAACCATCACATTCATTCCACGTCTGCTGGGACAGGGAGGTTTTGTGAGTAATGGAATTTATGTCACGTACATGGATGACAATTTTGCCGGAAATACTACCAGCCAGGTGATCCAGCATGAAATGGTGCATATTGTTGATCGCAGCCTGGGCGGAAAGTTAATGCCATCCATGCTGGTGGAAGGTCTGGCGGTGTACCTTTCTGGAGGGCACTTCAAGATCGAGGCGTTGTTGCCACGTGCAGCAGCTTTGCTGGAACTGGGTAATTACATTCCGTTGAAAACCCTGGCAGAGAATTTTTATTACCAACAGCATGAGATCGGTTACCTGGAGGCAGGAGCGTTGGTAGAGTATTTGGTTGGCAGATATGGATGGGATGAGTATCAGTTGTTTTACAGGGATATTGAAGCCGTTGGGGATCAGATAGAATCACTGGAAGCCGGGTTGAAAAAGCATTTTGATATCAGCCTGGAGCAACTGGAAAAAGATTTTTTGAATATTTTAATGGAACAGGATGTAACCGAAAGTGAGATCACTGATCTAAGGATCACAATCGAATTTTATGACAGCTTGCGACATTACCAGGAGATGCTCGACCCTTCAGCATATTTCCTGATCGCATGGTTTCCCGATGGAGAGGCAATGCGGAAGGAGGGTATCGTAGCTGATTTTTTACGTGGTCCAGACCGATTGGATAATCATTTCTTTGAATTCCTTCTAAGGACTGCCTCACATAATATGTCAACTGGAGATCACAAACAAGCGGAATTGATCCTGGAAATGGTCAATTTTCTATTATCCCTCTACCCCCGTTAGCTAAACCGATGGATCTAAAAAGAATTTAGGTAACACTCAGCCCCTAAAGGTTGACACTGAAAAATAGAGGGATCGACAGAATGATTTACAGGCTAATCGTTCTATTTCTTCTGCCATAGAAACCTTTAGGATCTTGGATTGAGCAGTTACGAAGTTATTATCAAAAAAAACTCCCGGCAGGCATTACAGGCTGCAGGGAGTGAGAGTTTGTCAAAAAACTAATAGGGTACACATTGTGGATAAAGCTCAGGTTTGAATATCAGATTAGCGGGGAAGGTATTGCACCAAAAACTTATTGGAGCACGGTAAAGAAAGATGGCGATCACACCGCAAACGCACAACAACCCCAATACTACAACCAGCAAAAAAACCGAATTCCTTTTGGATCTTTTAGGTGAGATTGATTGAACAGGTTCCAGGTTGAAGGGAGCCGGTTGGGATGGGGAAATCGTGTCGGGTGTGGAATCTGGTTGGGATGGGTCACTTGAGGTTTCCGGATCGGATACTTCAGATATAGGCTGGGCATCGGCAATTGCCTGGTTGAAGGCACTGGCTGAAGTTGAAAGTAAGGTATCATCCGGGTCCAGAGCGGATTCGTAGACCAGGATAATATTCTCGGCGAGTGTTACGGATTCTCCCCCCTGTAACATGGAAGGTGCGATCAATCGCTTTCCGTTGATAAAAGTACCGTTGGTTGAACCAAGATCTTCGAGTACGTATCCAATACTTTTCCATACCAGGCGGGCATGCTTACGGGAAACTTCGATATCATTGATCATTATGGTGCAGGTGTTTTCCCTGCCTATGATGATCTCGGGTCCTTCAAGAAGAAATACCTTTCCTGGCGTTGGTCCGGAACGCATTACAAATTGGAATTGCGCTGTCATGGTTCCTCCTATTAATTATAAGAAGACAATCACAAGTTTACAGAGTTAACAGTAAAAAGTCAAATGAATTAAACTTTTTTTGATATGCTCCAGACTGTAATCAGTACTGATCAGGTAATAATTGACGAAATAAAAGAGAATCTGCATCCATCCCACATTTTCGAAAAGACACGCGCTTGCTCACAAAGTGGCAACCAAAGTTATGGGTAATGCAGACATAAATAGGTATAATTAGACAAATGATTTCTACTTTAGAATAAAAGCTTGGGAAAGTCTGAATGATGATTAAAAAAGATTTTGTAAAAATGATCCTCTCAGCAAGGAGTTCCCTGGACTCCATGCTATCCAAGTTTACACGGGAGCAAATGGAGGTGCAGGGAGCGGGCAACGAGTGGACGGTCAAAGATATAATTGCCCATATCGCCTGGTATGAAAATGAAATGGTAAGTTTACTCAGGCAACACACTCTGGAAGGGTCTGAATGGTGGAACCTTCCCCTACAGGAACGAAATGCATCCATTTATTCTAACGCCCGGAATGAAGAATTGAATGATGTCATGGAAAACGAAGCACAAACCTATAAAAGGATGCTGAAATTACTGGAAGGATTGGATGAGCAGGAAATAAATGACCCGTCAGCGTTTTCAGGTATGCCATCTGATTGGCAACCGTGGAGTGTTATCGCCAGCAATACCTATGAGCATTACCAGGATCATTTCGATCAATTAGAGGAATTATTAAATATACAGTTCCCAGCGTGAACGAAGAAAGGGTGGAATTGAAGACTTTTCCCGGGATCTAGGCGCTGATCGAGTTGGTATGACTGAACCTGAAAATTATGAAGGCTTTTTTTGTTATGAAATGCACTTTTATATATAAATGCTACAAATTACCAAGAGAATCTAAAGGAAACAAATGACTAAACGAGAATATACGAACCGCCGATATCTGGATGCCTTGCAAAAAAGAGTGCTCATTTTTGATGGCGCAATGGGCACAAGTCTCCAGGCGCAGGATCTAACCGCAGAACATTTCGGTGGGGAAAAATTGAATGGCTGTAACGATTACCTGGTGATCTCTTTTCCGCAGGCAGTTGAAAAAGTACATCACTCATTTTTGGAAGTGGGAGTGGATGTGCTGGAAACGGATACCTTCCGTGCCAACCGGTTGACGATGGCAGAATACGGTCTCCAGGATCGGGTCATAGAAATCAATCGTACGGCTGCAGGACTGGCGCGCAGGTTGGCGGATGAATATTCCCATGCAGGAAAAGATGGTCTCCCGGCGCAGGAACGTTTTGTCGCGGGTTCCATCGGTCCATCTGGAAAGCTGCCTTCAACAGATGACCCGGAACTTTCCAATGTCAGTTTTGATGAACTGGCTGATATATTCCGGGAACAAGCGCTGGGTCTTATCCAGGGAGGGGTAGATCTGCTGTTGATCGAAACTTCCCAGGACATCCTGGAAGTCAAAGCTGCTATTACAGGTATACAACAGGCTTTTGATGAAACAGGCATCTATTTGCCGATCCAGGTTCAAATCACGCTGGATACGACTGGACGTATGCTGCTTGGTACAGACATCACGGCAGCCATGACCATCCTGGAGAATTTAGCCATCGATGTGATCGGTCTGAATTGTTCCACCGGTCCGGAGCACATGCGTGAACCGATCCGCCTGCTGGGTGAACAGAGCATCCTGCCGGTTTCCTGCATCCCCAACGCTGGCTTACCGATCAATGTGGATGGTCAGGCAATATACCCGCTTGAACCGCAGCCATTCGCAGAAGCCCTGGCTGAATTTGTCGAGAAATTCAATATCTCGGTGGTGGGAGGCTGTTGCGGGACGACACCCGAGCATCTCAAAGCCTTGATCAAGCGACTGGACAATAAACCACATCCTTTACGGCCTCAAGAATCAACGGCGCGATTGTCCTCCTCGATCCAGGCGATTGCCATGCACCAGGATCCGGCACCACTCCTGATAGGGGAGCGGTGCAATGCCCAGGGCAGCCGCAAATTCAAGCGCTTGCTGCTTGAAGAAGATTACGATGCCATCCTGGAGATCGCCCGTGAACAAGTGGCTTTCGGTGCACATGCCATCGATATCTCTACTGCGGTGACAGAACGCCCGGATGAAGTACACCTGATGCGTAATGTAGTTAAAAAATTTACGCTTGGGATCGAAGTTCCCCTGGTGATTGACACAACTGAATTGGATGTGCTCGAGGCAGCATTAAAAACTGCCCCTGGACGCTGCCTGATCAATTCCACTCACCTGGAAGGTGGCCGCGAAAAAGCCGACAAGATATTTTCTCTGGCGAAGGTCCATAATGCGGCAGTGATCATTTTGACCATTGATGAAAATGGTATGGCCAAGACAGCTCAACGCAAGCTTGATGTCGCTCACCGCATCCACGATATGGCTGTCAAGGAACATGGGCTGCCAGTGGATGCCCTGGTTTTCGATACCCTGACATTTACTCTGGCGACAGGCGATCCTGAGTTTGCCGATTCAGCCAAGGAAACCATAGCAGGCATCCGCCTTATAAAAGAAGAACTTCCAGGTGTATTGACTTCATTGGGTGTCAGCAACCTTTCTTTTGGATTATCCCCACAATCGCGTCCGGTACTTAACTCCGTCATGTTGTACCATTGCGTGCAGGCTGGTTTAGACATGGCTATCATCAACCCTGCGCATGTCACCGCCTATGCGGATATCTCCCAACAGGATAAAGAGCTGGCAGAAGATCTGATCTTCAATCGCCGCCCTGACGCGCTGCAACGCTATATCGAGCGATACGAAAATGTCCAGGTCTCTGAGGAGAATAATCTTATTGACCCGACTGCGGATATGACACCCGCCCAGCGTCTTCATTGGCGCATCCTGCATCGCCACAAAGAAGGGGTCGAAGCAGATATCGATGAGATCATCCTGCCTTCCCCGACCCGACATGAGTCAGCGGTAACTACTCTCAACACGGTGCTTCTGCCAGCCATGAAGGAAGTCGGTGATAAATTCGGCGCGGGTGAACTGATCCTGCCTTTTGTGCTTCAATCAGCCGAGGTCATGAAAAAAGCTGTCACCCACCTGGAAAAATACCTGGATAAAGTGGAAGGTGTCACGAAGGGCACTGTCGTACTTGCCACTGTGTATGGAGATGTACACGATATCGGCAAGAACCTGGTTAAAACAATCTTGGCAAATAATGGCTATACCGTGATAGACCTGGGAAAACAGGTTCCTGCTGATACGATCATTACACGGGCAGTGGAAGAAAAAGCAACCGCCATCGGACTTTCGGCTTTGCTGGTTAGCACTTCCAAGCAGATGCCGCTCATAATTAATGAATTGGAAAGGCGCGGCCTGGAATTCCCTGTGTTATTGGGCGGGGCTGCCATTAATCGTCGTTTCGGGCGCCGTATCCTCTTCACAGAAAGCGGCAAGGCATATGCCCCGGGAGTATTTTACTGCAAGGATGCCTTTGAGGGTTTGGATACAATGGAAGCCATCATTGACGAACCCAAAAAGAACGCCTTATTGGAAAAGGTCACCAGGGAAGCTGAGATGGAAGTTGGCCGGATAAAGGCTCCGGATGAAACAATAATAATCCAAGAACGTTCCAATATCATACCTGCACCCCTGCTTTTCCCTGAAAAGATGGGTTCGCATGTGGTCAAGGACATGCCATTGGAAGCGATCTTCCAGAATCTTAATATCAATGAACTTTACCGGCTTTCGTGGGGTGCCAAGAATACTCACGGGGCAGCCTGGGAAAAACTTAAGCAGGATTTCGATTCCCGCCTGCGGCGTATGAAGAAGGAAGCCCTGCTTGAAAAGTGGCTCAAACCGCAGGCAGTTTATGGATTCTTTCCCTGCCAGTCGGATGGGGATGAACTTATCATTTACGATCCGGTTTCTGTTACGGCTGGGAAACCCAGAGAATCGCAACGCATGAGTTTTCCTCGCCAACCCCATGACGACCATCTCTGCCTGGCAGATTATTTCTCGCCGCTTCAATCCGGAATAATGGACGTGGTAGCCTTCCAGGTGGTCACAGTGGGGCAAGCCGCGACAGAACGCTTTGACCGACTGCAGGCATCCGGAGATTATTCGGAAGGATATTTCATCCACGGCCTGGCTGTCCAGACAGCAGAAGCCACAGCAGAATATCTGCATCGTCATATCCGCCGCATGCTAGGTATAAAAGAAGGGCAGGGCAAACGCTATTCCTGGGGTTACCCAGCCATCCCGGACCTGGAAGATCACCGCAAGGTCTTTGATCTTCTCCCAATCGAGCAGGAACTTGGAATGACCCTGACCAGTGCCTTTCAACTTGTACCCGAACAATCAACCGCTGCCATCATTGTGCACCATCCCCAGGCCAGGTATTACAGCATTGGGGAGAGCCGGGTCGAGCAACTGATGAAATGACCTTGCGAATAATAGGTAGTTATTATGATCAATGATCCTTTCCTGCAACGACTTTCCAGGCGCCCGTTATTATCGGATGGTGCCATGGGTACCATGCTGCATGGGCGTGGGGTGGACTTTGAGCAGTGTTTTGATGAACTCAACTTAACGGACCCGGACCTGATCACTGATATTCATACAACCTATGTCCTGGCGGGGGCGGATATCCTGCAGACCAACACTTTTGGAGCCAATCGCTTCAAACTTGCCAGGCATGGATTGGAAGACCGGGTTGCCAATATCAATCAGGCCGGGGTGGAACTGGCTCGCAGGGCTATCGCTTCCGCCTCAGGTTCCCACCCGGTCCTGGTGGCCGGGGACATTGGTCCGCTGGGGGTGCGTATAGCTCCATATGGGCGTGTTCATCCTGAACAGGCGCGCCAGGCTTTTGCAGAGCAGATCAATGCACTGGTCACAGCAGATGTGGATTTGTTGATGATCGAGACCATCAGTGACCTGTATGAGATCGTAAACGCCATCCAGGCTGCCATCGAGGTGTGTACCGGGCGAAGGATGCACTTGCCGATCTGTGCCTCGATGACTTTTACGCGTGATGACCGCACCCTTTTGGGGGATGATCCCGCCAAAGTCGCCCGCCGCCTGGTGGAAGCTGGTGCGGATGTGATCGGGGCGAACTGCTCGGGGGGACCAGCCCAATTAATGCGGCTGTTAAAAACCATGCGCCAGGCTGTTCCGGAAGCTTTTATCTCTGTGCAACCCAATGCGGGTTGGCCGGAGCAGGCTGGTGGGCGCATCATGTATCCTGCTGACCCGGAGTATTTTGGAAATTATGCACTGGCATTTTGCGAGGCTGGTGCTTCCATCGTGGGAGGCTGTTGTGGTACCACTCCCCAACATATCAAAGCCATGCGGTCAGCCCTGGATGAAAATCCACAGGGCTGCGGCAGCCTGGAGAATGTGCTGGTTTTACCGGCTGAAGCAGGGGATCTTCCTGAGCCCCTGATGGAAACCTCGCGGCTCTCTCAAAAACTCTCTACTGGAAAATTCTGCATTGCGGTGGAGATGGACCCGCCACGCGGCATCTCGACCCACAAGCTGGTGGCGGGAGCTTCCCTACTGGCGGAAGCCGGGGCGGATGTCATAAATGTCGCGGACAGCCCGATGGCACGCATGCGCATGTCCGCCTGGGCAGTCTGTGAAGTGGTACAGCGCCAGGTTGGAGTGGATTCAACCCTGCATTTTCCGACCCGTGGCCGTAACCTGCTGCGTGTACAGGGAGATCTGCTGGCAGCCCACGCACTCGGAATCCGAAATGTCTTTGTGGTCATGGGTGACCCTACTGCCATTGGAGATTACCCGGAAGCAATGGACAATTATGACCTGGTACCTTCCGGTTTGATCAAACTTATCAAGCAGGGCTTCAATAGTGGGTTGGACCATTCCGGTACCTCCATTGGTCAGCCAACTGCTTTTTTTGTCGGCGGTGCCTTGAATCTGAAACCATCCGATCCGGAAAAGGAGATCAAAAATCTGTTCCGCAAGGTAAAGTCCGGAGCGGATTTCTTCCTGACCCAGCCCATCTATCGTTCTGAAGATGGGCAGAAATTCCTGGAGAAATACGAGCAGGAACACGGAAAGTTGAACAAACCCATCCTGGCAGGTATTCTTCCGCTGGTCAGCCTTAAGCACGCAACTTTTCTGAACAACGAAGTGCCAGGGATCTCAATACCGGTTGAGATCCTGACCCGTCTTGAACAAGCGGGAGACCAGGCGGCGCGGGTGGGTGTGGAAACGACCATTGAATTGGTTCGCCAGATAAAAACCTGGGCGCAGGGTATTTACATCATGCCGCAATTCCACCGCTACGACCTGGTGGCGGAGATCATTGAAGCGGTTAAAGAGGAATGAAAAGTATTTTTTTTAGCTAATATTTCGGTCTCGGTAGGACGGGAGAGCACCGTCTACTCGACCAACGAAGTAAATAAGGATAATGCAGGATTTACCAACAGGAGGGCAGCCATGTCAACTTCAATTTTACAGCGTGTTTTCTGGTTCCTGAATAAATTTTTCATGGTACCCATGTTCCGGTTGGGTTTTGGGGCATTCGTGGGCAATCCATTAACCGGTTACATCATGGTCATCAAGAATACTGGTCGCAAGAGCGGTAAAACCCGCTATGCACCGGTCAATTACTGTATCCATCATGGTGACCTGTACTGCCTGGCTGGCTTTGGCAGGATCTCCGATTGGTATAAAAATATCCTGGCAAACCCGCATATTGAAGTCATCCACCCGGATGGTCCTATAGCTGGCGTGGCGGAAGTTGTTAAAGATGCTGACAACCGTATGGCTCTACTGCGCATGATCCTGAAGAATGCTGGTTTCGCGGGCTTTTTTGAGGATTTCAATCCTTTTACCATCAGCGATGAGGAACTGGAGCGCAAACTTGGCGACCGTCCGCTGATCCGCATCCATCCGATCGGGCTGGGGAATGGCGCCAGTGACCCGGCAGGTTGGGCCTGGGTGACGATGGTGGTGATCTGTGTGTTGGTGGTGGTTGCGCTGGTTAAGTAAGGTTTGTAATTGATAAACATGTGATCATAGTCCAACTTGTTTTGATTTATTTGTCGATCAACCTAATTATCAAATGCCCACTTGGGAAACGAGGGTGCACATTTATAGTCAGACAGTTGGGATATATTCCAGTCATAAGATAAGGAGAGCATATGAATCTGCACGAAAAAATCAATTATGTTGAAATCCCTGCCAAAGATCTGGCAGCCACAAAAGCGTTCTTTCAATCCGTTTTTGGCTGGTCTTTCGTAGATTACGGACCCGACTACACTGCGTTTTCAGATCAGGGGTTGGATGGTGGTTTCTACCAATCTGACCTGAAATCATCCCCGCAAAATGGTGCTGCGCTGGTTATTTTCTACAGCAAGCAATTGGAGGCTACGCTTGCGAAAGTTGAAAAAGCAGACGGTTTAATTGTTCAACCGATTTTTTCATTCCCCGGGGGACGGAGATTTCACTTCAGCGAGCCAAGCGGAAACGAATTCGCTGTATGGAGCGAATGACCAACTTTTTCCCAGCTTGAACTACGGGAAAGGCTGGTTTTGAGTTTTATAACCTGCAAACAACACGTGGGAGCCAGGCACAATGGTAAGCGTAGATAATAGAAGAGGAAGCGACCGTATGAATGCAAATGCTTTTCGCCATTTTTATGAATATCATTTCAGTGAGAACCGCAAGATGTGGGAAAATTATATTATTCCACTATCCTATGAAGAGTACACAAAAGATGTAGATTACTCACAAGGCTCTGTTCGGGACCAGATCGTGCATCTGATGGGTGTGGATGATGTATGGTTCAGTGAATTGGGCGGGATCGAACCATCAGAACCAGTCCCTTTCGATAGTTTTGATGACCGGAATCTCATTCGAGCCTATTGGGACAGTGTTGAACAAAGTATGCGCGATTACCTGGCAGAACTACGGGATGATATGTTGTTCGATAAACCGATCGTAGATCCAGAAGAAGACAAAAATCTGATCGTATGGCAAGTGCTTCTGCATGTGGTTAATCATGGCACCGATCATCGGGCGCAACTACTGAGAGCCCTAAACGACATGGGAGTCAAGACAACTTCGCAAGATTACATCTTCTATGTATATGACAACATGTAACTGCTTTTAAGTGAAATCACTATTTTATGCTGCCCAAAAAGAGCATGATTTACACAAATTAACAAAAAACAGGTTGTGATAATATGTGATCAAATCCATTCAGATTATACTTCGCTGTTATTTTCACTAGCTCCTCAAATTTTGAAAAACTGGTGCTTTGGACAAAACCATTATTAGAACTGTTTCTTAAAACATACCCTTCTTTTTCTGTGAATTTTTCAACAAAAACAAAAGATGTTTCAATTTTAGCAACAGTACCAAAATATCCCTGTTTTATTAAAAATACATTTCCCAAATTAGCGAAACACTAAATTTTTCCCCTGGCACCTCATTGACAATTTTAAATGGTACCCAGCTCTTCACTCCCCACCACCCCATTATTACGATCCCCACCACTCCCAACAACCCGACTACTCAAAACACCTTCTTCATCACTTAAACATATCACAATTACATTTATTTTTCTATCACAACAGGATACCCAATCTCATGCCTATCATATGCAGCAAATCCAACATCAGTTAATTTATAACCTGGTTCAGGATTGAATTTCGGTGGATTATCATATACATCCCGACAACTAACATATAATGCTCCTTCTACCAAACATCTATCTTTAAACCTAGCGAGTACATTAATTATCGCTCCAAAATCCTCCGCAATAAGATAGTAATCTACTATATGAGGGAGTTTATCTACATAATCTTTTAAATTATACAAATATTGATTATATAAGAACTGCCCGTTACTTGCCCATAACAACCTTCCCTTGTCATCTACTGATATCGAGAAGGCAGACCCACTTGAACCTCCAATCGTCATTTGTTGCTCACTCGTTACAATAAGCGACACTCCCAACCTCGGATCAACTTCTCTCGATCTTCTTTCAACCCCATCTTCTGCTAATGACATAATTGTATATTTACCATCCCCTATTTCAACGACTTTTATATAATCTTCAAAAATAACACCTTCATTCCCTGGAATTGTCAACCAACGAATATACCCAGATCGCAACAATGCATCTGCTACTCCATCTACAAACTCCTTTGATAACTTAACTGACTTAAAAGGATACTGGGCCGCATTCCTTGCGTCTTCCGACAAACCTACTATCACCGGTATTGTTCCGTTATATCCCTCTACATATCCTTCATAAGTTATTACCCATTCGGCTGGATAATTATCCGAATATTCTTTTGTCAGCGCTTCCATATACTCACCACCCCTTAAAACATACAAAACATTCTTCTTGCCGTCCATTAGCTTAGCTCCATAAGCCAGCCCATCCTTCAGATACATCATGTCTGTATCAAGAATATAATCACCTGGAAGTTTCTCAATTATTTCTTGGGGAATTGCCACCATTTCTAACCACTCACCTTTCCTGTTCTCGATATATATTATCGCCCCCTCACTTTCCGTTATCTGCCCAATTTCTGTATCAATGGTTAATCCTGTAAAATCTCTGGGGGGTAAAACTACCTCTGCCAACTTTGCAAGTGACACATCTCTCCCCGACTCAATTCCAAAAACCGTATCGCTCCAGATTATCTCTCCCTCGATCGGCACTCCTCCCAACTGCCCAATATCATTCGTTTTGTATAAAACTTGTTCATTTCCTTCTGTGTCCACGTAATACCAATCCCCATTTACAAACCTTCCCTCTGCATCAATCGAGAACCTCGCTTGAAGAGGCAAATTGACGTCTTTTCTTGTGACTGTCCCATCTGCTTCAATCTTATCAACAACCGACAACACCATCTGTTCGCTTGTTTCAAGGTTTTTTACGAGTTCAAACCCTCCCGCCACACTCCCGCCCGCGTCATAAATATTGACTACCGCAAACTCCATTTTTTCCGGTTTCACTTCTGCCCAGCTGGGTATTGAGTTGGCTTGCTGTTCAAATCCTGCGCGCAATTCAAGCAGATCATTTAATTGAGTGCTTTGCTGAGGAGATGGATCGCTTATACTTGATAATTCCACAATGTCATTATCTATCTCTACGATCGCAACAGGTTCTCTAGTTTCGACTTGCTCTGTGCTGGTTGGCTGGGCCAATGGGATTGCTGTTTCCGGTCTGTTTCCTTGACAACCGGCTGTCGCCAAAGTCCCGATCAGAATAAACAACAGCATAATTTTCATCGCTTCCACTCCTTTTTACTGTAACGCCTCGTTCATCTTACTATAATATTGGTATCACTCAAAAAAGTGGGCTACTTTCCCCCGAATTATTGATATGAACCTAATTTTGTTATTTTTTTTTCGATTTGGCTGCCTTGACAATCCTCATGACGATTTATTTTCTGGCAGGTGCCTGGCTTTTGCGAAGCATGCATCTGAGATCGGGATAATATTGATCTATTCACCCCAATCCCAACCAGCGGCGTACCAGAAGCATCAATCCCGAACCAAGCGCCCAAACAGCATAGCCTATGCCCAACATGGGGACAAGCTTGACTCCATTTCGGGCTGCCAGCCAGATGGTTATAACGAAGGCGACGGTCGGTAGAATGCTGAAAAAAAGGTTCTGGCTGAAGGAGCTGACAGCCAATTTATCTCCTCCGCTGGAGGAATAAACGATCCACAAGGTCAGTGGTATGGTGATTGGCATGGTGGCGGTGATGGCTGCAATAGTCTTGCTTTGTTTTTCTATAATGGCAACCAGGATGATGACCAGCACTGAGATTGCCACCGGTAAAATATCTTGAATTTTTATTTGCATGAGGTTTCCTGCTTCGAGTTGATATTATTTTTGGAGGTTTTCTTCGTCCTGGTCATCCACCGGATCGAAAGGTTTTCGTGAGGTTTGCAGATGACGGAATGCCAGTGCACCTACCGCCAGCGGGAACCAGAAGGTGACGGCGCGGTAGGTCAGCGTGATAACTACCGCTGAACCTAAGGGCACCCGCATGGCATTCAGGGCAAGCGTCAGAGCCCCTTCCACAAAACCCAGACCGGCGGGGGTGGGAGAAACGATCGTGAAGAGATAAGCCGTACTCAAACCTGCCACCAGGGTCCCGGCAGAAAAAGGAACCTGGTAAGCCAGGAAGGAGATCGCCAGGATGATGATCAGAATAGCCTTGTTGTTCAATGCGAAGAGGAAGGGCCAGATCAGTTCCTTGTGTTTC
Source organism: uncultured Anaerolineaceae bacterium (assembly GCA_964370815.1). Lineage (GTDB taxonomy): Bacteria > Chloroflexota > Anaerolineae > Anaerolineales > Villigracilaceae > UBA12087. Next base: position 18,473 of record CAYJKQ010000019.1, on the reverse strand, counting down.
CCTTTGAGAGCCAGCAGCCCATCTGAAATTTCAAAGGCATAGCGACGGGCGCTTTCTTCACTCAAATAAGGCCGGTGGATGAACGGGTTGAACAGGCGATTGATAAAACGAACCAGACTTGCCAGGGCGCGCCCCAGCCTCTCACCGGATTTGTAACCCAGGTACAATATCAGGGATAAGCCGATAGCCAATCCGAGCATAATGAAGGAGGCAGAAATATCGCCTGAATTCAAGTTGTTGCGACGGATCAATACCACCCATCCCAAAGCCAGCACACACAAGAAAGCGAAATAATCATACAGCACGAACAAAGCGCCAATCACCGTGACATGACCGCTGGGATGATTTCGTCGTTTGGCATCATCCAGGAAGAGCGCCATACCCCCGATGCCAGCGCTGGGGGCGACGACATTGATAAAATTAGCGGCTGAGGCCAGCCAGAACAAGTGAGTACCGTTTTCTTCCAATCCCATCAAGCGGTACAAAACACGGAAGCTGGTTCCCAGGTTATAGAGCCAGATCAGTTCAACCACCAGCGCCAGTCCCCATAAACGCCAATCGCTTTTTTCAAGGGTCCTGGCAATATTTTCAATTTCAGAAAAACTAAAAATTACCAGTAAAACCCCCAGCATTAAAACGATGGCTGTCAGTACTTTTCGCATTCCGGGATTATAACGGAAAATGGTTTTCATTAGAATAAAAAAACCCCGCAGGTGGTGTTTGAACCTTCCTGCGGGGTTGGAAATCATAGCGCGTTAGGCTAACTTCTGCGTCTGCCTCCCACCAGGTTGACGAAGTACAGCAATTGCAGCAGGGCTGTTACCAGTCCGGCAATATAGGTCAGGGCAGCCGCGTTCAGGACATTGCTGACCCCTTTCATTTCCTGCGAAGTGTTGATCAAACCCGAATCTGTCAGTAATTTGCGTGCCCGGTTGGAAGCATTCAATTCGACCGGCAAGGTGGCGAGTGCAAAAAGAGCGCCTCCGGCAAAGGCAAAAACACCCACCCAGGCCAGATTTGAATAATTTAGGAATAAACCTACCATTATAAGAATCCAACCTAATGAGGAACCTATGTTAACCATCGGTACGATCGCAGACCGAAAGCGCAGAGGCAGGTAGTCTTCTGAGTCTTGCATGGCGTGACCCAACTCATGGGCAGCGATCGCCAATGAAGCCACTGATGCTGTTTCTGCCACGCCGCGCGAGAGATGCAAAACTTTTCTGCGCGGGTCGTAGTTATCGGAAAGGTTGCCAGCTACGGGTTCAATTTTGACGCCAAATAAGCCTCCAGCCGAGATCAGTCTTTGGGCTGCCTGCAAACCGGTCATTTGACTGCGGGAAGGGACCTTGCTCCATTTATTGTAGGCAGATTTGACATACCAGGATGTCAGCATCATTAAAATAAAAGCCGGGACCATGAAGATCATGTAATTAAAATTATAGAACATCCGTCACCTCCAATAAACAGCGGTTATTTTTCTCAGGGTTTTAGCAATATTGCAATGGCTGCATCCAGCTGAGGATCAAGCCCGGCTTTGTAATCCTCGCTTGTTCGTTCTACAACCACATCCGGGGTTAATCCAATTTCGTGAATGGTGTTACCGTTAGGCGTCAACCATTTTGCAACGGTAACCCGGATCGCACCCTGATCGTCTGATAAGGGGATCCAGTTTTGAACGGATCCCTTTCCATAAGTTGTGACACCCAGCAGTTGAGCCCGGCCGCGATCCTGAATGGCTCCAGCCACAATTTCGGAAGCCGAAGCACTAAACTCATTCACAAGTACGATCATGGGAATGTCAGTTGCCTGACCACCTTTTATGGCATCATAGGTTTCCCTGGTGTCATCGCCATATTGTTCATACATGATGACCCCATCCCCGATAAATTCAGATGCCACTTCGATGGCAGTGGTGAGGTAACCACCACCATTGTCACGGAGATCCAGGATCAAGCCTTTGGGTTTCTGTGGCATGAGTTCTTTCAATATACGGCGCAGATCTGAGGTAGTCTCATCTCCAAACGTGGTGATGGTGACATATGCCAGGTTATCTTTGGTGATCTCGCCTGTCACGCTCGGGATATTTATGTTTTCCCTTACGATATCAAATTCCAATATTTGGTCACCATCGCTTCGGTAAACACTCAAATGGACACTTGATCCAGCTGGACCGATCACCTTCAGACGCACCAGTTCCGGGTTGATCCCGGTCATATCCTCTCCATTGATGGCACGGACCTCGTCCCCTGGCATAAGACCGGCTTTTTCTGCGGGGAAGCCCTTCATGGGGTTGATAATGGTCAGATAATCACCGGTTGTATCCACATAAGCGCCGATGCCTTCGTATTTGCCATTGATGCTGATATTGGCATCCGAATATTCCTGCGGGTCCATATAGCCGGAGTGCTTGTCTCCCAGGGATTCCATCATGCCGGTTATGGCACCTCGCATCAGGGAGGTATCATCCAGGGGTTGATCGACATAGCTATCGTGTACGATCTGCCAGGATTCCCAAAAGGGTTTAAAAAGGGTTTGCAGGTCCTGCGGGGTTTCGCCCTGGGTTGTGTCGACAACTATCGTTGCTGTTGGCTGCAATAATGGCAAAACAGAGTTCCCGACAGGTAAGATTTGCCCGGCAATAAAACCTCCAGCAAAGGATCCAGATACCAGAATTCCTGCCAAGAATAACACCAGAATAACTTGAACTACTTTATTTTTAAACATGAACCAACTCCTTTGAGGTGGTCGGCGTTGATAGGTATGCCTGATGAACAGGTCATTTCGCGAACCACCTAAGCACACTGCAAACATATCACAATGTGCTTAAAACCAGATGAAATTGTAATCCTAAAACGTATGAAGAGCGTTAATGTTTTAAAGACTGTAATAATTCAGGTAAGTCGGTCAGATGAGCAATTGTGGCGTTGGAATCCTGAGATCCATTACCCTGCCCAAGAAGAATTGTGAAAAAACCAAACTCACGACCGGCGCGGGTGGTGGTCGTCTGATCGTCCACCAGGATACAATTGCGCGGCTCGGTTTCTCCCGAGAGATCCATGGCAATTTTCAAGGCTGGTTGCATTGGTTTGCAGTAAGGACTGACTGAGTTAATATCCACGATCCGTTCAAAACAGTTTTGCAAACCAAGCGCTGTCAAGACACGTTGGGCATGATTTTTATCGGAATTGGTAAAGATGAGTTTATGGTATTGAAGCGCATGCAGCATCTGCCGTAAAGGTTCATCCGGCTCCAGGTAATCGTGAATAGGAATATCATGAACAAAGGCGAGATATTCATCCGTGTTGATCTTAAAATTTTCCTGCAATCCCCTCAAGGTGGTACCATATTTATGAAATAGATTATCGCGAAGCGTTGGGATCTCATCCCAATCAATCTCCAGGCGCTGGTGCATATACAGGTTCATACGGTCTTTGATCAATTTCCAAACACCGCTGGAAGCCGGATAGAGCGTATCATCCAGATCAAAGAAGATGGTTGTGAAAGGCATGCAGGTATTATAAAGAAAAAATCGTATAATAGGAATATGGATATACACATTTTAGCTCCCGAGATCGCATCCCAGATCGCGGCAGGTGAGGTGGTGGAACGTCCCGCCTCGGTGATCAAAGAATTACTAGAAAATGCCCTGGATGCTGGTGCACATAGCATATCGATCAATATCCTGGAAGCTGGACGCAGACTGATGGAAGTGGCAGACGACGGTTGCGGAATTCCGGCTGACCAGTTGGAACTGGCACTGGCACGTCATGCCACCAGTAAATTGAGCCAGGCTTCAGATCTCTTCTCCATTTCCACACTGGGATTTCGGGGCGAAGCATTGGCTTCGATCGGCTCTGTCTCGCGAATGATCATCATTTCCCGCACCAATGATGCCGAAGTGGGTGCCCGTTTGCAGGTGGAGGCAGGTATTTCCGGTTCTGTGGAACCTGTAGCGACTCCACCCGGGACACTTGTTCGGGTACAGGATCTATTCTTTAATGTTCCAGCCCGCCTTAAGTTCTTGAAAACTGATACGACCGAGCGGCGCATTGTGGATACACTTGTGACGCGTTATGCACTGGCTTATCCGCATGTCCGTATTAAATTGATGGAAGGAAAGGCACCCAAGATTCAAACCAGTGGAGATGGGGACCAACGTACCATCCTGGCAGCATTGTATGGGGTGGAGGTTGCCCGTCAGATGTTGGAAGTTACAGCTGAAGAGGATGGGATCAAACTGCGAGGATTCATCAGCCCAACATCCATCACCCGTTCAAACAGGCGTGAGATCACTTTTTTTATCAACGGGCGCTGGTTGCAGGATACACCTCTTACCACCGCTTTGAATAACGCTTATCACACGCTTCTGATGGTGGCACGCTACCCTATGGCAGCTTTGTTCATGGAGATCGAACCGGCTGATATCGATGTGAATGTCCACCCTGCCAAAGCCGAAGTACGTTTTCGAAATCAGGATCGCGTCTTCAGCTTTGTGCAACGGGCAGTCCGACGAGCCCTGTTGGCATACGCTCCCATCCCTTCCCTCTCCCCACAGATGCTGTGGGGTAACTCCATCCCTCAATCAAGATCAGTTGACCCGGCCTGGAATTTCTCCCAGGAGGGCTCACTTATATCCGCCGATATAAAGGCTATAAATGGAGAACCGGTGTTGAACAGCTCACCTGTCTCCCTGCCTGGCTCTGAAGTACCATTGCTGCGCCTGGTTGGTCAGATCGGTTCCACCTACCTGGTGGCGGAAGGACCGGATGGATTGTATCTGATTGATCAGCATGCTGCTCATGAACGGGTGCTTTTTGAGAAATTGATGGCTCAATATGAAAAAAAGAGTATTCCATCCCAAACTTTGATGTCACCTGCCAGCGTTCAACTGACGCCTGCCCAGGCCTCCCTGATCGAAGAGCAGTTACCCATTCTGGCTCATCTTGGTTTTCAGGTTGAACCATTTGGTCCGGGTATATTTCAAGTGCGCGCTTTGCCTGTCTTGTTTGCACATGGTGATCCGGCTGCAGCTCTGCGTGCCGTGGTGGAGGACTTTGAGGAAGATGAAAGTCCTCTGCAAAATGAGATCGAAGGGCGTTTGGCTGGAAGAGTGTGCAAACGACTGGCGGTTAAAGCTGGTCAGGTTCTATCGCCGGAAGAACAACGCTCTCTGCTGAATGACCTGGAGGTCTGCAATTCTCCGCGAACTTGCCCGCATGGAAGGCCAACTATGATCCATCTCTCAGTTGACCTGCTCGAACGCCAGTTTGGCCGCAAAGGTGCACGGTAAGTATTGAGTTGCCTTGTAGTTTAGTTTTTCTTTTTTCTTAAGTAAATAAACCAGTATGTGGCTGCCACCAATCCAGCTCCACCAATGATATTTCCCAACGTAACAGGGAGGAGGTTATCCAGGAAAAACGCAGACCAAGTCAGATTGGAAAGTTCAGGTGCCTTATCCGCCAACGATGTTACAAAAGCCGGATCGAATGTTTTTATGAAAATTGCATAAGGAATGAAATACATATTAGCCACAGAATGTTCGAACGAGGCTGCCACAAAAGCGGTTATTGGGAAAATGATAGCCAGGACTTTATCGGTGGTGCTACGGGCGGAATAACATAACCAGACTGCCAGGCAGACCAGCACATTACCCAATACTCCCAACATCACTGCCTGAATAAAACCCAGATCTACTTTGGATGATGCGATTATTAAAGCTGCTTCTCCAACGGACCCAGCATTGAAGGTGTACTGCCTGGTAAGGAAGACCATAATTGCAGTTCCTATAGATCCGATAAAATTTCCAAAATAAACGATAACCCATTTATGTAGTAATGAGCGTGTGCTGACTTTGCCACTTGCCCAGGCCATCACAACCAGGTTGTTTCCTGTGAACAATTCAGCACCACCAACAACCACAAGCACTAGACCGATGCAAAAGGTTAGACCAATCAGGAGGCGTGCCACCCCATAGGATAAAGATGAAGATCCTGCCGCAGTAATTGTTGAGAACATGGCTCCCAACCCAATAAATGCCCCTGCGAGCAGGGAGAGGGTGAACAGTGCAAAGAAAGGAGTTTCGGATTTACGTACTCCGATCGCTTCTGCCTTCTCAGCCATTTCTTGCGGTAATAAAGCGTCCAAGTTGTATTCTACTGTCATTTTTCTCTCCAATAGTTGATTAATATTATGGTCGAAGTTGATAATAGTGGTATTTCGCTAATGCTTCCTAATTGTTTTGGTTATTTAAGGATCACTAAACTAAGCTCCTTTTTCCACTTGGTTCATTTTTCCTTTTTTACTCAAGTAGTGGGGATCTGTATGTAAATTCCCGGTTTTGGCAACCTGACAGATGAGTCCGATCCAGTCGATTATGCTGCTTTCCATTTGGAAAATCAAGCTGCGCATCAACGGTGACCCAAATATGTGATCGTCAAAAAAGCGGTTTCCCGTCCTCCCGACATAAGATAATGGAGGCAGCCTTGGCAAATGTGAACTTGGCTTCAGTGTTGAAAAAACGACCTGATAAAATATCCAGGTCCAAAGAAGAAGTCTAGTCTTTCGCAATATTGGATATGCCGCGCTACCCTGCCAGGAGTTTGGAATTATCTTTCTTTCAGTACTTCCATTGCAATAGCCGGAATTACTCTGGCTACATCTTCAAGGATAAGTACATCGGCACGGACTCCCAGATAGGTGGGGGTCTGGTTGATGATAATAAGATGAGCACCTCGATCCAGGGCTTGCATGGGCAGACTTGCCACCGGTAGTACTTCCAGGGAAGAACCTGCCACCAGCATCAGATCACAAGTCTGAGCAGCATCTTGAGCAATTTTCCAGGCGGCATGTGGCATTTGTTCACCAAACAGGATCACGTCAGGTTTCAATAATTCTCCACAGTTCAGACAGACCGGCAGTTTTCCAGACTCGATCAATGGTTGGATAAATGGTGCGCTGGCAGTTTTTTGAAAGCAGCATGTACACGACATACTCTGCATGGTGCCATGAGTTTCATGGACATTAATGGATCCGGCTTTCTGATGCAGATTATCAATATTTTGGGTGATAATGGATTTGATGTATCCAGCCTGCTCCAGGCGGGCTATTGACAGATGAGCGGAGTTGGGTTCAGCATTGAGAATGCAACTGATAAGTGGTCTCATCCACTCAAAAAAACGCTCTGGTTGATATCTAAATGTCGAGAGAGATGCCACTTCGAGAGGTTCATCGTAAGACCAGAGCCCGCTGCCCTCCGAGCGGAAGTCAGGGATTCCTGATGGTGTGGATATACCTGCACCTGTCAGGATAACGGCGCGCCTGGATTTGCGGATCAATTCCCCGGCAAAGCTGATGGACTCGCGAACACTTTGGGGAAAATTGTTCATAGGTTCTGTGTGGTATGCTCTACCAGTAGATCCGCAATGGCAGGTTTCCGGTTATTCTGAAAAATATCATCAAGTGAAGACATGATCATCATAGTCAATTAAGATCTTCCCAGCTAAAGTCTTATCCTTGCTCGAATAGTTACAGGTGTAAGTATAAAACTCCCTTCTACTCAAGTCAACTGATAATCACCAAAATAAATTGATATGTTCAAAAAGAATAGTTTATTCCCCAATGATCTTTACCAATATCCTTTTTCGGCGTTTGCCATCAAATTCGGCATAAAAGATCTGTTCCCAGGTTCCGAAATCAAGTTGACCGTTGGTAACTGCCACGACCACCTCACGACCCAGAACCTGGCGTTTGAGATGGGCATCGGCATTATCTTCACCGGTACGGTTGTGCCAGTATTGATTGACCGGTTCGTGGGGGGCAATCTTTTCCAGCCATATTTCATAATCATGGTGCAAACCACTTTCATTATCATTAATAAACACTGAAGCAGTGATGTGTAAAGGGTTCACCAGGCACAAGCCCTCCTGAATACCGCTTTCCCGCAGACAGGTTTCCACTTGGGGGGTCAGATTGATAAATCCTCTCCGCTCAGGCAGGTGTACAAAGATCTCTTTGCGATAAGATTTCACGATATACCTCTTACTTGAAAAATGACCGGGCAAATTTCTTCTTAACAATTATTACAGTCAAAATTTGGAAGAGAAGGATCTGCCTTGAAAGGTTGGTTCGTATTAATAGAGACTTCAGACCTGCCCAAAATTATAAATGAAGTGCTTTAAGAGCCTGTTCCAAACTGGCGGGGATTTAAAATTTTCGACAGTTAACTGGCTGACCAGGTGCATCACAAATTGGGATCTCTGATAAATGTGCAATTCCTGAAACTGGATTTCAATATTTATCAACCTCATTCGGTATTCTTTTCCACAACCACGTTAGCCTCACTGAGCAATGCTGCGATCGCTCCAATGGCTGCCAATGTGGGAGCCAGGACAGCGCTTACCACACCAATGGTCAATGGGATCTCCATGAGGACGTGACCTTCCTTATTCTTGATGATAATACGCCGGATATTTCCCTGTCGGATGAGATCCTTGATCCGTGCCAACAATTCCTCGCCATTGAAAGTAAATTCTTCAGTTCGCGGATTATCCTCTTTCATTTGTATCCTCCTGGTTCAAGGTCTTTGGAGGCGAAAAAATTCAACAACAAACAGGGCTGCACTGACGAACAGAATTGCCAGACCGAAGTTGATATTTACGTTATCGGTGGTGCAAAGGGTGGAGCCAGCCAACAACCCTATTGCAGAGGCGATCAAGCGGGTTTGTGGATTTGTCATCATCTTCTCCTTTGGAAATTATTTTGGATATTGAAAACTTCTTATTTATAATCAAGCATGTGCAGAAATGAGGTACCAATGTCCAGGTCGTGAGCATTAATGAACACAATTTGCTTTTTCAACATACATCCCTTTATTATGCCATTAAGTAAATGAGATCCTTTCAGAATTAATTTCTTTTATTATGCCCTTAGTATCATGAATAATCAAGCAGATTGATCAAGTTAATATTGCACTCGCAATGATATCCAGAAGAATTAATGTTATGGAAAGGAGTGAAATTTAGATTACAGGTATATTTTCCCAACAAGACTTAATGGTAAGATATGAGCAGAAAATCTTAAATATACTATCTTCATTAAAAAGGACCAATCCATGTATCGAATAGAGTCATTTCTCTCCGCCCGACTTTTTCTGGTTCCCCAGTTGATCGGGGAGCGACTGTACTTCTTAAGTAACCTCTCAGGGCATTTGAGTTTATATGGCATGAATTATGGAGGTAGTGTTCCCGAGCCCCTCCTGCCGGCTAATATTGCGCTGCATAATCCTCATATGTTGGATGGATATTCGTTTTTTGTTTTTCCAAAACTGGGAAAAATCATGGTAATGATCGACCAGGATGGGGATGAGAATTACCAGCCCATGTTGATCCCCTTGGAAGGAGGCTTCCCAGAACCCGCGTTTAATGATCATTTTTCTAATTATCGCGTTCATCTGGGGGAATGCGATATCGATCAAAATTTGGTATATCTGTCAGCTGAATCACGCGAAAAACCCATGAATGAAGTCTTCGTAGGAAACCTGGAAGACAATACATTGACCAAGCTGGACGAATCTGAATGGGGAGCCAATCCCGCAGGGAACAGCGCAGACCACAGCCAGGTCCTTATAGCGGATGGATATTCGCTTGGTGATTCTGTCCTTTATTTGCTTGAATCCGGGCAAAAGCGCTTGTTATTTGGCGTGCCATTGGAAGCACGTAAAACAGATCAGGTGGTTCCTCCCAATGGTCTGAGATCAGTGTGTTTTTCTCCATCAGAGCAAGGTCTGCTGATGGTCACTGCCATTTTTGATGATAAATACAGCCTGGGTTATCTCAGTCTATACCAGCCTGGCGAATTGCAGCCAGTCAAAGTGGAAGGTGCAGCTCATACAGGGTTGGGTGAGATGGAATCGATCACACATCTGAAGGGGTCGCGCTATCTGGTTCAATATAATATAGATGGCTGTTCCTGGCTGTATGAAGGTATTTACAACGAAAGTAAGCAGGTCATAAAGTTAACCTATTGCCTGGTGGGCGATGAAGACCTGGCTGATGGAGTTCTCGAGCATGTTTATTACGATAAAAGCGGTGACCGCATCGCCGTTTCATTTTCTACAGCAACTTCACCAACCCAGATCTATAGCATTGAAGGAAAACAGAGAGATCTGATCGTTATGCATACCAATGAGATGCTGCTGGGCATTCCCGCCGATCTGCTTTCAGCGGGGGAGGATGCTTCCTTTTCATCTTTTGATGGAACCCGCATTTCAGCACGACTCTATCGACCGGCTGAAGGTCTTGGTTATAAGGGTGCGCGTCCGCTCGTATATTACATCCACGGTGGACCACAGGGACAGGAACGTCCGGATTTTGCCTGGTTTTCAATGCCCCTGATCGAGTATTTAACCTTGCGTGGTTTTGCAGTCTTTGTTCCAAACGTGCGCGGCAGCACAGGTTATGGTCTCAATTTTTCAAAGCAGGTGGACTGTGATTGGGGCGGGCAGGATCGCCTTGACCATGTGCATGCCATGACCAAAGTATTACCTTTGGATAAAGGGCTGGACGTACGGCGGTCAGCGGTGGTGGGACGGTCTTACGGTGGTTATATGACTCTCACTTTGACAGGCAGACATCCTGATCTATGGGCGGCTTCCTGCGATATGTTCGGTCCATATGACCTGGTGACCTTCTCGGAACGGATCCCCGAGACTTGGAAACCATACTTCACGGTAGCCTTGGGAGACCCAAATACGGCTGAGGGTCGCAGGTTCCTTCAGGAACGCTCTCCACGGACTTACATGCAGGACCTGGCATGTCCGATGCTTGTCATTCAAGGACGCAATGACCCACGCGTTGTGGCGCGCGAATCTGAAGACCTGGTGGAAGCATTGAAGAAGCAGGGTAAGCAGATAGAATTGCTGGTTTTCGAAGATGAAGGTCATGATGTGCTCAGATATGAAAATCGTGTAACCTGTTACAATGCGATCACTGACTTTTTTACAAAATATTTGAAACCCTGACGGATTAATACAAATGAGCTGGAATTTGACCTCTTCCCACACTCAACCTGGTGATCTGGCCATGCTGGTCGGCGTGGGGCATAAATATTTCATCTTTCCCTTACTGAAGGGAGGAGAATATCACTCTCATCGCGGATTGTTGAAACATGACGAACTGGTCGGTTTGCCGTGGGGCAGCCGGGTTTTCAGCAATACAGGAGCCCCATTTTATATACTGCAACCTTCCCTTTCAGACCTGTTGACTGATCTTCCCCGCAATACGCAGATTATGTATCCCAAGGATATTGGCTTCATATTGATCACATTGGGAGTTGGCGCGGGGCAGCACATTCTGGAAGCAGGAACCGGTTCGGGGTCCATGTGCATTGCCCTGGCAAACGCGGTCGGTCCGGGTGGAAAAGTGGTCACATATGAGAATCGCCCGGAAATGCAAAAAATGGCTCGTAAAAACCTGGCACGCCTGGGTCTGGAAGAAAGAATAGATTTTAAGCTGGGTGATATCGCGGATGGTTTCATTGAAACAGATATGGACGCTATTTTCCTGGATGTGCAGAACCCCTGGGATTATATTGAACAGGTTCGGGCTGCTCTCAAACCGGGAGGTCCTTTTTGCTGCCTTGTACCCACCCTGAACCAGGTTTCCAATTTATTGATCGCCTTAAGACGGAATAAATTTGCCTTTGTGGAAGTCTGTGAAATCCTGCTGCGATACTATAAACCTGACCCGGCTCACCTGCGACCTACAGACAGGATGGTGGCACACACAGGTTACCTGATCTATGGTCGCCGGGTGGAACTGATAGATCTGGAGCAGAAGGATGACGAAACCCCTGAAGAAGCAGATCACAATATTGATTTAAAGGAGTAGAAATGAACAATAGACGAATGTTTCGTCCCAGGGGCAGAGGGAATGCCCCAACCCCTCACCCAGTGTTGCAACGTGCTAATGAGTTAATGGCAATAGAGAATTATAAAGGGGCGGCGCGCACATTTGAAAATCTGGCAAAGTCAGCCAATTCTCGAAATGGTCCTGCAGCCCCTCATCTTTTCATCCAGGCTGGACGAGCAAATATACTGGCAGGACAGATCACTGCTGGAATGACCCTTGTCCAAATGGCTCTGAAGTTGTTCGCTGGACGCCAAGATTGGTTAAAATTTCGCCGCAATCGTAGGCGTGTGGTACGAGAACTTCGCGAATCAGGTCATGAAAACGAAGCTGATGAACTTATGACATTCATGGCATATGAATTGCCTGCGGATCTGGATGCAGCCGCGAACGAACTCCAGCCAGATATTCAACCTGTTGCCCGAGCCAGGGCTGCATTACCCACCAATTGCCAGGAATGCGGGGCTCCTTTAAGCATAAACGAGGTGGAGTGGGTGGATGAGAATACAGCTGAGTGCCCTTATTGCGGGAATATGACTCGAAGTTAATTGAATTCTTGGAGTTGCCTGTGCCTCTCAGTGAAATTGAAATTACAAAGCGATTGCAGGCTGCCTACCAACCTGGAAAGAGCATTGCAACCGATGGGTTTACAGGATCCATCATCCCGGCACAAGCAAAGGAATTGAAGTGTGCGGCAGTGTTGATCCCTTTGGTGCGAAAAGATTCTGAATGGCATTTGATATTCACACGCCGGACTGACACTGTCGAAAGCCATAAAAGCCAGGTATCCTTTCCGGGAGGAGGCTGTGATCATGATGAGACACAGCCTGAGCAAACCGCTTTACGTGAAGCACAGGAAGAGATCGGATTAAATCCCCGCGATGTGCAAATTCTGGGACGATTGAATGAAGTGATCACCATCACTCATTTCCGGGTCACACCGGTGGTGGGGATCATCCCCTGGCCATATTCATTCCACTTATCCAGGGATGAAGTCAGCCGTGTTTTCAGCATCCCCTTAAATTGGATGGCGCAATCCTCAAATTGGGACGAGTTCAATTTCACTCCTGATGGCCTCCAAAGAGCATATCCAGTGATCACGTACCGTGCTTATGATGGGGAGGTCTTGTGGGGTGTAAGCGCTCGAATAACTCAGAATTTTCTTGAAGTATTGGGAATGATTCGCGCACAGGCTGAACCTACAGATCATTGAAAGGGAATCTTACCCGAATTAAAACGACAGCGGGAGTACACGATTGTGTACTCCCGCTGATCCTAGCTTTCCGATTCAGAATTAATCTTCGACTTCTTCTTCTTTCTTGCCACGTTCTACTACTTCAGGTTCTTCTGCTTCTTCTATGATCTCTTTTTCCGGTTCCGGTTCTTCATAAGTTGATGCTGCCAGGACGATCATTTCATTCTTGTCGTCCAAGATCTCTACTTTGCTTGAAACTTGGATATCGCGGACATAAATGGCGTCACCGATCTTGACCAGATTTGAAATGTCAACTTCAATACGTTCTGGTAGGTCCTGGGGCAGACATTCCACCTCGAGTTCTTCAAGACCATTGATCAGAATGGCTTCGAATGCTTCGATTGCAGGTGCTTCTCCCACCAGGTGGATGCCAACTTTGGTGCGCAGGGTTTCTGTCATTGAAACAACTTGAAAGTCTACATGCAGCAAATTATTCGTGATGAAATTGCGCTGTTTTTCACGTACCAGGGCAGGATATTCCTTGCCTTCAAGTTCAATTGTGATCAGACTGGAACCTGTCATATGTGCCAATGTCTGACTGGAAGAATGAGCATCCATCGAGATAATGATCGGTTGCATATGAGGACCATATAGAACTGCAGGGAGCAAACCTTCACGCCGCAAGGCGCGAACCTGTTTGCCTATCACGGTACGGGGATTCGCTTGAATTACTATTTTTTCCATTTCTAACCTTCCTCGAGTGCCTCTCACCCATGCTTTCTTAAAAGAACACGGATTACCTTCACTCTTTTATGATGACCGGCAATTGCCGGGGGACTCACTAATTCTTTCGTCTGAAGAGAAATTGCCCCAACAGAATAACGATACCACAGGCAGCCCCCGTTATTACACTGGCAAGCACCACCTGACGTGTGTTGAGCATTGTCTGCACAGAACCTTCGACCTGGCGGGCAATAAGTACCACCGCACGGATCTGTTCTCCAGAGGCTTTTCCTGTGACCAAAATACCAGTTTGGGAATCTTCACCAAGAATGGTGTTCTCAGCATAGATGCCACCCGTCAGACTGTTATTAATTTCCAATCGTTCACCCCGAGCAGCCAAAAGCAGGCTATTCGTGGCATTGACGGAAGTGGCTCGTACAACCCCAATGGCAGAGGTATTGGCATTTAGAGTTTGTGTATCGACATCCATTGCAGCTGCCTGGTGAAACTCAACTTCCACGGCTTGCAGCTTGCCCACATAACTGCGACTGGTGCGGACCAGATCAGCTTCGATCAGATCTGCCTGGGAATCGACCAAGTTGACAACCTCGGGTTGATTTTCTTCGATTAATTCTGAATTCGGGGACATGCTTTGCTCCGTCATCTCTTTCTGGTTGGCAAAAAAACGCGCCTCCACTTGGGGCACGTTTTAAATAATGCTACGTTATTTTAGCTTTGATACAGGGATTCGTCAAGCGCGAGGATTTCGAGAATACAGGGAATTATCTGAGATCCAGCTGAAAATTGGTTTTCTTGACTGAACTTACAAAACCTGAGTTCAGCTTCAATGGAAAAAATCAAACCCGATAGTTTCTACCATGTGGGGAAGGGGGAGCGATTTAAAAATGTTTGAGATCGGATCTTGGACAGTATTGATCGAATACAAGATATGAATAAAAATGCATGGCGATAATAAGACCTTACCTGGGCGGGTGTAAATTCCTGTAATACAAGTTTCTGGTATTATTCGCAAGTTGGATCTGTTTTTGATGGGCGTCGTATTTCTCACCGTAACCATCAGTGAACATTTCAAGCATTTCCTGCATGGTTTTACCACCGGGACGACCGGAAGTGAGGGAGCCGATATTGGGAGGAAGGAGACGGGGGAGATCCCAGGGGCTGGGTTCATTCGGCAGGATCACATTTTCTTGCATGGATTTGCGGCTGCCTCCTCCTGCAAAGGAACCCACAAAGCCATGCTCTGCCAATATGGGTGCCCAGGATGGGACACTCTCGAAAGGCCAGGATATCAATTGCGGTGTGATGCCCAGCATATCTTCGATCTCTTTTTTGGAATCGAGCATATCGATCAAACCTTCTTCCGGACTGAGCGTAGCCAGATCCCGGTGGGTTTCTGAATGAGACCCAAAACTGAAAACACCGGAGTCCTGCGCCTCACGAAAGCCACCCCAGCAGATATCTCCCTGGCATAAGACACTCTCGTTAGACTGCATAAAACGCGTCCAGATCAAGCTGATAAAATGCATGCCGGTCGCCTGCAGAACGGGGGTCATTCTCTCCAGGGAAGTATGCGAAACATTGCCAGAGTCTGTTGTCAGAATTATCGAGCGCGCCGGGAGATCCAGCCGGCCTTGAATATAGGCAACCACCTCATCCGATGTGGCAGCCCAGACTTCATTTTCCTGCAGCAAGCTCATCAAATATTTGAAGGTAGGCGGATTCATACAATAAGCGCCATCGTAAAAATAATAATTATCCCCATGGAATTCAAGAGCCAGCACACGCGTAGCCGGACCATACTTTTTTATCAGGCGCAGACGATCTGCAGTGCGTGGAATTGAACTTCCGATTGCCAGGCTGCCAATCGTCAATCCGGTAACTTTTAGAAAATCTCGGCGGTTGATGGTTTTGTTAGGCTGGGATGACATGACGAACACCTTTCAATTGGGAAAAAAGAACTGAGATCAGGATGATCCCACATCCAACCATCTGAATGGGAAGCAGGGTCTGCTTCAGTATTAACCAGGCTGCAATGACCGCAAAAATGGCTTCCAATCCCAGGATCAGGGCTGCATCTGTCGGGGGAGTATGACGCTGCCCCCAAACCTGGAGTGTGTACCCTACCCCGATGGATAATACTGCGCGGTAAGCAATTGCGCCGACCACTGGAAGCAACATGAGCTGACTTGGATCTTCAAGAACCAATCCCATCAGCAAATTCAACATACCACAGACTAAAAAATGTCCAGCTGCAAACGAGATCGGCTCGTATCTGGATGCAGATTTTCCCAATATTACGAAGTGCAACCCCCAGAAAACCGCACCGATCAATTCCAAACCATCGCCAGGTTGAGCTTTAAAGCTGCCAGATGTAGATAAAAAGAAAACACCCAGCACAGCCCCACCTACAGCCAGAATGTCCATCCAATGAGGCTTTTCACGGAAACCGATCCACAGCAGAAAAGGTGTGAAAATAATATATAGACTGGTTAAAAAACCTGCGTTGGCGATCTTTGTATAAAAAATACCAACTTGCTGCAGGGCGGTGGCAAAAAACAGGACCAGTCCAGCTACAAGCATCCACTTCCATGCCCCGGGTTGTTTCTTCCTGGCGTGAGGGAAAAAAGGGACCAGGATAAGGGATGCCAGAATAAAACTGAACCCATTGAATAAATAGGCGAGCTGATATTTGGCGGCTATCCCCTGGGTGATAAAACCGGTTCCCCAGATGATGGCTACTGCAAAAAGGGTCAGGTTGGCTTTCAGACGCATGATATTTCTTTTGGAGAGATCATTGCTCATACTCTTCACACCAGGTGACCACATACTCGATCCCAGCGCTGGGAATTTCAATATCCACCGGTTTGACAAGCCACCTTCCCGCAAGACCGAGCTCGTGCGCGGACAGTTCGAAGTGGCACATGGAAATACCGATATCCAGACGTTGAAGGTCCGAGATGTTGAGAACCTTGTTGATCCGACCATCCCGATAGCCTGGCGTGCGTCTCAGGTAAAAATGCCAGTCTGAGCCAGACCGGATAATATGCCAGGGTTGCTTGTTGGAAGCAGACGGACCCAGGCGTACCATTTCCAGGGGGACGGCATATTTTCCAGCTGAAGCTTTCGAGAGCGGTTGTCCGAACTTATTTTCCGAAAAAATTTTTCCCAATTCCTGCGTTCATGGGAGCCAGCCTGTTTGCGGATCAATCCATCCCGGGCTTTTTCCGGGTCATCCATCAAACCGAGAGCGGTGACTGCCGGGATCTCTTCGCCAGGCTGGATCAGAATCCTTTTACCAAAACTGCTGCGGGTAAAGCTGCCACCCAACCAGCAAGTACCCAACTCCAGGGCTGTGGCTGCCAGGATATATTGTTCCATCAAATAACCGAAATCCTCGAGATAATAACCCTCGGGTTGGCTGGTTCCGATCAGGAAAGCTGTGGCACCGCTGATGAATCCATAAGTGCCAAGCCCGCTCAGGGAGTCGGAATCTCCCTGTACTGCTGCCTCCAGCTTGAAGCGCGGCTGAGAGCCGAATGGTCCAATGGAATTTGTTGCAATAAAATCCTGGAGCAACCTTATGATGGGTGTGGAGACAGGTGTGCTCCGGAAACTGCGGCAGGAAAAGCGTTGCGGGATGAGCTCGATGACCGGTTTACTAAAAATTGGCATATGGCTGATGAAAGGGATGAGGGTTGTGATTTATAGGATGCATTGAATTGTAACATGATTGGTTTCCTGACAACCCATTTCAAAATTCAGCAAACTTTGGAAATAAATATTAATTTTAGCTTGTTGATTGCTAAATATTCTCTGAAATCCTTGCATACTTATAGCCATTTATGCTATGATTATGAACAATAACGAAAAAGGTTTTCATATCTTGAGGAGGAGAAAGTGAAACAGAAAAAGATCATTGTATTCTTAGCTGTAATAGTTTTTCTCGTTCAAGCTGCATGCGGGATGGAAGACATAATTGGCACAACCCAGGCGCCTCCCCCAGCTGTAGACGTTGGCGATCAAGTTGCGACAGGTATTGCCCTCACGCAGGCTGCCCAGCAGGTTGGGGTTCCCCCAGCCAATACCCTCGCGCCTCCTGTTGCGCAATCAACCATCACCCCTGTGCCTCCTGTTGCGCAGCCAACCAACACTCTAGAAGTTCCGACCTTTACAACGGCACCCTCCGTTCAGGGTAGTGTGAACTATGGAGCCAACTGCCGGACTGGTCCTGGCGGAAATTTCCCACTCGTTGTTGTGTATAACCAGGGCACAATGGTCAACATTATTGGAACGAATCAAGCCACAGATAAGACGACCTGGTGGTTGGTGAACAGCTCCGGTCAGACGGATTGCTGGTTGATCGATGAAGCCTTGACGATCACTGGAGATAAATCCAGCGTGGTTAAGGTTGCCTCTCCCCCCACACCCACCCCTGTGCCACCACCCTACTGGGGAGGTACATGGACCCATTGGATGCGAGGTGGTTTTCAAGGTGCAGCGGACAGTACAGGAGCGATTACTTTTATCCAATCGGGAAATTACCTTACTGCCACATTCGATATGTATGGGTTTACTTTTAATCTCACCGGAACGATAAGTGCAGATGGCATGACGATGAATGGTTCTTT
>CAYJKQ010000018.1:0-45222 GCA_964370815.1 uncultured Anaerolineaceae bacterium | reverse complement strand
AACAATCCTTTTTCACATCAGTGCACGGGAAGGTTTTACACTCTATCCATTTGTTGATCTGCATTTCTTCACCTCTTAATATTCGATGTCTCAATTCATGCCACTTTCCAGCCTGCCTGAAAAGCCAGGGTACTTCTGGGGAGAGCTGGAACCAATGTCAGGTAATGAGCCAGTTCTTAAGATCCATTGGTGGCGGAGTGCTTCAGGAAAGCCAGGGTTCGGTTCCACGCCAGGTTGGCAACCGCCTCATTGAAAGCCTGCACTTGATCGGGTTCGAAGAACCAGTGCCCTGTGCCGGGGTAGCGATGGAATGTGACCGGGCGACCCACAGAGCGTAATAACCGCTCCAGGTTGTTGACGCCAGCTTCCGGTTCAAATTCGTCCTGTCCTGCAAAGTGACCGAGGTACTCAGCCCTGGCAGCGGTGAGTCCTCAGGTCCGGTTCCGTAGAAGACGACTACCGAACGGATGTGGTCTGGATCGGTGTTTGAGAGTTCCAGGGCAAAAAAAGCTCCAAGAGAAAAACCGATCACTGCAAGATCCTGACCTCCCGGCGCAACGCGTTGGCTGAGGAAATCAACTGCTTCAGAGATGTCCGACCTGGCTCCGGCAGCGTCAAGTGCGTTGCTCAAGCCTTCCGCCTGCGGGATGGTGGTTGCCAGCTTGCCATGATAGAGATCCGGGGCGAAGGCGATGAAACCTGATCCAGCCAGGCGCGTGCAGAAAGCCTTTATTGTTTCGTTCAAGCCCCACCAGGCGTGCAGAACCAGGACTCCACGGCCTTTGCCAGCCGGTGGGAGAGCTAGAAAACCTTGAGGTTGCGTATGTGGCATTCGCATCTCCTTGAATACCAGTGCTCGTGCTGAAAAATAACGATTTGTTTTCAAGCTGGATGATCTTAATTGATAGAGGTGCAGGGCTGGTAGCGATCCCGGCCTGAGCAATAGTATAAACTAAAATTAACAAGAAGATCGACAACCGCCAACACAGAGCAATCCAAAAACCATCCTTTCCCCGGTTGACTTGCAGGGAATTTTCGTCTATAGTACCTGCAATCTCCGCCTCCATATAAAAAGGATGACAGCCATGCCTGACCGTCAAATTTACGTGCTTTCGCCCAAGGAATTGAGTGCAGAAACCATTGCGGTGGCATTTGCCAAGACCTCGCGCGCGCCCGAATCATTTCGGGAGATCGCAGCTGAATTGAGCGATGAATCTTCAGCACGTTTTCATGAAAAATGGGTGGTGGGTTACGGACATGCTTCGGTAGCGGAGCATGCGGTCTTGCACCTGGCTTTTGAAAATGTCTCACGCCTTGCGGTGGAAAGCATTGAGTCCAACCGGTTGGCGTCCTACACAGAAAAGTCCACCCGCTACCAGAAGTGGGGCAGCCAGGATTTCTTCATTCCACCTGAACTGGAGCAACATGCCTTGCGGGATGAGTATGTGGCAGCTTGCCGTTTTCTTTTCGATACTTATGAACGTTCCCTGCTACCCATCCGCAAGCTGATCGAAGTAAATAATCCCATGAGACCAAATGACACGGAGGAATCCTATGACAGGCGCATCCGTTCGCAATATGTGGATTCCTGCCGCTTTCTACTGCCAGCAGCTTCGCTGGCCAACCTGGGGATGACAGCCAACGCGCGCATCCTTGAGAATAGCATTCGAAAAATGCTCTCTCATCCCCTGGCAGAAGTACGCCAGGTGGGGCAGGAAGTGAAACAGATGGCTCTGACAGAAACCCCAACCCTGGTCAAATATGCCAACCCAATACCTCATCTGGAATCTGCCCAAAAGGCTTTTAGCTCGCAACCAACTGTGAACAGGGAGGAAGGTGACTGGTGCCAGTTGGTGGATCATGACCGGGATGGGGAAACACGTTTGCTGGCAGCGATCTATTACCGCTTTGGAGAAATGTCCTATGAGGCCGCGCTGCACAAGGTACGCACCGCCAAGGAACTCGAACGCATCCAGATGGCTGAAGATCTGCTGGGAAAACTAAGCCGCTATGATATTCCCCTACGCGAGCTTGAATATACCAGCTATACCTTCGACCTGGTGATGGACCAGGGTGCATACGCCGAATTTAAACGCCACCGCATGATGACCCAGACTCCCCAGGAGCTGACCACGCGTTTGGGGTATTGCGTGCCATCCCAGGTAAGCGAAGCCGGTTTTGAGTCTCAATACCGGCAAGCCATGCAAAAAGCCACAAGCTTGTACGAGAAACTGGCGGATTGGAATCCACATGTGGCTGCATACATTGTACCCAATGGTTTTAACCGCAGGGTTTTGTGCACATTTAACTTGCGGGAGGCGTATCATTTCTGCCAACTACGCTCGGCTGCCAATGCCCATTACTCCATGCGCCGGGTGGCGCTGCGCATGGCTGAGCAAATCCAGAGGGTTCACCCACTGCTGGGCAAATATATGCATCTGCCGGAAGACGAGACCTGGCAAAGCATTGAAGCGAAGCATTTCAGGAATGGGGATAACATTTAAAATTTTATACTAACCAATAAGTGGTATTCCCGCTATGTCTATGTGCCTTTGGATTTTTTGGCAGGTTGGTTTGAGGAAATTCAATGTGCTATCTGGTCGATGAGTCACTGCCCTGAAACCCCAACGAAATGCTCAATTGTTGGGTCTCGCTCTCTTTTATATGGATTTTGGCGACCAGGGATACGCTCTACCCAACCTACACCTTGGCAAATACTTGGCGAGAGAAACACTTAGGCACAAAGGAACAAAGAAGAACAATTGCATGTTCTTTTCCTTGTTGTGTTAGTGTGTGATCGATTTAGAAAATGGGTGAATTAAGCCACCTTCAGGGAAAAGCAGATCCAGCATTTTTTTGGGCAGATACCCGGGTCAGTCCTGACAGACTGGATCAACGCTTATTCGTGGAATTCTTCCACTCGGTAGGTCAGAACATCCAGGTGATTGCGACGCCAAAGGTCGCGAGCCACGCCCATCTTGTAACACAGTTGCTCGAGGAACTCTTCTTTGCCAGCCAGCTTTTCCCAAACCTGCGGCAGAAAGGTTGCCCGTTTCCAGCCATCCTTAATGATGACGCCATCCAAACCAGTCTGCAGCTTATTCAGCAGATCTTCTGGTGTGGTGTACTCAAGCGGTACGGGCACCGTCAGTCGTGAGATCTCGATATGGATTTCCTTCAGTTCGGCAGCTCCCACCGGTGGAAAGCGGTAATCTTCCTGGGCTGCAGCCACGGCATTGTGACGCACATCTTCTGCCAGGGGTCGGGTAGGTTCCAGAGCACCCACGCAGCCGCGTAACTCTCCAGACAGGGTAAGGGTCACAAAACTAGCCCCGAGAGCCTGCATGGACGGCGTCATGGCAGCCAAATGCAAGGGGGGCAATCCCTGCCCGCGCACAGCATGTTCGATCGACTGGCGTGCCAATTTCAATAACATGGATCTTTCAAGCTGGGTTAATTTTTCTGTCATAAAAACCTTCCATTCCTAGAAGTAAGCCTAAAATTCATAATGGATCAGGGGTGGGGAAAACTGAACCACTTCCTGGTATTTCTACATCAGCGTATGATAGTCCTGGTTATGATACAAAAGTGGTTTTCCGGACCTGGCAGCGCACAGGGCATCCACTTCGCCAATGAAAAGGGTTTGCAGGCTGGTATCATACGTATGGACGATATGGCAGTCCAGGTACGCCAAACCGCCTACAATGAAAGGTACACCACTTGTCAGAGTTTCGATCGCTAATCCCAGGAAGCGATTGTCATCCAAAGTGGGGATTCGTCCAGCGAAACGATCGGAAATATCTTTCTGATCATCAGCCAGTATGGTGACTCCGAAGTGGTTGCTATTGTGTGCCATGTCATGCGTTCGGCTTGTTTTCTCCAGAGAAACCAGCACAAGTGGGGGTTGCAAAGAGATGGATGTGAATGCGCTTACTGTCATTCCATGAAATTGGTCACCATTTTTTGCTGTTACAACAGTAATACCACTGGTCCAGTTTCGCATCACCTGGCGCAGATCTTCATTTTCGGCTTGCATCTAGTTTCTCCGTGGAAAGGTTCATCTCCATAATTTTTTTGGAAGGTTGGGGTGGGCAGTGCGACGCTGATCATTGGCAAGAAGAACGTCAGATCTTGATCTTTAAAACTTTGGCGATACTATCCAGTAGTTCTTGCGGGCTGAAGGGTTTGCCAATGTAATCATCCACTTTGGCTATTTCCAAACCCAACACTTTGTCAATGAGTTGAGATTTGGCGGTGACCACGATGGTGGGAATATCCCGGGTTGTTTCGTCATCTTTCATTTGCTGGTATACCTGCCAACCATCCATACCTGGCATCATGATGTCGAGGATCACAAGATCGGGTTTATCCTGGCGAATAAGGTCCAGACCATCCTGCCCTTTGTTCGCCATTTTAACATTGAATCCATGCCTGGAAAGTAATACGTGGAAGAATTCAAGCATATCAATGTCATCTTCAATGCATAAGATCTGTTTCATGCGCACATCTCCCAGGTACAATCTCCAGAAAACGAAAAGAATTTATTATCAGATCATCAGGAAGAAGGCGCAACCCCAGTTACGATGATGGGATTCGCAGCTTATCCTTCCCCAGGAAATCGACAACAATTTCCTCTCCATCATTAATTGTACCATGATGAAAAAAAATAAATCCCCTACCAAAACCTTTTTTGACAACGAAGGGTTTTCAAACCATATTTCGAGTGAAAGTGATCTTGTGCATAGGAGCCTGCAGGAAGTGGGATAAAAAAACTGGCACTGCTCAACTTCCAAAGTGGATGTAAAATATAGACGCAACAAAATTGGAGGCTTTAAATATGGCTCATACAAATTATGATGGTGTTATCGAAGCTGTTCGTTACTCATCCAATGGCCAGATCGACATGGTCCGGATCTATGAGTTACGCTGGTTGGTCTTTTCTGACCTAATTCTTCTGAAGCGGGCTGCCTTGATGGAGCGATTATCCCAGGGGAAGCGTTTTGTGACCGGTCACAGAACAACCTATAAGGGTAATGTGTTTGAAACGGGCAAAAGCGTGCATCTTTCTGGTGCGTCGAATGCGATCATCACCACCAAAGACCAGGCTGGCAGCCAGGATTTCCTGGCAAATGTACCTCTTTTTTAACACTTATTTCGTAAATTGATCTTTACAATGGTCACAAAGGTTTGGAGAAAACGAAACTTAATGCGCTGATCTTCATCCAAAAAAACCAGACGGAGCAAACAAGTGCTGCGTGGGTGGTAAACCTGCGGGATGGTTTGCTTAAAATAAGTTGGTTTTAATCAATGAAGAGATAACCAGGGGAAGTTCACCCCACCGATAGGCAGCATCCCGCGGATACCCCCAAGCCGATGATGTGTGTTAGTCCCGTCTGACATATTGATGAAGGAGGGCATGCAAATGCAATTAATCGACCATACTCCCTATCTTTCGGAGAGTGGTGAGATCTCACCAGGTAACCAGATCCTGGCCGTGCTGAAATACGGCACAGCCTGGTATCCAGAGATCAAAGCCCAGAAAATCGTAGTAGATAACTTGAGCCGCAACCTGGCGAAAGGTTATACGCTTTTGCGCAATATAGTCCTTCCGGGCAGCCAGGCTACCATCCCTTTGATCCTGGTGGGACCTGCCGGGATAAGTGTTATGGTTGTCACCAATCTGAAAGGGATCTATCAAGCAAAAAGCGATAACTGGCAGGTGATCGAAGGCGGTAAACCCAGATCAACCCGCTCCAATCTGCTGGTGCTGACATCCAAAATGGCCCGTGCTGTTCAACTATATTTAATTAAACGAGGCATTAAAGATGTCGAAGTGGATGGTGCACTGATGTGTGTAGAACCGGGTATGCATGTTCAAAGCTCGCACCCGATCGTACGAGTGGTCATGCGGGATGCAATTGAGCATTTTGCAATCTCGCTTAATCAAGCAAGCTCAAAGTTGACTGGTAACATAGTTCACACCATCGTCAATGTGCTTGCCGACCCCCGATCCATCCAGGCACGCGCTGCAGCTGTTGAAGCATCTGCGCCACAACCCGGGGATGATTCTGCAGGAAATCCTGCACCCGAAGACATTTTTCCATGGTCAACTAATGATCTGGATTTCGAATTTAAAGATGACCCATCCCGGAATCTTGAAAAACCATTCAGCTATTCACCGGAAACCACATTGGAATCTTCTCCGGTTCAACGAAAGCGTCAATCAGCTCCCATTCAGTTTTCTTTCGATAAAAACCAATGGATTTTACTGATCTGCTTTGGCGTGGTGGAGATAATCATCCTGCTTGTATTTTTCTGGCTGGTATATAGCAACAGTTGAGTAACTCTTCTTGATAAATCCATTTCTTTCCATCATTATTCCGGTCTACAATGAAGAAACCCGCTTGCCCACTTCACTGGAGAAGTTGTATGCATTCCTGGGCTCTCAGCCCTACACTTTTGAAGTGCTGGTGGTGGAAAATGGCAGTCAAGACCGGACACTAATGGTGGGACGGGAATATACCAGTCGCCTGCCCAACCTGCGCATAATTCATCTGGAAAAAAAAGGCAAGGGGTTGGCTATAAGACAGGGGATCTTTGAAAGCAATGGTCAATTCCGGTTTATTGCTGATGCTGATTTTTCAATGCCTGTTGAAGAGATCAATCTTTTTTTGCCACCAGCCTGCAATGTGGATATTGCCATAGGCTCGCGCGAGATCCCCGGTTCTGTTCGTTATAATGAGCCGTTATTTCGTCATTTTACCGGGCGGGTGTTCAATTTGCTGATCCGACTGCTGGTTCTGCCAGATCTTAACGATACCCAGTGTGGCTTTAAATGTTTCCGGGGGGATGTAGCTGAAGAAATATTCCGTTATCAGACCCTTAACGGCTGGGCATTCGATGTGGAAGTGCTGAAGATTGCCCGCTTGCACGGCTTGCAGATCAGAGAGATCCCCGTGCACTGGACTTATTTCCCAGGCAGCAAGGTCTCGATACTGCGCGATTCAATGCGCATGTTAAAAGATCTCCTGATCATACGCCGAAACGCCCGACGAGGCGATTATGCCCGGAAAGTTTGATCTATCCAGCCTGCCAAAATTCCCTGATCTCGCATTTGAACAAGCGCTTTGGAAAAATGGATTGGCCAGGCTGGGAGGGGTTGACGAAGCCGGGCGCGGTGCTTGGGCCGGACCTGTCTCAGCCGGGATCGTGATCCTGCCCCCGGAGCTAACCATTATAAAAATCCTTTCCGGTGTACGTGATTCCAAGTTAATGACTTCTCTGCAGCGCGAAAGCTGGGCAGTACGGATCCAGGAGACATGCCTGGCGTGGGGAGTGGGTTTTGCCTCAGCCAAGGAGATCGATGCAAATGGAATCCTTCCAGCTACGTGCCTGGCTGTGTCGCGTGCCCTGCGAAACCTATCAGTGCCCCCCGATCATTTGATCACCGACTACCTGAAATTGCCTGATATATCCATCCCGCAGACTCCGCTGGTGAAGGGGGACCGGCGCTGCCTGAGTGTGGCGGCAGCCTCTGTACTGGCCAAGACCAGCCGGGATGCGATCATGCGTCAGCTTGATGTTGACCACCCCACCTATGGATTTGGTCGCCACAAGGGCTATGGCACGCGCCAGCACCAGGAAGCCCTCCGCTCACATGGGTTGTGTGAGTTGCACCGCAAATCGTTTAATATTCAGAAGTACCTGTTGCATGAATGATGTTTTGATGGGTCTCGCCTGATTATTCAAGCGAAATGCCAGTTTCAGACCCTCTCCGCCCAACGAACCAATGAAATTATTTCGTCTTATCCAAAAGGTCTCAAGGACATTGATGGTTTTGCTTGAAAGTTAAATATACTGTGTTTAATCGCCCGGCAGGGCTTAAATTGACACAAAGAGCAGTATTTTATATTTAAATATTTTCAGAAACGAAATAATTGACCGCTTTGACTGCCACGGAGGGACGAGCTGTCACTCTAATGCAAATTATTGGTTAGTGGCACCTTCCCGACGGGAATGCAATCGCATGAAGAACTTGGTTATTTCTTCAGCAACAGCCGGGATGATCGCCAATCCAAATACGACACCCCATTCACGCAGACTGAGAAAATGGGTATTGAAGATCGGTTGCAGGAAGGGTACGTTTACCACCAGGAAGATCAGCGCCAGGGAGGCACCAACGGCGTATTGCATCCACTTGTTCGAGAATATCCCGATTCGGAGCAGGGATGACTTTTCCGAGCGGACCGTGTAGGCACGGAAAAGCTCACACAATGACAGTGTAACGAATGCCATCGTCTCGGCGGTTTGAACATCCACACCACGCCAGTCATATTGGATCAGGTAGAGGAGCGGATTAACACCATGCGGCATGATCTCTCCAGCATTCAAGTGCCAGATCAAACCAAGCCCAAATGCCAATAACACAGCACTGGTCTGGGCAATGGTCTGGACGATGAGTCCCGAACCCATGGCACGATTGATGATCGGCTCCATCTTGTCACGCGGTTTTTGTTCCATGATATCCGGGTCGCCTTTTTCCATCGCCAGAGCCAGGGCCGGGGCGCCGTCAGTGACCAGGTTCAACCAGAGCAATTGGATGGCAGTGAGCGGCGCTGGCAGCCCCGCCAGGGTTGCAAGGAAAATGATCATGATCTCAGCCACATTGCTGGAAAGCAGGTAATAAACAAACTTGCGAATGTTGCTATAGATCACCCGGCCTTGTTCAACGGCAGATACGATGCTGGCATAGTTATCATCTGTCAGCACCATGTCGGCGGTCTGCTTGGCGACATCTGTTCCGGTAATACCCATGGCTACACCGATATCCGAGCGCTTGATAGCCGGGGCATCATTGACACCGTCACCGGTCATGGCGACCACTTCTCCATTGGCTTGCAGCGCATCGACAATACGCATTTTGTGCTCAGGGGAGACTCGCGCAAACACATCGGTATCGACCACTTCCTTTTGAAGCAGGTCATCACTCAGACGGTCCAGATCGGCACCGGTCAACACCTTGTGTTGTGGGCGCAGAAGACCAATGGTTTCAGCAATGGCGCGGGCTGTATTGGGAAAATCACCCGTAATCATAACCGTGCGTATTCCGGCACGACGGGCTTTCTCCAGGGCAGGTTTAACTTCAATGCGAGCCGGGTCGATCATCCCGATCAGTCCGACGAAAACCAGGTCCTTCTCCAAATCTTCGACAACAGCATTAGCTTCAGGCACTGCACGGAACGCCACCCCCAGGACACGCAAGGCGTTGCGGGTCATGTCATCATTGGCACTTAAAATATTCTTGCGGATCTCATCTGTGAGCAAGAGGGGTTCATCTGACATGCTCTGATAATTTGAACACAGGTCCAGGACAACATCCGGCGCACCTTTTACGGCAATTACATTCCAACCCTGTTTTTTGTTATCGTAGAAAGGCGAAATATCTCCCGGTTTGGGCTGATAGATATCATGGATGGTGATCATGCGCTTGCGCTCAGAATCGAAAGGCACTTCATCCTGGCGTGGATAGGCTGTGTCGAGGTCCACGGAAATGGCACCCGCTTTGGCGGCGGCGATCAGCAGAGAGCCTTCGGTTGGATCACCGACAATGCGATAGTTGAGTTCATTTCCTTCCACGGGTTCGAGTTGGGCGTCATTATTTAGAGCGCCGACCCACAAAGCTGTCAGGACAGCTGGATACTCTTTAAGATCGCTGGCTTTTCCATCCACCATAAATTCGCCGCTGCGGGAGTAGCCTGAGCCGGTTACATCCACGAACTTGCCATCCACCCATAACCTGGTGACGGTCATCTCGTTTTGTGTCAGGGTGCCGGTCTTATCCGAGCAGATGATCGTGGCTGACCCAAGCGTTTCCACCGATGATAGTTTGCGGATGAGAGCGTGGCGGCGGATCATCTCACGCATTCCCAATGCCAGGCTGATGGTGACCACTGCTGGAAGACCTTCCGGAACGGCGGCAATAGCCAGGCTGACAGCCACCATGAAGGTTTCAACCAGTATTTCTTTGGACGAGGATAGATATGCCAGGATGCCACCACCAGCAGCTGTCAACAGTCCCAGGTCTGTGTGCTGGATGATCGCCACTACAAATACCAACCCACATACCACCAGAGCCCCAACACCGAGCGTTTTACCCAATTGTTCCAGGCGTCGTTGTAGAGGAGTAACTTCATCGTCGACCTGCTGCAGCATCTCTGCTATGAGACCAAGTTGGGTGCGCATGCCTGTGCTGGTGACAACTCCGCGCCCGCGACCATAACTGACTGTTGTTCCCATAAAAGCGGTATTCTTGCGATCGCCGAGAGGGATGTTTTCTTCAAGCTGGAGGGCGGCGTTCTTTTGAACAGCCAGTGATTCGCCGGTGAGAGCGGCTTCTTCGACCTTCAAGTTAAAGGTTTCCAGCAGGCGAACATCGGCCGGGATAAAATTACCCGCTTCAAGATAGACTATATCTCCAGGTACCAATTCGCTGGAAGCGACCGTAATACGATGTCCATCCCGCATGACCTGGGCATCGGGTGCAGCCATTTTCTTCAAAGCTGCAAATTCTTCCGCCGCGCTGCGTTCCTGCACGATACCCAGAATGGCATTCAGCAACACGATGGCCATGATGACCGAGGCATCGACCCATTCACCCAGAAGACCAGAGACAAGAGAGGCTATGATCAACAATATGACAATAAAATTATTAAATTGAGCCCAGAGCATTTCCAGGAAGGTTGTGCGCTTGCCTTCAACCAATTGGTTGGGACCGTAGTGTTTTAACCGGGCGGCAACTTCCGAACTGGTTAACCCGTTTTCCTGGACCTTGAGGTGTTCCAGGACTTCTTGCGGCTTAAACGCATGCCAATTCTCTTGTTTTGTCTGCGGTTCGGTCTCTAACGGATCGCTGTTTGTCATACTTTTTCTCCAGAATAAAATTTCCGATATTCCACAAGCAGGGGGTTAAGCCGCATTGATAACTTAACACCAGGCATAGCGGATGAATTATAATCCCACCAGGTATCTATTCAAAAATTAAGGGGTCGGGAAGTTTTTTAAGTCTGCAATGCAGATTTACGAACTCCACAATCTTCTCCGTATAATTGAGAAGAACCCCCGCCAATTAAATTAAAAAGAGAGACCCTGTAATGGTGGCGGTCTCGCTTACGCTTTTTGCGTACAGGTCACCGGGAGGGATCTACTCCGTGCTGACGACAACCTGTCCTGCCTGGGGGCAGGGGCTACTCCCCGACAACTAATTTGAAAAAATCTTGTGTTTCTTCAGGATGATCTCTGAAGAACCATTCCAAGCCTACACAAGGGCTGTTATAATGCCGAAGGTGGGAATCGAACCCACAATCCCAAGGGAACACGAGTTTGAGTCGTGCGCGTATGCCAGTTCCGCCACTCCGGCGAGCGCACACAGTATACCCACTCCTGCTTAGAAGGTCAAGATGAAACTAGGAATTATAGGTTTACCGCAATCTGGAAAGACGACTATTTTCAATGCGCTTACCGGAACCAACACTCCGCCCACCACCAGCGCCGGACGAATTGAAGTCCACACTGCGGTGGTGGATGTACCCGATGCGCGCATCGATACGCTCTCAGCCATGTTCAAGCCCAGGAAAACCATGTACGCCAAAGTAACCTATGCGGATATTGCCGGTCTTGAGAGCGGTGCTGCTAAAAGTGGCATCTCAGGAACATTATTAAACCAGTTAACCCAGATGGACGGTTTTCTACACGTATTGCGCTGTTTTGAAGACGAAAACATCCCACATCCCTCCGGCAGCGTGGACCCACAGCGTGACCTGGATGCGATGGAAGGTGAGCTATTGTTAAATGATATGATCGCGGTCGAACGCAAGCTGGAACGCTTGAGAGATGAACGCAAAAAAGGCGGCACAGACAAGGTGTTGAATGAACGTCAAATCAGCCTGTTCGAGCGGTTATTTGAGTTCCTGTCCCAGGAGATCCCGCTGCGAGATGCGGAAATCTCGGCGGAGGATGAAAAGCAACTGTCCGGGTTTGGTTTACTGACACGCAAACCCATCCTGATCCTGCTTAACCTGGGAGAAGGTCAAAGTGCGCCGAAAATCATCCCTGTTCATCCATGCAACCAGGTTTCTTTGCAGGGCAAACTGGAGATGGAGATCGCCCAACTACCTGCGGAGGATGCCAGTATATTCATGGCAGAATATAATATCGAGGAACCCAGCCTGAACCGTATGATCCGTCTTTCTTATGATCTGCTCAACCAGCAATCCTTCTTCACTGTGGGTGAAGATGAAGTGCGGGCCTGGACAGTGCGATGCGGTGCAACAGCGGTCCAGGCAGCTGGAGAGATCCACTCTGACCTGCAGAAGGGATTCATCCGGGCAGAAGTGGTGAGTTACGATGACCTGGTGAGTTTGGGGGGCATGGCTGAAGCGCGCTCGAAGGGCAAACTGCGCCTGGAAGGCAAGGAATATATTGTCCAGGATGGGGAGATCATGCATGTCCGATTTAACATCTGAGACCTATCAGGGTTCAAACCCGCAACCGGCTGATGCTTTTCATATCAAGAAATTTCCCTCCCACCTTCCTTAAAATAATAAGAGATCCAACCACTTTACGTAAATCTGATGCCACTAAAAATAATACATGTTGACCCGGTCAACCCTGAACCGGAAAAGATCGCCCTTGCTGCTGCTGAGATCCGAGGCGGTGGTTTGGTTGCTTTTCCGACCGAAACGGTGTATGGATTGGGAGCCAATGCCCTGGATGAAGCTGCGGTTAGACGCATCTTTACTGCCAAAACTCGACCCTATGAAGACCCGCTTATCGTTCATATTTACAGAATTGAGGACCTGGAGGTTGTTGCCAACCCGATTCCAGAACTGGCGAGAGTCCTGGCTGAAGCCTTCTGGCCTGGTCCGTTGACGCTGGTTCTGACGAAATCACGATTGGTGCCGGACAATGTCAGCGCAGGTCTGAATAATGTGGCAGTACGCATGCCGGCTCACCCGGTGGCATTGGCACTGCTCGAATCTGCAGGAGTGCCAATCGCGGCTCCATCCGCCAATCGCTTTGGTCACACAAGCCCGACCACAGCCACCCATGTGCTGCAGGATCTGGGTGAGCATATTGACATGATCCTGGACGGAGGCGAGACAACTGTCGGCGTGGAGTCCACCGTTCTGGATCTGACACGCACCCCACCGGTCATCCTGCGTCCGGGCGGATTGACGCGCGAAGATCTGGAAAGCGTCATTGGTCCGGTCGGGCTGCAAGCCAGGGACCAGGATGACCCCGGTCCGAAAATTTCACCTGGGTTATTGAACAGCCACTATGCGCCACGTGCCCGTTTGATCCTGTGCATGGGTGCTTTCCCTGCTGTACTGGAACAGATCAGCAGGCTGGCGAAGCAACATATCAAAGACGGCGCACGGGTCGGATTGCTGCTGGCTGATGAAGACCAGTCTAAAATTCAGATACCTGGCATACCGATCATCACGCTTGGAGAGGCAAAGGACCTGGCTCAAATTGCCAGGAATCTTTATGCAGGGTTGCACAAACTGGATGACATGGGAGTGGAGGTGATCCTGGCGCGCAGTTATGCCGTTCAAGGGCTGGGGTTGGCGATCAACGACCGCTTGAGGCGGGCTGCCAGCCAGATTATCACTTCCAAGGATGAATCCCCCGGTCAGGAAAAAGCTTCGGGCTGAAATAAAAGGCTTGCAAGTCTTAAGCCACTATTGTTTTAATTAAGAATATGCGCACCAGGATTTAGGTCTGATGCGCATATTCTTTCTTTTGTGTTAATCTCTGAACAGATCGTTATCTATTTTTCTCAGATAACATGTCCAGGTTCAATTATTTTCCAAGTGCTGTGCTTCAGGCTTCGTAGTCGGCGGGTGCTTCTTCTATCGAAAAGCCGGCATCTTCTTCGGGCTTTCTTTCCAGCATTTGCATGGACTGGGCAACCACTTTGGTAAAGTATTTGGTTTCGCCCTTGTCGTCATATTTATCTGTCTTCAGGCGACCCTCCAGGAAGATGAGACTGCCTTTGTGCAGGTATTGCTGGCAAACTTCGCCCAATCTGTCCCAGACTTCGATATTGAACCAGTCGGTGGTTTCTTTTATCTCGCCACCGGATTTCCAGCGGTTGCTGACTGCCAGGCTGAAGGAAACCACTTGTTTGCCTGTTGGGATGGTACGCGCTTCGGGGTCTTTTCCAAGACGGCCAATAAGCTGGACGCGGTTCAAAGCAGGCATTGGTGCTCTCCAGCTTATTTGTTCTTAAGGACCGGCAAACCGGATTTCATTTCGACAACCAACTTGCCAGCTGGTACGGCATCCAATTGACCTTCTTTGAGCTCACCGGAGAAGAAATACAGGGTTGTATCCTTGCCGCTGGAGCGTTTAATGGTCTTGCTGTGAAGATAGTACTTCTTGCCTTTTGAATTTGTGAATGTATAAGCCATTTAAAACCTCCTTACTTGATAAAAAGAACACGTTATAATTAGTGTATCAAGAATTTTGGATTTGTCAATCATGAGAAAAAGCCAAAAATACCCCTTTTTTCAATGTTTGATCCTGTGGTGGAGATGTTCCAAAGTACCCCTCCAGAGCACCTGTTAAGAGAAGCGACCTTGGCATGGCAAACAATTATTGGCGGAAGTTTTCGAACTTATTCGTTACCCAGTAATTTTTTTCGGTTTCGGCTCTCTTTCCAACCTGCAACATTGATGCCATGCCAGGAAATGAGATTTGAACTTTATTTTTTTACCTTGATCAAATCCTGCTCAACAAGGATACTTTTCAATGAATGCCAACAATATGATCACCCTCTCGAGTATTTCCAAATTACGCCTGGCAAGAAAGGAGTTGCCTGAACCTGTTGGGCTGGTGCCAACCATGGGATACCTGCATGCCGGGCACATCTCACTGGTGGAACAGGCTCGTGGCGAATGCGCCAGCGTGGTGGTCAGCATCTTTGTAAACCCGACCCAGTTCGGTCCAGCTGAAGATCTCTCAAAATATCCGCGTGACCTTGAGCGTGATCTGCAGTTGCTGTCATCTGCAGGGGCAGACTTGGTCTGGACACCCACACCTGAAGAAATGTATCCGGATGGCTACCAGACCTGGGTCTCTCTGGACGAGCTGATGAAGCCGTTGGAAGGCGCCATGCGACCGGGTCATTTTAGAGGTGTGGCAACCGTGGTGAGCAAGTTATTTAACTGTGTTCAACCTCAAAAGGCATATTTTGGGCAGAAGGACGCCCAGCAGGCGGCAGTTTTGCGGCGCATGACGCGGGATCTGAATTTCCCGATCGAGGTGGTCATCTGCCCGATCGTACGCGCTGAAGATGGACTGGCACTTTCCAGCCGCAATGTCTATCTGAATGCCGCGGAAAGACAGGCAGCCACAGTTCTAAACCGTTCCTTGAGGGTTGCCAGGGAGGCATATGAAAACGGGGAAAGAGATGCCAATACGCTGCGCCGGATAATGACAGACATCATCAACGCTGAGCCTTTGGCCCGGTTACAGTATGTTTCCTGTGCGGATCATGATTCTCTGGTGGAATTGGAAATGTTGAACGGCAAAGCCTTGCTATCAATGGCTGTGTACTTTGGAAAAACCAGGTTGATCGACAACCTGGTGCTGGAATAAACCAGTATCTAGATCTGGGTGTAATTTTCGACCGGTACTACAAACAGGGTAGCGCTTGCCTCATCCCCATCAGATTGAACAATGTTGAGGCGCAAGACCTGTATGGCTGCCTCAACGCGGTCATCTTCCAACCCTATCAACAATGTGACCACACCCCGGCGCAACCAGCCTCCTGTGGAGGCGATGCGGGTTATTCGATAATTTTCAGAGGTCAGAGCCTGGGTTACTTTATCTGCATCCGAATCCTGTAAAATGGCGATGATCAGTTTCATCTTAGAACTCCTCAAATCGATCCACAGGAAAGGTAAAAATTGTTGCCCCGCCGACGGTGATGGGTATCGGAGAAGGCAGCGGCAAGGGAGAACCTTCCAGGGGGACAGCAAGATATTCCACACGTTTATGGCAGGTATCCTGCAGGATGCTGATGATGGTCTCCTGCATGTCATCCGGTAATCCGATCATCAGGGTGGCATTGCGTCTGCCTAAAAAACCCCCGCTGCTGACGATATGTAAGACCGGGATATCCATCTCCTTTAAGGTACGCAAAGCCTGATCCAGGTCCTGATCCTGGACCACAGCCATCATCAGGCGGTGAATATTGATATATTTCATAGCCTCAACTCCGTCGTGGAAGAGCCAGCCAAATTGGATGATCCAACCATTATTTTACCATCTCCTGGTTGTAATACATTAAAAAATGGAGGGGAGAGGTTGCTGGGATGAAAATTATAACTGGACGAATTTATCCACTTTGAGAACGAAGACGGTAACTTTTTTGAGGCCTTGTTCAATGCCAGGTGGATTATGTTTTCGCACCATTTGTATAGCCTCTTTCACTCTTTCAGCTTTGACACCCATTAACAAGGTGGAATTGCCGCGCCGCAGAAAACCACCACTGGAGGCAACACGGGTGACACGAAAATCTGCGTCCAAAAGCGCTTTCAATAAATTTTCACACTCAGTATTATTTACCACTATGATGATCAATTTCATGTTTTCAGAATTCGACATGTGGTCCGACCTTTGGGAAGATAGTTCCCATAAACCTGTCCTGCTCTGTCATTATTTTTTAAGCATGGGTCAATGTCAATAAAATATACACTTCTTAGCGGGGAAAAAGGGGGAAAGCCAGGATATACAGAAGCGTAGCCACAGTGCATGTTGTTAACATAACCGGCAAACCGCGCCTGGTCCACATTTTTGTCGTAATGGGAGAGCGTGTTTTCTCGGAAAGGGTTGCTACCACGATGTTGGCTGTTGAGCCAATGATGGTGCCGTTTCCTCCAAAGCCTGCTCCAAATGCCAAAGCCCACCACAGTGGATCGATCTCCATCCCGGCTGCGCCCAAGCCATGGATAACCGGGATCATAGCAATGGTGATGGGGATAT
Organism: uncultured Anaerolineaceae bacterium; assembly: GCA_964370815.1. GTDB lineage: Bacteria > Chloroflexota > Anaerolineae > Anaerolineales > Villigracilaceae > UBA12087. The sequence continues at coordinate 28,173 of CAYJKQ010000018.1, read as the reverse complement.
TGTCCACAATGGCAGATAAACCAGCCACACCCCAGATGATGAAGACACCAAATAACACGGGTGGAATACTGCTTGCCCCTGCAAGGGCATGGACAAGCGAATCCAATACACCAGCGGATTCCATTCCACCCACCATGACAAATAAGGCTGCAAAAAAGATCAATACACTCCATTCAATCCGTTCCAGCGTTTCCTTCACATCCGGGCGTACCCATACCAGGGCAAAACCTGCGGAACTCAAAGCCACATAAGCCGGGCTGATGTGCAGGAAATGGGCAACGAAAAACAGGAGGATGGCTGCACCAAGCACAATCAGGATCTTTTTAGCTGTCTTTTTATCATCAAGGGCTTCAGATGGCGACAATTTCATGACAGCGTCCATGTTTTTCGGGGGAATGCTCAATTCGTGGCGCATAAGAAACCGCAAGAGTAACAATGTGATCACCCAGACTACCAGAACGATCGGGAGGGAGTAAACCAGAAAGTCGTTGAAAGAAAGCCCGGCTGCTGAGCCGATGATGATGTTGGGAGGATCACCTACCAAAGTAGCCACACCACCTGTGTTGGACAAGAGCGCTTCAGCGATAAGATATGGGGTTGCTGTAATACCCAGGATCTCACAGATCAGGATTGTCACTGGAGCGATCAAGACGATGGTGGTGACATTATCCAGAACCATCGAAAGCAGGGTTGTAACTGCACCCAACATTACCAGCAAGCGGACTGGATGACCCTTGGATAATTTTCCTGCCCACACAGCCATATATTGAAAGAAACCGGTTGGTTCAAGCAGGGAAACCAGGATCATCATACCCAATAGCAGACCGAGCGTATTAAAATCCACTGCTTCAAGAGCCTGGGATTCGGAATAAAAACCGAGCATAATTCCTGCGCCAACCATCGAAGCTGCCCCGGCGATCCCAACGATCGTGCGGTTGATCTTTTCTGAGAAAATCAATCCCAGGCTAATGAGAAAAATCAAACTGGATATTATTGCAGCTAAAACCATTTCATCACTCCGTAGACCATGTGGTTAAAATACCTGTTCCAATATCAACTCGTGAGACGATCCCTACCAATTCTCCTTTTTCATTTGTAACCGGAAGGTCAAAGATTTCATCTTTCAGCATAATGGCGTAGACCCGCATCAAGCCGCAATCTTTATCAATGGTATCGACAGGTTGCATAATGGTTGTGATAGAGCGGGAAAGCAATTCGGGGGAAGGCTGCATCGATTCGATCGCCCCAAAATCGTGGACGAAATCAAAGTCTTCGACAAATTTGATGAAATCAGGCATTTCCAGCGAAACCAGGTTACTTAATCTAACCACACCAACCGGTTTACCCTGCGGGTTCACAACCGGCAGGATACTGACACGTTTTTTTATGAAAACTGCGGTAGCATCCCTTATGGTGGAGGATATAGGTATAGAAATAACATTCTTTTTCATGAATTTTTCGATATTCATTTCATCTCCTATGGAACAAATAGGCGTAGAAGTGTGGGTGATGGTTAATGATGTAAGGACAAAGCTCTCCTAAGATCAAAATTCATCATATGATTCTATTTCGAACATAAAAATAGTAGCTCCACCCACTGGTATCGAGATCGGAGTTGAGAGAGGCAAGGGTAAATTCTTCCAGGGCTGAGACAGGAATTCAACACGTTTCTTACAGCTGTTTTGGAGAGTACGGACAGCCGTGGCTTCCCGACCTTCCTGAACACCGATCAGGAGTGTGATGTTACGGCGGCTGAGAAACCCCCCTGCGCTGGGTATATGGGTCACACTGAAACCAAGTCGGTTCAATGCGCTGTTTGCATTTTCATAGTCCTGTTCCTGGATGATCACAAACATCAGGTAGCGCATTTTTAGCTTTGATCCGCTGCCACCGTGTAAGAGATCCGGCCAATTCATGTGCTGATCGGTGAGGGCAGTGTCAATTTCATTTACCAGGTAGGCATAATTTTCATCTGAAATGACACCATCGCGGATCAAACCACTGAGTGCGCTGCGTTGAACCCGCAGACTCTCCCGTCGGGCGGTATCCAATTCTTCGGCCTCCACAGTTGGGTCTGAGGTCAGGACTTCACGAACTGCATCGACCAGATCGCTGTTTTGTTTTTCAAGCATAGTGGATAGTATCCGCCATGTATGCTCGGATATGAGCCCCTGATGACTCATGCGCTGGATATATTCGTAAGCTGCACGGCCAGCAACAAAGCGGGCATGCCGGCGTTCATACTCATCCTGCATTGGCGTTCTCTGAATCAATTTTAATCGCTTCACCAGGCCGTCCATTGTAAATCCCTGCACCAGCAAGGTGAACAGAACGACTCCGAATGCCATCGATTGAAGTAAAAAGCGCTGCTCCCCCACCTGGCCAATGTCTGGAATACTTAGCGCCAGGGCCAAAGTGATGGCACCGCGCAAACCACCCCAATACAAGACATGCTTCCATTTTCCGGGTATTCTACGACCAAAGATGGAGAAGCCATAAATGCTGACTGCCCGTGCCAACAAAACAGCCAGTATGGCGATGGCGATGGCTTGCCAGTTTTGGATCAGCAATTCAAGATCTATCGCCAGCCCGATCAGCAGAAAAATGATCGAATTGGCTCCAAAAGCCAGGTATTCCCAGAAATTAAAAACCACTACACGGGATGTTGGTGATAGTCCCTTGGAATAAACATTCCCGTTCACGATACCGGCTGCAACCACGGCCAGAATACCGCTGAAGTGCAGTTGTTCCGCCACCAGGTAGGATCCAAAAGCCAGCACAGTTGTCAGGGTGGTTTCCACCAGGGGATCATCGATGCGGCTGATGACCTGGGATGAGAGCAACCCAAGCACAATTCCCACGACAGCGCCGCCGCCGGCCACGCGAATGAAATTGGTTATGTCAGTCAACAGAGTTACTTCACCAGTCCCCATCCCCCCCAAGCCGCCAACTCCGGCTACAGCCAACATAATGTAGAACATAACGATGGCAGTACCATCATTGAACAGGCTCTCACCTTCCAGCAATACCTGCAGGCGCTTTGGACCACCGATCCTGCGGAATAGTGCCACCACGGCAACCGGGTCTGTGGCTGCAACTAATGCTCCGAAAACCATCGAAACTTGGATCGTGATCCGGGTCCCCAGAGGCGCTAATGATGAACCCCAGGTTACTAATGCGCCAACCAATAAAGTCGTTATGACCACGCCCGGGATTGCCAGGAGGGCGATGAGCCAGAAATCCTGCTTAAGATCATCAACCCGGATGTGATAGGCGGCTTCAAAGACCAATGGAGGCACCAGCAAGCCCAGAATGATCTCAGGTATGAGGGGATTATGAGCAATATCCAGCAATTGCTTGATGGAATCACCTGCTTCACCTGTAAAAAGTGTTGGAGAGAAAAAGGCAATTGCCAGCCCGATCAATACCAAGCCAACCGTGTAAGGGATTCGTAATTGCCGGGCCACCACTGCAACAGCGGAGGAAACAAGAAGCAAGAGCAAGACAATAGCAAGCAGAAGGTTAATTGTTGGAAGATGTTCAACGCCAGCCATAATAATATTGTAACCTACTCCCTTGAAATCTCAAAAAAATCGATAAGTGAAAATCTGGTTTCGAGAATGGAAATCGCTTCAATGCCAGTGGCATAATTATTAATCCCTCCAGGTTCAATATTCATCGGATAATTACAATCGCCAGGGCTCCTGGCTTGAAAAACCCAGGGAAGTGATGGTTTATGAATTTGACACCAGGCAGGGAGCCGGGTCTGTCACCCGGATAGTCTGCCCATCCGGGAAGGTGATATCGGTGAAGTCAATTTGACGGATCACGGTCAAACCCCTGTATCTCAGGGTTACCGGCCAGGGAAACGGGTTGTTACCTGCCAGGTGGACTTTGCCAGGGGAAATGATCTGCACTCCCAGGGTCTGCAAGAACAAACCCACCGGGGCCAGTCCACGCAGACTGTTGCGTTCACCCCGCCCGGACCTGCTTTCCGCCTGATAGCTGTTAAAGAACGCACCGTGCTGTTTGAGATTGGCAATGGTGGTTTCCATCAAACGCGTCACCAACTGACTGGCTTCAGCACGCCAGCCATAAGCCAGCAGTCCTTCTCCTATCAGATAGTTCCATGGGAATTGCACTTCGTCGTCTTCTGCAACCCTGGTCTTGTTGCCGGTAAAATTACAGGTTGAGAAACCAGCCTTATGCCAGAAGCTGTCCGGGTTGAATAATTTTAATTCGACCAAAGCGCTTGCTTTGTTTTCATCCGGCATACCAGCCCAGAGAGGCAGAAAACCAGTCTGGTCTTCCTGCATGGTATCCAGGCTGCGCACGACCAGCTTATCTGAAGGCTGAAGACCAGTCACTTCGATCTCTTCCAGGGAGGTATAAACCTGGTGGCTGGAAGCAACAGCAATATCCATCCCAGGGCGAAAATCCTTGTACTCGAGAGTCTCAACCAGATCTCCGGATGAAGATCGTCCCTGAATGCGGACCCTTAGAACGCGTGGTGTGCGGTTTGAACTGTTAATTTGGAACACAAGGCGCACCGGATGCTTAAATACGCTCTTCATTTTTTTTACACCCGGACCGGAGCAGGTTAATAGCCGTTTGCATTTCAAGGCTAAATGTGTGTCCCTGTCGCGATAATTGTAAAAGCTGTTTTTCTTGTTCCAACAGGCAGCCACACCCGCATGCAATCCGTCCGCAAACGAACGCAACGCTATCATTTGGTCGGAAAGTTCCAATTCGTCGGCTATGGCGATCAGGTTATGATAATCACGCCAAAGACAGGCAGCTAATGCCGGGCTCTCAAAGAAGCGAATATCAGCTCCCTGATCCCCTTTGACGAGACTATTGAAGGCAGGATTGTCTTCAAAACCAGTTTGCAGTGGATGATCCCATTCCGGGAATCCATCCTGATCGCGATCACAGACCGGATCGAACCAGCGCTGGAAAAGAGCCAGCAATTTTGGAAAGATCTGTGACAGGAAGTCTTTATCTCCGCTCTGGCGATATGAATTCAAAGCCAGTTCCGACAGGAGTGGTGCAACCAACCAACGCCCACTTTGACCAGCCAACCCTGGGCGGCAATCCACAAAACCTTTTTCATCCTGAGTAGAAAGAAAATTGCGCACCAACCCGGCTGCCAGTTCGGGTGACCCCGGAAGCAGGCTGGCAATATAGATTGCATCATGGATGGATTGCCCACCCCATTGGGAGGCATAATCACGACCATCGCGGCGTAAGGAATACCCGTGATCGGGTTGGCGGGTCATTACAAAAGAAGGTTGCGGCAGGTACTTGCCAGCCTGGAAGAATAAACGCAAAGCTGTGGTCTGACTGAAAGCCAGGCTGGCATCCCAATCAGGGTTGCCTGTCTCAATATCCAGTGTGTGGGTTGCATTGACCAGCCTGATACGAGCCAGTTCGGCATCCCAATGCCGGGCAGCTGTCAGGCGGGCCAGGTCAAAGGAGGCTTGTGCCTCAGACAGCGCAGCCTGTACCCAGGTGAACTTGCGGGAGCTGATGGGCTCCAGGTTCACCACCAATTGCAGAGATGAATAGGGTCCAGGACCACGCAGCGGACCACCCGTTAAAAATATTACCGGTTCAAGATCGGAGGTTTTTCCAGAGAGCACATGAACCGATTGGATCTGGGTTGCTGCCAGGGGTTGCCCATCCAGGGGTATCATCGCAGCATTTACATCAAATTGCAGCTCAAGGGAATTGGTGGTCAGGTTGCGAAAAGTCAAACGGCTGGCAAGAGTCTGGGAGGTGGGCAACCAGTACTCAATTCGAACTTCCAGTTCCTGGAAAGGAGAACAAGTAAAATCCAGGTAATTAGGATAGAATTGTGTCAATACGGGGGGAGAAAAAAATAACTCCGGGTTTGTTACTGTTCTGCTGCCAAGCGTAAAACCCGGAAAAATGCGCATGCTGCGTGCCCGCAAGCCGAAGGTGGTGCGAATACCCATAACAGCATTTTCGCCAGTCCCGGGTTCCAATTCCCAGGTGTGGTCATTGATAAAATCAGGTTCGCAGAAGCGAAAATCAGCGGATAGCACCAGCGTGCGAGGGTGTCCAGCTTTTAGAGACCAGGATCGCATGCCCTAATTGTACGGTTTTATTAGTGGTTGGTCAAAGGTTTTATGCTAAAATCCATATAATGAATAGTGAACCTACTTCATAATTTTGTTCACTATCAAACAAAGGAGTTTTAATGTCCCTGCTGCCTGCCAAACGTGGTATGTTCTTTGAGGAATTTCAACCAGGTCAACATGTCTCCACTCCCGGGCGTACCATCACTGAAAGTGATATTGTGACCTTTGCCGGGTTATCCGGTGATTATAATTTGATCCATACGGATGTGGAGTACAGTCGCACTTCACCTTTCGGGCAGCGCGTGGCGCATGGCTTGCTGTGTGTCTCGATCGCTTCAGGGTTGGCTACGCGTAGCGGTATCATGGAAGGCACCGTGATGGCTTTCCGCGAGATCAACAATTGGAAATTCATAAAACCAGTTTTCATTGGTGACACGATCCATGTTGAGATGGATGTAAATGAGACCAAAGCCTTTCCACGTCTGGGTGGAGGCGCGGTCTTTATCAACCTGCAGATCAATAACCAGGCTAACGAGGTCGTAATGAAAGGCACCTGGACAGTCCTGATCATGTCAAAACCTGCCTGATCCGGGAAGAACAGAAACAAGGAATCGATGGAAACCCAAGAACCAGAAGACCCGCTTGAGCGCTTCAACCGATTGATCAAATCTGAAGCTGAAACCCGTATGGATATACCGGTTGAGAAACCGGCTGCAAGTGATCCACCGGACAAAACTGCCTCACCCGGCTCTCCGGCTGCACCATCCGACCCGGATGATTCGGGTACACCGGTCCCATCGGACACGCCTGTCACACCCATCACAAAACCCCGACCGACATACCGGGCGGCGTTGGACGGAAACAATATGCCGCTGCCACGCCGGGTCGATGAGATCGACATGAATGCCACGCGAGTCTCTCCAACAGCTTTCAAATCCCCCTCTACGCCGGGTCCCACCCAGCGATCCAAACCCCGGGAAGGTGGAGATAAATCATCTACGAAGAGACCGAGGAAAAAATTGGGATGTATCCTGAGATCAATGATCATCATGGTCTTCGCGGTTGTGGCGATCGGGCTGATCTTGTCTGCCCTGGCGATCTACCAGTATTACACGGTAGCTGCGACCCTGCCAAGCGTGGATGACCTGAAAACACACGCTTCCCAATTTGAAACCACACGCATCCTGGATCGCAACGGAAATTTATTATATGAGATCCTGGATCCCAACGCTGGTAGACGCACCTACACTCCCCTCGACAAAATATCACCTTACGTGGTGGCAGCCACCATCGCCACTGAAGACAAGGGTTTCTACTCGCATCCCGGATTTGATGTGTTTGCGATCGTGCGAGCCTACTGGCAAAATGCCACCAGTGGGGTAACCATCTCAGGTGCCTCCACCATTACACAACAGGTGGCACGTGCCCTGCTGATGACAGCCGATGAACGCTATGAGCAGAGTTATGAACGCAAGATGCGCGAGGCGATCCTGGCAGCCGAGATCACGCGGCGATATTCCAAGAACGATATCCTGGAACTCTATCTGAATGAATTCAATTATGCCAACCTGGCTTATGGAATTGAAGCCGCAGCGGAAACTTATTTCAACAAACCCGCTGAAAACCTGAACCTGGCAGAGTCATCCTTCCTGGCAGGCTTACCCCAGGCGCCTTCGGTTTATGACATTTTTACAAACCGGGAAGCCACCCTGCAAAGACAACAGCAAGTCTTGATCCTGATGTACGAACTCAGCCAAGAATCCAATTGCATCTATGTCAGCAACAGCGTGCAAAGAATATGTGTGGGTGTTACCGAAGCGGCTATGGCAGCCTCGGAGATTGACAAGTATCCCTTTAAACCCTCCTATGTATATATGCGCTACCCGCATTGGGTGCAGTTTGTTCGCAGCCAGCTTGAACAGCTGTATGATCCGCAAATCATCTACCGCTCAGGGTTCACTGTGACCACTACGCTGGACCCTGGTTTACAGGATCAGGCTCAGCAGATGGTCAGTGACCAGATCGCCAGCATGGCAGACCTGAATGCCACCAACGGTGCATTGGTCAGCATCCGCCCTGCCACTGGTGAGATATTGACGATGATCGGGTCGGCAGATTTTTATAACACAAATATTTCCGGTCAGGTCAATATGGCTACCAGCCAGACCCGCCAGCCTGGATCTTCCATCAAACCCATCACTTATGCGGCAGCCTTTGAAAAAGGCTGGACACCCTCCACATTAATTTGGGATGTACCTTCTGAATTTCCTCCCTCCGGAAATTTGGACGACCCGCGTGATCCTTACATACCGGTCAATTACGATGGTAAATTTCATGGCCCGGTGACTGTGCGAACCGCCCTATCCAACTCATATAATGTTCCGGCTGTAAAAACACTTCAATTTATTGGAATTTATGACGACCCGAGTACATCTGAATCGGAGGGCATGATCGGTATGGCCACCCGCCTGGGTTTGACTTCGCTTACCCGCAATGATTACGGTCTTGCGTTGACCCTGGGAGGCGGGGAAGTCAGCCTGCTGGAAATGACCGGAGCCTTTTCTGTATTTGCCAACGGAGGCAAGCGTATTCCCCCGGTGGCCATCCTCAATATCACTGATTTTAACGGAGAGGTGATCTACAACTATGAGCCACCGGCAGGTGAGCAGGTCATCCGCTCCCAGCATGCTTATTTGATATCATCCATTCTCTCGGATAACGAAGCCCGGGCGCCCATGTTTGGTCGAAACTCGATCCTGGAGCTGCCTTTTCAAGTGGCAGCCAAGACCGGAACCACCAATGACTTTCGGGATAATTGGACGCTGGGATATACCCCGGATGTTGCCGTGGGTGTGTGGGTGGGCAATGCGGACTACACACCGATGGTGAACACCACAGGTCTGTCTGGTGCGGCACCCATTTGGGCACAATTCATGCAAACCGCCATTCAACAACTCACCGGAGGTAGTCCAACGCCATTCTTACGCCCCAGCGGAATTGTGGATATGGTTATCTGCACCATTTCGGGAACTGAGCCTTCCGCTTATTGCCCCAACCAGCGTAACGAGATATTTGCCAGTGACCAGCCTCCTTTACCCGCCAGCCAAGATCTTTGGCAGAATATTGAAATTGATACCTGGACGGGTTTGCGGGCATCGGAAGAATGCAAAGAATCTGTAACCAGGCATCTATCATTGAATGTCCCCGATGGTGGGGCTAGAAACTGGATCCTGGGTACCACTCAGGGGCAGAATTGGGCAAGGGAAATGGGCTTTACAGATACGATCGTTTTCTCACCCAACCGGGCTTGTACGGCAGGAGATCCACATCCTGAAATGGCGTTCATCAACCCGAAAGAGGACGACATCATCTCGACCAATCCATTGGAAATGTTCATCATTGCCAACGCCTCCTCCAACTTCAGGTCTTTCCTGTTGGAATACGGCAAGGGACGCAGCCCTACCGAGTGGTTCTTGCTGGTACCTGAAAGCGGTAATCCAGCTTCCTCCGACCAAAGCGTAGTCACCTGGGACCTGACAGATATCCAGACGAATTGGGTTACCATTCGTATGTACCTGACCAGCGACGATGGGCATTATGCTGAAAAGATCATGCGCTTTCAATTAAATATTCCGACACCAACGGCGACTCCCACTGCGACCACCACCAGAACACCCAGGCCAACCAGAACGGCGACAGTGACACCTACAGCAACAGCAACCTCAACGCCCACAGCAACGGCAACCAAAGCGCGCAAAACAAAGGAACCCCCCACAGCTACGCCTACTTTCACGCCTACTTTTTCTCCGACACCTACTACCCCGACACCCTGATACGCTCAGGAGATCGAAGACAGCAAATAACCTGGCAGGTTTTGAGTATATGCCAGGTCTTTTGTTTTTCTAATTGATGAATTTCCGGGTTAGTGTATCACCCCTCAGGTCTTTGCCATAAAAGTTCTCCTATTCCCGGCAGAACAGGTTCCTTTGCATTGGAAAAGAACAGAAAATCGGGTTCAAAGCCACCTGAAAATGGGGAGATTGCCTCTTGACAAATAGAACAAGTGTTCTATAATAGTGATCAGATATCCTTCTCAAAAAAACTCTCAAATATCCATGGAGCCGGGGTGCGATCGATGGTGCAGTCCACTTTCACTCCCCGATAGCCAAAACCTGAATTATTGAGAGACTGCATTTCAACACATATGGAGGTTGCCATGAATGCTCGTTCCACATTACGTTCGTTTTCCGGTTTCAAAAACTTTTCTGTGCGGCGTGGAGCCATTTTCGGGTTGATCCTGGTGGGCGCGCTGCTGGCTTTTGAAGCCTTCAATTATTCCACCACTGATTTTGCACTGACCGATCTGTTGGGCAGCAACCTGCGCTTCATGGGTTTGCGCTGGGCTACCATCCTTTCGCTGGCATTCTGCGGTATCGATTTTGCCGGTATCGCCCGCCTTTTCACCCCTGAGCAGGGTCGCGATGAGCCAGCAGAGGTCTGGTACCTGTTCGGGGCATGGCTGCTGGCAGCAGGCATGAACGCAACACTGACCTGGTGGGGAGTGTCTCTGGCAGTTCGCAATCACCAATCGTTGGGCAGTGGCGTGGTCAGTGTTGAAACCATGTACACGGTAGTGCCGATCTTTGTGGCTACGATGGTCTGGTTGATCCGTGTCTTGATCATAGGGACCTTCTCAATGGCTGGCGATCGCCTGTTCAGCCTGGCAGAAGGAAAACCCGCCATGCTGCGGTCTGCACTTCAAAGATCCAAACCAATATCCATGCCTGCGCCTCAACAACCACAACCCATGCGCGCCAGCAATGCGCCAATACGACCCTCAGGGCGGGTTGAACCAAGCTATCAACCGCTTGGCATGACAACCCGCTCAAGTGTGCGACCATCTTATGGAGGCAATGAATCTCACATAACCCGCACCTGAGATCAGGCAGGTAAGGTAAAACAAGAAACCACCCGGTTTTTGACCGGGCGGTTTCTTATTAAGTCCAAAAAGCAATAAAATGGGTTCTAATTTTCCTGTCTATCAGCTTTTGAAATCTGAATATCAATCAGAGATCACCTTTCAGGCATTCAGGTGAAATGTATGGTAAGGGTTGACGCAGGGGCTTCCCCACACGATGTGCATTTCCCGGGTGGTAAGATCAAGGATCAGGGCATTGATGGTCTTTTCGTCATCCAGAGGTATCCTGGCTTCAATGGAATGGTTGCAGATCGAATCGGGGTAGTTGACATGGTCACTCTGGATGGCTTGCAGGGATTTGACGGTATGCCGGGGGGTTCGTTTGAGCAATCCCAGAGCGCGGAAATAACGAACCCGTGAGTTGACCAGGTCTTCGGGAGAGTTCTCGATGCTGCACATGGTTTGTGAGAGATAATTGTTGGTGTGGACCAGGTAACCATCCTCGCCATAAATCACAGAAAAGCGCAGGGAGGAGACTTCCACGCTGTATAACTCTCCACTCTCATGCGCCAGCATGTGGTTATACCCGGCTGCCCTCCGGGGAGACAACATATGCGAGATGGCTTTTCCAGGAGATGGTGCAGCCAGCACCGCGCGCGAAACGAACAGGCGCGGCACACCTATGCGCGAATCGGACGGATAAACTGAGTCACACATCTGTGCGATGCCATAGGCGTTAATACCGATATTGGGCAACAAGCCGCCATAGGTCATTGCCAGGAATGGAGGTTCCTTGTCTGGCGTGGCATGCACAATATATACATCTGATTCATCCTCAGGAACCCAGTCCTCATTATGGGCTGCCAGAACATGACCATCCGCCGTGCGATCTCCATTGACAGCCATACTGGTGCAGCGGTCTAGGTGCAGGGCGTCGTTGGTGACAGCCTCCATGGCGTTCAGAATGGTCAGATCTTCATAGGCAACATTAGCGCCTTCAGCGATGCCTTTTATCTCTTCCACATATTGCGGGAAGCGTTCCTGGGCGAAGGGTATGTATTTGCTGGCTTGAATACGGGCGCCTTCCCAGGTCAACTCGAGTTGTTCATAAGCTGCCGCTAACAGGATACGGGCGTTTTCGAGGGAATGCATAACCTGTCTGATAGTAGCTTCGCCGATCTGGCGACCCATCTCGCGATGGGTACCGGAGACTGTGATCAGAGGAGGTGGATCCGGGTGCAGGGGGGTATTGGGGGGGATTTCCATAGGTTTCTCACTTGAACATTGGGTGAACAGAATGATTATACTCCTCAAGCCAGGGAGCAAGGAATGCCTGGTGTCATGCTCACCTGAATTGTATAAATAATGTGGTTCCAACCAGCACTCACTGGCGCTGACCGCGATACGGTTCCCCCTCACATCTGCGGGTCGGGGACTTCGCCGGTGTCCTGCGGGAGATCGACAAGTTGGCGGAAAATCTACCTGAGTGAACCTGAGGTCAGCCGATGTAATCGCGCAGATGCCGGCTGCGGGTGGGGTGGCGCAGTTTGCGTAAAGCCTTTGCTTCGATCTGGCGAATACGCTCGCGGGTCACATTGAAGTAGCGGCTGACTTCTTCCAGGGTGTGGTCCTTGCCATCCAGTAACCCAAAGCGTAATTCCAAAACCTGGCGCTCGCGTTCAGAGAGGGCAGCCAAAGCCGTCTGCACCTGCTCGCGCAGCATTTCACGGGAGGCGGCATCCATCGGTTCGACGGCATCAATATCTTGTATAAAATCCCCCAGCGTATTGCTGTCTTCATCGCCAACCGGACCTTCCAATGAGACTGGCTCTTCGGCTGAACGCAGGATACGTTCCACTTTTATGGTGGCAATATCCCAGCGGCGTTGAACATCCGGATCAAGCGGACTTTTCTCAGCTTGTGAGCGTTGAACAGCTTGTGTATCAGCCGGGGAAAGGTAACCTGCTTCCAAGGTCAGCTCATCTTTTCTTGGTTCGCGACCTAATTGTTGAACCAGGGTGCGGTGGACACGCATGATACGCGAGATCGATTCGAAGAGATGGACAGGAATACGAATGGTGCGAGCCTGCTCAGCGATGGCACGATTGATGGATTGGCGTATCCACCAGGTGGCATAGGTGCTGAATTTAAAACCCTTGCGTGGGTCAAATTTATTGACAGCCCTCAGCAATCCCAGGTTTCCTTCCTGGATCAGATCCAGCAAATTGATGCCGCGTCCCATGTAGCGCTTGGCAACGCTAACCACCAGGCGTAAATTGGAGCGGATGATGACCTGCCCGGCTTCGGTGGCGCGATAATGGATCATATCCATTTCCTCCCGAAGTTCGACCTGGGAAGGAAGTTTCCGGTACAGGGAGCGCTTGATGGGAAGTATTTTATTTTTCTGGAGATGCTCAAGAAGCCACTCCCCCATGGTTTCCGGCAAAATATAATAAACCAAAAATATGTAAAATATATTAGCAACCAGGCTTTCCCAATCCTTGTCCTTGCTCCACATCTCATGGCTTAGAAAGGTGCGCAAGTAGGATGGTGTCTGTGTTTGCCAATCCTTTCGGAGTATTAGGGCTTCAGCCAGCACGAGACTTTGATCGGGCAATCGTAAGGCAAGACGTTTGGCGTCCACTTCCATGCGTTCCCAGGCTGTCATCAGTTCTCCCAGGGCTGCATGGTAGATGGCATGCTGCTCGGATGCTGCTTTGCGTCCGGGTCCACGCCGGATAATGATCTTGATCAAGCGCCGCGCTGCGATCATGCTTGCCAGCCTAAATTCACTGTCAGCATCCAGAAGTTTCACCTGCCCGATCTCACGCAAGTAAAGACGCACGGGATCATCGGACAATTCACCTGCCAGCGCGGGTTTGACGTCAATGATCTTTTCGATCGAGATGATATCCTTCAGATCAGATACAATTTCGTTTTCGAGTTCGTCGGGGTCAATATCGTCTGGTTCGAATTCCGCCTCAAGTTCTTCATCCAGATCCAATTCATCATCTTCCAACCGGGCGAGAGACCCAGCGCTGGATTTGATCTTTACCCTGGCTGTTTTGCCTGCTTTCGGTTGCTGTGGCAATTTTGATTTGGATCTGGCTTTCTGTGGCATGCGATCACCCTTCTCGGCGCACTGTCAACTTGCGGTTGGCCTGATCGAGCATCTGGCGGGAATTTCTGGCCTGATTCACCAATTCCATGTAGGCACCTTCCCGCAGGTCACCCTGCTCCTGGGCATCTTCCTGAAAAAAACGCAACTGGTTGATGCTCTCATCGATACTCAAACGACGCATCTTGAGAACTGTGCGCAGCAGATCATCCAGTATCCTTTCTTCCACAGGATCCAGTTTTACTGGTTTTCCCAAAACCTCTTCCACCAGACCGCTCAATGTTTCCGGTAAATGATCCAGCAGGTATTCATCCGGTTGGCTGTCATCCTGTTCCAAGGATTGACGGATCAGACGGAATAGCTCCTTATTGTCAGTATACCCGAAATCTTCAAACCCCATCCGGCTTAAGGAGGCTTCTTGCAGCATGCGGTCCATTCGATAGAGAAGGTCTGGTCGGCGCAGGAGAACTCCCAGGCAATGGGTTTCCAGCAATTGGCTGACTGTGGCTGGTTTGATCTTTTTAATTTCTTCTACTGGAATGGAATCTGGCTGCCTGGTTTGAATTTTCAGTTTTTTTCGGGTAGCTGGACGCCTTTGCATCAAGGAGCGTTCATCCAGGTGCAGGAAACGTGCCAGTCGCTGCCGGTAAGTATCGCGCTCGATGGGATTGGGAAGATCTTCAATTAATGGCAATACCTGGTTGGCGATGACGGTCTTGACTTTGGCATCTTCCAGGTCAAGCCCTTCTGCCAGGGTGTGCATGACATGCACAACGACAGGTTGGGCAGCCGCGATCAAGCTGGTCCACTGCCCGGCATCCCGCTGGACGACTTCATCCGGGTCGAGTCCATCCGGCATGGAGGCCACGCGCAGGTCAGCCTGCAGGCGGGCTTCATGCCGCAGCAGACCGCGCGCATCAAAAGCGATCTCGGGTGTGCGGTCGAGGGACTGGCGGGCAGCCTCCAGGCCGCGCAGAACAGCATGCTGACCAGCCGCGTCGGGGTCGAGCGCCAGCACTATGCGGCGTGAAAAGCGCTTCAGCAGGCGAATCTGTTCCTCTGTCAGGGCGGTTCCCATCGGCGAGATGACATTCTCAAAACCGGCCTGGTGCACTCCGATCACATCGAAATAGCCTTCCACAATGACAGCCTGATCTGCGCTGCGAATGGGTTTACGAGCCCGATCGAGCCCATACAACAGGCTGCTCTTGGAAAACAGGGCGGTATCCGGTGAATTGAGGAATTTTGGCATGTCTTCCGGGCTGAGACTGCGCGCTCCAAAGCCAGTCATGCGGCCGCGCTCATCCCGGATGGGGATCATGATGCGGTTACGAAAACGGTCAAAGTACCCGCCACTGTCACGCTCCGAGACCAGACCGGCTTCGTTCAGTTCGGCGGGGGTATGCCCTGTCTTGGCAAGGTGGTTCAGGGTGGCATCCCAGGAGTCTGGCGCATATCCCAGCCCCCAGGCTTCAATGGTCTCATCATGCATGAAGCGCTTGGTACGCAGATATTCGAGCGCCTGTTGCCCAGGAGGGGTGTTCAGAAGCTGGTGACGGTAAAAAGTGACAGCCTCTTCCAGCAGGCTGCGCAGGTTATCGTGCTCTTCTTTTTCTACAGCCTGTTGGGGGGTGAAGGTTTGCAGTTCGATGCCGGCTTTGCCTGCCAGGTAACGCAGAGCTTCAGCGAAATCCCAGCCTTCCTTTTTCATGACAAAGCTGATCGAATCTCCACCCTCGCCACATTGACCAAAGCAGCGCCAGGTACCATGTTCCGGTGAGACGATGAAAGAGGGTGTTTTCTCGGTGTGAAAAGGGCACAGACCGGAGAAATTCTTTCCGGCGCGGCGCAATTTGACCGTCTCTGAGACAAGGTCAACGATATCAATGCGGGATTTTATTTCATCTATTTGGGACATAGGCTTGCGGGAATTATAGACTTACTTGCGTGCTTGTGCAAGCAGGAGGTGTTCGTTCAGGTTCTGAAAAACTGCTTCAGGCACATCCACCCGGAGTTTATCCATCAGAGCCAACGGGGTGGTTTCCATTCTTTATCGAATTCCGCTGTCGTAGTTTACTGTCAATTCGGTAAATTGACCTGCAAGTACAGAAAAAGACTGCTCGGCAGCATAAGGCAGACCATTGGGGGATTCGGGTCGCAGTATGTAATCCCCGGGGAAGAGGGCGATCTCGAAAGTTCCATCGGCATCGGACTGGAAGCGGATCACCTCTTTTCCCCTGCTGGTCAGGACTGTGAGATCAGCCTGGTAGGGTTTATCATCGCAGTCCATACCAGCCTGCACCACCGGGCAGACTGGACCGATGCTGACCTGACCTCGAATACCGCTGTCGGCAGGTGTGGGACTGAATTGGCTGCAAGCACCCAACAATAACACCAGGAAAAACAGGCTGATCTTGGAAGTCATTTTATACTCTCCAACCAGAATAAAGAAGGCAAGCCAAGGTACTGATCGGAGGTCAGGCTGAAACCGCCTGGCAGGATAGCATTGCTGTTGACATCCACCAGGTTAAAGTTAAGGACATAACCCGCCTCAGCCTCGAGACGACGCATGACCAGCAAGGTACGCCCATCCGGTGACCAAACCAGCTTCTCTGTGACCTTGCCTTCCGAAAAATACAGGCTTTTTAAGACACCAGGCCAGGTGACCAGGGTGTGAAAATTCTCGGTGATCTTGCCGGAATAGCCACTGACCGTGACCGTGCTGAGCGCCAGGATGGAACCATCCGGGGACCAGGCCATATCGATCAGGCGGTTGCCTGGCACATAGACACTCCTGGTCTCCTGCCCCTTGACCAGGGTCAGATAATTTAAGGCATCAGCGCTGCTCTGAACAAAAGCCAGCGTACCCACCGAACTGACACTTGGGCGTCCGGGGTACGGCAGCTCTACAGCTGGTCCGCCGGATAAACTTATGGAGAACAGCTTTTCAACTGTGCAAGTACGAGCCAGGTCACAACTGCCCTGCTGCCAGAAAACTTCATCAGCAGAGCGGGAAGGAAGCAGTTCGATGGGGCGCTCACCCGCATTGGTCAGGCGCGTTTTGGAGGGTTGTGAGGTGGAGAAGATATAAATATAGCTCTCATCTTCCTGCAGAATGGCAGCCACTTGCCCGGAGGACAGGAAGATGGCTGGTTGCAGGTCTGATGAAACCATTTGGTCGGTCAGCAGCGTTTTGCTGCCATCCGCCAGGTTGAGACTATAAAGTTGGTTGGAGAAGCGTATCAGCGCATGGGTTCCATCAGGGGAGACATCCAGCAGGGAATACCCGGCAGCCGCCAGGGCAAACCAGTCCGTCCCGTTCAGGGAGCCGCGGAAGATGCCCAACGCTTCAGAAGAATCCAGCCCTCGGCGGGTCTGGTCGAAGAGAATGTCCGGTACAGAAGCAGGCACATCCGCAAAAGGCTGCACTTGCCCAGAAGGAAGACTGGACAACCCGGAAGGTTTGAATGCCGGGTCGGGTGTTGGTTGTGTTTGTGTGCTAGAAGACACAGGTGTAACTGTCACCTCGCCAGCCAGATCGTGCCGGATGGTATCCAGCACCTGCAAGGCGGTGAAACTGCGCATGTTCCAGGCTGGTACCGTGATATGGAATCCCTCTGCATCACGCGCCCAGTCGATGCCGTGGTCGAAAAGTGGCTGGACAGCGCGCCAGAAGTTCCACATGGGGATGTCATATTCATATGCCAGTTGGGCAATGGTCAGATTGATGCTGTGGTCGCCTTCGACATTGTCGGCTTTGGTAGCCAGGACCGGCAGCACGCCTTTTGAGATGGAATATTCGATGATCTGGCGCAAATAATTGGCATAGGTCTCAGGTGTGCGCCCCTTGAACCAGACTTCCAGGCTGATGATGATGATGCTAGGATTGTGGATGCGGACCTCGCATTCCAGCGGGGTCTCGCCACTGTTGCAGGCGCTCGGGTCAGCCCACAAGGGCAGAAGCACCGAGGCGGCGTTGAAACCACCGCGTACCGATTGGCTCTCGCGTCCGAACGAGCCTTTGAAATAATCGATGCTCTCCCGCAGGTATTCATACTGGTCCAGTGAGTACTGACCCGGTTTTTCGTAGATGCCCAGGAAGGCTTCCGTGATGCTCTGGCAATCGCCCACTTTTGAGAAAGCATGCGGATCATTTCCCATTGCCAGACCCTGCTGGTAGATCCGGGCGGCATGCGGGCTGAGCTCGGGGATGATGGGCCAATCTTGCCATTGTTCAGGTTTAAGGCGCAGATCGGGTGTGGGTGAATAATTGGGTGTCGGGCTGGAGGTGAACCCGGGCGTACCATTGGGCAGGAGCGGGTCAGTATTGGGGGTATTGGTGGTTTGCCTGGTCTGCATTGGCGAGGGTGTTGTTTGGTCTGCTTTGGGCGCGCAGCCTGACATTAATAGGACAGTTGTGAGCATGAGAAGGGTGGTTTTATTCATTCCAAGTTGGCTACCTTTAAAAAATATTACCTGATTATACTGCCTCATTTTCTGGTCGCCAGGGCATGTGGTTTCGCATTGATCCGGGCAGGATTTGTCACATCTTGATCGGCTCCACCCAACCTGACCATCTCAAAAAAAAGATAGGATTGAGTGGGAGATTTCTTCTGTTTTGACAAAAACCTTCCTTTGCCACCATCCCGATCCTCATTCAACCACACTTGGCAGGGGGGGGCTGGAAAGGTACAATCAAACCATGGCAATGTCGCATTATAAGCCCGACAGTGAACGCATTAGCGTGCTGCTCGCCACGATCCTGCTGGCGTATGCGCTGACGCGTGTCATCAATACCCCCGATTACATCTTCAGATTCAACCTGGCGGACATTGACCTGGCTTTCAGCCTGAACATCAACATGGCTCTCTCCATCCTGGCAGGGGGGCTGGCTGCCACAGGCGTGGATTGGCTACTGCGCGGGCATCCCTCCATCCAGCCGGGAGAGACCATCGAACACTGGCTGCTGCCGACCCTGATGGCGCTGGTGATGGGAATCGCCCTGTATGGTCTGCCCACCGGTGTGTCCTGGTGGGTGGGGTTCAGCCTTGGAGGTATACTGCTGCTGGTGATCTTCCGCTCGGAATATGCAGCGGTTGACCCGGGCGATACCAGTTACCCCCTGGCAACCGCCATGTTGACAGCTCTTTCGTACACGCTGGTGCTCATCCTGGCTGTAACCTTGCGTTCAAGCAGCGTCCGACTGGTATTATTATCCCCGGCTTTGTTCATGACCAGTGGCCTGGCCTCGCTGCGCATTTTGCACCTGCGCCTGAACGAGCGCTGGGAATATGGCTGGGCGATCGGTATTGCCCTGATCGCCACCCAACTGGGCACCGCCCTGCACTACTGGCCGTTGACACCGGTTCAATTCGGGCTGGCTGTGCTGGCACCGGTGTATGCCCTGACCAACCTGACTGCCAGCCTGATCGAGGGAGCTCCATTTCGTCTGGCAGTCATCGAACCTGCCATCATCCTGGCATCCATCTGGGGATTGGCATTCTTCCTGAAGGTTTGATGCACGAGCTGATCCTGCCACGCAAAACCTGGCAAGCCATGCGCCGCCACGTCCAACGGCGGGCGCCATTGGAAGCCTGCGGTTTATTGGCTGGCAAAGATGGGCGGGTGGAAATGGTGATCGGGGTGCGCAATGCAGCCAGGAGCGCGGTGCGCTACCTGATGGAGCCACGTGCCCAATGGCGTGCCTTCAACAGGATCGAGCAAATGGGACTGGATCTGCTCGGCATCTATCATTCCCATCCCAATGGACCGCACTGGCCTTCACCCACTGACATCCAGGAAGCCTGTTACGCCGTCGTCCAGATCCTCTGGTTTCCTCAAGCCGGAAAATGGCAGGCTGGCGGGTTCTGGATCGAGGCAGGACAGGTGAGTGAAGTGACCTTACAGATGGCAGAATAGAGGAACTTCACAACGATTTTTGTGTTATCTTCATTACCGTTATCATTAATTCGAATAACTGTGGGTATTACCCATTTTGCCAGACAAGATCCCGCAAATTCACTGAAGGACCACTTTATTGGTAGTTTTCGAAAGAAAACAAGTTGGAGGAACAGATCAGAATGAAAATTTTCCTTGAAATTGGTGTTGTCCTGGCCGCTTATATACTTGGCTCGATCCCTTTCGGGCTGCTGATCGTTAAATGGCGAACCGGCAAGGATCTGCGTGTGGTTGAAAGCGGACGAACCGGCGGAACGAATGCCATGCGTGCAGCGGGATTTTCTGCCGGTTTGCTGACAGCCATCCTGGATGTGTTAAAAGGCGCAGCGGCTGTCTGGCTGGCGCGGAGTATCGGTGCAAATGTGTGGGTCCTAAGCCTGGCTCCCATTGCGGCTATTTTAGGTCATAATTATTCGATCTTTCTGATCGACCGCAAGGATGGACGCATCCGGCTGCACGGTGGTGCAGGCGGGGCGCCGGCTGTGGGTGGAGCGCTCGGTCTCTGGCCGCCTTCTTTCTTGATCATCATCCCGCTGGGTGTGTTGATCTGGTTCGGGATCGGATATGCCTCACTTACCACCATGAGTGTGGCGCTGATCGCGATAGTCATCTTTGTCGTGCGTGCTGTAATGGGTCTCTCCCCCTGGCAATATGTGGTTTTTGGGGTGCTGGCTGAGCTGCTGCTGATGTGGGCGCTGCTACCCAATATCAAGCGCCTGCTGAGCGGGAATGAGCGCATGCATGGGTGGCGCGCCAAATACCAGGAAACCAAACGAACCCACCTACCCTTGACAGGGAAATAGGTCAGGTTTTATCCGGTATATAAAACTCCCGCAATTCTGCGGGAGTTTTTGTGTTCAATCAATGTGTTTGAGGATCGTGATCATTTTTTAAGCGGAATTTTCTTTTCCCGTAGATCAAGATCTTTCCCCTTTATTGCCTTGGCTTCCTGGCGTGCCTGCAGGTATTCAGCGCGGGCAATCTGGTAGAGAAAGAGAAGGTTGTTACGATGCAGTTCCACCCCCAAACCGCCGAGGTGTACCCGGCTTTTACCACATACCTCTATGGTTTGCTCATCCATATATTCCTGCGGTTCCCTGCGCCGGGCTGCTGTTTTGGCAACCTTGCGAATATTGGTCAGATAAGCTAGGTTCTCTTTGACCGCAGCTTCGATCTCACCGCGCAGGATGACATCACCGTGTCCCTGGATGATATTCTCCAAACCCATGCGCCCGATCTTCTTCATGGAGGTGGTCATATCGTCCATGTTGCCATCCACAATATAAGGCACAGGCATGAAGGCATCCCCCGCAAACAGGACACGGTCTTCCTCAACAAACACGGAGATCCCATCCGCACTGTGTCCCCCGGAAGGGCTGAGTGCCAGGTTTTTCTTGCCGACGCGCAAATTGAGAGCACCCTTGTTGAAGACCAAATGTGGCAGGACGATCTTGGTCTGCTTGAACATGGGATTCTGTTTTTTTACATTGACCAGGGAGGGTATGCCGCGTTCCAATAACAACTGCCGGCAGAGGGAATGCGCAATAATAGTTGCATTCGGGAAAAAGCAATTGCCCCAGGAGTGATCGGCGTGATAATGAGTATTGATGACATAGCGAACATCCATGTCCAGTTCATGCTCAATAAAATCACGCATACCCATGGTTTCATCGGGCAGGGCAAGCGTATCGATCACCACAGCCCACTGCGGACCGACCACCACCCCGGCTGTGACCTGGGCATAAACCTCGCTTTGGAACCAGTACACATTTTCAGAAACACGTTCTCGATGCATTGAAATCAACCTCAAGAGAATTAAGACGAACGCACTTTAATCGTGGAAGTGAGAGCAGATCTAGGCAATTCCTGCATAATCATCCAACCATAGCAAGTGTTTGTCTTCCAAGGATCATAATCCTGTGCGATCTTATGCACAGTTCCCTGTAAACATATCATAAATGGGGGGGTAAAGTCAAGAAATTGGCTTAATTGGGATGAACATGCCGGTGGTTGAGATCCGGCAGGTGATGATGACTATGAGCTAATTCATCATGCTGATGAGGGTGTGAATGTTTGAGATCTTCATCGCAATCATGGCAATGCTGATGATGGTCATCATCATGTTTGTGTGAATGGTCATGGGTGATCGTTTCGTGGACATGGAAATGCTGGTGTTGTTCGTTCACCAACAACAGCGTTCCCAAAAGCATGATCGGTATGGCAACAAGAAATAACCAGGAAGGCATTTCTTGAAACAAGATCAGTGATAATATCATGCCCGATAGGGGGGCTGCGCCAAACAGTGCACTTGTGCGTGCTGCGCCAAGCCCACGCATGGCATGGATGAATAAAACGATACTAAAACCATAACTGAGGCTGCCCAACAGCATCGCGCTGAGGGCAGTTTCCCAAGCGGGAAGTTTAATACCCAGGAACATTGCCAGTCCCAGTGAAAAGCTTCCTGCGCCCAAACCTTTAATGACGACGATGATCAAAGGATCTTTGGAGGATATGTTTCGGGTGAAGTTATTGTCCAATCCCCACAGCATGCATGCGGCAATAATTCCCAAGGCACCCAGAGAAAATCCCCATTCCACATTCAGGTTGATGGAAAGAATGATGCTGGCAAGCGTGATCAGGACTATTGCCCACAAGGCACGACGGCTGATCGATTCTTTAAATACAAAATACGCAATCAGCGTAGTGGCGACACCTTCAAAACACAAGAGCAGAGAGGCAGTGCTGGCGGGTGTATTTTTCAAACTGATCAGCAGAATGATGGGAGCGGCAACCCCGCCAGCCAGAATGGCTCCTGCCAGCCATAATAAATCCTGCCGCTTGATGTGGGCTTCGCTGAACAACCCTTTCCGGTTGATGTATTGGAAGATCTTAATAATCAACAATCCAAAGCCACTTCCCAAATACAGGAAAGCAGCCAGCGGGATGGGTTCCACATCACCTAATAGTAACTTTGCCAATGGAGCGCTTGCGCCAAACAAAAGAGCAGCGATCAAGGCTTGCAAAATGGATGGAATATGGCTTCGATTCATCCTTAATTGGTTTCCTTAGACAAGCTGATGCAGATAGAGAAAAAAGACTCTGCCAACTTGATCCAAACCCGGTATTGCTCCGGTCGCATCACGGTATCCTGTTCGTGAGATCGAATTACTACCTGCTACTCTTGCCTGCTAATCACTGCATTGATCACATTCGATACCGGCAGCTTTTTCAAAGGCTTCTTTACCTTCATTGATCGAAAAATAGATCAAGCCAATTGCGCCGAGACTATCAATAAAACCAAACCCGGTAAAATGGTAGATCAGACTGGAAACCAGCAGCACAAGGGACATATATACACAAACCATTGTGCAATTTGCATCTGCAAGAATGGGTGATGAGTTGAGGGCATGTCCTACTTTACGTTTACTGATGACCAAGACCCACATGCTTGCGATGGAGATCGTTGAAATGATGAGCCCGGGTAGTGTGGTTTCGGGTTTATGGGCTGTGAAAAGATTATATATGGCGGTTATACCAAGCCCTGCCGCCAGAATATAGAAGGAGGAGCCTGTTACCCGCAAAGCAGTGCGTTCAAATCGTGAGCGAGGCGCTTCCGGATCCTGCCGGATGCGAATCACCATTGCCAGGATCCCCAACCCGGACATGACTTCAATGAATGAGTCCACCCCAAAACCGAACAGCGTAAGGGTCTCATCCTGAACGCCGAAATAAATGGAAATGAGACCTTCTGCGAAATTATAGAAGATTGTAAAAAGCGCCAGCCAAAGGGCGTATTGCCAATATTTGTTTTCAGATGTTTTTGAGAGGTTGTCCATTGATCCTCGTAATGGTATTGTGCATAACGGAAAGCGGAATTAACTTACAGCTCCGATTGAATGAATATTTGCTAGTATAGATCCGGGCAGATCAGATTCTACCTTATAACGAGAGTCAGTAGATTGGGGAATGAGTTTCAGCATCGATGAGCTTTCATTATTTATAGAAAGAAGCCGCCCTGTGCGGACGGCTTCCTGTCATGCCTCACTTGGAAAAAGAAGATCAATACTATTTCATGAAGAATTTTTTGAAGAACCTGACTATCAGGGCGGTCAGGAAGACAGGAGCCAGGAACATGGCGATGGCGGTGAACATGCCGGCAAGATAGGAGCCGACAGCGGGAATTCCGTCAAAAGCGCTTTTTGCAGCTAAGAAGACCAGGTAGCGGATACCGGCGTTGACGAGATCTTCCGCATCCATGTAAAAGATCCCTGCCAGGATGGCAAACAGAACCAGGACCAGATAAAGCCAGTTCGCCTGGTAACCGAAGAGACCAGCCAGAGCTGCAATGAGGATGCCGATCAGGTAAAACCACTTTCCATATTGCTTCATACTATTTCTCCTTTGGGTAGAATGAGGGCGATTTGTATTCAATCGAATACATCTAATAAAACACAGGTTTGATCAAAGAGTTGCGCTATTAAATTTCATTAAATTAGAATTGACAGGGAAACAGGGTTCTTTTTGCCGATTGTTAACCTATTACAATGGTCAATAGCTTATCTCGGTGGGTGCTGGTAATGCCACCCGTCCGACCAGAGATAGTGGGCATGTCTGGCTCTTTTAGAGCGAGTTTTTTGTCTTCCACAATAATTGGGTCGGTTGACGTCAATCACCTGGCATGAAGTGACAGAACAATATCCTGATATTGTTCTATGTGATCGAATTATATTTTTCCGACGCAGTAAGTAACCTTTGAAATAGGATCTTCATCTATTATGGCAACGCTAATTATCCAATACAATAAAACTGGAACCATAAGTGTTGAGAATGAGGCAATAGGAGTGAAGTGATGCAGGTTGAGGGTTCGAACGAGACTAAAAAACAGGCTGGAACAGCTGTCAAAAAAATGCCACGAGGACAGGTGCTCCTTTATGCCAGGTGGTGCAAGGGTTGTCACATCTGTGTCAGCTTCTGCCCGACCGGCGTATTGGAAATGCACGAATCCGGTGATTATCCCGTGGTTGTGCAACCCGAGAAGTGCACTGCCTGTCATTTTTGTGACACGCACTGCCCGGACCTGGCGATCGTTGTCAGGCATATTTAAGGAGGAGATTGTTTCTTCGCTAAGAAGACCCTCCATGCAAAGACTGAGAAAAGAAAAATGCAATATATGAGCGTTCCAATGCCTTCAAAAATGGGGATCACAAGGACAAATGGGTTAAAAAAAAGCAAGGAGATCATATGGCGATCCAATTGATGCAAGGGAATACTGCCATTGCCTACGGTGCTATTGCGGCTGGTTGCCGCTTTTTTGCCGGTTACCCGATCACACCCTCGACCGAAGTGGCTGAGCTGATGGCACGCGAGCTGCCGCGGGTGGGAGGCAAATTCATCCAGATGGAGGACGAGATCGCCAGCATGGCTGCCATCATCGGCGCCTCGATCGGCGGTATGAAATCCATGACAGCCACCAGTGGACCAGGCTTCTCGCTGATGCAGGAGAATATCGGCTACGCGGTCATGACCGAGGTGCCGTGCGTGGTGGTAAATGTGCAGCGGCTGGGACCCTCCACCGGTGGACCGACCTCGGCTTCGCAAGGCGACATGCTGCAGGCACGCTGGGGTACGCATGGCGATCACAACATCATTGTGCTCTGCCCGGTATCCGTGCGCCAGTCTTTTGACCTGACCGTGGCAGCTTTCAACCTTTCGGAAAAATTCCGCACACCTGTCCTATTGATGACGGATGAGATCATCGGGCACATGCGTGAGCCTGTGAATTTGCCGGATCTCAACACGATCGAAGTCTTTGAGCGGGTGGTGACAGACTCACCCGAAGATTACATCCCTTACAGAAATTCCCCTGGAGATGTGCCGCCAATGGCAAGTTTCGGGACGGGTTACCGTTATCACGTCACCGGCTTGTACCACGATCCGATGGGCTTCCCCACACAACGCCTGGATGAGATCGAGGCCTGGACAGAGCGACACGAACGGAAGTTCAACGAGCATTTGGATGAGATCATCCTTGTTGATGAAGACAAAATGGAAGGCGCAAGAGTGGCTGTGGTCTCCTACGGAGCTTCGGCGCGCAGCGCCCGACACGCCGTGAAGCAAACGCGCCAGCAGGGGTGCAAGATCAGCCTGTTGAGCCTGCTGACCATCTGGCCATTCGCCGAAGAGGCTGTTGAGCGCCTGGCGGAGGGCGTGGATCGGATCATTGTGCCGGAGATGAATCAGGGGCAGATCGCCCGGGAAGTGGAGCGCATTGCCGGACGCAAGAAAGTAACACGGGTCAACCGCACCAACGGTGAGATGGTCACACCGCAAATGATCCTGGATGCCATCGAGGGAGAATAAGATGCTGCCTGAAATTCACACCCCGCACACACATCAACCGGAGGTCTCCCCACTGCCGGCTGAGGACTGGTTCGAATCGAGCGAGACGCTGCACAAGCTGCGCAAACACAAGAAATTTCCCACCATCTGGTGCAGCGGCTGCGGCATCGGTATCGTGATGGGTGCCCTGATCCGCGCCATCGACCACATCGGGTTGGATTCGAACAATGTTGCCCTGGTGTCCGGCATCGGTTGCACAGCGCGCATGCCGGTATATATGGATTTCAATACCCTGCACACCACGCATGGTCGGGCGTTGGCTTTCGCCACGGGTCTAAAGCTGGCGCGACCGGACATGCATGTCATCGTCATCATGGGGGACGGCGATGCAACAGCCATCGGGGGAAACCACTTCATCCACGCTGCCCGGCGCAACATCGGTCTCACCACCATCATCGTCAACAACAATATCTACGGCATGACAGGCGGGCAGGTCAGCCCGACCACTCCACATGGGGCGCGCGCCACTACTGCGCCTTTTGGCAACATGGAATACCCGATGCCGATCAGTGAGCTGGCGATCACAGCCGGAGCCACCTACGTGGCTCGCAGTACGGTCTACCATGCCATGGAGCTGGATAAGTACATCAAGGATGCCATCCTGAAGGACGGTTTCAGCCTGGTGGAGGCTATCAGCTACTGCCACACCACCTTCGGGCGTCTGAACAAACTGGGCAGCGCGGCAGAGATGCTGGGTTTGATCAAGGAGAACAGCCTGTCGCACAGCGCATACACGAAACTGACTCCCGAATTGCAGGCTGCCAACACAAAATATGTGCGCGGCGTGTTGCATAACATTGACCACCGCGTTGAATACACACGCGCTTATGACAACCTGATCGGAGGGTTGGAAAAAGGGGGTGGAAAATGACAGTACAGGCAGACAAGAAGCGCACCGAGATCCGGCTGGCAGGCGAGGGCGGGCAGGGCATGATCCTGGCGGGTATCATCCTGGCTGAGGCGGCTGCCATCTATGACGGCAAGAACGCGGTTCAATCCCAGAGCTATGGACCAGAGGCACGCGGTGGTGCCAGCCGCTCGGAAGTCATCATCTCGGAGGATGAGATTGACTTTCCGGAGGTCATTCTGCCGGATATCCTGGTGGCGCTGAGCCAGATGGCTTACGACAAATATGCTGCCAACCTTAACCCGCTGGGTCTGCTAATTGTGGATGAAGAGCGTGTCAAGAATGCGAGCGGGGAAAAGCTCATCAGGCTGCCGGTCGGGCGCATTGCGCTGGAGGTGACCGGGAGAGCCATCACAGCCAACACGGTGGCGCTGGGCATCCTGGTCGGCTTGACGGGGCTGGTCAGCCGCCCGGCGCTGGCACAGGCGGTGGCGGCCCACGCCCCCAAAGGGACAGCCGAGATGAATTCGAAGGCGCTGCAAGCCGGGTTTGAGCAGGCAGAGATCATCTTGAAGGCAAACCTGTAAGGAGCAGATGCTCGGGAGGCTGGCTTTCAAAAAAAATATAAAAAGGGCAACATAATTTGTGTCACCCTGGTCAGCATAACTTCAGGAATGCTGGCAGTACCACCCGTAATTGGATCGGTTGACGTCAATCCCGTGGCGTGATAGAATGCTTTGCGCAAGGGCAAGGCACTAATTTGCCACTACCCGGGCGAGTAGCTCAATGGCAGAGCAGCGGCCTTTTAAGCCGTTGGTTGAGAGTTCGA
>CAYJKQ010000017.1:0-50279 GCA_964370815.1 uncultured Anaerolineaceae bacterium | reverse complement strand
TGACATCACACTGAAGCAGTTCCTCACACTTTCCTGGGAGTATTGACGGACATCCCGTCCCCCCAGTGTGAACTGACCTGCATCCATTTCCCACAAGCGCAGCAGCACATGGAACAGGGTGCTTTTCCCGCTGCCGCTGGCTCCCAGGATGGCGATGTGTTTCCCAGGTGGCAGGTCAAACTGGATATCCGCCAGGGTGGGGGAGTTGAGGGGGCTTGTTGGGTAGGTGAAACACAGGTTTTTTATGCTTAGATCAGGCACACCAATTAATGGCTGACTTCCGGGAATATCCTGCACTGCTGGTGGAGTATCTGCAATGGCAAATAAGCGCCTGGCTGCCTGTAGGTTGCTTTCCAGGTACTGTGCCGCCAGGGGCAGCCCCTGCACAGACTCAAAGCTTGCCATGGCAGCCAGGACGATCACTGCCAGGTAGACTCCCTGTAACTGACCGGAATTTACCAGGAAAATACCCAGCACCAAAACCAGCCAGGTTCCCAATCCTGTCAAAAGCTGATTTAATGCGCTTTGCATTGCGCTGATGCCTGCCATCCTGTCTTGAGCACGCTGCAGAGCGGACTGACTGGTTTGGATGCGCGCGAGATGGGCTGGCAGTCCGTCATAGATCAGCAGGTCAGGCAAACCCTGCAGCGTATCTACCAGGTCTGCGTGCAGGTTGGCTTTGGCATTCACCAATACATGACTGTATTGACGACCCATTATCAGGCTTAACCAGGTCAAGCCCACTCCCACCAGGAGCAAGGTGGTCAATAAGATGACAGACAGGCGCACATCGAACCCAGCCATGAACAATCCACTGCCGATCACCACCACCAGTGCCACCAATGGAGGAGCCAGCACGCGTACATAAAAATTTTCAAGGGTTTCGATATCTGCCAAGAACCGGCTGAGCAGATCTCCCGGGCGTTCTCCACCCAGGCGAGCCGGAGCCAGCGGTTCGAGAGCATCATAGAACCAGACACGCAGGCGTGCCAGCAGCCGGAAAGTGGTTTCGTGGGAACTGAGACGCTCAAGATAGCGGAAAACGCCGCGCGACAAACCAAAGAAACGCACGCCAACGATGGCGATTTGCAGCTCAGCAATGGATGGGTGCAGGGCAGCGGCTGAGATCAGGTAGGCGGAAGTAGCCAGCAGGGCGATACTGGAGGCGATGGTCAGTGAACCCAATCCGACCGAAAGCAGCAGCCAGCGCCAGGCAGGTAGCACAAAACCCAGCAAACGCAGCATGGTTTTCATGCCAGAACTCCGGCTTGCAGCAGGCTGGCATAGACCCCACCAGCTTTCAGAAGGCTGGCATGGGTTCCGGTTTCAACCACCCGACCGGATTCAAGAACAACAATATTGGCAGCTTGCCGGACGGTGTTGAGACGGTGGGCAACCAACAGGGTGGTGCGTCCATGTACCAGGTCGTGGATGCTATCCAACAGGCTTCTTTCCTGCAACGGGTCGAGACTGGAAGTCGGTTCGTCCAGGATAAGCAAAGGTGCATCCCGTAGATAAGCGCGTGCCAATGACAGGCGCTGAGCCTGGCCTCCGCTCAGGCGCGTGCCGCGTTCGCCGATCTGTGTGGACAATCCCAATGGCAGGGATTGTATGAAATCCAGCAAGTCGGCTTTCTGGCAGGCTGCTTCCAGCTCGGTAGGCGATGCCCCGGGTTTAGCAAGGAGCAGGTTCTCAGCCAGGCTGCTATTAAAAAGGGTGGGCAGTTGTGGCACCCAGCTCAGGTTTTGGCGCCATTCAGCCGGGGAAATGCTCCCGAGAAACTGTCCATCCACCCGGATCTTGCCCTGGTCCGGTTCGATGAACCTTAACAACATGGCTGCCAGCGTACTTTTCCCTGCGCCGCTCAAGCCAACCAGGGCGGTCACCTGCCCGTTGGGTATCTCGAGCGAAACATCACTTATTGCTGGCAAATTGCGTGCGGTGTAGGTATACCCGACATGCTCAAATCGGATACCTGGATAGTCTTTTTTGGGTGGGAAAGTTACAGGCCAGGTCTGAGTGGAAAGGATACTGGCTTGTGACAAGGGTGTATCCAAAATTTCGAAGATGCGCCGGGCAGCACTGGTACCAGAAATACCGGAATGAAAGCGCAAACCCAACAGGCGCAGTGGCAGGTAAAATTCAGGAGCCAGCACCAGGATGAAAAGCGCCTGCTGAAAATCCATCCGTCCATAAAGAAGCCGTAACCCGATCTCAACTGCCACGATGGCTGTGCTCAAGGTGGAGATCAGTTCAAGAGTCAACGCCGAGAGGAAAGCGATGCGCAGCACTCGCAAAGTTGCATCCCGGTAATGGTCACTGGCTTGTTGAATACGCTCAGATTGGTGCAGGGACTGCCCCAGCAGTTTGAGCGTGGTCAAACCCTGGATGACGTCCAGCAGATAGGCTGAAAGTCGGCTGAGTGTCTGCCACTGTCGTTGGGTCATGCTTTCGGCAGCTTTGCCGATCAACCACATAAAAAGGGGGATCAGAGGTGCAGTTAAAAGAAAGACCAGCCCGGTCAACGGGTCGATAGGAAAGATCAACAGCAGGATGGTTAGCGGGATGAAGGCTGCCAGTGCCAGTTGTGGCAGATAAAGGCTGAAATAGGCTTCCAGGGCTTCAACACCTTCCATGGCTGTGGCAGTTAGTTCCCCCGTTTTTTGGTTCTGAGTGTAAGCCGGATTGAGAGCTGCCAGGTGGTGGACCAGCCGCATGCGCAGATCAGATTTGATTCTCAGAGCCAGACTGCTGGCAAAACGTTCGCTACCCCAGGTCATCAAAGCCCTCAGGAAGATCGCTGCCAGCACGACCTTCAGGAAACCCGATACATCCGCCAGACCTAGTCCCCCCAGAAATACGCCGTCAATGCTTCTTGAAAGGAACCAGGCTTGCAGAATGGCAGACGATCCGCCCAGCCAGCCGAACAGGACCGTCAATATCAATGCCAGGCGGTTGGATCTTGCCAGTTGCAGAAGACGTCTGAACATGTGCATATTATAGCCTTTGGCTGAAGATCTCCGTTGGATCGAATGACTTAATCACAAAGATTCAGTGAGAAACATGATGATTGTCAGGTAGGATAGGTGCCCAAAAACGTTAGTGAAAATATTCGCTTTAAAATTTCTTATGTTATACTTTGCGGCTGGAACTTGTTAATAATTCCTGCATGGAGGCAATATGCTTCTTGAATACTCTGCCATAGCTTTATTCATCATTGTTGCCACAGCGATCGGTTTCATTGCCATTGGGTTGGGTACCTTTTTTGGACCGCGCAAATCATCAAGCATCAAAGCCATGCCTTACGAATCGGGCATGGACCCGATCGGACCTGGAACACGCCGTCTGCCGGTGCGGTTCTATCTGATCGCTGTCCTCTTCATCCTGTTTGACATCGAAGTTATCTTTTTCCTGCCCTGGGCGATCGTTTTTCGTCAGCTGGGTTGGTTTGGTTTGATCGAGATGTTCGTATTTATCCTCATTTTACTGGTAGGTTACTTGTACGCGTGGAAGAAAGGAGCCCTGGAATGGGAGTAGAACAAAAACTAGCCAACATGGGTGCGGTTACCACGACCCTGGAAACAGTGGTGAACTGGTCACGGACGCGTGCCATGTGGCCTTTGTTGTTCGGTCTGGCTTGCTGTGCCATCGAAATGATGGCTGCCGAAGGCGCCCATTATGATATGAGCCGTTTTGGAATGGAGCTGATGCGTCCCAGCCCGCGCCAATCCGACCTGATGATCGTAGCCGGGCGTGTTTCCAGAAAAATGGCACCGGTCTTGCGCCGCCTATATGATCAGATGCCCGATCCCAAGTGGGTCATCGCAATGGGTGATTGTGCCTCTTGCGGTGGTGTTTTCAACAACTACGCTATTGTTGCCGGAGTGGACGAGATCGTACCGGTGGATATCTACATTGCCGGATGCCCGCCGCGACCCGAAGCTCTTATCCACGGCATCATGACCCTTTATGATAAAGTCAATCACGAAAAGATCAAGGACCGAGCCTGATCTCTGAGGTGATGTATGCAACCAGAATTTAAACCCACCATCCAGGCTTTGACCAAAAAATTTAAGGCACAGGTCAGCGAATTTCGCGGCGATGTGCGTGTGAATCTTCCAGTGAAAAGTATTGTGCCTGCTGGAATGATGTTGCGGGACGAATTGGGCTTTAACCTGCTCTCCACCATGACGGCAGTGGATTATTGGCCCGAAGAGAATCCTCGTTTTGATGTGCTTTACCAATTCACATCTGTCACCCACATACTGAGTTTAAGCGTTTTGGTGCAAGTACCTGGCATTGATCCCAGTTTACCGACCCTCACAGGTATATTCAAGAACGCCATCTGGCGCGAGCGTGAATTGTGGGATATGTTCGGTATAAAATTCGAAGGTCACCCGGACCTGCGCCGCATCCTGATGCCCGCTGACTGGGAAGGTCACCCGTTGCGCAAGGATTATCCGCTGGGTTATGAAGAACCGCAGTTCACCTTTAACTTCGAAGAGATTGACCTGCGTAAACCATACGCCAAAGAATAACGGACGGAGAACGCTTATGACCGAATTGCAAGAAGTTAGCGTTGATGATATCAAGCACCTGGTTTCCGAGCGTGCCATCCAGGGTGAGACTGTGCTCCTTAACATGGGTCCGCAACACCCCAGCACGCACGGTGTGCTGCGCCTGCTGCTCGAGCTGGACGGTGAAACTGTCGTAAATTGCATCCCCGATATCGGCTTTTTACACACCGGTATTGAGAAGAATATGGAATCCAAGACGTATGAAAAAGCCAACGTTATGACTGACCGGCTGGATTACCTGAACACTGTCGGAAACAACCTGGCTTATTCCATGGCAGTTGAAAAACTGGTTGAATTGGATGTACCTGACCGAGCCCAGTCCATTCGGGTAATCCTGGCTGAATTACAGCGCATCGCCTCCCACCTGATCTGGCTGGGAACAACCGGTCTGGATGTGGCAGCCATGTCCACCTTCCTGTACTGCTTCCGGGAACGGGAAAGTATCCTGGATATTTTGGAATTATGCTCCGGACAGCGCATGATGACCACCTATATTCGTCCCGGTGGTTTATGGCGGGATGTACCTGTGGAATTTGAAGCCGCGGTGCGCGAATTCATTAAGATCTTCCCGAGAAGGGTGGATGAATATGAAGCCCTGCTTTCCCGCAATCCGCTTTTCCTTGACCGCACCTTTGGAATAGGCACAGTGACCGCTGAAGAAGCTCTCAATTTTGGGATGACCGGACCTCCACTGCGGGCTTCCGGTGTGAATTGGGACCTGCGCAAAGCCCGCCCTTACTGCGGTTATGAGCAGTATGAATTTGAAGTTCCCACCCGCACCGAAGGTGATGTGTACGCCCGCTTTATCGTCCGCATCGAAGAACTGCGCCAATCCTTGAAGATCGTAGAGCAGGCTCTCAACAAGATGCCACTGGGTCCTGTGCGCAGCAATAATCATAAATTTGTACCACCTCCCCGTTCCGAAATTGGTGTCAATATGGAAGCCCTTATCCATCATTTTAAATTGTGGACCGAGGGATACTCCGCTCCCAAAGGTGCAATTTATAATGCGATCGAATCACCACGTGGTGAGCTGGGTGTCTACTTGGTAAGTGATGGCGGTCCCAAGCCTTACCGAATTCACTGGCGCACACCTTCATTTGATAATCTACAGGCGCTGCCATTCATGGCCAAGGGTGTTCTTGTCGCCGATCTGGTCGCCATCATTGGCAGTGTGGATATTGTGCTGGGAGATGTGGACAGATGAGCCTTATTGAAAAATATCCCCAGGAAGTGGAGCAGATCCTGGCAAAATACCCGCCAGAACAAAAACGCTCAGCCGTCATGCCGTTGCTTTACCTGGCACAACGCCAGGAAGGCTATACCACGCGTGCCGCCATGCAGGATATTGCTGACCTGCTGGAGATCACAACCACAGATGTAGCCTCGATCATCGGTTTTTACACCTTATTCCATGATGAAAAAGAAGGCAAATATCGAATGCAAGTCTGCACTGATCTGTCGTGTGCTTTGCGGGGAGCAGACCAGTTCCTGCATGATTTGTGCACCAACCTCAGTGTCAAGGTGGGCGAAACCACTGAAGACGGCCTGGTGACCATCGAAGAAGTCAAATGCCTGGCAGGCTGTGATAAGGCACCCATGTTCCAGGTGCAGAGTGAAAATGGGATCGAATACTACGAAAACATGACGGTGGATAAAACCCTGGAATTGTTGGAAGCCCTGCGCAAGAGTGGCAAGGAGGTGAAGAAATGACTCACATCCTGTTGCGCCACCGGGATATCCCCGACATCAATAAATTGGAAGTTTATCGCAAGAATGGCGGTTTTGAAGCCTTCAAGAAAGTGGTTACTTCAATGAAACCCGGGGCGGTTACCGATGTGATCAAGGCTTCTGGTCTGCGCGGTCGCGGCGGTGCGGGTTTCCCCACTGGCTTGAAATGGTCATTCATGGATAACAACAATTGGCCCCATTATGTTGTTGCCAATGCGGACGAATCGGAACCGGGCACCTTCAAAGATCGTGAGATCATGGAAAGCAACCCTTTCCAATTCCTGGAGGGAGTCGCTATTTCTGCCTTTGCGGTGAGTGCCAATACTGCTTATATCTATCTGCGGGGTGAATTCTGGCAGGTGGCAGCTTTCCTGAATGACTGCATCGCAGAAATGGAAATAGCCGGTCTCCTGGGGAAGAACCTTTTTGGCACGGATTATGAATTGAAACTGTATACCCACCTGGGAGCTGGAGCCTATATCTGCGGTGAGGAAACAGCCCTGCTCGAATCGATGGAAGGCAAACGCGGTCAACCTCGTTTACGGCCTCCTTTTCCACCCTCTTTTGGTTTATACGGCAAACCGACCGTGGTGAACAATGTTGAGACCTTCACCAATATCCCCATGATCCTAACCAATGGGGCGGATTGGTATAAAGCCCTCGGAACACCAGATAGTTCCGGAGTGAAGCTTTTCAGCTTATCAGGTCGGGTCAACAAACCCGGAAATTATGAGCTGCCTTTTGGAACAACTTTCCGTCAGTTGATCTATGAGTGTGGTGGCGGTATCATCAACGATCGCCCGATCAAAGCCATCATGGCGGCAGGTGCCTCTTCATCCATCATCAAAGTGGATGACAAAGCTCTTGATACTCCCATGGATTATGCTTCTGTGCGCACGCTGGGCGCAGACCTGGGTTCAGCCTCGGTCATTGTGATCGATGACACCGTCAGCATTGAGTGGGTCATCTCCAAAACTGTTGATTTCTTCAAACATGAATCCTGCGGCAAATGTACCCCCTGCCGTGAAGGAACTTATTGGATGAAGCATGTCATCAAACGCATGGAAGCCGGTGAAGATGTTGAAGCCAACACCGAACTTCTGTTGAGCGTAGCCAAACAAATGCAAAATAAATGTCTTTGTGCTCTTGGTGAGTTTGCCACAATGGCAGTTGAAACAGGGATCGAGCGTTTCCCGGATGATTTTACAGCCTCCAGCATTGCAGGTGGACATGACTAAACAACTCGTATCTGTGTTAATTGACGGGCAGCCTGTCAGTGTGCCGTCTGGTACGTTGATCATCGAAGCTGCCAAACAGATCGGTATCGACATCCCGGTTTTTTGCTACCATCCCAAGATGGAACCGGTTGGTATGTGTCGCATGTGCCTGGTGGAAGTCGGGCGACCGGTCATAGACCGGACCTCTGGGCAACCAGTCATCGAAGATGGCAAACCAAAGATCCAATTTGGCGCCAAGCTTGAGACAGCCTGTACCACACCCGTTTCTGAAGGTATGCAGGTTTTAGGCATGTCTGAAAAAGCCCGTTCAGCACAAAAGGAGATCATCGAGTTCCTTCTCACTTCGCACCCGCTGGATTGCCCGGTCTGCGACAAGGGTGGGGAATGCCCGCTGCAAAATCTGACGATGGAACACGGCTCCAGCGCCAGTCGCTTCAATTTTGAAGACAAACAACGCCAGAAGAAGCATGTTCCCCTGGGAGACTTGATCTGGCTGGATCGTGAACGCTGCATTCAGTGCGCACGCTGTATCCGCTTTCAGGATGAGATCGTGGGTGATTCGGTGCTGGATTTCTTCAGGCGCGGGCGTACCACGGATATTGTCACTTACTCCGAGCCTGGTTTTGATTCGATCTTCTCTGGCAATACCACCGACATCTGCCCGGTCGGCGCACTGACGACAGTGGATTTCCGTTTTGGTGCCCGCCCCTGGGAGATGAACTCGGCTGCCTCCATATGTACACACTGCCCGGTGGGCTGTAATACCACATTGAATGTCCGCCGTGAAGCCCACTCGGAAGGCAGGATGGTAGTAAAACGTGTCATGCCGCGCCAGAATGAACAGGTTAATGAGATCTGGCTGTGTGATAAAGGTCGTTTTGCCCATCATTTCAGCGCCAGCCCCGAAAGATTGCTAAAGCCCCTTATCCGCACTGGAGACCAGCTCGCCGAAAGTTCATGGGAAGCAGCCCTCAACCTGGCTGGACGTTCTCTGGAAGGTGTCCAACAGGATTTTCTTATCCTGGCTGGGGGCAGGTTGGCCAATGAAGACCTGTTCAACCTGAAAGCTCTGGCTGATGGATTGGGCGGCAAGGCTGCTCTTTACACCCATATGGGTGGAGGCAGGCTGACAGCCCAAATCGGAATGAGCAAGGACACCAACTTTGGAGAGATGGGTGCGGAAACCTGTATCCTGGTGGCTGCCTCGGACTTATATAATGAAGCACCCCTCTGGTATTTGCGTATCAAGCAGGCTGCCACACGTGGAGCAACCCTGATCGTGGCGGGTGGGCGCGAATCCAGGCTTGAAAAATATGCCACTCATGTCATTCGCTATGCGTATGGGGATGAATCTCCTACCATAACATCCCTGCAGGAATCCAAAGCCGGGCAGGCAGCTGCACAGGCAATAGCCTCGGCTCAGAACCTGGTGGTTCTTTATGGAAGTGACGGGTTGGGTCTGGAAGGTTCATCCAACCTGGCAGAAGCCTGTGCCGGGTTGCTGGAAAAGACCAATCATGCTGGAAAAGATGGCAGCGCCTTGATCGGTGTCTGGTCCCACGCCAACGACCAGGGTGCCTGGGAAATGGGTTTCCAGCCTGTTCCAGATCTTGCAGCAGTCTTTGAGAATAAACTGGTATATATCGCTGCCTGTGATCCGGCTGGAGATGACCCCGCGCTGGCAGCCGCGTTGAAAACTGCCAGATTTGTGATCGTCCAGGAACTTTTCCAAACAGAAACAAGCCGCCTGGCGAATGTGGTTTTCCCTGCCCAGGCATTCACAGAGCGGGAAGGTTCATTCACCTCCGGCGAGCGCCGCGTGCAGCGTTTCTACCCGGCAATCCCAGCGCTTGGTGAGTCGCGCCCGGATTTTACCATTACTGCCAGTCTTGCCCAAATAGCCGGTCTTGAACTGGAAGGATTTTCAACCTCGAAGATAATGAATAGGATCGCTGAAAAATATGGATCATTCGAAAACCTTTCCTATGCGAGCCTGGCAGAAGTAAGCCCACAATTACCGATGCTGGGGTGTGGAGATGTCTATTATGGAGGCACAACTTACAGCAATACTCAAGGTTTGGGTAAACGATTGACCTTGTCGAAGAAAGAAGATAACAATACCGGTTTGAAACCATTGGATGGCAAACGCCCGAACGATTCTGATTTGTTGGCTGTCCCTGTCAGTCATCTCTATGATCGTGGTGTCACTGTCCTCCCTTCAAAGATTCTACAAGCGCATATTGGTGAAGCAAGTGTTAGCCTGCACTCCGACACTGCCAGGAATTTCAAAATTGAGACGGATACTATGGTGGAATTGACCGTTAATGGCACAACATACATGGTTAAACTACTCGTGGACGAGAAAGTTCCTGCTTCTGTCGCACTCCTGCCGCGCAGTATGGGGATTCCCATAGATTCACCGACTTTCGTCAACATTAAGGCTGCTTAAGGAAAGGCGTCCATGAACTTTTCTTCGATACTTGAATGGATCATCAAAGGATTTGTCTTGACACTGATACTGTTGGGAGGCTTTGCCTACCTGACACTGTATGAGCGCAGGGCACTGGCTCGTATTCAATCCCGCATCGGTCCAAATCGGGCGGGTCCGTTTGGCATTCTGCAGCCAATTGCAGATGCTATCAAGTTGATCTTCAAAGAAGAATTAACCCCGGCACTGGCAGACAAACTGATATTCCTCCTGGCTCCTGTATTAACAGTGGTTCCAGCCATCGTCATCACAGCTGTTGTTCCGTGGGGCAAACAATCCTTTAACCTCTTCGGGCGCTCTATCACGCCTTATATTGCGGATATTAACGTTGGTGTGCTTTATATCATGTCCATCGCTTCAATTGCAGTCTATGGTATTGTCCTGGCGGGGTGGTCGTCCAACAATAAATATGCCATGATGGGCGGACTGCGTTCATCAGCACAAATGATCTCGTATGAGTTAACACTGGGTCTTTCATTTGTTAGTGCAATCTTGCTGGCGAATTCGATGCGCATGTTGGATATTGTTGAAGCCCAGAAGAACCTTTGGTTTGTGGTTCTCCAGCCGGTCGGTACCCTGATCTTCCTGATCGCCACCCTGGCAGAAGTGAACCGGGCACCTTTCGATATGCCTGAGGCTGAACAGGAATTGACAGCAGGTTATCACACCGAATATTCCGGCATGAAATTTGCTTTGTTGTTCATGGCTGAGTACACCAAGATGATCGCCATCAGCGCTATTGGTGCAACCCTTTTCTTTGGAGGTTATCGGGAATTCTGGTTCCTGTCCAATACGATCTTCAGTATTGATCAAACCCCGTGGCTGGGACCGGTCTACATCTTCATCAAGCTCATTATCCTGTTGTTCGGAATGATCTGGGTGCGTGCTACATACCCGCGTATCCGCTACGACCGCTTGATGGCATTTGGCTGGAAACTGCTCCTGCCTGTATCCCTGGCTCTGGTCTTCATTACCGCGGTCGGGATAATCCTGGCGGAAAAGATCAATACCAACTTTATGTGGGGTATTCCGGTACTATCAATATTGGTGGGATTATTTGCAGTTGGTATGATCGATCGTGTGTTGAGGAGGAAAGACAATGCGCGTCATTGAGCCTCTGATCGAGCTTGCGCGTGGTCTAGCTACCACGTTCAAGATGATGCTGGAAAAACCGGTTACGGTGCAGTATCCGGAACAAAAAAAACCGGTCAAACCGCGCTTCCGTGGTCGCCATGTCCTGAAGCGTTATGATAATGGGCTGGAAAAATGCATTGGTTGTGCCCTGTGTGCGGCAGCCTGTCCTGCAGATGCCATATTTGTTGAATCTGCAGAAAACACGGATGAAGCCCGCTTCTCTCCCGGCGATCGCTATGCCAGCACTTATGAGATCAACATGCTGCGCTGTATTTACTGCGGTTTTTGTGAAGATGCTTGCCCAACGGAGGCTGTGGTATTGGGTGATAATTATGAGCTATCATTTACAGATCGTCGTGATGCCATCTACCCGAAAGATATGCTGATCGAGCCTGCTCCTGCAGGAACTTTGCCGACTCCCCAGAAGGTTCAACCGGGAATTTACACCCGCTCGGTACCTGAAATGAAAGATCCGCAGGATTGAGGTGCCCATGGATTCTATGCTTATCTTTTTTATGATATTAGCCCTGGCATCCGTATTGAGTGCATTGGGATTACTTGTCAGCCGCAGCGCGATATATGCAGCCTTGTTCCTTGTACTCAATTTTGCATGCGTAGCCATCTTTTACCTTCTGCTTGGAGCCCCTTTCATTGCTTTTACCCAGATCACTGTCTACGCAGGCGCCATCATGGTGTTATTCCTGTTTGTTATCATGTTGCTGGGTTCCGAAAAATTACCCCGGGGTACTTCTCTACCCTGGCAACGACCCCTTGCCATTGCATTATCTGCCATACTCCTGTTTGAAGCTGGCTTTCTGCTCTTCAAGCGCTTGCAGCTGACCGCTGCAATTGAACAGCCTCTTGCTCAGGTCAACTCAATGGATGCCATCCGCATCCTGGGTTTGACCCTTTTTAACCAATATCTGCTGCCATTTGAAGTAACATCCATCTTGCTCCTGGTTGCCATGATCGGCGCGATTGTACTGACCAAGCAGGAGAAAGGAGCTGCAGGTTAATGGAAGGCACGATTCCCCTCTCTTATTACATTTCAGTTTCAGCCATCCTATTTACAATGGGTGCCCTGGGAGTCCTGGTTCGCCGCAATGCGCTGATCGTGTTCATGTCCATTGAGCTGATGTTGAACGCTGCCAACCTGGCATTCGTGGCTTTTACAAATTCCTATGGAGTGCTTGATGGTCAGATCTTTGTCTTCTTTGTCATGACAGTGGCTGCAGCAGAAGTTGCGGTCGGGCTGGCATTGATCGTGGCGATCTTCCGCAGCAAGCAAAGTATTGATGTTGACCAGATGAGCAGTCTGAAAGGGTAGCGTATGGAAAATTCTGGACTGTTCTTCAACCTGGTACCTCTGATCGTCCTCCTGCCTGTGGCGGGGTTGATGGTCAATATAATTTTTGGCAAGCGCATGAATGAAATTGCCATCGGCACGGTAGCCAGTGCAGCCTCCGGTCTGGCATTTGTTGTCTCGCTCCTGCTGGGATATTCATTGCTGGCAAATGGTGGTGAGGCACATAGCATACCTTTTGCCGAGTGGATTAAGATCGGCAACCTGGATATCCCCTGGACCTTCCGCGTGGACACTCTTTCCGTGACCATGATGCTGGTGGTTTCCGGGGTGGGCACGCTGATCCACATCTACGCCATCGGCTATATGCATGAAGATGTGCGCTTTAAAGGTGACATCAAACGCTATGCCCGTTTCTTCGTCTTCCTCAACCTTTTTATTGCAATGATGATGATCCTGGTCAGTGGCGACAGTTACCTGATGCTTTTTGTGGGTTGGGAAGGCGTCGGCTTATGTTCCTTCCTGCTGATCGGTTTCTGGTACGACATGGATACGCTGGCAAGACCCAGTTGGGCAAATTCCAACGCAGCGAAGAAAGCATTTATTGCCAATCGTATCGGCGATTTTGGTTTCCTGCTGGCAGCTTTTACCATGTTCTGGTTCTTTGGCAGCTTGCAGTTCGGTGATGTCTTCCTCAAGGCTGAAGAGATCGCTGCCAGCCAACCGGGTGTGATCATGGCGATTACCCTGTTCATGTTGATAGGTGTGACCGGCAAATCAGCACAGATCCCGTTGTACGTCTGGCTGCCGGATGCTATGGCTGGTCCAACCCCGGTGTCAGCGCTCATTCATGCTGCCACAATGGTTACTGCTGGTGTCTACCTGATAACCCGCTCCTGGGCAATTTTCAGCCTGGTTCCGGATGCTCAATATATCGTTGCCCTGGTGGGTGCCATCACCGCCCTTTTTGCTGCCACCATTGCGGTTGGTCAGTATGACATTAAGAAAGTGCTGGCTTATTCAACTATTAGCCAATTGGGCTTCATGGTTGCCGCAGTTGGTATGGGTGCTTACGTGGCTGGCATGTTCCACCTGATCGCCCACGCCTTTTTCAAGGCACTGCTCTTTCTTTCTGCCGGATCGATAATTCTTGGTTTGGAACGCGGCCATCACCACCTGGCACATCATGCCAAGTCTGACGACCATCAAGAAGATGTTTTTGACCCGGGTGATATGCGCAATATGGGTGGTCTGCGCAAAAAGATGCCAGTCACCTTCTGGCTCTACATGATCGGCTCTCTGGCACTGGCTGGCATCTTTCCCTTTGCCGGTTTCTGGTCCAAGGATGAGATCCTTCTGGATGCTGCCAAGAATCATACGCTGGTGTATGTCCTTTTGACGATCGCTGCTTTCCTGACAGCTTTTTACATGGGTCGCCAGATCTGGATGGTTTTCTTTGGAAGATCCCGCCATGCTGCTGCAGAACACGCCGAAGAAAGTCCAAAAATCATCACAGTGCCATTGATGGTTCTGGCTGCCGCATCCGTCCTGGGTGGAGCGCTCAATTTGCCCTTTGTGCATAGCCTGGAGAAATGGCTGGAACACACCATTGAATTGACTGCTGAACATGCTGCCGAGATCCATGGCTACCTGTCCGTCTCCTGGGGTGGTTTGAACCCGCTTGTGGCGTTGGTCTCAACCCTGCTGGCATTGTTGGCAATTGGCTTGTCCTGGTTCTTATACGGACGCAAACCTTTGCAAGTTGGTCAGATCGATCCACTTAAGAAGATGTTGGGACCCTTGTTTACTGCTTTTGAGAACAAGTATTGGATGGATGAGATCTATGGGGCTTTGATCCTCAAGCCGTATGAACGCCTGGCCCAATTCCTGGCACTGAAGGTGGATTGGGATTTCTGGCATGATTGGCTGCATGATTCTGTAATTGCTAGATTCTTTCGCTGGTTTACAAATTTCCTGGCAAACCCGATCGATTTGGGAATTATTGACGCCATTTCCAATGGGCTGGCAAACCTCACCAGGCGTTCTTCTACAGCCTTGCGGCGATTGCAAAATGGCTTTGTGCGCAGTTATGCACTTTCGGTTCTTCTGGGCGTGGTACTCATTCTAGGGTACCTGCTCTTCAAATAACAGTTTCGACGAGGACGGACTATGGACTTCTTAACGAATCCCCTCAATCTGGTCATCTTCTTTCCCCTTGTGGGTGTTCTGGCACTACTGCTGATGCCCTCCGAAAAGAAGAACCTTTTACGCTGGACTGCCCTGCTGGCTTCCCTGCTCACCTTTGGCATCTCCATCTGGGTGTTGAGCCTTTTTAAGGCAGCGGATGTCAATTTGCAATTGGGATTGAACATACCCTGGATCCAGGTGGCTGGTTGGAACATTAATTATGCCACCGGTGTGGATGGGCTGAGCATTCTGCTGGTCCTGCTGACAGCATTCCTGAGCCCCATCTCCATTTTATCCACCTGGAGTGCGGTGGAAGAACGTGTCAAGGATTTCATGATCTTCTTCCTGCTTTTGGAAGTGGGTATGATGGGTGTTTTCCTGGCACAGGACCTGTTCCTGTTCTATATCTTCTGGGAATTTACACTGGTGCCAATGTATTTCCTGATCGGCATCTGGGGCGGATCGCAGCGTATCTATGCGGCTGTAAAATTCTTCCTGTATACCATGGCAGGCTCGATCCTGATGTTGATCGCGGTTTTATGGCTCGGTATCAACCAGAACAGCTTCTCGGTACCCGATCTTATCGCAAGGTCAGCATCCATCCCGGCGGATATCCAGATCTGGCTCTTCCTGGCTTTTGCGGCAGCTTTTGCAATTAAAGTACCCATGTGGCCGCTCCATTCCTGGTTGCCGGATGCCCATGTCCAGGCTCCCACGGCAGGTTCGGTCATCCTGGCGGGAGTCCTTCTAAAAATGGGTACTTACGGATTCCTTCGTTTCAATCTGCCACTCTTCCCACAGGCGGCTATCGCGGCTGCTCCCTGGATGGCTGGTTTGGCTGTCATCGGTATCATTTATGGTGCACTGGTTTCCTTCTCTCAGAAGGATGTCAAGAAATTGGTGGCTTATTCTTCCGTGAGTCACCTTGGCTTTGTCATGCTAGGATTATTTGCCCTCAACCCGTTGGGTATCCAGGGCGGTATCCTGCAAATGATCAACCACGGTCTCAGCACTGGCGCATTGTTCCTCCTGGTGGGTATGATCTACGAACGCCGCCATACCCGTGAGATGGATGCCTTTG
Organism: uncultured Anaerolineaceae bacterium; assembly: GCA_964370815.1. Classification (GTDB taxonomy): domain Bacteria; phylum Chloroflexota; class Anaerolineae; order Anaerolineales; family Villigracilaceae; genus UBA12087. The sequence continues at coordinate 34,540 of CAYJKQ010000017.1, read as the reverse complement.
GCGGTTTATGGAAGGTAATGCCAGTTTATGGATCTTTGATGTTGATCGTAGCACTGTCTTCGATGGGATTGCCGGGTTTGAATGGTTTCGTGGGTGAATTCACTATCCTGTTGGGTGCGTATGGTTCCAATGCCATCGGGTCACCCTGGTTCGCCGGAATTGCTGCCCTGGGCGTCATCCTGGCTGCCATCTATATCCTGTATATGTTCCAGAAAATGTTCCTCGGACCTCTCGATAAAGAAGAAAACATGAAATTGAAGGATCTGAACTGGCGCGAGATCGCCACCTTGGTCCCGTTGCTGGTATTCATCTTCTGGATCGGTCTCTACCCCAAGCCTTTCTTCGCTTTGATGGCTCCCGCGGTGGACAACCTGGTTAAGATCATCCAAACGGCTTCAATTGCTTTGCAATAGCTTTTGAGATCACTCAAAGGTACAAGGGATTGCCGATGACGCAAACCGATTTCTATACGCTCTTACCGAATATTCTGCTGGTCGCCTGGGCTTGCGCCTTGCTTCTGGTGGACCTCTTCATCTCAAAACGACGAAAAGGCATAACTGCCCTTGTGGCTGCCTTTGGATTGGCGATTGTGATGGGAATTGTACTGGCTCAGGCGGGTCGTGAGATGACAGCCTTCAACGGCATGATCACAGTGGATGGTTTTTCAGTCTTCCTGAGTGTGCTTTTCCTGGCGACAGGCTTGTTAAGCATTGCCATCGCCTATGGTTACCTGAAACGCATGGGGTTCGAACGTGGTGAATATTACACACTGATTCTCTTCAGTATCTCAGGTATGCTCCTGATGGCACAGGCTTCGAACCTGATCGTGATCTTCCTGGGACTGGAACTTCTTTCCATCCCCCTGTATGTCCTGGCAGCCTGGGCGCGTCCGAGGCAGGAATCTGAGGAAGCAGGCATCAAATATTTCCTGTTGGGCGCTTTTGCCACCGGTTTTGTCGTTTACGGAATTGCCATGATCTTTGGGGCTACCGGTTCGACCCAATTAAGTGAGATCGTTGCCAGCGTGACTGCTGGAGAAGCTGTCACCAGTCTGCTCATGGTTGGCGCCGCTCTGCTGCTGGTCGGTTTCGGCTTCAAGGTGGCCGCGGTGCCTTTTCACATGTGGACACCGGATGTCTACCAGGGTGCACCTACCTCGGTGACCGGTTTTATGGCTGTGGGTGCTAAAACCGCTGGCTTTGCAGCGCTGCTGCGTATTTTTGTGAGTGCATTCCCCAGTCTCAGCCTTGACCTGGTGCCTGTCTTGTGGGGCTTGGCAGCCGTAACCATGATCGGCGGCAACCTGATCGCCATTGCCCAGACAGATATCAAGCGCTTGCTGGCATATTCCAGCATCGCTCACGCCGGCTATATCCTGATGGCTTTTGTGTCATTTGGAAATCCCAACGTGGCGCATGACTCGGTCGCCTCGGCTTTGTTTTACCTGGTGGCGTATGCGATCACCTCTTTTGGAGCCTGGGCTATGGTGATAGCTCTGGAAAAAGCCGAAGGCAAGGGACTGGAGATCAGTGATTATGCCGGTCTCGGACGTAAATATCCAGCTCTGGCGGCTGCCATGACCATCTTCATGCTCTCGTTGACCGGTATACCACCCACCCTGGGTTTGATCGGTAAACTTTACCTGTTCCGCACAGTGGTGGAGGGTGGTTTCATCGGTTTGGCGATCATTGGCGTGCTGACCTCGCTGATCTCGGCATATTATTACCTGCGTGTTGTTGTGGTCATGTACATGCGCGAGGGTGATGCGCAGGTCACCAGTGATTCCTGGTTGTATATCACCATCGGAGCGACTGCCCTGGCGACGGTTATCCTCAGTTTTGTACCTGCTGCCCTGTTCAAATTGGCAAGTGATGCAGTATTAAAATTGTTCTAATGTGAATATGACCTGACAGGTTTCAAAAACCTGTCAGGTCTGTTCTGTTAAATTGAAAATTTCAGATAAGCAGCGTCCCCCCTTACCCCTGCGGGTCGGGGATTTCGCCAAAAGTCCCGCGTGCTCTTAGCGGGAAGGTTCCCGCAATTCAAGTGTCATCCTGAACGAAGTGAAGGATCCCCTGGTATTGCAGAAGACCCTCACCTGCACTTGCATGCAGGTGCAAGTGTCGGTCGAAAAAACGTGACCTCAGGGTGACAAGCTTAAGCAGTAACAGATAATATAACCAACGATGTTAAACAAGATTTAAACCGCATGTAAAAATGGTAGCAGAAAAAAGGTTACGATTCAAATGTTATAAATCCTCACTTCCCCGAAGCTACTTTGAATTATATTTATGAATTTTTTTTAAGTATTTATAAAGGTAGTAAAAAGAATTGATTTTGAAAGTAATCCGACAGGTAAAGGCTGGGCAAGAGGAAAAACATCTGTATTATTAAATTGTAAGTTTATTAGTTTTACAATATTCTGTTGATAGACTTGATCAAAAAGTGATATAAGTTGACCGGGTTTCTGGAGATTACCGACGACAGGATTAGGCCCACCACCCATTAAATATTTCCGATTCGGATCAAAAGAATACGGCTCGGGCGGGGCAAGAATAGTAAGAAAATCATATAAACCATCATTGGTTTGTTCATAAATCAATCTGAAAGATGACCAACCGGGTGAACCACGAAGACCAGTAGTCAGTCCTTCATATGTTTTTTTATCAAACCCGTAAAACAGATTGATCAACTGATCTTTGTTTGTTTCGGTCGGATTTTTTAAGGTCCGGCTGACCGTATAAATGGTCTCTCCGTTGTCCAGTTGGACCTTGTAATAACCGGTCCAGGCAAAAGGCTTGGTATTGGAATCGTAACGCATTTTTGCAAGCTCTTCAGGATAATATCCATAATTACCAATCCTCAACCCACAGGCATTTAAACATAAAGTAGGAACGGGTGAGTAGGCATTGTACCCTATCCAATAAACCGGATCGATGGCGTCGGGGCTGATGGTCGGGTTCCCAGCGTATTTTATTGCTGAAGTTATATTAGCCCGCCCGTCTTCGATAAAACTTTGCTCCACTTCGGTATATTCGCCAAGTTTTGCGTAGTCCATCTGGACTTCGGCAGGGACCATAAACCAGCCGTGGTCGGGATTGAAGGCGTATTGATTACCGTCAGTATCTCTTGCGGTCAGGATATTGGGGTTTAAGCCGTCGGCGGTTGTCATGATCCTGATTGATTCCTGATTAAGACTGATATTCTCCTGCCGGTCTTTAGTCTCATAAAGATCGATAACCGGTTGGCCATTTACTTCTTTATAATAGCTGCCTTCAGGATCCTGAATTTCAATAGCCGTCATCCAATCAGGTTTCGGAGTCGGAGTCGGGGACGGTTCGGGGCTGGGGCTGGCTGTCAGTGTCGGCGTGGCACTCGGGGAGGCGGAAGGCAGCCGGGTGGGCGTATACATAGGCGCAGCTGAGGCGCAAGCGCACAACAGGATAACCAGGGGCAGGGTGAAGAGATATGTTCGGGGCATGCTGTCCTCCTGCTGCTATTATACAATGAAGTAGACCTGACAGGTTTCAAAAACCTGTCAGGTCTGTTCTGTTTGGACTGCCTGTTTTTGTTAAATTTAATATTTACTTCCCCCTGCGTAAGTAGCGGGCGGACGCGCGCCCTTCGTAAATTCTCAGGAAGATAACGCCACCCAATATCAACAGACTTCCCATGATCTGGATGAAATTAAGACGCTCATGCAACAGAAGATAGGCTATGACTGCAGTGAAGACTGGCTCGATGGTAACCACCAGGTTGGCAACACTGGAAGGTAGATAAACCAGGCTGACATTATACAAGCCATAACCACCCAGGGTGGGTCCGATCGCCAAAAGGAACAAGATCACCCAGCCGGCAGCGCTGTTCCCGAGCCACAAAAGGTCGGATGGATGCACGGCTGCACCGGGCAGGCTGGCTCCCAATACCAGATTGGTGATCAGCAGGAAGATTGCAGCGAATCCAAAGGTGTAAAGCAGGGTGGTCCATGGGTTCAACCCGTTCTGTGAGGCTTTACGCCCCAGCAAGGAGTAAATTGCGTAGGCCAATCCGGACAGGATCCCTGTCATGATCCCCAGAACATTGGCTGACCAGACTGCCGGGTCCAGTGCGCCGGAAACCAGGACACACCCGCTGAAGGTGAGTATTACGGACAGAATTTTGCCCCAATCCAAGCGTTCTTTTAGAAACCACCAGCCCAGCAGGGCTGTAAAACCAGCCGAGCAATAAGCCAACACAGTCGATACAGATGCGCCGTTCAAGGCAACCGATAAGGTCCACAGGGCGTTGAAAGTAGCTAGGACAAATCCGTAGATCATCAGGAAGGTCAGATGTTTACGATCCACTCGCAACAATTGCGGGTGCACCAAACCCAGGATGGGCAATAAGCTGAGAGCAACGAATAACTCGCGCCAGAAAGCCAAAACCAGGGCGGGTATTTGGTAGGTTTCAGTCAGGTAGCGAATGAAAATAGCAGTGGTCGAGAGAATACCTGCGCTGATAAGTGCCGTCAGGTAGCCGCGCGTTAGATTTATGGGTTGAGTTTCCCGGATGGACATTTCCCAATTCTATGGGATTTAAGGCTGCCTGCATAGTGACACATGGCTGTAAATCTTGTCTTTAATCCTCTTTGCCGCGCTTCTTCTCCCACCACTGTAACAACAACCAGGTGATCACGCCTATAACCACCAGCCCAAGTAAAAATAATGAATAGCTCAGTCTCCAATTCTGGGGACCGGTTATCATGCTCCATTCCGACATGCCTCCTATGCTTGCCAGCAAAGTAAGAGGCATGAAGATGGTGGTGATATAGGTCAGGCGCCGCACCGTAATGTTGGTGTTATTGGCAGCCTTGGCCATCTGGTTGTTAAGCATCGAAAGATAGATTTCCATCAGGCTGGTGACAATATCGCGTGAAGACTCGGTCAACTCAAAGAACTTGGAAAGGTGGTCATAGATATCCCTGTAAAAGAAGATGGCTTTCTTGGTGATGAAAGGACTGTCCAGGCGGCAGATCTTCACCAGGATCTCACGTTCGTTGAACAGGCTTTTTCGTATTGAAAGTAGATCCCGTCGCAGGTTTAACAATTCAGCCGGGTTAAAGCTATTCAGGTCAGACAGGATGGCATCTTCAGCCTCGTTGAGTTCGTCTTCGATCGCCTCAATGGCTATGAATTTTTTATCCACCACCTCGTCCAGAATGAAGTGCAGCAAGAAATCAGGACCCTGGCGAAGGCTTTCACTGTTGCGCGTAAAACGACGTTCAACCTCCTCCAGGAAGGGTGTATCCTCACTAATGTGATGACGCACCGTGACCAGGAATTGCACTCCGATGAAGACATCCAATTCATGGATGCTCAGGGTATGGTTGGAATGGTCAAAATCATTAAAGATGATAAATGTGTTGCCCGGGTAGTCATCTATCTTGGGGATCTGACTCTGCGCGTCCAGGCAGTCTTCGATCGAGAGGGGATGCAAATTAAAAGGTTCGATCAGCGCCAGGAGCTCCTCTTTTTCGGGTTGAAAAAAATCCAGCCAGACAAAGCAGCCTTTCTCCTGGGGTTTAAGAGCCTGTTGAAGACTTTTAAGGCGCTTGGGTGAGCCATTATGTGAGATTTGGTAAAAATTGGTTTCGGATGTTGTCATATTAATAGCCTTTGCATTCAATAGGATGGATCAATACCTGGCTTATTATTGGGCATGACCGACTTCACCACGGTATTTACAGGTGCCCTGCATGGCACAGTAATCACAGGTGCTACCTTTCTCTCCAAGCGCTGCGCCTACTCCCAGAAGCATCGATAGGCTCTTGCGCGGTCTCATCAGGAAGGAAGGGGTCAGCTCTACCACACTGTTGACATCTGCAAGGATCTCAAAAATGACCGGCTGACCTTCCTCCACCGACCAGTTGAGCATGCCCGGGCTGAGCGGAACGCTTGTTTGCAGACCTTCCACCGCAGCCTGGTCTTCGATCTGTTTGCAGACCAGCTGTGCCAGGGCTTCCACCCCTGCCGAACCGACTCCATCCAGAGCCAGTCCCATTAGCATATCCGTGTCCATGTTTCGGGAGGCTTCTGTTTCGATTCTTTGACCGACTGTGCAAATTATGGCATAAACGCTTTCAGCCGGGGCAAGCAGTTGGGAGATCCATTCCCCTTTTAAGGTAATACCACCCTCTAATTCCAATTTCTCATGACGCAGCGATCTGACTGCCAGCTTGCGCATGAAGACCTGCGGTTCCAGCAGGAAACGCGAGCCTTCCAATGCCTGGGCTGCGATCTCCACCAGGCGTGGGCGTCTGTCACGTATGATGAGCGGGTCAGCACCCTGGCCGCGCAGGACGGCATCCACATCCAATTTAAGATCACTGACCGACCATTTTTCCAAATTTATCATTGCTTCCATGAGCTTCCCTTGAGAATGCTTTTAGGGAGTATACCCTGATGCCAGCCATTTCGGCAGCGCTGGAATCCAAAAAGGCGGACCAATTCGGACCGCCTTTATTAAACAGGGGTTGCAGGGCTAACCAGTCTTTTTGGGGTGCAAACCAAAATAGATCAGCAGGATCCCACCGGCAAATAGCAGGACGATCATTCCGATCTCGGATATGGCTCCCAGTACCAGTTGAACAACAGCCACGATCAAGAATACGATAGCCGGGATGCGCGCCCAGTCAGTGGGAGCCTTGGCACGCTGCAACCACAAATAGTAAAACGTTCCAGCCCATCCCAGGAACATGATCCCGGTTGGAATGGAGGTGCTGGCAAAGGCTCCCAGGAAAGGCAGGCTCAGGATCGACCCAAGTGCGATGGATGTCATCATGCCAGCTGGTATCAAAGCCCACCATCTTTCAGGTCGGGTGAAATACACATAAAAGAAGATTCCGGCAATTACCAAGCTGACAAAGATGTTTGCCCATGCATTGATCACGCTGACCAGCGACAGTGTCCCGATGCCGACCAGTATCAACCCGGGGATAAGTGCCCAGCGCCGGGTGCGGTTCACTAAATATACCAGCAGGAAGGGCAGACCGATGCCGTACATGATCAAGGCACCGATCCATTCACCCGCCACAGTGTCGGCAAAGTTGATCACGGTAGCCAAGACCAGGCAGCCAAAAGCCGGGATGAGCGCCCACCAGTTTTCCCGGATATTCGTTAAAAATGCCACCAGGAAGGGAATGGCAACTGCTATGAAGATCAGCGAACCCAGAAATTCGTCATTTTTGCCTGTCTCAGCCAGGGCAATGATGACCGCCAGTGCACCCAGTACACAGGCCGGGAACAGGTAGCCCCACTTTTTCAAGCCAGATATCAGGTAGCGCACCAGGAACAAAAGCCCGGCTCCGGCAAATACCCAGGTCCAGGTGTTGGTGGACAGGGCCTTGAAATCGATATACCCCTGTTGTTGTGCCAGCACTCCAATTGCAGCCAGGATCAGGATGATCCCCCAGAAAAGATTGTCGGTGTTCTTTTTCATAGCGTCTCCCAAAATTTCCAATAAGATGAGTTGCGAAAACGATAAATCCAGTATACAGGAAAAAAGTTAATATGAAAATAGTCGAACTTGTTGAAAAAGGAACAATGACAATACAAAAGGTCTTTTTCAACACTTTCCTTTGAGTTCATTGACAAATTGGATAAAATTGGTATAATATTTGTTATGAAACTCATAAATATTATTGAAATCGCAAGAATGAAATCCTCTTGCATGTGTCTGCGGCGGGGATCGTAATCACCGCCTCTTCTAAAAAGACACCAACCAAGACCAACTGACTGAAGAACGGTGAGCGAAACCCGCATGCGAATATTGTTTGCGCATGGCATTCGTCTGCTGTTCTTTTTATTTTCCAGTTGGTCTTTCTATTTATTATTACTAACAACCGTCCCGAAGGTTTCGTTGAAACCACTTGTTCATAAAATCCAACCTTCGAGACGGTCAGAAAAAATATTATTGGAGTAGAAATGAAAATTGCTGATAACGTCATCGAATTAATCGGGAACACTCCGCTGGTGCGGCTGAATCGCATCACCGCTGGAGCAGGGGCGCAGGTCTTGGCCAAGCTGGAATTCTTCAATCCGGCCCATAGTGTCAAGGATCGTATTGGCGCTTCCATGATCATTGCCTCCGAAAAAGCCGGGTTGATCAAATCAGACACCATTGTGTTGGAAGCCACCAGCGGAAACACCGGTATTGCCCTGGCGATGGTGTGTGCAGCCCGTGGTTATGCCTGCGAACTGGTCATGCCGGATACCATGAGCAGGGAACGTCGCATGTTGCTGCGAGCCTACGGAGCCGAGCTGATCCTGACCCCGGGTGCTGATGGTATGCCGGGAGCCATTAATAAAGCTGCCGAAATGGCTGCCGGTGACGATCGATACTACATCCCCCAGCAATTCACCAACCCAGCCAACCCGGAAATTCATCGCCTTACCACCGGCGAAGAGATCTGGCGCGATACGGAGGGTAAAGCAGATATCCTGGTGGCGGGGGTTGGTACAGGCGGCACCATCACAGGCGCAGGTGAAGCTCTTAAGGCACACAAACCCGGTTTCCGGGTAGTGGCAGTTGAGCCGGAAGCATCTGCCATCCTTTCAGGTGGACCCAAAGGTCCGCATGTCATCATGGGCATTGGTGCCGGATTTGTTCCGGATGTTTTGAACACCTCCATCTATGACGAGATCATCCAGGTCAGCAATGATAATGCCCTCGAAACCGCCCGCCGCATGGCGCGTGAAGAAGGTCTGTTGGTAGGCATCTCATCCGGGGCTGCCACCTGGGCTGCCTTGCAACTGGCTGTCCGTCCCGAAAACGCCGCTAAGATGATCGTGGTGATCATCCCCTCATTTGGAGAGCGCTACCTGAGCACTGTCCTGTATAAGGACCTGGGCGACTGATCCCGGGGAGACAATATGACAACGACAACCTTAAATCCGCCCGTATCGAAAACTTCCAAAGGATTGACTGCCGTCTTTGATATGGTGCGCGGGGATATCCGCTCTGTTAAACAGCGTGACCCGGCTGCACGTGGCACCCTGGAAGTACTGCTGTGCTACCCTGGTTTGCATGCCACCTGGGGTCACCGCATAACGCACTGGTTGTGGAGAAATGATCTGAAAACCTTGGCTCGCTTCCTTTCCCAGGTAATTCGCAGCCTGACCGGGATCGAGATCCACCCGGGGGCTTGCATCGGTCCGGGATTTTTCATTGACCACGGTATGGGAGTGGTTATCGGTGAAACGGCTGAGATCGGTCAGGATGTCACCCTGTACCACGGTGTGACCCTCGGTGGCACCAGCCTGGAAAAAGGCAAACGCCATCCGACCATTGGGGACCGGGTGGTGATCGGGGCGGGAGCAAAGGTCATGGGTGCCATCCATGTTGGTGATGACAGCCGCATCGGAGCCAATGCCGTGGTGGTCAGATCCGTTCCGGTCAACTCGGTGGTGGTGGGCGTTCCGGGGCAGAACATTGCCCGTTCCAGGCCGCATCAACCCAGCGACGCTCCCGACCTCAACCACTCTACCCTGCCCGATATTCTGGGTGTATCCCTGGCTCAGTTAATGGAGCGGGTGGCAGCCCTGGAAAACCAGTCTGCCTTACCTGTTTCCATCGTGCCGCATGTCCATGCTCCCGAGGTAGGTCTGTGGAATGGTGAAGATTTCTCCATCTAAAAAGGTGAGTTAAATAAATTGTCAATTATGAGACCTGTTCAATGCATATCTTCCCATCTATTAGAAAACTCCAAAGAGTGATAGTCTCGATAACCCAGGTGAACAATGATTTTGCATACTTTATCAAAAATTGACCATTCATCTCTCAAGATACACCAGATCACACTCATTACATTAAATATTTTGGCTTTCATGTTTAATGCCAAATGGCTGTCTGTTGTCATCACCATCTTCCTGCTGGTTGGGGTTGTAATAAAAGTTCCCGCTTTTGGTTTCATTTACAATTATGTCCTGAAACCATGGAAATTGGTCAAACCGGATATTTTGGACGACAACCCTGAACCACATCGCTTTGCACAATTGCTCGGCAGCTTGTTTATGGGTGCTGGATCGATCGCTCTTTACTTGAATATTGGAATATTAGGCTGGGGATTGATATGGTTGGTGGCGGCGTTGGCTGCCCTCAATGTTTTTGGCGGTTTTTGCGTGGGTTGTGCAGTTTATTATTGGATGGCTCGTTTAAACCTGCCGGGATTCAGCAAACAATCGCCTTTCGGAATTTATCCAGGGAAGCGTCCCCGCCGGAGAATAGAATGAATCCTGATTTTCTGCTTCGCTTCAGCCTGACCCTGATCATTATTGGTCTTGGTATTGGGTTTTTAAAATTAATGAACACTTTGATCCTTGCGTTAACCCGAGTTAAGGTGAAACAGGTTCCCAATTATCAAATTGGCCAATTATCCATCTTATATTTCAATTCACCAACCTGTACAACCTGCAAGGTTATCCAGAAGCCTGCTTTGCATCAAGTTCGTGAAATACTTGGTGATCGCATTCAAGTCTTGGAAGTGGACGCTGCTGCAAACCCGGAAATGGCCAGAGAATGGAATGTGCTTTCTGTACCAACGATTTTTTTGATCGATTCCCAGGGGATTGCCCGATTTGTTAACCATGGAAGTATCCGTGCCGAAAAATTACTGGAACAGATCTATAAACTTTAATATAATAGAGCTTGTGAATGAATACATTCCATCAATCTTGCTCAAGGAGAATGATCAGTATGGGGTAAAATAATGAAAAATTCCTTTTTTTTCAACTAACGAGGTAACCTCATGTACAAACTGGTCTTATTAAGGCACGGACAATCCACCTGGAATTTGGAGAATCGCTTTACCGGTTGGACAGATGTAGGTCTGACACCTCAGGGAGTGGATGAAGCCCACCAGGCTGGAAGGTTATTAAAAGAAGAAGGCTTTTCTTTTGACCTGGCATATACCTCAGTATTAAAACGTGCCATCAAAACCCTGTGGATCAGCCTTGAAGAAATGGGGCTGGAATGGTTACCTGTCATCAATGCCTGGCAGTTGAATGAGCGCCACTACGGCAATCTGCAAGGGTTGAACAAAGCCGGGATGACTGAGAAATTTGGTGAAGCCCAGGTAAAGATCTGGCGGCGTAGTTATGATACGCCTCCGCCAGCCCTGGAATTGGACGATCCCCGTCACCCACGCTTTGACCCGCGCTATGCCAGCCTGAGTGTGGATCAATTACCAGCCACGGAGTCGCTCAAGCTCACGCTGGGTCGGGTACTGCCTTATTGGACCTCGGATATTGCCCCCGCCATTCTGTCCGGTAAACGCCTGCTGCTGGTAGCCCACGGCAACAGCATGCGCGCCATCGTCAAGTACCTGGATGATATTTCGGATACCGCCATCACTGAACTCAACATTCCCACCGGTGTTCCGCTGGTGTATGAATTGGATGAAGGCCTGAAACCCATCCGGCATTATTACCTGGGAGATCCGCAAGCGATCCGCAAAGCCGCCGAAGCCGTAGCTGCCCAGGCTAAAGCCAAACCTTAGGATTTTTGAAACCGGGTGATGAAATCGAAATAAAAAGTAAGACAGCAGCCGTAATAGGCGGGGGACCGGCTGGTTTAATGGCAGCCGGGATCCTGGCACAGGGCGGTGTCTTTGTGGATCTATATGAGGCTATGCCCTGGCCTGGACGCAAATTTTTGGTGGCAGGCAAGGGTGGTTTAAACCTGACTCATTCCGAACCATTTGGATCTTTTTTGGTGCGCTACGGCACACGCCGTGCTGAACTGGAACCTTTCCTGTCCCACTTTGGACCAAAGGAGTTGGTGAATTGGGTGCACCAGCTTGGTTTTGAGACCTTTGTGGGTTCTTCAGGACGGGTTTTCCCGATTGGAATGAAAGCCTCACCACTTTTGCGAGCCTGGCTACAACAATTAAGACAGGTTGGGGTAAGGATCCATACGCGTTACAAGTGGCTGGGTTGGGATCAGGCAGGTGCGCTGGTCTTTGAAACCCCGGTTGGGAAAAAAATGGTACGTGTAGATGCCCTGGTGCTGGCTCTGGGGGGAGGCAGTTACCCGCGCCTGGGTTCGAACGCGGCCTGGGTGCCGCTGTTGCGTGCGCAGGGGATTCAGGTAAATGACCTGAAGCCATCCAATTGCGGTTTTGAGGTCACTTGGAGCGAATATTTCCGTACCCATTTTGAGGGAACCCCGGTCCACTCTGTGGTGTTGACCTGCTCGGATTCGTTGGGAAATACTTTCCGACAGCAGGGCGAATTCATCATCACCCGTTTTGGGTTGGAAGGCAGCCTGATCTATGCAGCCTCTGCTCTCCTACGGGATGAGATCGAAAAAAGGGGTCGGGTGGAGATCCGGCTGGATCTGGCTCCCGATTGGTCACTGGAGAAGCTGGTACCCCGGTTATCCCAGCCGCATGGGAAGAGTTCCACTTCTTCCCATCTCAAAAAAGCGGTCGGCATCCAGGGAGTTAAAGCTGGCTTACTGTGGGAGATCGTGCCAAAAGATGGTTTCCAGGATGCCTTCCGCCTGGCAACCGCCATCAAAAGTCTGCCGATCACTCTGAATAAGCCGCGTCCGCTCGCGGAAGCCATCAGCAGCGCCGGCGGTATCAGCTTTGAGAGCCTGGAGGATGACCTGATGCTGCGGGATTTACCGGGTGTTTTTTGTGCGGGGGAGATGCTGGATTGGGAAGCGCCCACCGGCGGCTACCTGTTGACTGGTTGTTTCTCAACTGGTCGTGCAGCCGGTCTGGCAGCCCTTGATTGGCTGAAAGGGACTCTCTGATCGGGGTTACAATTGCAGGCAATGGATACACTTACTTTGATCGCCACCTGCACATTCGGTTTGGAGGCAGTCGTTAAACGAGAATTGCTCGCCCTCGATTTTAAGAACTTGAAGACCTCCGAGGGCAAAGTCGAATTTGAGGCCACCCCGGAAGAGATCCCGACCCCGAACCTGTGGCTGCGCTGTGCAGACCGTGTGCAATTAAAGATGGGGGAATTCCAGGCTGTCACTTTTGACGAATTATTTGAGCAGACCAAAGCCCTGCCCTGGGAATCCTGGATCACACCGGATGGAAAATTCACTGTAAATGGTAAATCAGTAAGATCCACTTTGGGCAGCATCAGTGCCTGCCAATCCATTGTCAAGAAAGCGGTGGTGGAAAGACTCAAAACTGCCTATCACCAGGAATGGTTCGAAGAGACAGGTGCAGAGTTCACCATTCAAGTTGCCTTGCTCAAGGACGTCGCCACCCTGACCATTGACACCTCCGGTCCTGGCCTTAATCGGCGGGGTTACCGCACCCAGACCGGGTCGGCTGCTCTCAAGGAAACGCTGGCGTCAGCCCTGGTCCAGCTCAGCTTTTGGGAAAAAGACAGGCTCCTGATCGATCCGATGTGCGGTTCCGGCACCATTTTGATCGAAGCCGCCATGCTGGGCAAAAATATTGCCCCTGGTTTGAATCGTGCCTTCGCATCAGAAGAGTGGCCGGGCATCCCATCCAAAGCCTGGCGTGTTGCCCGCCTGAAAGCCTACGAATCCGTTGATAAGAATAGTGATTTGCAGCTTTTTGGCTATGATATTGACCCAGGCAGTGTGGATGCTGCCCGGGTTAATGCCCGCAAAGCCGGGGTTGGAAATGATATTCTCTTTGAGCAGAAAGATGTCCATGACCTGTGGATTGACAAGCAGTATGGTATTCTAATCTCGAATCCACCTTATGGAATAAAAGTAGGAGAGTTCAAGCAGATGAATGATATCTACATCTCCCTCAACAAGACCTTTAAAAAGAAAACAGGATGGTCTGTTTACATCCTGACGGCAGACAAGGTATTTCCATCTTACTTTAAGCGTGCCCAACCCGATCGCGTGCGTAAGTTATTCAACGGGCAGATCGAAGTGAACTATTATCAGTATTATGGGGAGAGACCCAGAGAGGCATCCCCGTCTTCCTCTGACCTTTAGATTGGATGGATGATCGTTATTTAGGTTCAAGAACGTATGCGGTCTTTGTGTTACTCAAACTCATTTTAAAACCACCTCGCCACTCTGAGGGAGCATCATTTGTAACCGACAATTGCACCGGATCGTACACATGCCCAGGCAGGCAGGTCCAGGAGTGCAGGTGAAAGCGGCATGGAAAACTGGAGACACTTCGTTACCGCTTCGCGATTCTTTTTGAAATGACTTATAGGTTAAAAGACCTCCCCGAAGGATTCTTTTTGAGTTTAGATTTATTAGAGATCTCTTACGGTGTTTTATATGGGTCTTAAGAAAGGATAAGATTATGGATGCAAATTTGGGACCGATCGCTATGCTTGGTTCAGGCGAGACTTCCCTGGCAGGTGGGCGTATCTTCGAAGCCATTGCCAAAAAATTGGACCAACCCCTGCGGGTGGCTCTGTTGGAGACGCCGGCTGGATTTGAGTTGAATTCAGCCCAGGTGGTTGGAAAAGTGGGCGAGTTTCTCGCAAAGCGTTTGCAGAATTATGACCTGACGATTGATATCATACCTGCACGCAAGCGAGGCACACCTTTTAGCCCGGACGAACCGGAGATCCATGGCAAACTATTATCCGCCAATATGATCTTCATGGGACCAGGTTCTCCAACCTACGCAGTCAGGCAGCTACAAAACAGCCTGACCTGGGACCTTTTGCGCGCCCGTCACAGGCAGGGTGCTGCCCTGATCTTTGCCAGTGCAGCCATGATTTCCGTTGGAAAATTTGCTCTTCCTGTCTATGAAATATTTAAAGTGGGGGAAGATGTACATGCAGTTCCCGGACTGGATCTGTTTGCAGATTTTGGGTTGGCGCTGTCTTTCATTCCTCACTGGAATAATACAGATGGTGGTGAGGATGTGGATACCAGTCGCTGTTTTATGGGGTTGGAGCGTTTCAATCAGTGGTGTGACGACCTGCCGGATGACCATACCACTTTGGGATTGGATGAACATACCGGTCTGATCATGGATTTTCGTGAAGGTACATGCTCTGTCAGCGGGGTCAGTTCAGCCACCCTGTTACGGGATTGCGATCCTAGAATCTACCCATCAAAGGCGGAATTTCCACTCAGCGAGCTGGGACATTTTAACCTGGCAGGGGATGAAAATATACGTTCTGAGGCTTGGGATATGATCTCAGCTGCTTCCGGGCAGGTGGGTCCAAAAAAACCACCCGGGGAAGTGCTTGCCCTGCTCGATGCACGCCTGCAGGCTCGCCAGGAACAGAATTGGCAGCGCTCAGATGAGCTTAGACAACAAATATCTGATCTGGGCTGGACTGTGAAGGATACCCCCCAGGGGTCTGAGTTGGTGCAGAGTAAGAATTGAAAAATAATGCAATGCAATGAATATTTCGTTCACTCGCAGAATGATTTGTCATTGGGAATGATAATTCCAAATTATCCAACGCTTTTTACGGATTCGCCTAAATTGTCTCGGAGGAGTTTTTCTAATTCATCTAGCGACACATCATTCAAAGAACCGAGCACCAGCCTGGCGTGATCCACTCCCAATTGGGCGGTCAGCGGATTGGGGACAGCTATGCTGAAGATCCCAGCCGAGTTGGCTGACTGGATACCATTGGGCGAGTCTTCAAAAACAATAGCCTCACTGGCTTGCACATTCAAGGCTTGCAATGCAGCCAGGTACAAGGCAGGGTCGGGTTTGGTGCGAACCACGTCATCACCGCACAGGATGGCATCAAAATAATCGAACAAGCCCAGGCGTTTGAGATGATTGTCCACCCAGGCATGCGGAGAGCTCGAAGCGATTGCCAATCGATAAGGTTTGTTCCTGGCAGCTTCGAGCAGGTCTCTGGCTCCGGGCAGGATTGGTTGCAAGAGAATGGCATCGTCGCTCAACTGGCGCGCCATTTGGTTGATGGATTTCTTATCGATTGGATAACCCAGCATGTGTTCCAGGTTGCTGGCTGGTTCAAAAACTGAATTCCCGGCTCCACCCACTATCTGTCCCCAGGTTTGCAGCGGTAATTCCTGGTCATACCGGGCATAAATTTCCTGCCAGGCTTGCAGGTCGGGTGTTTCAGTATCCAGGATCAATCCGTCAAAATCAAAGATGAGTGCTTTAAGCAAACCTGACTCCAATTGGTTAGTAATGGTTTTCAATCTGTGGGTAGATCAATTAGGTATTTTTCAATCAGGCGTTGTTTTGCTGTTCTACCCATATTCTTGATAACAATTTCCCTTTTCATTGCAGCCGACCGGTCAGGCAGGGATTCCACATAAACCAGTCGCACAGGCAGGTGGGCACGCGTGTAGCGTGCGCCATGACCGGCATTGTGCATTCGGGTTCGACGCTCTGGATCAGTGCTCCAGCCAGTGTAATAAGTGCCGTCTGCACATTCAAGAATATAACAATAAAAATCCATTGGGTTTCAATCCGGCTTGTCTTTCTTTTCAGGTTTGGAATTATGCGATCCGGATAACCTGCTTAAGAAACCCATCTGCTGTTTCCAGAAATCTGCAGCTTTGGGCATCTCGGCAACCCGGAATTCTTTACCTAAAGGATCCATCCTTTGTCGCTCATGCCACCACTTTAAGCGTCCCTCTCTTGCGCTTTCCAATTTTGATTCAAGCTGGCTGACCTGGTCATTTTCAATTTCATCCCGCAAGGCATATAATGCCGCCAGCATCCCATCCAGATTTCGCAGTAGATTGGTTTTATTAAGGATGGCAGCTTCACGCAAAGAGGCGCTTTCATCACGCCCGGCAATTCCCGCACTCACAGTGGCATATTCAGCACCGGAAAATTTGCTGGCATCCATCCACCCGGGCTGATTGAGTGTGGTGTTGAGCAAGGCAGTGGATACCAATTGCGGTAACAGCCTGGTTGAAGTAGTAAAACCATCCATTTCAGCCATGTCGCAGAAAAAAGGTGCAGCTCCCAATAGACCGCATAGATCTGCAGCCAATTTTATGGCCGCGGGATCTGTTCCATCGGGAGAGGCGATGCTCATGAGACTGTTTTCGAACAGGTCAATGTCTGCAGACTGGATGGATTCATCCTGGTTGTTCAAATAACGGGAATCTAATAGGGGGGTTATGCCTAAATAATGAAATCTTAAAGGAATTAGAGCACGGACCCAGGCTGCAACATTTTGTTTGGCTGGAGAAGTATCCAGGATGACAAGCCCGGCGCGCACATCAGGAGCAATTGTTTTTAGAGTTTCCCTTACCAGGTGAAGTGGCATGGTCAGAAAAACGACATCCGCTTGTTTGATACTCTTGGAGAGATTAAGCTCAACACGATCCACTGCATTGATTTTCCTGGCGTGCATTGCAGAGGCATGCTTGTGGTCAAAACCGATACGATCAACTTGAACGGAGTGCCTGCCAAGTGCCATCCCAATCGATGCGCCGATCCTGTCAAGCCCAAGAATTGTGATCTGAATGCTCATGGAAATCTTCTCCTTTAGCTTGAGTTATCCGCCTGTTGCAACAGGCACAGGAATCGATCCGTTCGGGAAGTGCTGGTTTCGTCAACACGCTCTTCATGGCGAAGGATAAGCTCTGTTGTCAGTTTGGAAGCTCCTGTCCTGGCAGCCAGCTCAGCACCCCATTCTGAATGGTGACAGGCTACCACAAAAGGCTTGACTAACCCCTGGGGTCTTTCCTGCCCCCAGCGTGATACCAGGCCTGGGGCAGTGCGTTTTACCATAACGATTATTACACGCTCCCAGATACTCAGCGGGTAGTGGATCTTGCCAATATCATGCAGGAGGGCTGCGGTCAACAAGTCTGCGTTCTTTTGTCCTGTCTCAAGTAGTTTTAGAAGGACAGTCATTGCATGCCACTGCTCAGACTTCTGCAACCTGCGAAACAAAGCAAGTTGGGGAGGTGTGAGATATGCACGGATCTGCTCAGTTTCCACTGCCTGGGATGGAGGCCAAAGAGCCAGCTTAAATTGTTGCAATCGGTAGGAAGATCGAAGAATATTTTTCACGGCGATTCAGATGGATTGGATATTCAGGTTGGTATTATTAATTGATTCAAATTGGGATTATAACATGCGCCAGAATCATGAGATCCGTGGACGCCGACCACGGATCTCGTTCGAAAAGGAGGAGAAGAGAAATCATCTGTACATTGATATTACTACAGCCTTCCATTTATTGCTTGACGCCTGGTCTACGTTTACCCTACGTTTAGCTGATAATATTGCAAAAAATACAATACCTTCTCAATAATTCGGAAAATGTTTTGTCTCAGAAATGAAGTTTGAATCCTATTGATCCACAGCTCACCTCTTTTATGAAAAGATAGGAATTTCAGGTAAAATACAATCCTGATGGATGATGCTGGTATAGAAGCGAGAAGATCCGTGAGGAAGCAAAAAAGCTAAAGCAAATTTCATATTATTATGTAGACACCGTTTTATTTTATAAAACCTTTCAGGTCAGAAAGATAATTCCCTGACGGGGGATTGGATTAACAAAAGATTCTAAAAAATATTTTTGGAGTTGTTATGTCTTCACTGGCAATAGAAACAAAAGGGTTGGGGCGAATTTATAAAATTCGTGGCAGCAAAAAAGAAAAAAAAGAACTCAAGCAATTGGCAGCGCTATCGGATGTAAATATTCAGATCGAGCAGGGAGAGCTGTTCGGTTTGCTCGGGCCGAATGGTGCCGGCAAAACTACCCTGATCAAGATCCTGACCACATTGCTGGCTCCGAGCACGGGGGAAGCCTATGTGGCTGGTTACAATGTCTTAAATGAACCTCAAAAAGTACGCCCGTGCATTAACATGGTTTCCGGAGGCGAATCATCCGGTTACGGTTTGTTGACTGTGCGTGAAAATTTATGGATGTTCTCACAGTTTTATGGAATGCCTTCCAGGGAAGCCAATAAGCGCATTGCTGACCTGCTTAAAATGGTTGGGTTGGGGGACCGCATTAATACAAAGTCGTCTGATCTTTCTACAGGTTTGCGCCAAAAGATGAATATCGTGCGTGGCTTTATGACGGATCCTGATGTGCTTTTTTTGGACGAACCCACCCTGGGTTTGGATGTGGGTGCCTCGCGTGATGTCCGTCACCTGATACGTGGCTGGCTGGATGATAATAAAAAACGTACTTTGCTGCTTACCACTCATTATATGGTTGAAGCTGAAGAGCTGTGTGATCGCGTCGCTATCATAAATCAGGGGCGTGTGCTGGCATGTGACTCGCCTTCTGCCCTTAGACGACACCTGCAGAAAGATATCCTGTTTGAGATCAAAACCAGCCCCCTCAACGGTCTCTCGACAATGGCGCTTGAAGCTTTGCCAGAAGTCCATACAGCCTCGCTCACAGAGTTGGAAGATGGTGCCTTGCTCAAGTTGGCGCTGGTTGAAGAATCAGCCCTTGGTCCGGTTATCAATGCTCTGACAGATAAGAATATTACCATCATGAATCTTAACAAGCATGAACCCACCCTTGAGGATGTTTTTGTAAAACTGGTGGGTCACAGCATTGCTGAGGCTGAAAAAGGGGAGCAGCATGAATAACGAAGGGTCACAACGGCAGATGGATTCCTTATATTCACCTTTGCCAAAAGTCACCGGCTGGCGGTTATTCTTGAAGACCGTTATTGCGCGAGCTTACCCGCGCTTGATCGGGCAACAGAGAGAGAAATCCTGGATGTTCTTTGATATCTTTCTGCCCATGCTTGCCGTCTCTGCTTACGTATTTGTTTATCGTGCCATACAGGCTCCCGCAGACTATGTAGGCTTTGCGGTCATGGGGGGTGCGATGACAGCCTTCTGGCTGAATGTTCTGTGGAGCATGTCCAGTCAGTTATATTGGGAGAAGGAACAGGGAAACCTGGCTCTCTACATTATCGCCCCCAACCAGATGATGGCTATTCTGCTTGGAATGGCTATGGGAGGCATGCTGGCAACTGCATTGAGGGCGGTTGTCATCATTTTTCTTGGGACCATTCTCTTTAATGTAACATTTGCCGTTAGCAGCTTTCTGCAGTTAATATTCGTTTTCATGCTGTCCATGACTGCCCTGTATGGCATGGGTATGATGATGGCTTCTTTGTTCCTGTTGTTAAGTCGGGAAGCCTGGCATCTTTCCAATCTTGTACAAGAGCCTATCTACCTGGTCTCAGGTTTTTATTTTCCGATCAGCAGCTTCCCATTATGGATCGCTGCCGGAGCTTCCATCATCCCACTCACAATGGGTTTGGATGCCATGCGTCAGCTGATCTTTGAATCAGGTCCGTCACTTGGCTTTGCGAGCGTCAAGTTGGAGATCATTGTGCTTTCGGTTTTATGTGTGGTATTCCTTATTGGTGCAAAACTGCTATTGGATTACATGGAAAAACTTGCCATCCGCGAAGGTCGCTTGACCGAAAACAGGAGATAGTGTGATTAAGAATATTAGAGAGATCGAACCATGTTAAATTTACACAAATCTGAAGCCTGGCGTTCGTTCCGAATGGCTACCTGGCTGGGCTGGCAGATAGAATCCAATTGGGCTGACCCGTTCTTGTTTGTAATATATTCAATTGTTAAACCATTGGCCTCCGCATCCATCCTGGTTGTCATGTACGGTATTATTACCAACGGCAATTTCCAGAATCCGTTATTTCCATACATATACCTGGGTAATGCTTTCTATATCTATGTTGGTGCGGTCATGGGAGGTGTTTCATGGGCAGTAATAGATGACAGGGAACATTATAAGACTCTCAAATATATGTATGTGGCACCTATCAAGATTCCGATCTACTTGCTGGGGCGTGGTGTCGCGCGCTTTCTAACCGGTTCCATTTCGGTTTTGATCATAATTGTAGCCGGCGTTTTATTTCTAAAAGTCCCCTTGGAATTGCAGCAGGTAAATTTTCCACTATTCTTCTTTTCCATGTTTATTGGGATCATAATGCTTGCGATGATGGGTCTTCTTTTGGGCAGCATAACCCTTTTGTTGGTGCATCATTCGTTTGGTATAGCTGAGGGAGTGGCTGGGGCACTATACCTTTTTAGTGGTGCTATCTTTCCATTGGAGGTTCTGCCAGCCTGGTTGAGACCCGTAGGGTTTGCCATGCCCATCACTTACTGGCTGGAGCTGTTACGCCGTTCACTTGTTGGTAACGTAGCCCAGGCTTTTCCAACTTTGGCAGCTTTCAGTAACCTGGAATTGATGGGTATTCTGATTTTGTTATCATTGATTTTTGGCGTAGGGGCAGTATTTGCTTTCCGCTGGTGTGATCATCGCGCCCGGGAACGAGGTTTGATCGACCGGGTCACCAATTATTAAGGTTTAATGTGTTGCGCTAGGGAGAACCATGACAAAAAACACTCCTGAAATCTATCCGTTATACACTGGTCAAGTAAAGTATACGACTTTGGGTGACCTTTGGCTGGCAGCCTCGCAGACTGGATTGGTTGCAGTGTCATGGGCACATAGAGATGTGAATTTCCAGGAATATCTCACCAAACGCTATAAACGTCCTTTGGAAAAAAATGCTGGCAGATTGGCGCTGATAATAGATGAGTTGAGTGAGTTTTTACAGGGTAAATTGAAAACTTTCAGTACCCCGATCGATTGGGCTCTGCTAAGACCGTTCCAGCAAGCTGTCTTGAAAGCAACTTTTTCCATCCCCTATGGTGAAACGCGCAGTTATGGAGAGATAGCTGCTGAAATAGATCGTCCGGGAGCAGCCCGGGCAGTGGGTCGTGCTGAGGCGACCAACCCCATGCCGCTGATCATCCCCTGCCATCGTGTTATAGGTGCAGATGGAAAGCTGCGTGGTTATGGAGGTGGGTTGGGGTTGCCTACCAAGGAATGGTTGTTAAAAATGGAAGGTGTTCTGATCACTTGAAACCTTGACATTATCAAAATTACCATGTTTTTATCCACTTGCATTCTTCAAAAAGGCATGATAAACTAAGTTTCTAATATTATTTGCGCGTAGTTATACAGGAATATTTGGTTTTAACTTATTCTGGTATAACATCGTCTCACAAATAGGTGAATGTGATGGAAGAAAAAAAACACGCATCCCAACCTATTGCTGGTACAGACAAAGAACTGCCCTGGCTTGTTCAAGATGTTAATCGGGCTGCCCAGATTCTGACCGGTCTCTCGCTTAGTTCATTAGCTCAAGCAGCTCTCATAATCCGTAATGGCGAATTGTGGGCTTATGCTGGCCAACTTCCTCAAGAAGATGCATCTGAATTAGGGAAAGCAGTAGTACGCTATTGGGATAACAAGGGAGAAGGCGACCTTGTGCGTTATATTCGCTTGGGGGATAATTCAACAGAGAAACTGATGTACGCCACGCGCCTGGCAAAGGGAATGGTTCTATCGCTCGTTTTCGATTCTGAAACTCCCTTTAGTACGATCAGAACACAAACAGCCGAGTTGGTTCGATCCTTATCACTCTCACCTGAGGAAGAAAGTGCATTGCAAGACGAACTGGTCAATTCAACCCCGGTAATTGACGAGAAAACCCCAACCAGCTTTTCTAATGTTCCATCAACTGGTCCGATCAAGGATTTTAAACCCACACAAGAAGAGACTGATGATTTCACATCCGAGTCTCCTGTTGATACACACAGTACTTATTCATTCCCAAAGACCCTGTTCAACCGAAAAACATCCCCTGATAATTTGTTTGGCGATGTAAACCAATCAACATCATCAGGGATAGGAAATACCACAAATACGCATCCAAATCCTTCTTCTGAAATTGGTAGACACGTGATATTTGAACCGGACTCCCAGGTACTTTATAACCTTGACTATGCATGTCTGATGATCCCACGACTTCCATCTCATTTCTTAAAAGGCGATTTGGCAGAAAGATTAAAGGAATGGGTTCCAACACTTTGCGTTGCCTTTGCCTGGCGCTTGGAATTTATGGCTGTGTATCCGGAATATCTGCAATGGGTGGTTAACGTGCCTCCCACCTCTGCCCCCGGTTTTATCATGAGAATAGTGCGTCAGCATATATCTGAAAAGATATTTAATGAATTTCCCCGCCTGAAAGACGAAAATCCATCCGGAGACTTCTGGGCACCTGGTTATGTGCTTATGGGTGGTAATCATCCGCATCCTGCCCAACTGGTCAAAGATTTCATACAACAGACCCGCTTGCAGCAGGGGATTTCCTGAACCCTCCCGAATTTTATCCTTTTCTCTGCAACCTCAATGGCTGCAACATAAAAATATAATATGACCCCGACCTTGTATTTAATCGATGGCCATGCTCTGGCATATCGCACCTACTACGCACTGAACGCGACTCCATATGGTCAGCGCTGGCAGACTTCCTCAGGTGAACCGACTGCAGGCATCTTCGGCTTCACCAGTGTTCTCTTTCGAATTCTTGAACAGGAAAAACCTGATTACCTGGCTGTAGCTTTTGATACCGGTAAAACCTTCCGCGATGACTTATTTCCAGATTATAAAGCCACCCGCACCAAGATGCCGGATGATCTGCGTCCGCAAATTGAGCGCATCCGCCAATTGGTGGACGCTTTCAATATCCCACGCCTTGAAATGGAAGGCTTTGAAGCAGATGACGTGCTGGGTAGCGCAGCCCGACAGGCTGCCGCCCAGGGATTGGGCGTCAAGATCATCACCGGTGACCGGGATCTTTTGCAGTTGGTGGATAAACTGATCATTGTCTCCCTGCCCGAGGGCAAATTATCCGATTCAAAGGATTACATTACAGATCAGGATGTTGAAAACAAACTGGGAGTACCCCCGCGCCAGGTGGTGGATTATAAAGCACTGCTGGGTGATACATCTGACAACATTCCCGGCGTACCAGGAGTTGGAGAAAAAACTGCCCGCATGCTGATTCAAAAATATCATGATTTGGACAATGTTTATGCTCACCTGGATGAGATCGAACTCCGCTGGCGAAATAAACTCGAGGCAGGAAAAGAGTCAGCCTATATGAGCCAAAACCTGGCTCGTATCCGGGTCGATCTGCCTGTCCACATAGACCTGGAACAAGCTCGACCGGATCGGTATGATCCTGCTAAGGTTGAAGCACTTTTCAATGAATTGGAATTTCGCAGCCTTTTGGTGCGTTTCCGAAAACTGGGTGAAGATAATGGACCGTTAATGCAGGCTTCGCAACAATTGGATTTTTTCGCCGGAACACCGGTCAAGGTGGTTAGATCAGCTCCGCGCCAAAAACCGGATCTGGATGTTCAGGTTGTCGATTCAGAAATGAAATTGTCAGAGCTTTCCAGGATCTTATTAAAAGCAAAAATGATCGCTGTGGATACCGAAACAACATCTGTCGATCCCAATCTTGCAGAGCTGGTCGGTATTTCCCTCTCAGTTCGACCTGGACAGGGTTTTTATATCCCGGTTGGACACATGGAGGGAGACCAATTGGGTCTGGATCAGGTTGTACATACTCTCAGGGATTCACTTGAAAATGAGCGAATTGAGAAGGTGGGACACAACCTGAAATATGACTATATCGTGCTGGCACGCCACGGACTGCGCATGAACCCTCTTTCATTTGACAGCATGATTGCCGAATGGGTAATAAACCCTGCCTCACGTAACCTTGGATTGAAAAATATGGCGGAAATTCGCCTGGATCTGGTCATGACCCATATTGATGAACTGATCGGCAAAGGTAAGGATCAGATCAGTATGGCGCAAGTGCCCATCGCAGATGCCGCTCCTTACGCTGTTATGGACGCAGAAGTTGTTCTGCGATTGAGGGTTCCACTGGAAGAGGAATTGAAGAATATCCCAGAAGCATTCCAGCTTTTTTCTGAGTTGGAATTACCTTTGATCCGTGTACTTGGCGAAATGGAAATGGCCGGCATCGGGTTGGATCGCCAGTTCTTCTCCAGTTTTTCAGAAGAACTTCGCCAGAGAATGGAAACAATAGAGAAACAGATCCTCACTTCGGTTGGTAAAACCTTTAATCTTAATTCTACCCAACAGCTCTCCTCCATTTTATTTGAGACATTGAGATTAACACCTCCAGATCGCAGTCGCAAAACCGCCAGTGGTCATTTCTCTACTTCAGCAGATGTGCTGGAGGAGATGCGTGGTCAGCACCCGGTGGTGGATTGGATCCTGGAATATCGTGAACTGACAAAATTAAAATCAACCTATGTCGATTCCCTGCCTCTCCAGATCAACCCGCATACCGGGCATGTGCATACCTCCTTCAGTCAGACCGGAGCGGTTACAGGACGCCTTTCATCATCTAATCCCAACCTTCAGAATATTCCCATTCGAACTGAAATGGGACGGCGTGTCAGGCGTGGATTCGTTGCTGATCCGGGTAACGTTTTGGTGGCAGTCGATTACTCCCAGATCGAATTGCGGATTGTGGCTTATATGGCAGATGATAAAGCCATGCTGGAAGCATTCCGCGCAGGTCAGGATATCCATGCTACAACGGCAGCTGCTATTTACGCCATTCCACTCGAGCAAGTCAACAAAGAACAACGCCGTCACGCCAAAGCCATTAACTTCGGACTGGTGTACGGAATGAGTTCTTTTGGATTGACGCGCACCACTGATCTGACCCTTGCGGAATCTGAAGATTTTGTAAAGGCTTATTTTAAACGTTTTCCGGGTGTGAAAAATTTCCTGGATGGAATTCGCAAGGAAGTGGCAAAAACGGGTTTTGTGGAGACTTTGTTGGGTCGCAGGCGGTATTTCCCGGGTTTGCAGACACAATTGAACGCAAACCTTAAAAATCGTGAAGAACGCGAAGCAATTAATGCTCCCATACAAGGAACTGCTGCTGATATAATGAAATTAGCC
Source organism: uncultured Anaerolineaceae bacterium (assembly GCA_964370815.1). Taxonomy (GTDB): domain Bacteria; phylum Chloroflexota; class Anaerolineae; order Anaerolineales; family Villigracilaceae; genus UBA12087. The sequence goes on along the minus strand of CAYJKQ010000017.1, from coordinate 8,762 downwards.
ATGCTCAATATTCAACCCGCTTTACATAAAAAAAATCTGAATGGCAGGATGATCCTGCAGGTGCATGATGAATTGGTGCTGGAATGCCCCAGGAGCGAGCTTGAGCAAACAGCTCACGTCGTTCAGCAAGTGATGGAAACTGCCTATCCCATCAGTATTCCACTCACAACTGAAGCTCGCTGGGGTATGAACTGGGATGAGCTAAAACCTATTTTAGATCGAACCTGAGGTTTCCAAAGAGAATCACATGACCGGACGTGAGGATGAATTTAAAAGATTAATGAATGAGGGTCATTCAGCAGCCTGGGACCAGGCTTGGGATAAAGCCGCGATTTTCTATAAAACTGCGCTGGAAGAATTTCCGGATGACCCAAGAGCTTTGAACAGTCTTGGTTTGGCATTATTCGAATTGCAGAAATTGGATGAATCTTTGGAAGTTTACCAGCACGCTGCCAGGATTTCTCCAACCGATCCCCTGCCTCTTGAGCGCATTGCTCAAATCTCTGAACGATTGGGTCAGATAAAAAGAGCTGTCCAGGCAGCCATGCAGGCTGCCAAACTTTATATTCATCAGAAGAATGTTGAAAAAGCCATTGAAAACTGGCTGCACGTCACTCAAATTTCACCACATAATTCCCAGGCACATTCAAATCTGGCTCTTGTACATGCAAAATTGGGACATGCCCCTCAAGCAGTCCAGGAATATTTGATGCTTGCATCCATATTGCAGCGCGCTGGTGAAATTGACCAAGCTCAGGAGATGATTGCACGTTGTCTGGAATTGATACCCAATAGCTCCGAAGCTAGGCAGGCTTCCAGTCTGCTTAAGAGTGGACAAATGCTGCCCTCGCCCATGCCTCCCAAAGGAGAAACAAGTCCTTTGTTCATGGCAAGCATCCGTCAATTGGAGACACCCGATTCGATTGAAAGCGGTCTCGATCCCATAACCGAGGCGCGGCAAAAAGCTCTTTCCAGGTTGGCAGAACTTCTTTTTGAATTCACCAGCAGTGATGATCAGAATTCCCAACAAGAGCGGCGAGGTATGAATGCCATCATGCGTGGTACGCGCCTTTTATTGCAGGATAAAGATGACAACGCCAAAATATCACTTTATCTGGGTCAGGCGATCGATGCCCAAACTCACGATAAAGATTCGGCGGCTGTCGAAGTTTTGGAAAAAGCGCTTGCAGAAGGTTTCAGTGATCCTGCATTGTATTATGATTTGGGAATGTTACATGCTGAGGGAGAACGGCTGGAAAGCGCACTGCGTTATCTGGAACACTCTGTAAAACATCTCGATTATGCTTTGGGGGCGCGCTTATTATTGGGAAAGACTTTACTCAAAATGGGGCGAAATAATGAGGCTTGTATTGAATACCTTGAGGCACTGAAATTAGCAGACTCGATGGTTGTTGAACCAGATCAGGCAGATAACATCCGACAATTATATGAACCATTGATTGAAGCCCAGGCACAACAAACTGGAGAGTCGGATCAGGAAAAAGTATGCAATGTGATAGAAGATTTGTTGAACAAGCCGGATTGGCGCGCCCGAGTGACAAAGGGGCGAGCCCAGTTACCCGAGAGCGGAGAAGATTCCAAACTCTTGCCGTTGGCAGATATCCTTACACAAACCAAGAGTAGTCAGGTAATTGAGGCTATGAGCAACGTGCACAAGATGGCTCGTACCGGTCAATTACGATCTGCCATGGAAGAAGCTTATTATTCCTTGCACTATGCACCCACCTATCTCCCGCTTCATGTTTTGATCAGTGAATTATTGATACAGGATGATAACCTGCCGGATGCCATCACAAAGCTGTCGGTAGTGGCACGTACCTATAGCGTACGTGGTGAATCTGAACAAGCCACCAAAATCCTTCGGAAAGTTATCCAGCTTTCTCCGATGGACTTGTCGTCGCGTAACCGGTTAATAGACCAGTTGGTTGCGAGCGGCCAGGTCGAAGAGGCGTTGGTAGAATATCTTGAACTGGCTGACCTTCATTATCGTCAGGCAGAACTTGGTAATGCCCGTAAAACATTCACTTCAGCCTTGCGCTTATGCCAGCAGAACAATGTTTCCAATGATTGGAATGTCCGGATCCTTAAGAGTATGGCAGATATCGACATGCAACATTTGGATTGGCGGCAAGCCTGCCGGATCTATGAACAGATACGCGCCATCCGTCCGAATGATATGACAATTCGCAAGAACATCATCAATTTATATGTTCGACTCGGCCAACCGAACCAGGTATATGCTGAGATCGATAATTTCATAGCCAATCTCGATTCGAACGGTTTGCGTGCGGATGCCATTCCCTTCCTAGAAGGTCTACTGGAAGAATATCCTGATCTGGTCATTCTGAGACGTTATCTGGCAGAAGAATACCGCATGGCCGGCCGTGTAAATGACGCCATCCTTCAACTTGATTCTCTCGGGGAGATTTTTCTGGATGCAGGAGATACTAATGCTGCCATCCAGGCGATGGAATCCATCATTGCGTTGAATCCTCCCAATATTGATCATTATCAGTTAATCATCAAGAAATTAAAGGAAGAACTGTGAATCCATTCATCGCCCTACTCATTACTTTTGCCCTGGCACTTGGTTGGCTTCGTTTGATGGATTATGTAGCACATCGAGGCTGGATCGATAGCCGCCTGAGCCGTAAATTGATCCACATCGGCACCGGACCGATTTTTGTGTTGTGCTGGTTATTGTTTCCGGATATCTGGTATTCCCGCTGGCTTGCAGCCCTGGTTCCATTTGCAATAACAATCCAATTTGCCCTGGTAGGTCTGGGTATTATGAAGGATGAAGCCTCAGTTAAAGCAATGTCGCGCTCAGGTGATCGACGTGAGATCCTGCGCGGGCCTCTTTTTTATGGAATTATTTTCGTTATTCTAACGTTGATGTATTGGAAATCAACCCCGATCGGCATATTGGCTTTGATGTTGATGTGCGGCGGAGATGGATTGGCTGACATTCTTGGTAGACGGGTTGTCTCTCCACGCTTGCCATGGAACAAAGGCAAAAGTGTCGTCGGTTCGCTGGGAATGTTTATTGGAGGGTGGTTGCTTGCCGTCCTGGTGATCGGGATATATGTGCCAGCCGGTATCTTTCCTGGTCCATTCAGCACTTATCTGTTACCAATTACTGTGATCGCCCTCTTGGGAATGTTGGTGGAATCGCTGCCTTTGAAAGATGTAGATAATCTTACGGTTACTATCGCCGCGGTGTTATTAGGAACTTTCTTCTTCGGGTAAGAAAAGGGTGTTATTGGATCATCTCCATAACCCCGATAGGCAAAATTTATTAATTTTATAAACGAATATATCTCTACCTGAGACCGTGCTGTGTTCGCAGATAAACAATTCGTTCATGTATATCCGCTTCAGGATATGGACTTGGGTCAGCTGTTTCTTCCGGTTCTTCTCCCGTCAAAGCTCGCAAACAGGCATCCACCCCCGATGCAACTTTTTTTGGATGATAACCGCCCTCTAAAACAAAAATAATTTTTCCGTCGCAATAGGTCTCTGCCAGATCAACCAGGCTGAGTGCCAGGTCATAAAAACCCCGTGTTGACAATCCCAGGTTGGTAAGAGGGTCCTGCCAGTGTGCGTCAAAACCAGCAGATACAAACAACATTTCAGGTTGACGTTGTTGCACCAGGGGAATGAGTACATTCTCGCTTACGAGAGAAAAGGTCTGATCACCTGCATAAGCAGGCAGGGGTAGGTTCACGATCCGGCTGCGGGCATGGGAGGCTTCATCAATGCAACCGCTGCCCGGATAAATGTTTTCCTGGTGGGTGGAAAAGTAGCCAACAGAATCATCCAGCCAGAAGGCAGCTTGTGTCCCGTTTCCATGGTGTGCATCAAAATCCACGATCATCACTTGCCCAAGTCCATGATCAAGGGCGAGTCGGGCTGCGATAGCCGCATTGTTGAATATACAAAACCCCATTGATTTTTGCGGTTCAGAATGATGTCCTGGAGGGCGGATAATGGCAAAAGCATTGCGGTCCTGTCCTCTTAGAACCGCCTGGGTGCAGGCCAGAACACCTCCAGCTGCGTTGTAGGCATCTTGGGCTGAGCTTTGGGTGACATAGGTGGGTGCGGTATCGATGATGGCTGGCGCAAGGTGACAGGCTTTTTCAATTTCAGCGATCATTTCTTGAGTGTGAACTCTCGCGATCCTGGCAGGCTCAGCTGGAGAACTTTTCAGCCAATTCAACTTATGCGCATAAGGCTTGGTGTCTAAATTACCAAGTTCTGAAAAACGATCCGGATTTTCAGGGTGACCGGGATAATTGTGATTGGGCGATGGAATTTTAACGACAGCCGTACTCATATAATAATTATACGTATTTTTCCGGAATATTGAGAAGTGAAAATTTCTTGTTAAAATCGATCACCAGGCCATGAGAACCTGGTGATCAAGAGGAAGAGACTCCGTCCTGCTGGTTTGCATATTATGCATCCCTTGTCTGGGCGGTGGACACCTGTTATACCAGTAAGTAGAACAGCAGGTATCTTATATATATATATAATATCATCTTTATTATCCGAATTATATTAATATTTTATTAGAGTTTATGGGGTCATTCTTTTTTTTTGGCATTGAAGACCTCCAGCCACTCAGAGACATCTTCCGGGCTGAGTTTGACATCCGTCTTCTTATTGTTGGATTGAGATGTGCCTGCCTCATATACCAGGCGGGCAAATTCATCACTGGAGAATACTTTGGCATGCACTTCCCGGGCGGCAGCCTGGACTCGCTGATCTGAACTGACCACGCTCCAATTCCGGGCAGCCCTGCCAAGCTTCAATAAGCGTGCTTCAATGGCTGCATCTGCGATTATTCCTTTGCGAACGAAGTGTGCCCGGACACTGCCATATTTGCGTAATACAGGCTGCCCGGCGATGCCACCATCAAAGTAGATCTCCACCTGCGTCTTCTTGAGGCGGCAAAAAACCTGCAGGTGTTCGATCATTTCCATTTCAGCCTGGGGGTCTCCTAGGCTGATCCCAAGCTTTGGAATGAGGTTATGTCCATCAATAAGATAAGGCATGCTTTATTGTACCGGTAAACCATCCGGGTTGGTTAGTTGGTAGCAACTTCTTTGGTGGTGATCTCAAAAATTGGTGGAGTTTCCATGAGTTTTTTTACCGCACACAGCTCTGCAGACTTGATCAGGGAAGGGCGATATTTTTCTGGGAAGGAAGGGGGAACCTGGATCTCCAGCTCGATCTTTCCGATCATTCTGGTTATGGGGTTGTTCTGCATGCGTTGGATGATGCGTATCCCATCGGTTGGCAAGCCGCGCTGCTTGCAAAATCCCAATACATAAATTCCCGCACAAGTTCCAAGGGATGATAAAAAAATAGCAAAAGGTGTGGGTGCAGATCCTGCTCCGCCGCCTGTGAGCGGTTGGTCGGTTTTAACACTGAATTGATCGAAATGGGCGTCCACTCGGGCACCACCTGGGAAATCTACAATTAATTCCATGCTTGAAAACTCCTTTGGGTTACTAATATTTAAAATAATTCAGGGTCATCTCAATTTGGGAAGTGGTTGTAGTCACACTTGAAAGTGGAACCAGCATCAAACCAACCTGATCTTATTTAGGCGGCAATTCTTGCCTTTTCGTAAGGGATCACCTGTATCCAATTTCTAATATAGAAAAACCAGTTATTGGATAATCCAATATCTATAGGATGTAGAATAAGTGGAAAAGTTGCCTGATTATTTTCTTTCACCGGTCTGGTCTGAATGCTGATCCTGATAGATCCGGTTGTAGGTTTTATTCAATGGGTGCAACCTGGTTGACAGGAATGGCAGGTTTCTTCCAGAAGAACTTCCAGTACATATACACCGAGATGCCATATAACAGGATCACAAGAAGGAATACGGGTCCAAATCCATAACGAACCTGCAACCAGCCACTGATGGATGGGCTGAAAGCCCAGCCGAAATTCCATGCCATACTGGTGAGACTGGCAACCATGGCACGTGCCTGTGGTTCAACGTGCTCCATAACGAAGGCGTTGTAAACCGGTCCGCCCATATTCATCAGGGATAGGCGCACATAATGTCCGATAGCACTCATCCAGAACCAGGGGGAGTAACCCAGCAGGATCAGGAAGGGGATGGATAGACCTTGTGTGATGACCACCAGTTGAATTTTGCCGATGCGATCTGCAATGGGTGGGGCGATAATTAATCCAACCCCCATTGCCAGGGCACCCCATGCCAGCACATTCCCGATTACTGGATCGGGCTGATTATGAACCACCCGGAAAAAGATATTCATGAAAGGCATGAAAAGACCTGCACCGATGGAAGTGATCAGCATTGGGACGATCAGTTTACTAAAGCCGGCCCAGTTTTTGACAGCATACCCTATTGGTGCGAACAGGGAACGGTCCGAGTTCTTTAGATGCTGGGTGCGCATGGCAAGGAATGGGATCAATCCAAATAAAGACAGAATGGCAACGATACCCAGCGCACCTGCGTAAGCCCCGCTGCTGGTGGCATCAATTCCCTTTGCAAGACCGATCCAACTTGGAAGGTATCCGCCAATCGAGTTTCCTGCAAAGGAAGCCAGCATTTGGATACCCGAACTCAGGCTGAAAAGGTAGGTACGTTCATCTTCGCCGCTGTTTTCCAACAGGAAAGGCGCCATGGTAACCCCGGAAAGGCTTTGGGCTGCACCCAGCAACATATTCATGGCATAAAGTATTCCCAGTTGCGGCCACAGCACCATCCCCAAAAAAGCCAAGCTTGCGATTCCACCCCCCAACAAAAATGATCTTTTTCGACCCAGATAATCAGCCAGATAACCCATCGGCAGGGCTACGATCAAAGCTGTCATGCTGTTAACTGTAATGAAATTTCCGATAATACTTTCATCGATACCCAGACTTAATGCATAAAAATTGAATAAGAGGCGATACACACCCAGTGATGCACCTGTTAATACAAGGCTGGTTAATAGAAGTCGGGCATTGGGAGAAAATTGACGTAATCGAGTGATGTAGATTTTAATTATGTTGGACATATCATTGTTCGGATTTAATAAAATTTGTCAATGAGGTTTGAATGCCATCCAATAACTCAAGGCGGGCTCCATAGTGTTTTTCGGTTGCGCCAACGGTGATCTGCACCAACCCGGCCAGGCGCAAGATACGCAGATGGTGAATGACTGTGGGCAGACGCAGTCGTAGCAGGCGTGCCAGCTCGGATGAGCTGATGGCTTGTTCTGCCAGAAAATGCAAGATACGTAAGCGGGTTGGGTCAGCCAGGGCTTTAAGAGCGCTCACCAGTTGCGGTGGAGGCGCTGTGCCGGGGACGATACTCTCGAATTCAGACCTGGCTCCGAATAGCAGCATCATTTTTCCAGGCTGAATGCGTGAATAAAAAATAAATGGGGAGCTCCAATAGGAAGGTGCCAGGATATATTCAAGGGTGTTATCCAATGGTGAAAAACGCACGCCGTGCGATAATTCTTCGATCATGCCCTCAAGGCTCATTTGGTTTGCAAGTTCCTTCGCATGTTCCAGACCCGTCAGGAGTGCAGGTCGGATGCGGGTTTCTTCCTCGACAAAAAATACCTGGTAATATTCCTGCAAAGCCGTTAAATATTTCTCCCCCGATCTTTCCGGGTCCGACCAGGTATTCACCAGATGGGTTAAACTCTCCTGGTTGAGAGGTGTATCACGCAGGCGGAAATGTTCCTTCAGTACTCTTAGATCTGCATCCTGCCACGATCCACGGACGGCAATATTTCGCAGGCAGTCGTAAACTTCAGCCTTGATTTCGGCATTGAGTGTCAGATCGAATAGGCGTTCTTGCGCCGGCAGCATGGAGATGGCTTCCAATGCAGTCAGAGCGTCGTTGGGTTGTGATAATCCGGATAGCCATAGGAGTGGTATGCTTGAAAAAGATTGAACCTTTTCCAGTATTTCGCGGTTGGGAACAGATAGCCTTTGACGAACACCAGCTGCCCATGAAGGTCTTAAGCCAAAAAATGCCGGGTGATGCAAAACTGCCAGGCTGATAAAAAAGTCGAATGCTGTTCCGGTCATCCATTGAATATTTGCCATTATTATTTTTCCTGACGTATCCCTCTCCTATGAAGAATGGAGAATAATATTCCTGCCTTCAATTATTTAGTGATGTCACGCACTGTCCCGCGAAAGTCCCGCGTGCTCTTTGCGGGGAAAGTCCCGCATTCTCTTAGCGGGAAGGTTTGGGTGGAATATACGCCTGAATTACGGGAACCTTTGCGATGTTCTGTGTAAGGTGAGGTATTTAGTTATCCCGGTCTAAAGGGGGCTAAATAAAAAATAGAAAATAGTTAGATTATTATCTACTATGTTAGATAATAATCTAATATTGATAGTGCGTCAAGGTATCTGCTCTAAATCTCTATGAATGGTGCTGATCAGTGATACATGGGTAATTGTGCTATACTCTGGCAGAGATGGTGCCCGCTCGAAGTTTCTTGACAAACCTTGAATGTCCGGAATGTCATCGCAAAATTGATGCAGACCGGGTTCAATCTTATTGCAAGAAGTGCCAATCACCTTTGCTGGCATGTTATGACCTGGTTGCTGCAGCAAGCAGCATCCATCCGGATCAGATTACTGCGCGTCCACGCGGGATCTGGCGCTGGGCTGAACTCCTGCCGGTTCGCCGTGACAAAAATCGATTGACACTTGGTGAAGGCGACGCAAGGTTACTGCCTGCCAAG
>CAYJKQ010000016.1:0-58042 GCA_964370815.1 uncultured Anaerolineaceae bacterium | reverse complement strand
ATATTTCTGCCTCAGTCACACAACTTCTTAATTCATTAACAACTTCAGCCAAACCTAGAGATCGGATAATTGAAGAGCTCAAAGGCAGATCTCGCACCGAAAGACGTTTTTCTCCCGATCACTGAGTTGACCAGGTTATTGTTCATCTCATCACATAGGTTGATATGGACCGACCCACATTGCAGCCACCATCACCCAAACGTCCACTTCTCTGGTTGGGCTTGGCTTTCATAGCCGGGCTAATTCTTTCCAGTCAGGTCCACCTGCTCGTTCCGGTCTGGATGGGTTTGTCGGTTCTGGCTCTCCTGGCTGCCATCCTCATCTACAGGCACACCAGCCTCACCAACTTGCCGGGTTCAACCCGCCTGTTGTTTGGCTTGTCTCTCCTGGCACTCACGCTTGGGGGCTTGCGTTACCAGGCTGTCCAGCCGGTTTTCTCACCAGGTTTGGTATCTTGGTATAACGACCGCGATCATAAAGTCACCCTGACAGGCTGGCTGGTTGCTCCACCCGACCAGCGTGATGGATATACCAACCTGCGCCTACACCTGGATAGTCTTGACACCGCTGAAAAGAGTCTCCCTGTGCAGGGACAGGTCCTGGTGCGCACCCTGCCCGGTGCGGATTTCAAAGTGGGGGATGTGCTCCGCATGCAGGGCTATCTCAAGACCCCGCCGGAGAATGAAGAGTTTTCATATCGGGCTTACCTGGCACGTCAGGGCATTCACTCGATCCTGTATTCTGATCAGGTCAGCGCATTACCTTTTCAAAGCTGTAGTCCGATCATAAGAGCAGTCTTTACCTTTAAAGAACATCTATTCAAAACGCTGAAACATATTTTCCCCGAGCCGGAAGCCTCCTTGTTGGCAGGTATCCTACTGGGGTTGGATCGCGGTCTATCACCTGGTTTGCAGCAGGCTTTTAATAATACCGGCACCACTCATATCATCGCCATTTCGGGCTTTAATTTCACTATTTTGGCTGCCTTCTTCGTCAGCATATTCAGCCGTTTGTGGGGACCCCGGCGCGGAGCCTTGGCAGCAGTGCTGGGTATTGCCTTTTACACCCTGTTGGTGGGGGCGGAAGCCTCGGTGCTTCGCTCTGCCATCATGGGCGGGTCGGCTTTGTTTGCACGCCAGATCGGTCGCCGCCAGGACGGATTGAACACGCTCGCTTTGGTTGCTGGGGTGATGTGTTTCTTCAATCCCTTCCTGCCTTGGGATGTCGGTTTTCAGCTCTCTTTTGCTGCCACCCTGGGACTGGTCTTGTATGCCGCTCCTCTGCAGGATTTTGTGTTGGGTTGGCTCTCAGCCCGTTATCCACCAGACAGCGCTCAAAGGCTGGCTGCACCGCTGGCGGAGTACCTGCTCTTTACCCTGGCAGCCCAGGTTACCACCCTGCCGTTGATGGCGTACCATTTTGGGCGTATCTCTCTGGTCTCATTCCTGGCAAATCCGTTTATCCTTCCAGCCCAACCCGCTGTCATGATCGCTTCAGGCTTGGCGCTCTTGCTGGGGCTGATCTATCTGCCACTTGGGCAGTTGGCTGCCTGGCTGTCTTGGCCTTTCTCAACCTATACCATTCGGGTCGTTGAGCTTTTCAACCACTTACCGCACGGTGTCCTGGTCTTGGGTGAATTTTCCTTGTTGTTCGTTGTGCTTTTTTACCTGTTATTATTCGGTTTTACCTTTGCCCCCACCCGCCTGAAAGAGATCCTTCGTCCTGTCCGCAACCCTGCCGTTTTGGGGACCGGATTGGTTATATTAATCGTATTGGTCTGGCGGTCAGCTTTGGCTCTCCCTGATGGAAGGTTGCACCTCACCTTCCTTGATATTGGCAGCGCAGATGCTGTCCTCATCCAGACCCCAGGTGGGCGTAACTTGCTGATCAATGGAGGTCCGGCTCAAAGTATCTTAACCGATGCGCTCGGCAGACGTCTATCCCCGATTGAGCGCAAGCTGGATATCCTGGTGCTGGCTTCCACGCTGGAGGAACAGGTAGCCTCCCTGCCCGGGACGCTGGAACTTTTCCCTCCGGGGATGGTCTTATGGAGTGGAGCAGCCGAGGCTTCCTATTCATCTTTGCGTGTGCGCTCCGGGTTGGCCTCTGAGGAGATCCCCATCATGTTGGCAGAGCCTGGTTTGGAGCTCGATCTGGGTCAAGGAGCCAGTCTCAAAGTCCTGGCGGTCAGTTCACGCGGTTCTGTGCTCATGCTGGAATGGATTGACTTCCGTGCCTTGCTGCCGATCGGGTTGACCTTTGCAGATCTGGATACACTGGCATCTGATGCCACCCTGGCTCCACTGTCTGTTTTGCTGCTGGCTGATTCAGGCTATGCTCCCCTCAATCCCTCGCAATGGATTTCCAACTTGAATCCTCAGTTGAGCATCTTGAGCGTCTCAGCCGCTGATCCCAATGGTCTGCCTGCTCTGGAAACCCTGGCAGCTGTTCAGGATTACCCACTTTTACGAACCGATCGTTCCGGCTGGATCAGTGTCTCAACGGATGGTGTCCGCATGTGGGTTGAAACTGAAAGATGATGCTTCTATGATATATTCGGGAAATACCTTTTACAAGTGGAGCCATTATGCCTGAAACCCCCACCAAAAGCCCCCTCCGCAGCCTGCCGCGCAATGTCTGGGTCGTCACAGCCACCTCCTTTCTGACAGATATTTCATCCGAAATGCTCGCCAACCTGGTGCCGCTCTTCTTGGCAAATGTGCTCGGCGCCGGCACCGCCATCGTTGGTCTCATCGAAGGTCTGGCTGAAACCACCGCCAGCCTCATGAAGATCTATTCCGGTGCCCTCTCCGACAGGCTCGGCAAGCGCAAGTGGCTCACCGTTCTGGGGTACAGCCTCTCCACCGTTGCCAAACCATTCCTCTATTTTGCCAATTCATGGGGCTGGGTCCTGGCTGTGCGCTTCAGCGACCGCCTCGGCAAGGGCATTCGCACTGCCCCGCGCGATGCCCTCGTCGCTGAGGGGGTCAATGAAAAGCAGCGCGGTCTTGCTTTTGGTCTGCACCGTGCCGGGGATACCTTCGGAGCCTTCCTGGGCATTGGCATCGCCGCCCTCATCGTCTGGCTGACCCAGTCCCAGGCGGTCAACCTCTCCCGCAGCACCTTCCAGGTCGTAGTTCTTGCCAGCATCCTCCCGGCTGTTCTGGCAGTTCTTGTCCTGGCACTTGGGGCGCGCGAAACTGCCTCACCCATCCGGTCTACACTACCGGTTTTCAGCCTGAGGGGCATGGACAAACGCTTTAAACACTTCCTGCTGGTGATCATTTTATTCACACTTGGTAATTCTTCAGATGCCTTCATCATCCTGCGTGCCCAGGAACGTGGTCTTAATGTCCTGTACGTAATGTTGATGATGATGACCTTTACCCTGATCTACGCCCTCCTCTCCACCCCGTTGGGAGTGCTGTCAGATAGGATCGGTCGCCGCAAGCTCATCATTGCCGGTTGGTTGACCTATGGGTTGGTTTACCTGGGCTTTGCCGTTTCCACCACCGGTTGGCAGATCTGGGTGTTGTTCGGGTTCTACGGCATCTACTATGCAGCCACCGAGGGTGTCGCCAAGGCGCTGGTCGCAGATCTGGTCTCCCCCGAGCGGCGCGGTATGGCGTACGGCATCTACAATGCTGCCATCGGTCTGACAGTCTTCCCGGCCTCCCTGATCGCCGGTTTGCTCTGGCAGGGATTGGGTCCCTGGCACGGGCTGGGTCCATCTGCCCCTTTCATCTTTGGGGCGGTCCTGGCATTGCTGGCTGGTCTTCTCTTCTGGCGGTTGATACCGGTTTCTGAATCGAGGTAAGAATGCAATTCACAATATCTGCCCGACAACCTTTCATTTTCCGATCTGTCTTGCAGTCACATGGCTGGAGTCAATGTTTGCCCTTTCGTTTGGATAATGAAACCGACGATCTTGGCCACACCTTGCGCCTCTCCAGCGGGCGGATCATAGACCTGGAGATCTCCGAAGCTCCGGATGGGATCCAGGTTAAAACCGGTCAACTCACTCCTTCCGAAAAAAAGGAAGTTACCTCCACCCTGACCTGGATGTTCGGATTAAATATGGATTTTTTGCGTTTTTATGCAGCCATCCGAGATAAAGCACCCCTCGTGCATGTTGAAAAGCGCGCCATGGGTCGTGTTTTGCGTTCACCCACCTTCTTCGAAGATATCATCCGCACCATCCTGACCACCAACACTCTCTGGACAGCTACTATTCGCATGACAGCCAACCTGGTTGGGCAGTTTGGCGATTCGCTTCCATCCAATTTGGAGCGCAAAGCCTTCCCCACTCCTCAGCGCCTGGCTGCGGTCAGCGAAATCCAGCTTCGTGAGGAGACCAGGCTGGGGTATCGCGCCCCCTACATCATCAACCTCGCCCAGCGCGTCACTGCCTCCAATTTGGATGTGGAAGCCTTCAAGACCAGCTCGCTTCCCACGCTAGAACTACGCAAAGAATTGTTGCAGATCATGGGGGTCGGACCTTATGCAGCCGCCAATCTGCTTATGATCCTCGGTCGCAGTGACTATCTACCAATAGATACCTGGGCTTTGAAAATGGTCTCCCAGGAATGGCATGGCGGGCAGACAGTCACACCCGCTCAGGTGCAGTCGGCTTTTGAGAAATGGGGGGAATGGAAAGGCTTGGTGTACTGGTTCTGGGACTGGGCATATTTAAGAAAAGCTAGATCTGAATAGGACATCTGTGGGGATCACAGGAATCTTCTGGTTCTCTCAAACAAGTGATTTTTGCTCCTCAAGAAAACATTTGAGTGTGGCACGGTAGAGGGCGCGTTCGAAATATTCTCCATCCAGCGATAGCCCGTCATAACCTTTCTCGAATAAGACTTCAACAAAGGGTTCCAATTGCTGGGCGTAATGTAACATGCAAGCTTCAGGGTGAACACCCGGCCAGGAATAACAAGTAACCGTTGTACGGCGGTTCTTTGAATTCACGCTGGGAGGGACAGTCTTGTCCCAATTTGGATCATCAGGAGAGAAGATATACTGGTCAAGGTTTCCTTGTGGTATCCCCTCCACACCGCGCACAACCGGAGGTTGAGCGTTCAGCGTGTAGGGATCAACAGCCAGGTCAACCACAACGGCATGTTCTGGCAGCCAGGCGATCCATTCGTTGGGAACAACCGGTTGGCTTGTATCGCGGCGCTGGGTGGCATCCACCAGGATATCTGCGTCTTGGAAGAGTGATTCCATAGTTGACGGGTTTGTGCTCAGGTTGCGCCCCACAGATAAAGCGATGGCACCCGGACCCCCTGCTTCGATATGATCATTATTACGTTCAATGTTTCCAAGTTTAGTGGCAGAATCTATGGCATATTTTCCTACCATGCCAGTTCCCAGGATCAGGACCTGGATGGGTTTCTTGTCGCCTCGAACTAGCCCAGGTACGCGTTTCTCAAGTACATCAAAGCCAGCTTCCAATCCATTCCATGCCACTGATTTCATGTTTTCCATCAGGCGGATATTCACATCATTGACAATGCTATCCATTGAAATAGGTAGGATTTTTGCTTTCAGCATGCGTTCAATTCGCAAGGGGCGGGTGGTGAAGTGCAGCATAGAGAAGAGAATCCCTCCCGGTTTCATCAATTTGAATTCATCCGGCTTGGGTGAGCGCAAAATTAAAACGACATCCTGCTGGAAGGTTTTTTCTTTGGATGCCGGGTGGATCAGTGAGGTGGCGAGCTTGTAATCTTCAAAGGAATATCCGGAGCGAGAGCCATACCCTTCTTCTATAAATACATTTACACCCAATGAAGCAATAAATTGAACAAATTCGGGAAGGAATACGCGCTTTTCGCCTGCTTCGTTACGCATACGTGGTAAACCTATCGTTTTTGGAATCTTCATATTCTTCTCCTTATGATGATGACCCCTTGTTTATGTTGCCTCGAAATTTGAAAGCAACGCACGTGAAAGAGCTCGTTCAAAGAACTTGCCTTTCGCATTGATGTTGCCGGCCGCACCTTTTTTTAGAAGAGTGCGAATGAGGGGACCGATCTGTTTACCATACAAGTCCATACATTCTTTGGGGTGGATCCCTGGCCAGGAATAGCATGAAACTGAAAAACGACGATTTACCGTTGAAACGCAATCAGGTATGCGCTCGAAAGCCGGGTCATCTGGTGCAAACACAAATTGATCCAGGTTTCCTTGTGGAATGCCCTCGATGCCTTTCACTTCGCGGCTATTAACTGAGCAATCATAGGGATCAACCGATAGATCCACCAGCACGGCGTGCTCTGGCATCCACGCGATCCAATCATTAGGGATAATAGCCTGGCTTGCATCTGGGCGTTGGGTGGCGTCAACGAGGATGTCAGTTCTGGTGAGAATGTCTTTCATTACTGATTCATTGCAGGTCAGGTCGTATTCCAGGGCAGTAACCTGGACGCCGGGTACACCGCGCTTTGCCATCGAATTCCAGAGAAAAAGATCCCCGTAATGACTGGCTGCCTGGACAGCATGCATCCCAACTTCCCCAACGCCCATCACGGTTACCTGGATGGGATCTCGCTGTGGGCTTTCCACTCCTGGAGATGGGAAGGTTCTAAGAAGGACGCGGAAACCCACCTCAAGTCCATTCCAGGCTACAGAGCGCAGGTTTTCAACCAGTCGACGACCGATATCATCCTTGATCGAATCCAGGGAGATGCATTCGATATCCAATGAACGAAGAAGGGCAACCCGATTGGGGCGCGTTGCATAATGCATCATTGAAATGATGCAAGCGCCTGGTTTTAGAAGGCACAAATCATTTTCATTCGGGCAGCGCAATACAAGTATAAAGTCCTGCTTGAAGACTTCTTCGTGGGACACGAAAGTTACCTTCTGGTCATGGTTCAGGTAATCTTCTTCAGTATATCTCATCCCTGAACCATACCCGTATTCAAGCACAACCTTTGCATCCAATTTTCCCAACATTGCAGCAAAATTTGGTAAAAAGTCACGCCTTTCCCCAAACTCATAATGCATGCGCGCTAACCCGATCGTAATTTGTTCTGTCATAGCAACTCTCAATGGAATACCACCGAAAAATAAAGAGGAAACAAAAAATTTATTATGGGAATCTCAAAGCATTGAGGTATGATTACAATGTAATTATCATGACTCTACTCATCATCCCCGTTAATAAGTTTACCATAATTGGTGAGCTGCACAACAAGATTGGGATGATGATCTCATAGGGAATTTTATTTACTGAGAATGAAATCCCTGGAATGGCATAGATATGTATTTCTGAGGGAGCTTGCGCTTCTCCTTTCCAAATAATAAATAGAATTAGGTCTTACTAGCCACCTCATTGGGGATCCACATGGATGCCTTCCAGGATGAGATGGTCTTTATGGTCTCTCGCAGATAATGATCATCACTTTTCTCTAAAATTTAGGAAGTATGTTTAATTAAGGGTTTCTATTTGTTGATCAAGAATCGGAATAATAACTAATACCAGCTTAACAAAAAGGGATGAGAAAATTCTCATCCCTTCTACGGCTCACTTGTTGTGATCACGCTATCACGACTCCACTTCTTCCTGGGATAGTAAATTTTAGTTTGCCGTTCAAGGCGTTGGCAGTAGAGAACTGACCAAACAGCACGATAGGTTCTTTATTGTTTTCGTAAGGTACTTCAATTGTACGAAGCTCTAAAGATGTATTAAAAGCTACAACAATAGTCTCATCATTCAGGATTCGTCTAAAGGCATAAACGTAATCTGTATTCCAGAGTCGATCCAGGGTACCACGGCGAAGTGCAGGGTTGTCTTTCCGTATGGATATTGCCTTTTTAAGATAGTTGAACATATCACGGTCCCATTGTGTTTCATCCCACGGAAAAGATTTCCGGCAATCGGGGTCGTGGTTTCCGTTCAAGCCGACCTCATCTCCATAGTAAATGGATGGAGTGCCTGGTATGGTCATCAAGAAGAGCCAGGCTAGTTTAAGGGCGGATTTGTCATCACCCACACAGGTCAGGAAACGCGGCATATCATGGCTGTCGAGCAGGTTAAACTGAACCTGTGTGATGTTGGTATCGTAAAGATTGAGTAATCGGTCTATTTCATATGAGAAAGTATTCGCATCCATTGCGTGGACCCTGTCCTTAATACCTCCGGCATTCTGGATGTCTTTCTGGTTTAACGTGCGTGCACCAAAGAAACTGAGTGACGCGGCGGTGACCAGGTAATTCATAGTCGCGTCAAACTGATCGCCTTGCAACCAGCGCTTGGACTCAAGCCAGATCTCACCAACAATGTAAGCTTCTGGGTTGATTGCACGCACCCGTTGACGAAATTCCCTCCAGAAGGAATCATCATTGATCTCTGCGGGTACATCCAACCGCCAACCGTCAATCCCGAATCTGATCCAATATTCAGCAACCTGGAACAGGAATTGGCGTGTGGCGGGATTATTCGTATTGAATTTTGGCAGGGCGGGTAAGTCCCACCAACCCTGGTAACCGATGGCTTTTAGCGAACCTTTGTGCTTAATGGCTACTTCTTCTTCGTTGGAAGGGTATGCACCCCATTGTTTGGTCCTGTTTAGACGTTCGGGATCAAAAAAGAACCAGTCCTTGTAAGGAGAGGCCTCTCCTGTTTCCAGCACATGATGGAACTGCCAGAAACCCCTGCTGGCATGGTTGAACACGCCATCAAGGATGATGCGAATGCCACGCTGATGTGCTTTATCCAAAAGAAATCGCAGAGCTTCATTGCCTCCTAATAAAGGGTCAACAGTGTAATAATCGTAGGTATGGTAGCGATGATTACTGGCTGAAGAGAAGATCGGGTTGAAGTAAATGGCGTTAATGCCCAGATCAACCAGGTAGTCTAGTTTCTCAGCCACCCCGTAAAGATCACCACCTTTAAATCCGTGAATGGTGGGGGCAGATTCCCAGGACTCGAAAGCCAGTTTGCCGGCAGGATTTTGGTCGCTCTTAGCGAAGCGGTCTGGAAAGATCTGGTAAAAAATAGCATCTTTAACCCATTCTGGTGTATTGATCGTCATAAAGGTTACTCTCTCATTGTTTGAATTTGGATTGATGTTCTGGGCATAAAAGAACAGAGGGCGCGGAATTTTCTGCACCCTCTGTGCAAATGCTTGTTATTTTACGATCAGCATTTGAATTTTTGGAAAATCAGCAACAGTCAATTGGCCTGATCCTGCTTTGCTCCCCTTATAGGTTGAAAGCATTTCTTCCTGGGAAGATGAGTTGCCTTCTGCCCATGCCAGGTCAATGATACGGGTATGATTGGTATCATCGGGGCTGCCACCAAAATGCCATTGGTCGGAAGATGTGTTGACATCCCGCACGCGCCATACTCCAGTGGAGGGATATCCCTCCTGGCTCAGCACTACAGCTGCGTAAGCCCAGGTGGTCGGGTCTCCTTCACCAAAGACTGTGCGTGGCACACGTAATGTAACCGTGCTTCCAGCCGGATCAACGATGATCTTGAAATCCACACCGATAACTTGCTTGGGTTCAAGGGTGGTCGCATCTGGAGCCAGGATCTGCGGTGTCCAGCCTTCCGCCCAAATGGCATATTCCCAGCCAAAGCCTTCTGCCAGAACTGCATTACGACCAGGTAAAAGCAAGCGCGTGCCTGAACCCTTTCCTGGATCTTTATCTACATAGACATCCAGAGTCTGGATTGCCAGATTATTTGGGGATCCCCATGGATTTGGTATTGGACCATTAAAAGTGAATTTAAAGATGATGTTCTTTTCATCATAAGCTGTTTTGAAGGTTTTCAAGTCAAAGGGATGATCTTTGAAGACACCATCTGAAGGATAAGTATAAGAACCCGGACCATAATCGTCACCGTCTGGGTCTATAACTTCAAGAATGGTTATTGAAGTACCCAAATCTGGCAGGACGATCTGGGCAGGTCCTTGCAGGGGTAAAAGATCACCATCGGGCAGGATGGCTGTTACAAGGCGGAGGTCATCTCCGGCCTGCAAATCACCAATTTCACCCCACGGGATGGCTGTTTCAAATGTTTCATTGCCGAGAACCGCCTGGCCTACCTTTTTTCCTTCACCCCAACCTGTTCCTGTGGCGTTGAAGACATTCAATTGGTTGTTACTCCACTCGAACAAATGTGTGGCAGCAATGCCAAGAAGGATGGGTGTTTCATTCCCGGTGTTGAGAGTGAATGGATAAGCATTGGTTGCACCTGGAGCTGCCAGGTAGAAGCCAAAACGGGTTCCTTTGGCTGGAGTCTGGTTAAAATTAATACGCAGATAAAGGTTTTTAGCATCGAATGTATAAGCCAGGCTCTTCCCTGCCATCGACCCGGCAGTGAAAATGGCAGCATCATCCCACTCTCCAGAAGAATTAATCCCATCTATAACTGGTGAAGAGAGACCGTTTACATTTTTTTCTGCAGTTGCAGGTTTCTTTGGAATGATGGGTACATTAACGAATGCTGGCACCTCTTCACCGAGGGATTCATAGACTTTTGATAATAAGGCGCGGTAACCTGTGTCGAAGTATTCATCCTGCCCAGAATCCTGGTCGCTGCCATACCACCAGAACCAGTCTGAACCCTCGGCCAGATACATAAAATCTTGAGCCAGGGCAATTGCTTCGGGGCTGGCAGTGCGACTCTTGCTGATGTCAAATTTTGAAAGATCGTTACGGACCTGTAACAGATAATTCCAGGCTGTCTTCTCCTCGGGTTCACCGATCCAGGTATCAAAATTCGCACTAAACCAGGCACCGGGAAATAGTTTTTCAAGAGGACGCTGATCTGGAAATAACTTGAGATACTCGGAGGGAGTGATGGTTTTTATTGTTGTGCTTTCTGAAAGTTGTTGGTAGAGTGCATTCAAGAAATCCTTGCCATCATTTTGGTAATACTCCCATGCGTTCTCACCATCCAGGATGATGCTGACAATGTGAGGACCTTGTACGCCTTGTTTTTCTAGTTGAGCCTTGATATCCTCAAGACGTTGGATCATATCTTTGGCGGCTACATTCCCCGGTGTTCCAGAATATGTAAATCCGACCTTGTCCGATAGGGTTCCGTCGCGAAAGAATATGGCTACTTGTTCACCAGTCGCGCCTTGAACGTAATAAGGTCGGTAGAGGTCATCAGCTTCCTGAACAGTTTCCTGGGCATTGCGTGTGAAACTACCCAGTCCCAGTGATTGTGCCAACACAGGCTCTCCACTTGCCATCCAGCTGTAGCCAGCATTGGCTATCAATGGAACGATTTCCTCAGCAACCGATCCTTCAGAAGGCCATAAGCCGCGTGGGGCTTTACCGAAATGGTCTTTATAAACCTCTACGCTGCGATCCAGTTGAGCAATCGCATCGTTTGGAAACGAAAAACGATCTGGCATTTCTGCAGCAGGATTGCCGACTAATTCCAGATTGCTATCATACAAAAGTGGCAGAATTGGATGGGCGTAAGGTGTGGTGATCACCTCGATCTGTCCCTTATCCTGCAATTCCTTGTGAATTTGTATAACCTTTCCCAATATGCTGCGTACCTCGTCGAATAAGACGCCCTTGTCTTCCTCACTATAACCGACATCCTTATTGACCAAGCTCAAAAGAGGTTCTTTTGCAAGCTCGTCCGGATCAAACCAGGCCAGGTTGAACCAGATCTGGAGGTCGCGAAAATCCTGTTCAGAATAATTCTTTAGGGCAGCAGCAATGGCTTCATCGGTTGTTCCGCTTCGTTTATCGAGCAAGGCTTTATAACCAGGATGTACTTTGATGATGTGATCCCAATTGGCATCAAAAAAACGCTGCAGGATGAATTCCTTATCTTCGGTTGTTAGCTCTGCAGCAGGTTTCTCAGATAATACCCAATATTTATCTTTTGCCCCATTCAGAACAAAATCATCCAATTGGCGGATGAGTACTGGAGTTAAGTTGAATGTTAAATGTACATCAGGGTATTTCGCAACCGTGGCGGCCATGTCATAATAATCCTTCGTGGCGTGGACTCGCACCCAGGGACGTGTGTATACCCCGTTTGCATCCTGATAATATAAAGGTTGATGTTGATGCCAAACCAAATTCAAATATAAGACATCTGTGCCAGGTTTTGCCTTTCCACAGGCAGTTACCGAGATGGATAGACCAATTATGAGAGAGATAAATAACACAAATCTTTGGATTCTTGATTGCATGCTTATCCTTTAACACTTCCTAATGTCAGTCCAGATATCAGCCACTTGGATGAATACAGGAACAAGATCATAACCGGGATGGAGATCAAAACAGATGCAGCCGCAAATTGCCCCCATGAGACTGTGAATTGCTGTGCATACGTGAAAATTCCCAACGGCCACGTAAAAG
Organism: uncultured Anaerolineaceae bacterium; assembly: GCA_964370815.1. Lineage (GTDB taxonomy): Bacteria > Chloroflexota > Anaerolineae > Anaerolineales > Villigracilaceae > UBA12087. Next base: position 45,694 of record CAYJKQ010000016.1, on the reverse strand, counting down.
TGCTATTCCTTTGCAGGACAACGCGTGCCACCAGGTATTCGCTCCAACCACCCATAAAACTGAACAGGAAGGCGATTGCCAGAGCAGGAGTGGACAGAGGCAGAATGATCTGTGTGAATACTGTTAATCGGTTTGCTCCATCGATAAGAGCAGCTTCTTCCAAATCTACCGGGATAGTATCATAGTAGCCTTTGAGTGTCCAAATCGTTAGAGGAACTGAACTCACCGAATAGGCAATGATCAAACCCAGGGCAGTATTGATCATCTTGAGTTGTGCCAGCATGATGAAAAGTGGCAGGAGCAACATACCTGCCGGGATCATTTGGGTTGTAAGCAGGAACACCAATCCTGCAGCCCGTCCAGGAAATTTAAATCTCGAAAATGCATAAGCACTGACCGCAGCCAGGATCATGCTTATGAAGGATGTGACTGTCACGATCGAGAATGAATTCCAAATCCACAGGAAGAAATCGGATTTTCGGTTCTCCTCCGGTACGCCGAAGAGAACTTCTTTGTAATTATCCAGGGTGGCATTCTCAGGAATGATTCGAAGATCGGTAGTGAGCAGAGTATCGTTCGGACGCAAGGAGATGGTTACAACACGCAAAACAGGATAAACAGCAACGATCGAGGCAATGATCAGTGTTGTATGGATAAGGAGGGTTTTAAAGGGTGCATCACCCCGGCCACGGATGAAAATCCATCGTAGAATTTTAACAAAGGTATTTACCGGTTTGGGTGAAAGTGTGGAAGTCATAAGGATCCTTTCGCTACTCAGTCGCGGATTTCAGCCCACCAGCTGCCCGCAGATAGATCAGCGTAAATATCAGCAGGATAACAAAAATGACCAGGGCGAACATTGCGGTGAATCCATATCGATAGAATTGGAAGGCAGCTTTATACATTGAGGAAACCAGGATATCGGTTTTCTCCTGGGGTCCTCCTTGTGTGATCAGGTAGATGACATCAAACTTATTAAATGTCCATACAACGCCGAGGATGATGGCGGGAGTTAGCACAGGTCGCAAGAGTGGTAGAGTGATGTTTCGGAATTGCTGCCATGTTGAAGCACCATCAATTTCAGCAGCTTCATAATATTCCCTGGAGATGCTCTGTAGACCCCCCAGAATAATTACAGACATGAAAGGGATACCAAGCCAGATGTTCGAGATCAGGACGGATACAAATGCCCAGATTGGATCTTGTTTCCAGCTTACCGGCCCGATATGGGCAGCCAGATAATTAAACAGGTTGCCCAGGCCGAAAATATTAACAGTGCCGTGGCTTAGTGTTGTCAACCATGAGTTCAGATCTGTCAGAAGGATATTAAATAACCCGTAGCGATTGTCAAATTCATTGCGCAAAGCCATGGCAGCAATTGTGGTTGGGATGGCCCATGGAAAGATCAGGAGTGTGCGATAAACGCCTTGCAGTTTCATGGGGCGATGTAGAAGCAAAGCAAGTGCCATTCCTCCGCTAACGTGGAAGGTTACGTTGATCACAGTCCAAAGGATCGTCCTTCCAAACACCTCAAAAAACTTTGCATCGTTTGCAACCGTTCCGGTGAAAAGCATTTTCAAGTTTTCCCAACCATACTCTAATCCATATTGGGCTTTCTTGATCGCCTGTGTTCCGAGAGATGCGTTGGAAAATGCCAATTTTATCTCAAAAAGGAAGGGATAGATGATGAGAAAGAGAATTCCGATCAATGCTGGCATCACCAGCAAGTAGGGTAAACCCAGGCGGCTGAATCGGGGAATGCACAGCTTTTGGATAAGAATATAAATTGCTGAGATAAGTAAAGTCAGAACAAGGCCGACAATCAGGCCTGCCAGGCCTTTGTCAAATACAATTTCAAATAGAATGGATTGCATACCGACAAATAAGCTGATTGGAGAGCGGATAAATGCTCCGAAAAAAGTGTCTCCAAGGCTATATAAGCCGGAGGCTTCGAAAAATGAAAATATCGAAAGCAAAGTAAATAATCCCAGAAATATCTGGAGTCCGCGAACGATGACCTTTGCTTTCGGGTCGCGCGGTTGGCGAAAAAAGATCTGATAGAAGTAAACTTCGATCAGACCTAACCCAACCATGATTGCAAAGAGAAACGAACCAATCCCACCAAGGCGGTCCAAGATGATATACGAATTGAGTGTTATACCGGATGAATATGGAGAGATCAGGAAATTAAGCAGGAAATAAAGGACAAACAGACCACCAATCCAATACAGATATGGAAGCAGTCGGCGCCAAGAGGGTTTAGGTTCCATGCCGGACCTCGCTTGAAAAACTGTGTTGAGGGGGGGCATTAAGCCCCCCCCTGTAAACTGGATTTATGAAATGGATATTGAAGCTTATTGACCGAGTGTTAGAACACATGCGTCAGCGGAGGTTTGCGCCGCAGCGGCAGCATCAGTTGGGGTTGTCGTTCCAGCCATGACACCTTCCAGGCTCGGGCGCCAGGCATCCCAGGCACATCGCATGGAGGCAGCCGCAGGTTGTCCGCGGCCATTGGAAAGGGCAGCCATGGAACCAGCCAGGATCGAATCACTGGAAATGCTGGGATCTTTGGCAACTTCGGTATTGGAAGGCAGGCGTTTGAACTCATCCAGCCATTTCTTCTGAACATCAGCAGATGTCATAAAGGTGATGAACTTGGTGACGGCATCTTTCCTGGCTGGGTCATCCAATACGGGTTTGGCAACCATGAAGTACTTGCCAGCGGTCATTTCGGTATAGGGTTTTCCATTAATGGTCGGGACTGGAGCAACGCCCATATCCGCTCCGAGTGCAGTGGTGTAATCACCCAACGACCAGTCTCCGTTGATGATCATGGCAGCTTTGCCTTCTTTCATCAATGTGTCTGCGCAGTTGTAATCACATTCAGCAGGAACAACGCCATCCGTCTTCAATTTGGCGACGAAGGTCAGGTAATCAATGAAGGATTGGTTGTTAAATGTGGGCACGTCATTTGCATCCAACGGCCAACCGCCAAAGGCGCCATAAAAACCACCACCCCAATAGGGTTCGTTTAGGTTGTAGGCGAAGCCTTGAATATCACCTGTGGTGAGTTCTTTCGCCTTGACGATCAGATCTTCGAATGTTGCGGGGGGTGTAGCGATCAGGGACTTATTGTAGATCAACATCAGGTGGTTGCCATAGTTATCGGGAACACCCCAAAGAGTACCGCCTACCACGGCTGGATCAAGAGCACCCTGGAAGAAATCATCCAGGAATTTCTGATTGAATAGTTGATCTACCGGTGCAACAATATCCAATGCACTGAAGGGACCTGCAAAGTCATTGGGGACACGCACGAGGTCAGGTGCAGCATTAGCCAATGAAGCGGTTTGGAATTGGTCACGCAGAGCTTCATTTTCGTAATGGGTGCGCTCGACAGTTATGTTTGGGTTCGCTACTTGGAAGTCAGCGATCAGCTGGTCAATGAAGACATCAACATCATCGCCTTCCTGTTCCCAGAAAGTGAGTGTGACAGGACCATAATCTTTAGGTCCACAAGCTGTAAGGATCATCGTGGCGATCAATAACAGACCTACCACAAATAAAAACTTGGATTTCATTTTCTTTTTCTCCTCTTTATTATGAACAATTTAGGCTTTCTCTATTCTTTGAAAACAGTTATATCAAACATGGCATATTTCTTATGAATATCACCTCCGTAGGTTTATTGAATTGCAGATTCTGTCTGCCTGTCAAATAAGTGGAATTTTTCCATATCGAAAATTACCTGGGCTTGCTGACCCGGACGATAAGTAGAACGAGGATCTACGCGTGCGACACAGCTTATCTTATCACTTATTAGATAAAGTAAGATTTCATTTCCCATCAACTCGGTAACATCTACTTTAATATTAACTGATTCCCCATGAATGTTGGGAGGTGTGAAATTGGCATCATGAATATTTTCAGGGCGTATTCCAAAAACCACATCTTTACCCAAATAATTCTCATATATGTTGATACGATCAATTGGAAGAGGAACGATGAAATCACCCGTATCCACAACAATCCTTCCATCCTCTTTGCGCAGGTGACCGGGGAAGAAATTCATCGCAGGAGATCCTATAAATCCAGCTACAAACAAGTTGGCTGGAAAATCGTATAGCGTTTGTGGTTTATCGATTTGTTGTATCTTTCCTTTATTGATCACGGCAATTCGGGTGGCCATGGTCATGGCTTCCACCTGGTCGTGGGTTACGTAAATAAAGGTGGTTTCTAATCTTTGATGTAATTTGTTGATCTCAGCGCGCATGGCCACGCGTAATTTGGCATCCAGGTTTGAAAGTGGCTCATCAAAAAGAAAAACCTTGGGTTCTCGAACGATGGCACGTCCTACAGCCACGCGCTGACGTTGTCCGCCAGAAAGCTGGCGTGGCTTGCGTTGCAACAGATCCTGGATTCCCAGAATTTCTGCAGCTTTATTGACACGTCTTATAATCTCATCTGCGGGAGTCTTGCGTAATTTTAAACCAAATGCCAAATTGTCATAAACGGAAAGGTGAGGGTATAAAGCATAGGATTGGAACACCATGGCAATGTCCCGATCTTTTGGAGGAATGTCATTGACCACTCTGTCACCAATTTTTATTTCCCCGCTGGTTAATTCTTCAAGGCCAGCCAGGCAACGTAAGGCAGTTGTTTTTCCACAACCTGAAGGACCTACTAGAACAAGGAATTCTTTGTCTTCTACATAAAAACTGACATCATCAACTGCTTTCACATCACCGAATTGCTTGACAACATTTGAATAGGTAACACTTGCCATGTTGCGCTCCTCGTTACAGTAAAGAGTAAGTTCGTATATTATACACTTATTTCCATGGCAGATTACCTCAGAATATATCTCCTGGATGCTGAATAAACGATGGATCCAGGCTCAGTTGCCAGCCTGAGATACTATTTTTATAGAGTAACTTTACCATAATTCTCATATATTGGTCGTAATTTAAGTTAAATTTGATCGATATCTTTATAGTTGATATTGTAAAATCTTTTATGGATGGTTCCTGATTTTAAAATTATACCGATAAAATTCACTCACTCTCACACCGGGCAACGTGAAGGAAGGCATCCGGGATGGTACGGTCAGAGACCAGGATCAGGTATCCATCACCTCCCACACCAGACAGCTTCCAAGCAAGAGCACAATTATGATATTCATCGACCAAGGCGGTAACTCACTTAATAATTAAATGCGGGAACATGGTCACCTGTGCTTCAAACCTGAATTATTAATAGAAAATGCAGTCAGAGCAATTGGTAATCGGATAGAAGCAAGGAATGAAATTCCATGCTGGGGTTGCATAATGGATCAAGAAAACCATGCGTAGGTTTTGATCCTTTGCATGCTTTGATGCAGAGGAAAACTCTGGATGTAAGAACTAGATTTAAAAACCCGCTCAAGAAGGTGGAATTTTTTCAAGACTAAATTAATATGTCTTCATACGAGATATTTATTTCAGGTAATAACGATAATGATACAATGGAGGAAGCATCTAATTAATTCTTCACCGATCAAGAAAAATGAAATCATCATCAAGTTGTGTTTAATTCAGATAATATTATTCACAATTGATTAAAAAATTTTGAAAATTGACAAAGGGAAAGTACAAAATGGAGAATGAAAGAAACAGCAAGATTGAGGTGGATTCTACCCAGCCCATGGCAAAGACGACGATAGGAAATAGAATTTCGATAAAAAATCGGCAGAGAAAGGGATGTGTGCTATGGATCTTGATAATCCTCTCATTAATAATTGGTTTAGTAATCATTTGGGGGATAAGTGTCTGGCGGGCACCTCTCGCAGATTCTTTTAATATTAACAGCGGACCGTCAATCATATTGGGTAAATCCCCGGACCTGCAAATTCCAACCCTACAGGCAACCATTGATCCTTCTAAAAAACCTGTCTGCGGAAATGAGTCTGAGTGGTTCGTGATGTTGGTCGGGTTGGATTCAAGGGAAGAAGGATCAGAATATCTATATGGATTGGCGGATGTCATCCGGATCGCCCGAGTAGATTTCACTGATCCACGTGTAAATGTGATCTCTATACCTCGTGCAATGCTTGTAAAAATTCCTGAAGACCGTATCCTGGTTAAGGGTCCATTATTGATCAACCAATCGTATTTTTATGGTACACGTGGAATGGGACATTACACAGGTTCTGCATTTGGAGCTGGTTCGTTGGCTGAAACAATCCAATATAATTTCGGGATCACAGCAGATCATTACCTGGTTGTTAATTTTCAGGCTTTTGTCAGTTTTATCGATGCCATTGGTGGTATTGATGTAGATCTACCCAACTATGTTGATGACATGCCTAGTTCTTATTTCCCCGCCGGTGAACAACATCTAAATGGTGAAAGAGCATTAATCCTGGCGAGAATTAGAAAAAAATACTCGGATCTGGATCGGATCAACAATCAATCACTTGTTATTAATGCCATCGTCCAAAAGCTTAAAGACCCAGCGATTATTACCAAGATCCCGGCTATATATGCCTCCCTGACTGATTCAGTATTGACAGATGCCTCTCCCGCCCAGCTCAATACCGCCCTTTGTTTGCTCAGAAAATTGGATGGAACTAATCTAAAATTCTTTGACCCAGGATGGGATTTGATCACTAATAATTGGGAATATATACCAACTCTGCAAAAGGATATGGAGGTTTTGCTCTGGGATCAAAATTTCGTAAACTGGATGTATTCATCCCTGTGGTCCAAATAGAAATAGATGGATTCCAAATCTTTTACTTGAAGGAATGTTGATCTGCTAAAAATATAAAGGTATTTGCATTGATTTTGAGCAAAAAGGGAATATTAATCCTCCGTTTTTGGTTTTTTAGGTATACCCCATAGAAATATCGCCAGGCCGAATCCAAAACCAAATCCTGCTAGGGAAACATCTGTATAAATTGCAGTTGCGATCAGAAATGCAAAGAAACCTGCCACAAATGTTAGTTGGATCTGCCAGCTTTTTTCAGTTTTTTTGTAAGCATCCAACATAAGCCAGCATATTCCTAGACCAAATACGAACATTCCAAAGAATTTAGCCAAACCAGATAAAACATATGTAACACCTTGCACTATTTCCATTTTTACCTCCTCCGCAAAAAAACGATAAGCAGATTGAAAACCAACTGATCACTTGAAATAATTATAAGTCATTATTTTCCTATTTGATGAAACCTATTTGGATTCTTGAATGTTTTCTCAGCACTTAAGGATGGTGAATAACTGGTGAAGGTTTTCCATAATAATGGATCAGAATGTTCTTGATCGGGAGTTTGTAGGATTAGAATAACCGGATGATGAAATCAGTAATGAAGATGGGAGGAAGTTAATCTAAAAGAAAAGAGTATATAGTGATGATGTTGGATTTCAGGCAACCTCATCACTAATATTTCGCCAAATTGATTAGAAAGTCATTCTTTTAATGTGAATATGTCACTTGGCGTAATCGATGGACCTGGTTTCACGAATAACTGTCACACGAATCTGTCCTGGGTATTGCATGGTCTCTTCGATCTGCTTGGCGATATCTCGTGCCAGGCGTGCAGAGGCAAGATCATCTATCTCTTCCGGACGGACAATAATGCGGACTTCGCGTCCAGCCTGGATGGCATACGTCTGTGCTACACCTTTGAAAGAGGCTGCCATTTCTTCAAGCGAGCGGATGCGTTTGATATAGGCTTCAAGGTCTTCTCTGCGGGCACCCGGTCGGGCACCGGAGATGGCGTCTGCAGATTCGGCAATGATAGCTTCAATACTTTCTTGTTCAACTTCATGATGGTGAGAAGCGATGGCATTTACCACCTGGAGATTTACCCCATAGCGTTTTGCATACTCTGCGCCTAAACCAGCATGCGTGCCTTCCTGGTTGTGGTCCATGGCTTTTCCGAGATCATGCAGGAAGCCACCCAGTCGGGAAATTTCCACATTCGCGCCTAACTCTGCCGCCAGTATTCCTGAAAGTTTGGCTACTTCAACCGCATGTGATAGTTGATTCTGTCCATAGCTTGTACGGTATTTAAGCCTGCCCATCATTCGAAGGATCTCAGGATGCAGCCCAGTGACTCCTGCCTCAAAGGCAGCCTGTTCACCCGCCTCAATGATTACTTTTTCCATATTCTTCTGTTCATCTTCAAGGATCTTTTCAATATGTGCCGGATGTATCCGACCATCCAGGATCAAGCGAGCCAGGGAACGCCGCGCTATTTCGCGTCGGACCGGATCGAAACAGGAGATGGTAACTGATTCGGGCGTATCATCCACGATCACATCAACGCCGGCAGCTTGTTCAAAAGCGCGGATATTGCGTCCATTTCGGCCAACGATACGGCCTTTCATCTCTTCGTTTGGAAGAGGCACGATGGATGAAGCCACTTCTGCCACAGAATCAGATGCCACCCGTTGGATGCTATCGGCTATTAATTTTCGGGCGCGTCGTTCTCCATCTTCACGTGCTTCGGTTTCGATCTGCCGGGTTATGCGCGCCATATCACCACGCGCTTCTTTTTCAACCTCAGCTAGGAGAATGGTGCGTGCCTCCTCCGAAGTCATTTGGGCAATTCTCTGAAGTTCTTCTATTTCAGTTTGATACAATTTTTCAACTTCATTGGCTCGTTTGTCTACCACGCTCTGCCGTTTGTTAAGAGTTGCTTCGCGTTGTTCAAATTTTTCAATCCGCATATCCATTTCATCACGTCGTTTTTGCAGACGGTCTTCTTCACGGCTGAGGTCTGCCCTGCGCCGCTGGATCTCATTTTCAGAAGACTGCACGACCTTAAGCGCGCTATCACGTGCTTGTATCTCAATGGTTCGAGCTTCGTCTCGCGCATTTTGAACAATCTTTTCTGCATTCTGTTGACTTGTTTTCAGGTTTTTTTCAACGCGTGTTCGGTTGATCAAATAGCCAAGTGCAATTCCTAATAAAAACAATAACCCTGTTATAACGTAGCGAATTATAAATTCCATCAGTTTTCCTCATTGTTAGTTAATGCCCCGTGGTCAGATGTTGACTGGTTCTCATTCCAGACAAGTGTAACAACCGGGTTGATAGAGGCAAAATTAAAACCTCTACTGGCAAGGTGTGAACTTAATTTTTTCCTGAATTCGATTTTTTTTAACCCTGTCAGGCGGCGCATGTATTTTTGGGCTGCCTTTAATGTCAGAGCATCATCATCAACATCTTCAAGTGCAGTTTGAATCACATCATCCGGGATGCCTTTCAGTCGTAATTCCAATCGTAAGGCAGAACAACTGCGGGGTCGAAACTCACTGCGGTTTTCGATCCAATCCTGGGCAAATTTCAGATCATCCAATACAGAATTCTTCTGAAGCCGATCAATCGTTTCAACGATCACATTCTCAGGGATATCCTTGTTTGCTAGGTTTTTTCGAATTTCGCTGGTAGAACGTGGTCGGAAACTCAGAAAATGGAGTGCTTTTTGAACCGTACTTTCCAGAAGATCTTCTGAGATTAACTTTCTGATCTTTTCTTCACTTAAAGTCTGACCAACTTGTAACCACGCAGCCAGATAACCTGCCAAACCAAAAGCAAACTCTTCATCCAGGTAAATATTTACCCGTTGGGGATCTTTTTTTTGGTTTTCAATGGCAGTAATTTTTCTTGTCATGGTTAAAAACACACAGCCGTAAACCAAATATGTTGGTCACGGCTGGAAAATAATTTCTGGATATCCCGTTATCAAACCCTATCCAGTTCTATTGGATAGATAGGTTAAATCCGATGGTTGCTATTCACCTTGATTGATATTTATGGGGATGCATTGGGTTCAATAAACTCACCTGTCCATACAATTGTAGTCAAGAAATCTAAAAAAGGGACAACCGATCTTCCCAAGCATTCTGCCCAATTTGGGGGCATGGGGTGCGTACCCCAAGAGTTTTCCAGGAAATAAATTACATGCCATGACCGCTGAATAATTCATAAGAAGCGGCGAATTTGTTCGTCCTTTATGAACAAAACCAATTATACATTAATAATTTATTCTTGTGTTCTGGATTTGTATTCATATTTTACATCTTATCAATAACGGGGCAGATGTTCAAATTGAACTGCACGCACCTATCAACCCCATCAGATTACTTAAATAATTGAGAAGGTACTTTATTTTCAAAAAATAAATCTAAAATAATTTTCTCTACCAATGTAATTGGTTTGAAAAACCATGATCTCCAGTACCTATGGAAATAGATCAATATTGCAACGGTTATAATACAGGTAAGGCGTTGACTTTAAAGGTGACAAAAGGAACTATCCGCCAATCGAGATTGTGTGACATAATCTATTGTTGTAGGTATCGTACTAAACCCTTTTGTTTGGAGGAAATATGGCAAAGATTACTGATGAAGAAGCTCTGGAATACCATCGTCTTAAAGGTAAACCGGGCAAAATTGAAGTTATACCAACCAAACCGATGGATACTCAACGAGATTTGGGTTTGGCATACACTCCTGGCGTTGCTGTTCCTGTGCTGGAAATTGAAAAAGATCCGGATGCTGCTTACGAGTACACTTCCAAGGGAAACCTGGTGGCGGTTGTTTCGAATGGAACAGCAATATTAGGATTGGGTGACCGTGGACCGCTGGCATCCAAACCTGTGATGGAAGGGAAAGGTGTCCTATTTAAAAAATTTGCGGATGTCGATGTGTTTGACATTGAAGTGGACAGTCACGATCCGGATGAGATCATTAATGTTGTTCGTGCCATTGCTCCCACATTCGGAGGCATCAACCTGGAAGACATTAAAGCACCTGAGTGCTTTTACATCGAAGAGACTCTCAAGGAAATGTTGGATATTCCTGTATTCCATGATGACCAGCATGGCACTGCCATCATCTCTTCTGCAGCATTGGCGAATGTTCTGGAAATACAGGGCAAGAAACATGGCGAAATCAGAATGGTTATATCAGGTGCTGGCGCTTCAGCAGTTTCCTGTGCGGAGTTGGCCATTCGCTGGGGAGTCAAGCGTGAAAATATCATGATGCTGGACAGCCGTGGTGTGATCTATAAAGGCCGCACTGAGGGAATGAATAAGTATAAGGAACGATTTGTTGTGGATACCGACCGCCGGACACTGGCTGATGCTGTACGTGGGGCGGATGTATTTTTGGGTTTATCTGTAGCAAATGTGTTAACCCCTGAAATGGTAAAATCCATGGGAGATAATCCATTTATCTGTGCCATGGCTAATCCGGATCCTGAAATAAGATACGAGCTGGCTAAAGCAGCCCGCCCGGATGCAATTGTTGCCACAGGTCGCTCTGATTATCCAAATCAAGTCAACAATGTATTGGGATTCCCATTCATCTTCCGTGGAGCTTTGGATGTACGTGCAAAATCCATTAACGACGAGATGAAGTTTGCTGCATCCAAATCCCTGGCTGCTTTAACAAAGGAAGATGTTCCTGATTATGTCTTACGAGCCTATGGCGTGGAAAGTATGAAATTTGGTCCGGATTACATTATTCCCAAACCACTTGATCTGCGTGTGATGTTATGGGAATCTCCAGCCGTAGCACAAGCTGCCATGGAAACTGGTGTAGCCCGCAAGATGATCGATTTAGACCAGTATCGTGAACAATTGGCATACCGGCAAGGCAAGGGTGAAAAGGTTCGCTATTTCTTCATGGGTAAAGCCCGCTCTGTCAAGAAGTTAAAAAGGATCGTTTTTGCCGAAGGGGAAGAAGTTAAGATCATTCGGGCATCTGCGCAGATCCATGATGATGGTATTGCTGAACCCATATTGATTGGTAACCCTGATGTAATAAGCAAAGTGGCAGTTGGTTTGGGAAAATCCTGTTGTGCAAATATCATTGACCCTCAGAATTTTGAAAAATTGGAAGAGTACGCCAAAGCTTACTATGAGTTGCGCGATCGAAAAGGGATGACTTTATCACGGGCACGAAAAATGATACATGATCCCAATGTCCTTGGATCTATGATGGTGAAATTAGGTGATGCGGATGCATTTGTATCAGGCCTGACTCACGAATATCCTGAAGTAATTAGACCATCATTGCAGATCCATCATACCGGACCTGACGCTGCTTTGGTCACAGGCGTATATATCATGATCGTGGATGACCGTACCTTTATTTTTACCGATGCAACTGTGAATATCGACCCGAGTGCGGAAGACCTGGCAGAGATTGCCTGTAGAGCAGCTGATTTTGCTAAAAAACTGGAGCTCGAACCCCGCGTTGCTTTCCTGTCTTTCTCGAATTTTGGCTCCACACCACATCCATTGCAAGCCAAGGTACGCAAGGCTGTTGACCTGGTAAAGCAGCGCTGCCCGGACTTTGCGGTGGATGGAGAGATGCAGGCAGATACAGCCGTTGTACCTGAGATCATTGATGAGCGATATCCATTCAGTACCGTCAAAGATGCCAATGTGTTGGTATTCCCGTCTCTTGAATCTGCTAATATAGCATATAAGCTCTTGGAACGTTTGGGAAATGCAAAGTCCATTGGTCCGATCCTATTGGGAATGGGAGCACCGATCCATGTGCTGCAGACTGGTGCTGAAGTGAATGATATTGTTCAGATCGCAGCTGTTGCAGCAATGGATGCAATAAACCGCGAGTAGGAAGATGTTGTTTATGTAATATATCTCCCGGCAAGTGGATAAAACATTTGCCGGGTTTTATTAATCATTTTCCAGATTTACCAAAATAATGGATATTGAAACTGGTAAGTTGAGTAAATATGCCTTAATTCATCGCGTTCAACAGCTTCATTGGCAAATGATGTATAAAAATTGTATTTCATGTATTCATTCCAAAAAGTGGATTGGTGGTTATTATGTAAGCGCTAAGTGCATAAGAACCTTAAATAACCACCAAATTAAAGAGAAGTGACTCCTTTCCATTCAAAAAAGAAGTAAAATAGTAGGGTGGATAAATTAACTCCTTTTTTAAGACCATCATTGCAGACCCACAGAAGACAGCGCTTTTGGCAGATCATCCTTCCGATCGTCTTATTCTGCTTATTAATTGGAGTAGCAGGTGTTTATACTATTTTTGCAGGTAAAGCCATAAGCCGGTTATGGGCAGATGTTTCCATTATTTGGTTGATTTTACCTCTATTGTTTTTTGTACTTTTGTTTCTTGTTCTCCTGATTGGCATGATCTATTTGCTTAATAAATTGACGAAAAACCTACTTGGGATTTCTCTTAAAGCACAAAATTTTTTTACTCATATCGAACATGAAACCTGCCGGGCTTCAAATTCAGTTGTTAAACCTTTTTTCTGGATCCACCAATTCCAAAGCGGATTAAAAATTCTGATGAGAAAAATTGTACCTGCAATTCGGGAAGGAAAAAAACATGAATGAATCAAACGAATTAACACAAAATGACCTCGACGATAGTTGGAAGGTCAAAACATTACTTGTCGGTGTTGTTCTGGGGGCAGCCACAGGATTGGGTGCGGCTTATCTATTAACTAAGCGTGCAGAACAACATGGGGAAGCATTGTCAATTTCCAGTGGACAGGGCTTGAAGCTAGGAGTGCTGGTGGCAGGGTTGTTGCGTTCGATACTGACATTAGGCGAAGAATCTTAAATATCTTCAACTATAAAAGACCCTGGATATAAGAAATTTTCTTTATCCAGGGTCTTTTAATTAATTCCAGGTTCAAGATCTGATACAAATAAGTCCTTTTAGATAAGCCCCTTCCGGAAAATTGAGACTAACCGGGTGATCTCCTGATTGAGAAAGTACCTCAATAATTTGTGCATTCACACCTGCATCCAAAGCAGCACCTGCCACAATCTTCTGAAATAGATCTGGGCTGATCCCTCCAGAGCAAGAGAAGGTGAAGAGCACACCGCCTGGTCTAAGGAGTTTGAAAGCGAGCAAATTGATATCTTTGTAACCCCGTGAGGCTCGCTCAGCTTGGGCTGCTGTTTGGGCAAATTTTGGAGGATCCAATATGATCAAATCAAATGACTGGCGTGCATCCCTGAATTTTCTAAGAGAATGAAAGACATCTCCTTCCAAGAATTCCACTTTTTCCAGTGGTAGATCATTCAGAATGATATTCTTTTCCATAAGTGCAAGGGCATCTTCAGAAGAGTCGAGTGCCAATACTGTGTTTGCACCCCCGGTCAGAGCATTAATGGCAAATCCACCTGTATAACAAAAACAATCCAGAACATCACAACCCCGGGCATAATTCTGCACTTTCAATCGGTTGATACGTTGATCGAGGTAAAAGCCGGTTTTATGTCCTTGAAAAATATTTATGTTGAATTTTGTTCCATTTTCATTAATGATGATCTGCTCCGAAGGTTTGCCACGCAGAACTCCGGAAAACACCGGAAGACCTTCCAGTTGACGCACTTCAGCATCCGATCGTTCATAGATATTCTCAATACCAGTCAATTCAAGCAAGAGGTTAATCAGGGTTTCTTTCCAATATTCTGCGCCCGAAGAGAGGAACTGTGTGACGAGACAATTCGCATATTGGTCTACGATCAACCCAGGGATCTCATCTGATTCAGCGTGGATCAAACGGCATGCAGAAAAAGGGTCTGAGGGTTGATGGGCTGTGAATAAACCTAGTTTTAGGCGTAATAATAGGGCACTTGAGATGCGCTCGCTGAAGAACTCCCTGTCCACAATTTCATTTTGATCGGTTGTCCAGATTCGAGCTCGAATCTGGGAGTGGGGACTGTAAGCTGCCTGCGCCAGGAATTCCCCCTGGCTGGAAATTACTTCAACTGTTTGTCCGGATTTGATAACATCCACTTCGCGGTCTACTGCGCCTGAGAATATCCAAGGATGGCGACGGTGCAACGATTTTTCTCGTCCGGGTTTTAAAATAAGGGAAGGCATATCCTGAGTTTAACACAAAGGAAAGTGTTAATGCAATTTTGTGACAGTTATTATTGAAAATCTGTCCGGCTTAAGAGAGATACCAGATGGGTATCCAACGCGAATTATCCATTCTGGTACTCAAACCTGTTAAATCGACCAGGCACAATGGGATATTATCAGTTTTGCTCCTATAAAAAAAGCAAGTGGATGTATAGTAAAATCACCTTTTACTAATAATATTTAATAAAGGAAAAAATGTTCATCTCCATCCATCGAAAATCTATTTTGCGGGATATGGTTGTTATTCAAGCAGGGTTTGCCCTGTTTGGATTTTCCATTGCAGCCTTGATCCGCTCCAACCTGGGTACAAGTGCCTGGGCTGTTTTGGAAGTGGCTCTTTCAAATATAATGCATCTAACTCCCGGAACCATGAGTGTTATTGTTGGGTTGGCGGTTCTTGTTGTGGCAATATCCATGAAGGAAAAGATCGGCTGGGGTACTCTCGCAAATATCCTTTTTATTGGACCCTGGGAAGATTTCTTCCTTTGGGCGATCCCGTCTGTGAAAAATAATCCAGCCTTACAGTATGGGATCCTATTAATCGGCATCCTGGCGATGGGTATCGCAAGTGCTATTTATATTGGCGTGGATGCTGGTGCTGGACCTCGAGACAGCTTGATGCTGGCTGTAAAAAGGAAAACTGGTGTGAGCACCCGGGTGGCACGGGCTTGCATCGAAATGATTGTGGTTTTGGCTGGATGGCTGCTTGGAGGTCCGTTAGGTATAGGAACGGTCATCTTTGCTATTCTAATCGGTCCAGCTGTCCAGTGGGGTTTTAAACTCTTTAAAGTTCAACCTCATAAAAACCTTGTTGACGCTTCTATTTAGCTTGAAGTATGATTTATTAAATGAAAACACTCCTTATCCTATGGTCTGTGGATAAGGAATGTTATTCTTTACAATTCAATATCAGCTTATTACGCCAATCTTTTTTCCGGCTTTCTCAAAGACATCCATAGCGTATTCGATCTCATTCGGTTCATGGGCTGCTGTCACAGTTGCGCGTAAGCGAGCTAAACCTTCCGGTACAGCAGGAGACACAACTGGCAGAGCAAAAACATCATGGTGCTGGGCTTCGCGGGTCATTAAGAAGGCTCGTTCATCATTCCCGCAGATTATGGGAACGATGGCAGTACTGGTGAGAAGTGTATCAAAACCACGTTTCTTGATCCCTGTAATGAATTGATCCGTGTTAGCCTGTAATTTTTGGATGCGCCACGGTTCATCGAGGATCACTTTGAAAGCCTCGTTCGCAGCTGCTGCCTGTGCTGGTGGCAGGGCGGCAGAAAAGATGTAAGCCCGGCTGGCGTGCCTGAGATAGGTGATGATCTCTTTCTTTCCTGCGATATATCCGCCAACGGATGGGATAGTCTTGCTGAGTGTTCCCATCTTGATATCAATTGTATCTTCCAGACCAAAGTGCTCTTCAATGCCTCGACCAGTTTTCCCAAGCACTCCAATCGAGTGAGCTTCGTCAATCATCAACCAGGCATTATATTTTTTGCAAAGTTTAACAACACGTGGAAAATCGATCACATCTCCATCCATGCTGAAGACTGAATCAGACACCACAAGTTTTGATACATCTGAAGGGGCTTGCTGGAGACGTTTTTCAAGGTCATCCATATCGTTGTGGCGGAAACGACGGAATTCAGCTCCAGACATCATGCAACCATCCACGATTGAGGCATGGTTTAACTTATCGGAGATGACCCAATCGCCGCGACCCATCAAAGTGGAAACTACTGTGAGGTTTGTGACGTAACCGGATGTATAAGTTATGGCTGCTTCTGTGTTCTTGAAATCCGAAATGGTTGCCTCAAGTTCATCATGAAGCTTGAGTGAACCCGCCAGGGTGCGGACGCCATGCGTTCCGGTAGCATATGTGTCAATTGCGGCTTTGGCAGCAGCATTGATCCGTGGATGACCCACCAGCCCCAAGTAACTGTAGGAGGCATACATGCCCATATCATGACCATTAACCAAAACTCTGGCTCCCCCGCGCAATTCGCTGATGGGTTGATTGTAAAAATAGAGGTCGTTCCCTTTTAACATATTAATTCGATCGACCATAGCTTTGACCCTGCGGGTTACGGAATCGTCCGTATTTTTAAAATCCATAAGTTACTCCTTCATGAAGGAATGATTGCTATTTCCTGACCAAGTTTAGCCCACGCTGATGGAACTGTCAACTGATGTGCTTGCTTGGGCTATAGCACCGGAAAAACCCAAGGTACCAGCCAAAACTCATCATACTTCCGTACCATATAGCTTGTTTTTCAAACGAATTGTGGCTCTTCTCAAAAAAGGGAACGGGTGATACGTAAGTGCGGGATGTAAACTTACGCATCATGGATCATTTCCGATATATTGAGAAGATGCAATTTAGATTTTTATCAAATTATTTTGCAATCATTTCGAGTAAATCATTTTCTTCCATAATCGATACACCCAGCGAGTGAGCTTTTTCTAATTTAGATCCCGGATTTTCCCCCACCACAACATAGCTGGTCTTTTTACTGACAATGTCGGTCACTTTGCCACCATGTTGTTCAATCAAATCTTTAATGGATTCGCGGCTGAAACCTGCCAAGGTTCCAGTTATTACAAAGGTCAAACCATCCAAAACATCGGATTTACGTGTGGCTGTCTTGGAAACCCCAACGGGCCAAACCTTTGCAGATTTGAGTTTTTCTAAGAGCTTGAGATTATGATCGCGGGAGAACCAATCCGCGATCCCAGCTGCAATATTTGGTCCAATTCCCGGGATATTTTGAAGCTCTAATAGGGATGCTGAGGATAATAAATCCAAAGACGGAAAAGCCTGGCTAAGATCCATTGCGGAAACCTCTCCAACGCCGTGAATCCCAAGACCGGTTAGCAAATTGCTTAAAGGCTTTTGCCTGGAATTAGCAATGGACTTTAACAGGTTGTCTGCTTTTTTGTCAGCAAATCCACCCAGTTTGAGGAGAGAATTTTTTTCCAAAGTAAATAGGTCTGCCACGTCTTTTATCAAGCCTTCCTGGATCAACTGCTCAACAATTCGAATACCCATCCCTGTAATATCCATAGCGCCTTTGGATACAAAGTGCTCAACGTTGCGAACAAGCTGTGCAGGGCAGGCAGCATTAACGCAATACCAGGCTACTTCGCCGTCAAGATGTTCTATGGGTTGCTGGCAGGCTGGACAGGTTTTTGGAAATATATAAGGTTTGATATTTTTTACTCTAAGATCCTTAATAGGTCCTATCACATAAGGGATAACTTCTCCAGCTCTTATAACCAGAACTCTATCACCGGGGCGAATATCCTTTTCTTTAATAAAATCAAAATTATGCAGAGTAGCACGCTCCACGATCACGCCGCTTATCTCAACAGGCTCTAAAATTGCTTGTGGAGTTAAAACGCCTGTCCTTCCGACATTAACAACGATATCCAAAAGTTTAGTACTTACTTCCCGTGCAGGAAATTTAAATGCAATCGCTCCTCGCGGATCTTTGCCTGTTATACCAAGATCTGCAAATAGGCGAAGGTCATCAATTTTTATTACCATGCCATCCGCTTCATAAGGTAGTTCATCTCGACGTGATTTCCATTTTTCTGTGAAAGCAATGGCAGAATGTATATCGTTAAAACGTCTCGCAGAATTAGTGATGGGAAATCCGAGAGATTGTAGATATTCCAAGGTTTCCCATTGAGTGAAGGGAATTGGTCCATCTGAATATATGATTTGATAAATTAAAAGGGTCAGTGGTCTGGAGGCGGTCAAGGAAGGATCAAGTTGACGCAGTGAACCAGCTGCTGTATTCCGGGGATTCAGATATGTCCTTTCTCCAGACTCTTCAAGGGTTTGATTTAATTTTTCGAAATCTTTAATCGTAATAAAAACCTCCCCGCGTACGACTAAATGCTTTGGTACATGTTGGGAAGTGAGGGGAGTATTTTGTAAAGGTGTACCGGATGACAAGGGATATTCATTTAATAATGAAAGTGCTTCATCAATTTCAGCTTGACGGGCAAGTGGGATGTGCAAAGGGATTGCACGTATTGTGCGAAGATTGGATGTGATATCTTCACCAATTTGCCCGTCTCCGCGTGTGGCACCTTTGACAAAGGTGCCATCTTCATAATGCAGTACGACACTTAGGCCATCGATCTTGGGTTCAACAACAAATTTTGCCCTTTCAACGCGATCGTCAATTTTCTTAACTCGCTCAAACCAGGCAAGGGCATCCTCGGCGCCGAAGGCGTTCGCCAGACTTAAAATTGAGGCGGGATGTTGAATCTTTTCGAATTTTTCTGATGGTGCCGCACCTGTTCTTTGAGTGGGAGAGTCTGGTGTTATTAATTCTGGATGTTCGCTTTCAAGCTGTTTGAGTTCTGCCATTAAGCGGTCATATTCAAGATCGCTTATTACCGGGGCATCTAAAACATGGTAGCGGTAATTGTGATAATGGATCGATTTGCGAAGGTCTTCCATATGAAGTTGAAATCGGGGGATTTTCATAGCGTTATTATATTCGGAAATTGGTACTTGACAAACAAGAACAAATGTTCTAGAATGGAGATATAGAACATATATTCTTGTAATTAACAATAATTGATCAGGAGGTTGACATGAATAGGAACTCGAAAAATGTAGGTAAAATATTTGGGGCTTTGAGATTTCGAAGAGGTCTGGCTTGGGGGCTCATTATCCTGGGTGCATTGATTGCATTTGAGATCTTTAACTACAGTACAACAGAATTTGCCCTCAATGATGTTCTGGGAAATTTAAGATTTATCGGGATCCACTGGTCCACCATCCTGGCACTTGCATTTTGTGGAATTGATTTTGCAGGTATAGCCAGATTATTTACTCCTGAGCAAGGCAAAGATGAGCCGGCGGAAGTTTGGTATTTATTTGGTGCTTGGTTGTTGGCAGCTACAATGAACGCCATGTTAACCTGGTGGGGTGTTTCAGTGGCAATTGCCGAAAACAGCAATCTGGCTGGTTCTCAGGTGGTGAATCCAGCAACATTAACCCAGGTTGTCCCGGTGTTTGTAGCCGTCATGGTCTGGTTGATCCGTGTCCTTATTATTGGCACTTTTTCTGTTGCGGGTGACAGAATCTTCAGCCAGGCAGAAGAACGAGCTGGATTCCGACCTGCCAGCTTATATCAAAAAACCGCATATCCTGCACCCGGATCTCCCCAGACGCGGCAACCTCAACCTGCCGTTTCTTCATTCCGGGTAGCGTCGAAATCCACCCGACCTCATAATGGAGTTACTCAACCAGAGCCGGGTTATCACAACATATCGATGAGAACCAACTCTGGTCGAGATAGTTCTTATGTCGAACCAAGAAATTAACCATCAAAAGGTTCTCAGATGAATGAAAATTATGATATTGAAAACAATTATGAAACTGCCTCTGCAGGAGGCGGTTATTTTACAGGTCTCTGGATGCCACCCCTGGTTGTGATAGTTATTGGATTGTTGATCGGGCTATTGACAAGCGGGGTTTTTGTTACCCAGTCTGTTACCGCTGCTTCTAATCCTGTATTGGCATCTCCTATTGATCCCATCATTGATACAACACTAAATGTAAATAAAAATAACAGCCATGATAATTTGGCAGAAGTATTTACACCGGAGGTTCTTTATTGGAAGCAAAATATCCTTGAGTGGAGTGGAAACACTGGGTTGGATCCAAATATTATTGCAGCAGTGATGCAAATCGAATCTTGTGGAGATCCACAAGCTATTTCTTCAGCAGGAGCAATGGGTTTATTCCAGGTTATGCCATTCCACTTCAATTCTTCAGATAATCCATATGCACCAGATACAAATGCCTTGAGAGGTTTGTCATATTTAAATTTATCTCTCGAAGCCTCAAATGGAGATACCCACCTCGCTTTTGCTGGTTACAATGGGGGAATCAGTATGATTAATAAATCGGAGGATGGTTGGGCAGCAGAAACCCAAAGATACGCTTATTGGGGTAGTGGAATTTATGAGGAAGCAAGCCAGGGGCTAACATACAGCCTGCGTTTACAGGAATGGCTTTCCCGAGGGGGAGCAAGTTTATGCGAGCAAGCTGCCATCAGGTTGGGCATTAATCCTTAATTGGAAATTTTTGCGGCTTCTGAATTTAATAATGGTAACCAGATAATAAAGGTTGTCCCTTGACCTTCCTGTGATTCTACTTCTATTGAGCCTCCATGAACATTTATGATCCAATACGCGATTGATAATCCTAATCCAAAACCGGATGTTTTCGATCGAGTTCTGGATTTCTCAGCTCGATAAAACCTATCAAAAATATACGGCAGATCTTCAGCCGGTATCCCGGGTCCGGTATCCCGGATCAATAATCTGGCTTGATCATTGATCTTGCAAAGCTCAAAGGTAACAGAACCTTCACCTGGGGTATATTTGATCGCGTTGGATATAAGATTCACAAGAACTTGCTTCAGACGATCACTATCACCATTGACTTGAACCTGATCTATTTCAGCTACTTTCAGTTGTACACGATCTCCGGCTAGTAAATGGAGGTCTCGCAGTACATCAAAAAGAAGTGTGTCCAACTCAACTGGCTTAAAGGTTAGTGGGAGTTTACCTGTTTCTGCTTGCGCTAATAGAAGGAGATCTCCCACCATGCGGGTCAGTCGATCGGTTTCTTCTTTGATGCTATCCAAAGATTCGAAATCAATATGATTCATCATACGCATCAGGTCAGCATTGGCTTTGATCACAGTCAGAGGGGTTCTTAATTCATGACTCACATCCGCCAGGAAGCGTTGTTGAGATGCGAATAATTTCTCCAATCTCTCCAGGGTTTGATTAAATGAATGGATCAGAACTCCGATTTCATCTTTTTCAGATCCGTGATAGGGGATGCGCCGGGAGAGATCATTGGCGTGGGAGATCTGCAGTGCTGTATCTGTGACTACATTGAGCGGAGCCAGGGCTTGCCCGATCACGAACCAGCTTGAGATCCCGGTAAGGAACATGGAGATTAGAGTGGTACCTAACAGGATATAGAAAAGGATCAATCGGAGAGAATTGATCAAATCTGTGCTGGTAGCCACCTGCAGAGTTCCAATAGGTCGATCTCCAACCTGTAGAGGTACGCTAACAGTTCGTAAATGAGCCTGCTGAATGGTAACATCCCGAAACACTGTAAGTTTGGATTGAAGACCATCAGAATCCAAAGGCAGATCATAGTTCCCTATATTCTGAGATGATGAGTGCAGATTACCATTTGCATCCCATACTTGTACGAAAAGGTTGGAAGTAAAGTTAAATTTGGGTAGGATGATAACATTCAGTTCACCGACTGAATCAATCCGTGTATTGGAGACAATATCACGGGTGGTCTGGGTAAGGGTTTCATCAATTTGATTAACAAGCAGGAAACCTACCAGAACATAGACAGCAGTACCGAATATCAACAGAATTCCCCCTGCTAGCGACGAATATAATAATGTAAACCTGACTCGCAGCGACATTTATGGATTTTCTCTTAGCACGTAACCCACTCCGCGTACTGTGTGAAGTAATCGCTCCTCTTCAGGTGTTTCAAGTTTTTGACGTAAATAGCGAATATAAACCTCAAGAACATTACTTTCTCCGCCAAAATCATACCCCCAGACACGATCAAAAATAACATCTCTTGTCAAAACCTGGCGTGGATGTCTAAGGAAGAGTTCTAGCAAATCATATTCTTTTGCAGTTAATTGAATTGACCGTGTACCGCGTGTAACCAGGCGGGAGCCAGTATCGAGGGTCAGGTTTGCAAACTTATAAACCTGAATACGTTCTGGTTGGGTTCGCCGTAATAAGGCGCGCATTCGGGCAAGAAGTTCATCCAGATTAAAAGGTTTGACCAGGTAATCATCAGCCCCCGCATCCAGTCCTTGCACACGATCCTGAATCGTGTCTTTGGCAGTCAGCATAAGAATTGGTAAACCGCCACCTGTGCGCAATCTGCGGCAAACCTCCAGGCCATCCATCGAGGGGAGCATCCAATCCAGGATGACCAAGTCGGGATGGTGGTCACGGGCCATATTTAATCCACTACGTCCATCTGTGGCAACATCTACCAAGTAACCTTCATAGGCTAAACCACGCTGCAAAACTTTGAGAATAGCGGGGTCATCTTCAATGATTAAAATGCGCTCATTCATAGCATTCTCCATAGGAACGCGATTATTATTAAGGAAAACTTCTTAGCAAAATATACCACAAAGGAAAAGTTTTGGTAGAATGACTGACATGAGGTCCGATAAAAACAAAATTTTACTAATAAAACGCATAATGGATGTGGTTTTAACCAGCATTGGTTTGATCATCATCGCACCATTGATTGGATTAATTGCAACCTGTGTCATGATCTTTATAGGAAGTCCTGTTCTATTTCGACAATTGCGTCCAGGTTATAAAGGTAATCCTTTTTATATCTATAAATTCCGGACAATGAAAGAGATCAAGGATGTCAAAGGAGATCTGCTTCCGGATTCGGAGCGATTGACAGGTTTTGGAAAATTTTTGCGAACCACCAGTCTGGATGAGTTGCCTGAATTGATAAACGTTCTCAAAGGTGAGATGAGCTTGGTTGGTCCACGTCCGTTGTTGATGCAATATCTGGAAAGATATTCACCCGAACAGAAACGTCGCCATGATGTCCTGCCAGGTATTACAGGATGGGCTCAGATCAAAGGAAGAAATGCGTTGACTTGGAAGGATAAATTTAATTTGGATGTCTGGTATGTGGATAATGTATCGATAGGGTTGGATTTTAAAATCCTGGTTCTAACCTTCTGGAAAGTTCTCAAACACGAGGGTATCAGTCAACCTGGTCATGCAACCGCAGAAGAATTCATGGGGAATGAGAGGTAGTCCAACCCTCAAACTATTTGCTGGTCTTACAGCATTGGTGCTTGGTATAATTTCAATGATTTTGGATTAATGAATTTTGGAATCAGACGTGTCAGGTATTTATCTGAAAGAATAATTGATGGATTGACAGATCCTACTCCGAAATCAATTCAGAAATTTGGGCACAGATTGTTTCTTTACAAGGGTACCACAGGCATAGAAAACTGAAATCTAAATAAATATTTACAAGGCAAACCCAGGGATTTCACACGAGGTTGATGAAAGCGAGTCGCTCAAAGAATTCCCATTTATCGTAATTATCGAATAGTGGCAATTATCTAATTAAGAGGTGAAATGATGTTGGATATCAATCTTATTCGTGAACAGCCAGACTTGGTACGGAAGTCTATGCTGGACAGGCAAATGGATGATGTGCTGATCAATGTCGTCCTGGATTTGGATGTCCGCAGACGTCAATTATTGGCTGAGGTGGAAGTATTAAAAGCTGAACGGAATTCTGTTTCCAAAGAGATCAGCCAGATGAAAGATGCAACCTCCCGGCAGGAAAAAATTGCTTGTATGCGTAATGTCGGGGAAAATATTTCAGCTCTCGATGAGAAAATTCGCATGGTGGATGAGGAATTGTTGAATGCCACCTCTGAACTGCCAAATATTCCGGATGAACGAACACCATTTGGGAAAGATGAGTCCGAAAATATTGTTCTCAGGACTGTCGGATTGGTTCCGGAATTTAACTTCACACCTAAAGCACATTGGGATCTGGGATCTACACTGGGAATCATTAATTTTGACCAGGGGGTTAAAACCACCGGATCACGTTTTTACGTCCTCAGTGGTGCAGGTGCGCGATTACAACGTGCTTTGATAGCATGGATGCTGGATCTGCACATTCGCCAGGGGTATACGGAAAAATATACCCCTTTTATGGTAAAAAGCCATACCCTTTTTGGTGCAGGTCAACTTCCGAAATTCATAGATAATCTGTACCATGATATTGAAGAAGATCTCTGGATGGTGCCAACTGCTGAGGTTCCCTTAACAGGTTTGCATATGGATGAGATCGTGGACGAAGCTACTTTACCATTTTATTACACGGCATATACTCCCTGTTTTCGCAGGGAGAAGATGAGCGCTGGACGTGACGTGCGTGGCATTAAACGAGGTCATCAATTTGATAAAGTCGAGATGTATATTTATTGCAAACCGGAAGATGCTGACCCAATGTTGGAAAAAATGCGTTCGGATGCTGAACAAACATGCGCTGAGTTGGGTTTGACCTACCGCATCAAGCAACTTTGTACCGGGGACCTGGGTTTTGGTGCTCGATTGACCTATGATCTGGAAGTATGGGCACCGGGTTGTGGTGAATGGTTGGAGGTTTCTTCGGTTTCAAACGTAGGTGATTTTCAAGGTCGCCGAGCTAACATTAAATTCCGCCCTGCTGATGGTGGCAAAACCCGCTTTGTAAATACTTTGAATGGATCAGGATTGGGCATGCCGCGTACCTTGATAGCTGTGTTGGAAAATAATCAACAGGCGGATGGATCTGTAGTCGTTCCTGAAGTGCTGCGTCCATGGATGGGTGGATTAAAAGTTATTTATCCGGAAAAAGGAAATATTTCAAGATGAATATACCGGTCTATGTTGCCAATTTAATAATTCTTGTGATCATGACAGTTGGCCTGCTGGGATTGCTGATCCCTATAATTCCAGGTCTTGTGATAATCTGGTTGGCAAGTCTCGCTTATGGGCTAGGAGTTGGTTTTCAAACACCTGGCTGGATATTTTTCACCATCCTCACAATCATAATGGCTGTTGGGTCCGTGGTGGATAACCTGGTCATGGGGCAACAAGCACATAGAAACGGTGCGTCGTGGATTTCTGTATTGCTTGCAATGCTATTTGGTGTGATCGGTACATTTATTTTGCCAATCATTGGTGGATTCATTGGGGCTTTGTTGGCATTATTCCTGGCTGAATGGATCCGAAGAAAAAACTGGCGTGAAGCCATGACAGCCACAACAGGTTGGGCAACTGGCTGTGGATGGGCTATTGTGATTAGATTTTTGATGGGTTTGTTAATGATTGGGATCTGGGTAATCTGGGTCTGGGTTTTATAAACAAAGACCCAGATTAGATTTTACACAGAAATCGGTTTGCTCATAAGAGCAACCAATAATTTTACGGCGTTATTTACATCATCGAAATCCACCATCTCAGAAGGGGAGTGAATATACCGGCAGGGTATGGAAATACACCCAGCTGGAACACCGGAGCGGGTTAATTGAATGGCCGTTGCGTCAGTTGTACCACCTTCCAAAACCTCGCGTTGGAAGGGAATTTTTGCTTTTTCAGCTGTGCTAATCATCCATTCAACTACCCGCACGTCGGATAACATACCACCGTCTTTGATCTTGATGGCTGGACCCTTGCCGAGTCCAACATCCATTCTTCTGGCTTTGGGAGTATCACCAGATCCGGTAACGTCCAGGGATATGCCAATATCCGGATCTATTCCGAAAGCGGATGTGGTTGCACCTCGTAACCCGACTTCCTCCTGGGTGGTGAAAACGAAATAAATTTCATGGGGGGAGTTTTTCAAGGTCCGCAATGCTTCGATCATGACGGCACAGCCAATCCGATCATCCATTGCCTTAGCAATCATACGTTTTCCCATGTCAAAAAAAGGACGATCAAAAGCTGCCACATCACCGGTTTTGATCGGGCAATTCTTGGGGCTGGTTGCTCCGACATCAATGAACAATTCACTGATGAGGAGGGTTTTTTTGATATCTGTAATCCGTTCACCACCGATCACACCTGTTGTGCCATTCATAAAACGTACACGACCACTATACAAGGTATGGGGATAAAGCCCTCCTATACCCGAAAAACGAACAAAACCATTTGGATCGATATGGGTTGCTATCAAGCCGATCTCATCCATATGTCCAGCAAGCATGATGCGTTTTCCATTCTTGCTTGATTTTCCTTTACGGGCTATCAGATTTCCGAGCGCATCCACTTTAATTTCATCTGCCAGGGATTCTATTTCAGTGCGGATGACCTGGCGAATATCGTGTTCATAACCCGAAGGGCTGAAAGTTTCAGTAAGTTTTTGGATAAGAGGTTTCATTATTTTCGCTCCTGTGTCAGGATATCAGGTGTGATGGATTGTAAGGTTGCTTTGAGTAATGAAATTGTATTATTAAAATCGCTGATACGAGCCACTCCGGCAGCAGTGTGTGCATATCGACCGGGAATGGAGATGGAAACAGATGGTATTCCACTCCTCTGTTTGTGTATGGCTCCCGCATCGGTGCCACCCCCGCCGGGCTGACGGAACTGATAAGGGATACCCTCTTTTTCAGAAGTTTCCACCAGTAGTCTTATCAATCTTGGGTCAGATAATGTGGCACCATCTGCAATGTAGATGGCGGGACCAGCTCCCAGATGGCAATTGTAGGAGGTATTATCCTCATTATCCCAAACGGGCAGATCATTAGCTGGAGTCGAATCGACCACGAAAGCCAGGTCTGGATCAAAATAAAAAGCTGCCACCCTGGCACCTCGCAAACCAGTTTCTTCCTGCACAGTGAATGCAACCTGCAGATCGAGATTGGCTGGTGCTTGTTTAATTAGTTCTATCAAGACAGCCACTCCCAAACGGTCATCCAATGCTTTCCCTATAATGGAGGTTCCAGTGCGCTGAAAGCTGGTGGCAAAAGTAGCTCTATCACCAGGTTTTATCTTATTGCTCCCAGGGCCAATATCGATACGCAGTTCATCAAGAGAGATCTTGTTCCGGCGTTCACTGGTTGTGGTCAGGTGAATGGGTCGGGCTCCGATAACTCCAGGGATATGCTCCTTACCGATGATAACCGACTTACCCGGCAGTTGTCGTAAATCGATACCACCATTGGTCTCGAAACGAAAAAGACCATCGCCATCATCGGCAGCAATCATGAAACCTATTTCATCCATGTGTGCTGCCAGCATGACCTTGAGGGGAGTTTTGGTAGTCCCCTTCTTAAAAACCAGCAGATTGCCGAGTGTGTCGATCTTGAAATCTGTGACTTGAGAGAGGATCTCTTCCAAAATTATGCCGCGAACTTCACCCTCATCTCCAGAGAGTGCCATGGCTTGGCATAATTTTTTGAGCAATTCGAATTGTTTCTTATCTAAGGTTGTTGGATTTGCCATCTTATGAGTCCAATGCGATTGTTTTCAAAAAGTCTTCTGTCAAACAAGCGATAAATCCTGCTAATAATCGTCCGGTGCGTTGAATATCTTTAAGACCAACCATTTCCACTGGGGTGTGCATATAGCGAATAGGAATTCCTATAGCCATGGTTGGGATTCCTTCAGCAACCACCTGAGTGGCAAAAGCATCTGTTCCAGAATGACGCCCGGTAATCTCAACCGCGTGAGGGATCTCCATTTTATCTGCCAGTTCTTTGAAGTGTTTGTGCAATTTGGGGTGTATATTAGGTCCCCACATCAGGGTTGGACCTTTGGTCAGCGGGAAGGTGTTCCAGTCATCTGATCCAGGACCCTTAGCCCAGGTAGTATCAATCACGATAGCCAAAAATGGTCGTATTTGAAATGTGGATGTGTAAGCGCCAACAAGACCCTCTTCTTCCTGAACAGTTGCCACAGCCCATATATCCCAACCATGTTGAACGTTTTGAAGTTCCTGCAAACAGATGGTGAGTGCAGCAATTGAGGCTCGATTATCAAGAGAATGACCTGCAAGTGTATCACCCTTCAATTCTAGAGGCTCCTGTGCAAAGGATGCGATATCTCCGACTTGAATTAATTGCTGTACTCTTTCAGGGGTCAATCCAGTATCAATGAAAAGGTTTTCCATCGGGATGACTTTGTTATCCAATTCATCAGGAAGCAGAGGGGCAGAGGGTTGCACCACCCAACCCGGCAGTGGTGAGTGTGGATCAGCTCTTGGACCACTGGCGTGTATCCATACCTGTTGCCCTGGTAAAACTCGTGGATCAACCCCGCCTACATCTGTGAAGCGTAGAAAACCATTTTGATTGCCTGTGATCATCAAACCAATAGCATCCATATGGGTTGCCAGCATGATAGCTGGGCGAGGTGAGTTGAGAGTACCACGTCGTAATCCATGTATTGAACCTAATCGACTGATACTGATTTCATCGACCAATGGTTGCCATTTTTTCTGGATGATCTTGGTAACCGGAGTCTCATTTCCGGAAAGTCCTGGTGCGGATATTAACTCTTTCAAGAACGGAAGTATCTCATTCATATAGGTTTATCTCATCTCCAAAACTTAAGCAATTGTAATATTTGAAACTAGCATCCTCTTGGATAAACTGATTAAGGAGTTGGGCTTGCAATTTCTGAAGGTGTAAGTGTTGGTGTTTCTGTATCCGTGCTGGATGGAGTGGGTGTCAGTGTTGATGTGGGAGTATGACTGGGTGTGTAAGTTGAAGTTGATGTTTCTGTACTGGTTAAAGTCAGGGTTTCAGTGCTTGTTGAAGTTGGAATTTCTGTGCTGGTTGGTGTGAAGGTCTCTGTGCTGGTTGATGTTAGAGTCAATGTTATGGTCGATGTAAAAAGAGCGGTTTCACTTGGTAAAATGGTGGTTGTGGGAGTTTTTTCAGATAGACGAGGGTACATGCTTGCAGCTACATATCCCAGGCAATAACAGGGAATCGTTAATACGATAACCGTGAGAAGGATCAGGCGAGTGCGAATTTTCTTTGAGGCTTGCTGGAACACAGGAATATGATAACATCAGTCTGCACGCTGGGCAAGGAATACTAACCGGCAGCTAGAATTAGTGGTATATCTAAATGATCCCAATACGTATAAAAATTTCAGGTTTTCTTTCCTATAAACAACCGGTTGAAGTCGATTTTTCGACCTTTGATTTGGCTTGTATCTCAGGTGTAAATGGCGCAGGGAAATCTTCTCTGTTGGATGCCATCACGTGGGTCCTCTTCGGGCAAGCTCGTAAAAAGGACGATTCGCTTATCCATACTCATCCAGATGTGAAAGCAGCCGAGGTGGTATTTGATTTTCAATATGAAGATCAAATTTACAGAGTACAACGTACCCTGCCGCGCGCTAAACCCACGATGTTGGAATTCCAGATCCAGGCAGGACAGGATTTGGATGGGGAAGTGGTCTGGCGTTCATTGAGCGAGCACAGTATCAGGGAAACCCAGGCTCGAATTTTGCAAATATTACGTTTGGATTACGATACCTTCATCAATGCAGCCTTCTTTTTACAGGGTAAAGCAGACCAATTTGCTCAACAACCTTCCGGGAAACGCAAAGAAATTTTAGGCAATATTCTAGGGTTGGAATTGTGGGAGACCTTCCGTGACCGTGCCAACGAGCGCAGAAAAGTTGTTGAACGTGAACTGGCTTCAAAGGATGGGCAACTTCATGAGATCGAACTTGAATTGTCTGAAGAATCGGTTCGTAAGAGCAGGCTTAAAGAATTGGAAGATCAATTGGAAGGGCTAATCACCTCGCGAAAATTGCAAGAATCCACCCTTGAGAGATTAAAACAACTTGCCAATTCGCTAAAACAACAGCGCATTCTGGTGGATACTCTGGTTGCTGGTCTGATGCGATCCAACAGCAGGCAGGATGCACTTAAAGAACGTTTGGTAGAAAGAAAAAGTGAGCAGGAAAGTTATGTAAGCCTGCTAGGACGTGCGATTGAGGTAGAACAGGCTTATGCAAATTGGAAAAATCTGCAAAAAGATCTGGAAAACTGGGAAGCGGTTGCGGAAAAATTTCGTGAACATGAGAAAGAACGTCAGCCACTTATAAACAAACTCGGTAGTGAACAAGCGCGCTTGGAACAGGAGATGAAAGCCCTTCTAACTGAGCAAGAAAACCGAAAGGTTCAAGAAGAGGCACTTCCAGAAATGGAAAAAGATCAAGTAAGGTTGCAAACTTCAATAATAATTGTTGAAGAGAAATTGGAAGAACGGGACCGAATGAACGAAGCAATCAAACTGGCGCGCGAAAAACAAATTGAAATGCGTTCTGAAAATGAAAGGCTCAAATTGGAGATGGCTGAATTAAAAGACCGAATCAAAAATCTGGAAGCCACCGAAGGTGCAATTTGTCCATTGTGTGGGCAGCCATTAAGCACGGATGAACGGGTGGGTTTGATTGATCAATTGAATGGACAAGGCGCAACGATGGGCGATCGCTTCCGTGCCAACAAGACAGGATTGGATGACATAACCCTGCAAGTTTCCAACATGGAAATTGAGTTAACCAGGCTTATACCTGCAGAAAAGGAACGTTTATTATTGACCACACAATTGACACAGCTGGAAGAGCGAATACTGTCTTCCAGGAAAATGCTATTGGATTGGAAAGGTGAAAAAGCCAAGCGATTATTGGAAATTAAACAATTGTTGGAAAAGGAAAACTATCTACCAGAAACTCGCAATCAGTTGGTCGAAATAGATAAGAAATTAAGCAGCCTGGGATATGATGCAGCGGCTCACGATGCAGCCAAAAGTTCCGAGATCACCGGGCGTGCATATGAGGTGGAATACAACAGTCTGAGTTCAGCCAATGCAGCTATCAAACCCCTCGAAAACGAGATCAACAACCTTCAAAAGCAAATTGATGACCTGGTAGTTGAGATAAATAAACAGAAAGATGAATTGACGCAGGCTGAAGATGCACTTGCGGAAGCTGAAAAAATGAAGCCGGATATGGTTAACGCTGAACGCGCCTTATATGATATCCAGGAACAGGAAAACCATCTGAACCAGGATGTTGGGGCTGCCCGCCAGAAAGTGACCGTGCTGAAAGATCTGCGTAAACGCAGGAAACGTCTGGATGGCGAGCGGGAAGACTTGGCTGGGTTGATCGGTAGATTGAAGACCCTTGAACGTGCCTTTGGCAAGGACGGTGTACCAGCTCTATTGATCGAACAGGCTTTGCCGGAGATTGAAAGCCGAGCCAACGATCTGTTGGACCGCCTGAGTGATGGATCCATGTCCGTGAGGTTTGTAACCCAATCTTCCTACAAAGATAAGAAAAGGGATGACTTGAAAGAAACTCTCGATATCCAGATCAGCGATGGAGTAGGTGTACGGGATTATGAGATGTTTTCAGGCGGGGAGGCTTTTCGGGTGAATTTTGCAATAAGGCTGGCATTATCCGAGGTGCTATCACACCGCAAAGGTGCGCGTTTACAAACCCTGGTGATCGATGAAGGCTTTGGCTCGCAGGATGCTCACGGTCGACAGCGCTTGATCGAATCCATCAATGCAGTACGGGGCGATTTTGCGAAAGTTCTGGTGATAACGCACCTTGATGAACTTAAGGATGCTTTTCAGACCCGCATTGAAGTAACCAAGACAGATGAAGGGTCGGTTGTTAGTGTGATTTAAAGACCTTTTTATTAGACTTATAATTAATATGATTTACATACCTCGATGGGAAACAAGACAAAGGCACCAAGCTTGATCAAGAAGATCGCTGGTGCCTTTGAAATTTCGGGGGCTAACAACAGATAATTCTACATTTCGTTATTTACATAATCCGGTCCGCGGTTGATCTCCCAGGGATATAAAATGTGAGCATCGGTTACGGCTGCATAATAATCTGGTTTTGTGTTACCAAACAAGTTTCGATACGGATTGAAATGTAATACACATGTTTCCGGGAAGCCTCCTGCAGCCGAGACGCGGTTCTTGACAGCCGTTATTGTGCGGCCCGAACCCCAAACATCGTCAACGATCAAAGTAAGTCGGTTCGATAATAGGTCATCCGAAGGAAATTGGATGAAAGTTGGCCATGCCATTAATGGTCGGTCCGAATGATGTTGAGCGGGGAAATCCACTGCAGCGGTCAGCATGTGTGTCAAACCCATCGCTTCTGCCAACATACCGCCCGGGATGATGCCACCGCGCGTGATCATTACCATGGATGTGAATTCGCCGCGAAATTTAGGAAGGAGTGTATCTATCAGACTGTCAACATCCTGCCAGGTGAGGATTTCACGACGTTGGATTTCCATTATTGATTAAGGACAGCTGCCAGGGGAGCAGGTGCGGCGATTGTGGCAGTTGAGCCACTCGCTTGGGCTGCTTCAACATCACGTGCCCACAGGTACAGGCAGGTGTGATAGGCTGTGGATGTATAGGTAGTTGCCACAGTTGCCACCATGATAAAAATACTGGCTACGATCACACCGAGGCTGACACCACTGATCCATCCAAATGGGGTGGCACCAGTTAATGAAACGATACCCAGACCGATTCCAAATCCCAGAGCTATTCCGGTACCTCCCAATAAAAATCCGATCAAGCTGGTGACTGCTTTTACACCGACCGTGCTAATTCCTATCAGCAACAGGTTGTTCTTAATTATTGCTCCGGCACGCTTAAATCCGTCTTTTAATTTAATATCTTCGATCACCATGGCAGGTAGTATCAAAAAAGCTGCTTCAGTCCAAACAGTTCCTATCAAACCAGCTAGAAAATTACGCCCACCACTCTTCCCTTTGCCTTTTATAAAACCTTTAAGGACGTTGACAAAGGTTGAAGCAGCCGACAGGCTGAGGATATCCAGCCAGTCGCGTTTGACGATATTCCAGGCTTTATCCATGCGTCCATCTCCTTCAGAGAGATAACCATAGATCAGGCAAATGGTCATGGCTGAGAAAAGATATGAGATTGAAAACTGGGAAAAAACAAGAAGCGTCCCCATGACAAATAAGATGAACCGCCCAATAACAGAGCTTTCCCCTCCCAACAAAAAACCAGCCACAGCCATTGGAATTATGAATATGATCGAAATGATGAAACCTGCAAATAATGTGATGATGGATGGTTTTATCAGATCTTTGTCAGCCAATACCATTTGCCATGCTTGTTTCAAAAATGCCCAACCTCGTGAAAAATTCTGCATGATATATCTCCTTAAATTTTTTTAAGAATGAAAACGTACTCTTTATTTAAACGTTATCTTCAAATATCTACGAGTATCTATAAAATTGGTTGTCTTACACCTTTCTTATCTCTTATCTGAATGGACCTTGCATAATTTAGCTCTTTAACAAAGCACTTTGGATGAATTCAACAAGATTGTCTTTTAAAGCTGCGAGAGAAGGTAAATGAATATACATCATATGTCCAGCCGGGTAATAACTCATTGAGATGTTATCCTGCAAACTGATGTCCAACCCAAGGTGGTCGAACGTATAGCGGGTGGCATAGTATGGAGTGGCTAGATCAAAATAGCCATTGGCAATATGGACTTTCAGATATGGATTGCTGCTCATGGCTTTTCGCAAGGTTTCAGCCACATTTACATAATTATTTTCATTCTGTGCATAGCTCCAGGGCCAGACTTTTGGGTTGAGGATTTCGTAAGGCAGATCGCTTTCAAATTTCAATTCGCCGCGTACATAATCATTCAGAGTCGCTGTGTAAGGACCGGTGATGGCTGCCATACTCGGGTCGAATTCGAAATTTTCACCCGCAGAATCCCGGTCAATGCCTGTGAACCGGGTATCAAGGCGTCCCGCTGTGCGGTATTTATCACGTAGCAATTCCTTTGTGAACCTGAAGATCTCAATCCGCAGTTCACAACGAAGAATGTAATCAACTGAAAGCCCGGTGAAGCGAGCCAACTCGGATGCGACCCGGGAACGTTCCCTTTTTGACAGGGACCTTCCCCTTGCAAGTGCCAGTGTGTAATCTCCGGAGGCAAATTTTTCCACCTCCTTCAGAAAGGATTCCAGTGATTTTCGTGTGCGAACCCGGCCATGAAAGAACGCAGTGGCAGCATAGGTCGGCAGGAACAGAATGTAAGGCAGATCATTGCCCGGGTCAAAACGGGCGGTTTGAAAATTCAGTATGGAAGAAATCAGCATGATACCATTCAGATACATTCCATGCCTTTCCTGTAAATAACCCGATAGCCCAGCTGACCTTGTAGTGCCATAACTCTCCCCGATCAAGAATTTGGGGGAAAGCCAGCGCTGGAAGCGGGTGGTGTAGAGCCTGATAAAATCTCCAACGCTTTCTATATCTTTCTGGAAGCCATGGAATTCACGGGGTTTTTGGCCTTCCGCTGGGCGGCTGAAACCAGTGCTGACTGGGTCGATGAATACCAGGTCGGATACATCCAGCAGGGAAAATTCATTATCCACCAGCTTAAAAGGTGGCTGAGGCATATAACCTTCCTCGGTCATGAGCACCCGGCGGGGTCCAACGAACCCCAGATGTAGCCAGACTGAGGACGAACCCGGGCCACCGTTGAACGCGAATGTTATGGGTCGCTGGGTCTTGTCTTCAACCCCGTCCATGGTATAAGCTGCAAAGAAAAAAGCAGCTGTGGGTTTGGCTTTTTCAGCTTCTTTGTCCCGGTCGGCAGACTCTTCTTTGAGGATCATGGTACCGGTCGTAACTGTGTAGCCAATCTTTTTACCAGCAATCGAGACACTATGGTGTGTCTCCACCAGTTGATCGACCGGCTCCGTTTTGGGATCTTCCTCTTTGATCGGTTCTTTATCCTTTGATTTATCGTTTTCTGTCATGGATGATTTCCTCTCTTTTTAGTCTTAAATGATAATACCAACACCAGCACCAACCCAAAAGGGACAAAAATGGCACTACCACAGATGGGATTGACAGGAGAAGTTGTTCCCTGTGTTGGTGTCAAAGTAGGAGTGGTGGTGGATTTTTGAGTTTGTGTTGAGATATTAATTGGAAGATGTGTGGGGGTTTCCAACAAGGAGCGCTTTAGTTCCCAAATGGGTGGTCCTGAGAAAATTGAAGGGTAATCAGTGGCATAGATACCTTTATCATCCCACATAAATGTAATCTCATAAATATTGTCATCTGTATCTTTAACAATAATTCGGATCGAATAATCCCTGTTATCCACCCACTCACCATTGGCTTGTATGGTCTCCCCATCTTCAAATTTAGCCTCGAATATGGCTGAATGGTCTGGTTGAAGCTGAACGAACATTTGCATCTTTTTTTGATCGTTCAATGGGAGAAATTCGCTTTTGTATTCTCCGCTTAGAGAGGCAGGATCTGCATCAGACCCAGTTGATGGGAAAGGTGTGGGGGTTTGTGTCAGCCAGGGGAAATCATATCCACTGTTTGCCTGAACCAGACTTCCCGGAAATAAATAAGAAATATTTTCTGAAATATTCAACACAACCGGATCGGTAGGCGCTTGTTGCAGGGCAGTGTGGATTTCCCGGATGGCTCGTATGGCTTCCGCGGTGACTCCATAGGTCCAGGAATCCCAATAGGCACGGTTGGAAAGCAAGTCCGCAAAGCCGGCGTGCCACTGGGCATCCTGGGGCTTGAGGGTGAGGCATTTTTCATAAGCTTCCACACTGAGAGTATACAACTCCTCCCCTCCCGGATCAGTTCTGAAACCTTTTCCAAGAAAAAATACTCGCTTGGTAGCCATGGCTAATCTCCCCCAGGCTTCGCCGTCATCAGGATTTTTGCTGACTTCATTGCGGTGATCCAAGACAACCTGCCACGCCTCTGGGGAAACCAGCGAGAACTCCATATTTAGAATAGTTCCTTCGTTGCCGGGTTCAAAGTCATCGAAATGCCAGCGCAATTCGTTGCCGGAAAACACTCCTCCTTTGGTTGTTTCCGACCAGCCGATCTGTTGATTCAAGATGACATTTTGTTTACTGGCAGAGTAAGGAAGCCGCAGGATGACATCTGCACTACCGATGGTTCCAAACCAACCAGCACCTGTTTCCAGGATGTAATAGAAAGCTGTGTATGGTGCATACCCTGAGCCTTTTAATGAATATGCAATTTCGATGTTCACATCTATCCCAACTGGAAAGATAACATCAAATTCTGCCCAGGGGACGTCTTTTTCCTGCCATCGAATATCAGGATAATTTACGCGTAAGTATTGAGTTTGAGTAGAGTTTACTTTGATACTCAGGTCGGATAATTCAGGATATTCCCCCCGGCCATTGTTGGCAGATATCGGAAATCTCGCAGCCATAGATTCGGGAGTAGTCCCCAGATTGCGCATGGTGAAATAAGCTGAGATACGTGCAATTCCAAGACTGCCTTTTTCACTATCCGGTTGGACATCAATCAGAACAGTCTCCTCCATCATACGGACGTTGGTAGTTTGTGTGCCTGGTTCCAGATTGGTGATAGGGGGTTGGATAGGAGGAGCTACATCTGCGAGTGTGTGAGTAGGAAAAAGGAAACTGATCATTAGCAAAGTAATGATTAACATTAGTTTCATTTGATTGCTCATTCTTGAACTCCCTTGTTGAAGAAAATGTCTGATTGCAATTAAATAAATTATAGCAAACTTGTGGGATCAATTTCCACACGCCAGCCTTCCAGGAAACGGGTTGGCAGAATTGAAGCTGGTTCTGGTCCACGTAGGATGACCTGCCAGCGATAAAGATTGTTTATCTTTGCAAAGAAGCAAGGGACTGGTCCAACAATATCTGTTTCAACCAACCCGATCTTGTTGATCCGTTTCTGCAGGTAATCAGCCATGCTATCCGTTGTGGTTTCAGCCACCTTGGAATCTACATGGCGGTATTCCAAACGAACCAGCCGTCCGAATGGCGGGTAGCCTAATTTTTCTCTTTCGAAAAGTTCACGGAGGTAAAAACCAGCATAATCGTGACCAGCAGCAGCTTGAATGGCATAGTGCTCAGGTTGAAAAGTTTGCAGGATGACCTTCCCACCGAGGGAGGATCGCCCCGCTCTACCGGCTACCTGGGTTAACACTTGAAAACTTCGCTCAGCCGCGAACGGATCAGGGAAATTCAAACCCACATCGGCCAGAATAATTCCAACCAGGGTGACTTTGGGCAAGTCAAGTCCTTTGGCCAGCATCTGGGTACCCACCAGTACGTTCGAGCGTTGGCTGATAAAATGGCTTAGGATAATCTCGTGAGAATCCTTTTGACGTGTGGATTCCCAATCCCAACGCAAGATGCGTGCCTGGGGGAATCGCTCTTGCACCTCAGCAGCAACCCTTTCGCTGCCGAGCCCATACTGGCGGATGGCGCTGCTTTTACAAACTGGACAGGTTTTCGGAAGCTTACGCGTGTACCTGCAGTGATGACAGAGTAATTCCACCCCAGGAAGCTGGGTATGGAATGTAAGCGGAGTCTCACAGCGAGGGCAATTGAGGGATGTACCGCAATCCCGGCAAAAAACGTAAGTAGCGGTACCCCGCCGATTAAGGAACAATATGGCTTGCTCATCATGGTCCAGGACTGAATTAAGGGCTTCTTCAAGAGCAAAACTAAAGACTCCACGATTGCCGGATTTTAATTCAGCGCGCATGTCTATGATCTGAACGGGAGGAAGGGCAGTGCCTTCACTGACTCCACCAGACTCCAGGGGAGTTAAACGGGATGGCAATTCGAGCAAGTGCAATTGATGCTTTCCGTACTCTCTTTTCTGTTCGATTCCAGAAGATGGGGTATTCACTGCTTGGAACCTGAGCGTCACAGGAGGCGTGGCGGAACCGAGGATGCATATTGCGCCATTCAGGGCAGCCGAATCCATTGCAGCCTGAACGGCATCATAACAGGGAGGCTCATTCTGGTAATATGAATTGTCATGACATTCATCGAGAATGATCAAACCGATTTGAGGCAGGGGGCTGAAAAGGGCAGAACGCGGTCCAATGATGATTTTTAATTGACCAAGACGGGCACGCCGCCAGGTATCGTAACGCTCACCTTCGGATAATTTGGAATGAACCAGACCCACCTGACCGGGAAAGCGAGCCAAAAAGCGGTGAACCGTCTGGGGCGTCAGGGCGATCTCGGGAACCATGACAATAGCCTGTTTTCCAGCTTGGAGAGCTCTAGTGACTGCGCGTAGATATATTTCTGTTTTTCCTGAACCAGTGACTCCATGTAAAAGAAAAGGCAAGACTATTCCGCCATTCGTCAGGTCTTCAAATCCTTGTTCGATCACATCCCATGTTTTTTGCTGGTCTGAAGTCAACGTAGGCGGGGAGGTAAGAGTCTGGGTGATATTTGAAAGCGGATCCCGCCAGATCTCGGTTTCAAATAGAATGATCAATTCCCGCTCAGCCAACTCCTGCAGGTCTCCCAGGTTACAGCCACTTTCAGCATACACCCATGTTACATTAACTGGTTCAGGTTCACTTAGCAGGAACTGCAGGGCAGCCTGTCGTCTTTTTTGAGTGTTGGCTGTATTACCCAGATTTGGCATGGCAGTTTGCGCCTGTTCGGGTGTCACACCCAGTTGGGTAACCCGGATGAATTTGGGTCGAATCCCAGGAGGAGGCAGCACCGATTGACTAATGAGGGCTCCACTGCGAATCAGGGATTGTGCGGATTTGCGCCAATCCCGATTTGGAAAGGCGCGATCTATCTGCCTACCGCGTAGAGAGCCGCGTTTATTTAGCAAGTTTTGCAGGCGTTTTTGAGTATCAGACCATCCGGTGGTATCCGTTTTGTTGGCAATGGAATACAACACATCCGATTGTTTTGACAGGCCGGGTGGCAGCATGAGAGAAATAATGGCGGCTGTTGAGTTGTGGGTTGCCTGGCTTAGATTTTTAGCGAGCTCAATTTGAGCTGCTGTTAAAACAGGGTTGGGATCGATCAGATCAATGATCTTTTTCGTCTCCTGAATTGGTGAGATCTCTAATAGTGCCAACACAACCCCTTGGACAATCTGCTTTCCAAAAGGTACATGCACATAGTGTCCCAACGCCAGGCTGGTTTCAAGATCGGGAGGAATGGAATAATGGAATACTCCATCAACAGACGGTATGTTTACAACAATTTCAGCAAAAATTGGCATAATTATGGTTAGGAGTTCTTCTCATTTGCATGGTTTATGCGTTTTCAAAACCACCGCAGCACCATAACCGACCACCCTGTTGAAATCTCCAGTAACAGCTCCAGAAGTAGCATGATGGAGGACTTTAACTGTATCTGCGCCTAGGTCTTTTGCTGCCCAGAGCACTGAAGAAAGGGCACCCACACCACATGCAAATCCATCCTTATTGTACTCTGTCTGGAAGACACCCTGCGGGGAAAAAGATTCAACTTGACGCAGCATTTCTGCGTCAAGTAAACAGGCTTCACTTTCATTAAAGAAATGGGATAGATCGGTAGAAGCTACCAAGAGATAATTCTTATCCTGCAATATCTGAGCCAGGGCATGTCCAAGGATTTCGGATAATCGCGGGGTTTGCTCGCGCAGCATGATGGGTAGTAAATTAAATTTTCCAATCAGCGCTTGTTGGAGGAAAGGGAGCAGGATTTCAAGTGAGTGTTCCGGGTCTTCAAAAACAGGCGATATCTCAAGATTCAGATCTTTGATCAGGATATCATCCAGCTTGTCTACCATCTCTCTATCGATCGGAATACTTCCGAGCGGAGTGGAGTATGCTGTATGGGCTGAAATTAAAATTGGTTCCTGGAATGGATGGTGCATGGGTCCGACAATCACAACCAAGTCAGGTGATTGGTCGCGCACGCATGCAAAGGCGTAGCCAGCCAC
Organism: uncultured Anaerolineaceae bacterium; assembly: GCA_964370815.1. GTDB lineage: Bacteria > Chloroflexota > Anaerolineae > Anaerolineales > Villigracilaceae > UBA12087. Next base: position 5,331 of record CAYJKQ010000016.1, on the reverse strand, counting down.
CGATCCGGAATATCTATGTCCGGCGTGAGGAGCTATGATCGCCACCACTTTTCCATCCAGTTCGGGTAAGCGGGCAAGATCCATGTAAGAATTGATACTGGCTGCCAGTGCGCTTGGGTTGCCTTCATACCATAAGCCAGCGATGGGTGAGGGACGTAAATTAAGCGTAGCCATCTTTTCCTCTTGGAAATATCAGGGATTAATCGTTTCTATAATTGTAGCACGACAAGCAAGTATGAAGGGAATATAGTAGTTTTAGGGAAGTTCTTTCATTGATGTTCAACCTGCGAATTCTGTTGGAAAACCCCCGGCTTAAATTTCTTTGCGGAGGAAGTGTTCAGTTTTTATGTTTTCATAGCCAAGGTGATTGTAAAACTTATGTGTTACGGTGCGGGAATTATTGGCATGAATTGTCAAAAATTTAAGGCATGGGTTTGAGACCAGGCTTCCGCTTGCTGCATTAATTCTTTCCCCACTCCTTTACTGCGCTCGTTTGAATTCACTACCAATCCCCCCAGTTGTGCTGAAAGGGGATTGACCAACAATGGGCAGAGGAATACATGGATCCAGCCAATAACTTGCTGATCCAATTCTGCCACGAATACAGCATGATGGCTCAGGTCATGGATCTGTTTGCGACGCAGGGGAATTTCTTCTGAATCTGTTTGGTATCCTATCTGGTTAAAGAGGCCCGCGATCACTATGAAATCATTATCTTGAGCTTCCCGAATGATCAATTCGTCCATAATTCAATTATAACTGGTGTAGAAAAGCCTGTGGGTCGTTTAGAAAAGAGCGCATTATTTTAACATTTTCCAATTCATCATAGGCGACTTGTTGAATGGAATTATCCTCAAAATTGAACAGGGTGGCATCCGGGAAAGCCATCAAAATGGGTGAATGAGTGGCAATGATGAACTGTGCATCCTGGTTTATCATATCCTTGAGAATGGAGATCAGACCAAGTTGGTGCAAGGGTGAAAGTGGTGCTTCCGGCTCATCCAACAAGTACAAACCACCAGGTACAAACCGGGATTTAAAGAGAGCGAGAAAGGCTTCCCCGTGTGAATGATGCTCCAGACCATCTCCGTAGCGTTGGCTCAGTGCTTTCAATTGCCCGATATGAGGACTGCGGGCCAGGTCTGCGGCATAATCAGTACGGTCCTTGTAATCAATATTAATAACCCGAATATCCTCTTCCAGTTCCTGGCGCAATTTGGTCATGTTTTTTGTATAGCCAAAAAAATCTTCCGCTCGTAGAAAAAAACCCTTGCGGGTGCGTTTTTGCCAGGAGAGTTTTAAAAATCGAGATAGATGTTGGACTGCTCCCAAAGTCTTGTCAGATTTTAAACTTTCGCTGCCAACCACAACCGAATCGATGGCACAGGCGATGGTTTCCAGCAAGGTGGATTTTCCGGATCCGTTAGCGCCTACAAAGAAAGAGACTGGGGAATTGAACTCTAATCCATCAAATTCATGGAAAACAGGTAAAGAAAATGGGTAACCTCTGTTATCTTGTTCGGGTTTTTGGTATGAAATGGATCGTAAGTGGATCATCAAATTTTATGAGAAACACCCAAAACCCGTTTGGTAGCATCGAAAGCCAGGGCTGGGAGAGCAGTAAGGGGGAACCATTCAGCCAAGTCGGCATCATCCAGGGCTTGGAGAGTGCCTCCTTGAACTTGGGCATGATATACGATAAGGATATCAGCACCACGCTCGTGCTCCAGGCCAGCGATGATATCCAAAATACCAGTAACATGGACCGTCAGGCTGGTCTCTTCAAAACATTCCCTTTCAGCCGCACGGGCTGGATCTTCACCTGCGTCAACAAATCCAGCTGGCAGAGTCCATAAACCACGCTCGGGTTCGTTCACCCGCCGTACAAGGAGAACTAAATCGTCCTTTTTGATCAAAACAGCTGCAGCAACTTTGGGGTCTGCAAAATAGATCCACCCACAAACTGGACAAACTGGTCGGAGTTTTCCCGATCTTTGCTGGTGTGTGATGGCTGTGCCACACCTGGGGCAGAAATTTATAGTCGTTTCCGCCATCTCTGGATGTTAATTTGACGAATGATGAACGCACTACTGCCAAAAACAAGTACAAAGAGAACTAAACCTATTTGGAAAGAATTCAACAATGGTTGGGCTAGAGATTGGGGTTCTTCTCTTAGAGGCATATCGAGAGACTGTTGATCAGGGGATGCATTTGAAACATCCTCGGTAGGTTGTTGCACGACTTTCATACTGGCTTCAGGAGTGGCTTTTGATGTAGCTTTAGGCGAAGTTGCATCCAAAGATTCGGGAGCAATCGACATGACAGCTCCTTCTTCTGGTGTTGAGGTCTCGGGTGCACCTCCTCCTATCCCAAAGGGAAGGGCTTCCAGGGCAACATCACCACAATCAGCAGGATCGTCGTAACCACAGCCTCCACCACTTTGAGAAAATTCAGGAGCCTTTGCTGGGTTGGGAACAGAATCGAAAGGAGCCAAATAATTGAAAGTAAATGATATGAATAACAGGATCGCTGCGGTTAATGAAGCCATCCGAAAAATTGGCACACTGCGCGGTAAGGGAGGTCGCATTCCTACCATTTTGGGGGTCACTGTAAAGTTGTGCGGCACCTTCAGCTTGGGAGTATGCCCCAAGAGGGATCGTGCTTGCCGCATCTCAAGGAGAATTTCCTGCAGCTCGGGTTGTATTGCAATTTTGGCTTCAAGGCGCGCTTGAGCAGACTTGGATAATTGTTTATCCAGATATGCTGATAAATTTTTGATGTCTTGGAATGAAGTCTGCTTAGTCATGGGTAGCTCTCATTATCCAGACGGTAAGCAGTCGGTAAAAGTTCCCAAAAATCCTGCAAACATTCTCTAAGGCGTAGCCGGGCACGCGCCAGGCGGCTTTTGACAGTCCCCAGAGGTTTACGAAGTGAAGAAGCCACTTCGTTATAATCAAGACCTTGAATATCTGCCAGGATGACAACTGATCGATAGTCAGGTGATAATCCTTCCAGACAATGCTGAATGGCATGTTCGAGTTCGCTTTGTTCAAATTTTTGTTCTGGTGATAAATCTTGGTCAGCCAACCAGCGCGGGGATTCGATCTCTTCTTCATCTCTTGTGACTGGTTCAAGGGGAATTGTTGGGCGGCGTTTTTTGCGCCTTAATTCATCGTAACAGGCATTCGTGACTGTTCGCAGTAACCAGGATCTAAAGGACCCTCCTCGAAAAGAAGATATTTTTTGAAAAGCAGAGATGAATGCGTCTTGCGTGGCATCGGCTGCCAGCTCTTCATCACCCAGGATTCGAAAGGCAGTATTGAATAAGTTTTCCTGATATGTAAGCACAAGGGTATTAAATGATTCCAAATCACCTTTTTGTGCTGATGAAATCAATAATTGCTCATCCATAGCTATCAATTTTACACCACATTATTGATGGTGAGATGTTCAAGAATATTAATGTATTTCGATTCTTTGCTAGGAAAATTCAATTGGAAATCTTCTACTTACTTAAAATAGAATTATTTTGTTCCAATTTTAAAGAATTCAGAACAAAATTATTTAAATTTTTTGTAAAGGCACATTGATTATGATGCGGGGATTTAGTATTCTCTCGAGTGCAGAACCTAGCATTGCAAATGCCAGGCTTGTTAGAAGCAAAAGGAAGATTGGCTCCAACACCCAAAAAGGCGAACCATATAATGCACCTCGGGACAATCCGTCGTAGATGATTCGTCCCCAGGTTGGATAATTTGATTTGATATTAAAGAAACCTAATGTCGCTTCCCAAAAAATAAAACTTGGTACCTGCGATACTAATTGAGGAATCAATAAAGGCAAGATTCGAGGTAATAGGTAACGTGTAATGATCCTGATATTGCTTGCGCCGTATGCGCGAGCGCTTTCGATATAGGGTGCTTCCTTGGCCTGCAATAGAGCAGAACGGATGATTTTAAGCGGAGAACCAAAGGCGTTGATAATAACCACGATTCCTAAGATTATCCAAATATTTATATTAAAAAGTACATTCACCAGAACTGCGATAGTTAAACCCGGAAGGATCATATTGATTTCTGCCACTCTTTGGATAACACTATCTATCCAACCTCCATACCAAACACCGATGGCTGGCAGCAGCATTGCTACCAATGTTGTAACGAGGGAACCCAGCAAACCGATGAACAGAGCAAATGGCATTCCCCAAAACAATGGAACCAGCAGATTCCTGCGTGAATAATCAGTTCCAGCTGCTCCATAGACTTGCCCCAACAATACAAATTGCAATTCAACATCACCTTCCTTTTCAAAAACCAAGCTCTTAACTGTTAGTTGATAGGTTCCATGCTGTGGAAAAGGATCAGGAGAATTTGGTTTGGCGAATAGTAAGGTATAGACAGGTTTAGAATATTGATCGTTCACATAAAACCAATTGCCCCATTCAGGATTTTGTTTTATAAGGGATTTGGGCAGAAAACTTGATTCAAAATCATAACTGGAGCCGGGTTCTGCAATTGTCCTTTTTAGATCGATGGTCCTTCCATCAGGATACTTCCATTCAAGGGTAAGAAAAGGAAGTTTTTCTTTATAGATGGGATCGATATAAAGAAAAATATCGCTTGGCGTTTCCTTATACGGATAATCAAAGGTGAAAGTGGTTGTTTTTTCGATCCAACCATTATCCAGAACCTGGATGGAAACATTTGCTTCTTCACTCTGAGGGTTCATAATGATCGTTGACAACCGTGGTGGATCACTAAAAAAGTTTGTCCATTCAGGCATTGCTGTACGTGGAATAAAACTACGGCCCAAGGCGCGCTTCTGATCATAATCCTTACCGACCTGTTCATAGGGGAATGCGATGACAGCATGCACTGAACCAGCCATTAAAATGATAATGAATGTCAGCCCAAGAATTGCCGAAGGATACCTTCGAAGCTCCTGTAAAAACAATCTTAACCCAATCTGGAAGTCACGTAGAGAGCCTCTTAAATTATCGATCATCAGGGATGGTGAAATGAACGGTAGTGTTGTGGGATCAAGAGTTTTGGTCCGGTGCTTTTTAATCCTTCCAGATAACCAAAATTGAAAGCGCCTTTTCCAGTTTTTATTAAAGGATTTAACTCGAGACATTACTTTCATTTTATTCTGTTCGGGAAGTAAACGGATGCGGGGGTCAATTACCACGTACACCAGATCCAGCAGGAAAACAACCAGACCAAGCAGGTATGCAAAAATTACTACGATCCCCACCACAATTATTAACTCTCCCGGCACCATGCTTTCTCCCCAAAAATTGGGTAGAGCCTCCTTGATGTATAACCATCCCAA
>CAYJKQ010000015.1:0-60081 GCA_964370815.1 uncultured Anaerolineaceae bacterium | reverse complement strand
GACCCATCTCGAACCACACCAGTTAGGTGTAGAGCACTTTCTCGAAATGCTGCGCTTTGACCAGCGGAGTAAACTAGAGGAATTGCCCATCACCTTAAGGTGAGTTCGGGATGATTTCTTTTAATAACGCAATTTCCCCTCAAATTCTAAACAACCATATCTCTGTGCAAGTGGCTGCTTCCTATAGTGGCTATTGCTTGCAGTACCTTCGACGCTTGCTTCGGAATGGCAAGCTAGTAGGTGTCAAAATCGGTCAACTGTGGCTGGTTGATAAAAGTGCGCTTGATCTTTTTATCGAGCAAACACAAGATGCAACCGACCAACGCTTTGGCCCCAAGTAGTTTTTTATTTTCCTCCCTTTGTTTACGTTTGTAAACGTTTCCTGTTTACGTTTGTATACACCCCTATCAAGAAAGGAGCTGAAATGGCTATATTAGTTCTGGATGCTGGCAACAGCATTATCAAAGGCAAGACTGTTAATAAAGAAGTTTCTTTTCCGCATGCAATTCAACCTCTGACAGAAGGCGAATATCAGAAAATCATCTCGCGGGCAAGTATAAATGGCAATTCAGCTGATTACATTCGGGTGAACGGAAAACCCTATGTTGTTGGTGAAAGCGCCGAGAGGCATGGCGTTCTGGTTCAACGCTCAGGCAGTGCCAGATATACACGTGATTATTACGGCATTCTGGCAATCGCTGCCCTTGCTCGAATCTACGAGCGGGGGCAAGAAGTAGCCATCTTTGGCAGTCATGCACCTGGAGATGTGAAATACAGGGACGATCTAATGAAGTCGGTAATTGGGGAGTGGACAGTGGAAGCGGGCAAACGCAAGACTGGTTTTCAAGTGATCTATGCCAATACCTTTGATGAACCTGTTGGTGGTTTAATGAATGTTTTACTGACTGAAGATGGACAACACTACCAGCATGCCAGCGTGGGAGAAGGACGGTCTCTGGTAATTGACATTGGTGGTTTCACTACTGATTGGCTAGCTGTCAATCCTGGTGGAGTCGTGGATTATGGCTTAGCTAAAAGTATCCCCCTCGGAATTCATCAGGTAATCTCAGATTTTGAGGAGAGCTTTCGATCTAACTTTGTTGAACTGGTTAAAGACATTCCTGTCTTACCGCCCGACCGGATACGGCAAGCTATTGCAACGAATGTGTTTGAGGGTGGGGGAAAGAAATTTCCTTGTGGCGAATATGTGAATGAAGCCACCAGTCTGTTCCTCAATAAATTTGCTGACACCTATCAGCGCATTGCTGGTGGAGCGTTAGCCTGGGATACCATCATCCTCACAGGTGGTGGAAGTGCTTTGCTCCAAAATAAGTTACTTCCGATTTTAAAACACGCGAATGTAATATTGGCAGATCAACTCGAAAGTTTGCACCTGGCCAATGTTCGTGGTGGGCTCAAGCTTTGGCGCTTGTATGATTCTCTGAAACTGCTATGAGCAAGGTCTATAGTTTTCGCTTGGATGAAAGTAATCCCCGTGAAGCCCAGGCTATGGAGGTGATTAATGCCTGGGTTTGTAATGGATATTCGCTTCGCCACATACTTACCGAGGCTTTGAATAAGCTTGATGATGGCAATGATCCCTTGGATGGAATTGATCAATTAATGGTTCAACTTCGCGAAATGATAGAGGGATCTTCTAAAGAAATGAAAGATGTGAATATTGAAGACAGAACAAGTACTTCGTTACCTTTGAGTTCCACATTCTTAGCTGAAATTGGAAATTCCTTGAAAGGAGGATTAAGAATAACGAGTAAATAAAAAGATTAGTTGTTGGGGTTTGGTATTCAAGGGTATCTCCCATTTTTGTTTCCACCATTAAAAGGTAAGAATAGCCTGGGGTTATGAATTAATATGGTTATGAACAATTTCAATTGGCAGTATAATTCTTAATAGGATTTTGTTCCTTCTTTTAAAAATTGATCCAAGCTTGCAAATAAGGGGCGAATTAGCTCCCTGATTTTCTTTCAAAGCTCATCCGAATTTCTTGGTTTTCAAAGGGAAGTCATGCATGGACAATTCATTCTTCGAGCATCCCATCCTCAACTCTCCATATGAGTATCCCAAGCTCCACTGGGAGTTGGATGCAGATGGGCAACCTACAATGCAGATCCTTGAGCGCCGTCGTAGTGCAGAGTTCATCACCCCCATACCAAAACCCAGAAGACGAAGACAACCTGATGCCCAAATGCCAATGATTATGGATGAAGGCAGGGGACTTTCAACCAGCGAACAGCAATATGACATCACCGGGAACATCAGCACGGTCAGGAATCATGTCGATCAGTGGCGGATGATCCCGAACCCTAATGATTGGAAGGTAACACCTGAGACCGCCCGGTTGTTACAGCATTGGCGTAGCCACCCGTTCGCTGACATCCGCCCATTCTTCTGCCAGGTGGAAGCGGTCGAGACGCTGATCTGGTTGACCGAGGTGGCTCCAAAGGGTGGAAAACGGGAGAAAGAACTGCTCGATCACCTGGCTGATGCCAGCGAGAATGCAAACCCCGGCCTGGCACGTATCGCCCTGAAAATGGCGACCGGCTCCGGTAAAACCACCGTGATGGCAATGATCATTGCCTGGCAAACGATCAATGCTTTGCGATATCCAACCAGTAAACGGTTCACGCGTGGCTTCCTGGTGGTGACGCCTGGCATCACAATTCGTGACCGGCTTCAAGTCTTGCAACCCAATGATCCTTACAGTTATTACAAGAGCCGCGAGCTTGTGCCTACTGACATGCTGCCGGAACTGGGCAAGGCCAAGATCGTGATCACCAATTACCATGCTTTTAAAATGCGGGAACGCATTCCACTCTCCAAAGGCGGACGTTCTTTGTTGCAAGGACGCGGCGAAGAATTGAATACACTGGAAACTGAAGGTCAGATGCTGCAGCGGGTGATGCCGGAGTTGATGGGTATAAAAAACATCCTGTCCATCAATGACGAAGGACACCATTGCTACCAAGAAAAACCTGAGCCGGAGGATGAACCATTAAAAGGTGAAGAAAGATTAGAAGCAGAGGCCAACAACGAAGCAGCCCGATTATGGATCAATGGGCTGAAGATCGTCAACGAGAAACTTGGCCTTCAGAAGGTGGTCGATCTTTCCGCTACGCCTTTCTTCTTGAGCGGATCAGGTTATGCCGAGGGAACCATCTTCCCCTGGACGATGAGCGATTTCTCCTTATTGGATGCGATCGAATGCGGGATCGTCAAACTACCCCGTGTTCCAGTGGCGGACAATATCCCTGGCGGAGAGATGCCCAAGTTCCGCAATCTCTGGGAACATATCCGCACCAAGATGCCCAAAAAAGGTCGGGGAAAATCCAAGGATCTGGATCCACTCAGCCTGCCGGTCGAATTGCAAACCGCCCTGGATGCACTCTATGGTCATTACGAAAAAACTTTTCATCTCTGGCAGCAGGCAGGCATTACCACCCCGCCCTGCTTTATCATCGTCTGCCAGAACACCTCCATTTCCAAACTGGTGTATGATTTCATCTCTGGATTCCAGAGGGAAAATGAAGATGGCACTTCAGAATTAGCGCAGGGACGGCTGGAATTATTTCGGAATTTTGATGATTATGGCAATCCATTATCTCGTCCCAACACCTTGTTGATCGATAGTGAACAATTGGAATCCGGTGAAGCATTGGATCAGAACTTCCGCAAAATGGCGGCAGACGAGATCGATCGTTATCGCCGGGAGATCATCCAGCGCACCGGTGACCAACGCCAGGCGGATAACATAACGGATCAGGATCTGTTGCGGGAAGTGATGAACACGGTCGGCAAATTGGACCGCCTGGGGGGATCGATCCGCTGCGTGGTCTCGGTTTCGATGCTGACCGAGGGCTGGGACGCCAGCACGGTCACACATATCCTGGGGATCCGTGCTTTTGGGACACAGTTGTTGTGCGAGCAGGTGGTCGGGCGCGCACTGCGACGCCAATCGTATGATCTGAACGAAGAAGGCTTGTTCGATGTGGAATACGCCGACATTCTCGGCATCCCGTTTGACTTCACCGCCAAGCCTGTCATTTCCCAACCACAGACACCCCGCGAGAGTGTGCATGTGCATGCCATGCGACCGGACCGGGATGCACTTGAGATCCAGTTTCCGCGTGTGCAGGGTTACCGCGTGGAACTGCCGAATGAACGCCTGGAGGCTAGCTTCAACCCGGATTCCACGCTGGTATTAACTCCAGGTATTGTCGGTCCTTCCATCACAGATGTCGCTGGCATCATCGGTGAAAGTGTGGAACTGAGTCTGACCCATTTGGAGGATACGCGCCAATCAACACTGCTATTCCAACTGACAAAACGTCTTTTGTACACCCACTACCGCGATCCGGACAAAGAGCCCGAACTGCATTTGTTCGGTCAACTAAAACGCATCACTCGGCAATGGCTGGACAATTACCTGGTATGCAATGGCGGAACCTACCCGGCCCAGTTAATTTACCAGGAACTGGCAGATATGGCCTGCTCCCGCATCCATGCCGCTATCACGCGCCGCTTTGAAGGTGAACAGCCCATCCGGGCCGTGCTCGACCCCTACAACCCGACCGGTTCCAGTTTGCATGTCAACTTCTACACCTCCAAAGCCAGTCGTTGGCAGACCGACCCGCGCAAATGTCATGTTAACTGGGCAGTGTTGGACAGCGATTGGGAGGGCGAGTTCTGCCGGGCGGTGGAAACCCATCCCCGCGTCAGGGCATACATCAAGAACCAGGGACTTGGATTGGAAGTTCCTTATCGTCATGGCTCCATTATGCGAAAATATATCCCCGATTTCATCGTCCAGGTGCAAGACGGGCATGAAGACCTGTTGAACCTGGTGGTGGAGACCAAAGGTTATCGCGGTGAAGATGCCAGGGAAAAGAAAGACACCATGGATACTTACTGGGTACCAGGCGTGAATCATCTTGGGACCTATGGACGCTGGACATTCCTGGAGCTCAAAGATGTGTATCTGATCCAGGCGCAATTAGCTGCGAAAATCGAAGAAGCCTTGAACAAGATAACTGAAAACTCTGTTTTAGAGTAGTAAGCGAGGAAACCAGATGGCAAAGAATAAAAGCAAATCCCAAAAATCCGTTGAAACCTTCAAACACACAGCAGCCTCGCGCAAGCATATCCCCACAGCTGAATTCCAGTCTGTTTTGAGCGAAGAGCAGCAAGACCCGATCCTGGTGGCATATGAGCGCCGCAACCCGGACCTGGATCCACAACTGGTCTGGCGCGGCAAGGATATGCAGGATTGGTCAGACCTGGTGGTACAGGCTCCACCGATCTACATCCAGGAGAAGGTGCATCCCAAGGTCTTGATCGACGACCTGCGCAAACAGACCGAAGCACTGGAAAAGGAAGGCAAACCCCAGCAGATCGATATGTTCGCCGATTTCAATGGCCTCCCCAGTGAAGCTGCCAAGACCGAGTTCTACCAGCATGAGGCCAACTGGAGCAACCGCATGATCCTGGGTGACAGCCTGCAGGTCATGGCTTCATTAGCTGAACGTGAGGGACTACGCGGCAAGGTACAGTGCATTTATATTGATCCCCCTTATGGTATCAAATTCAATTCCAATTTTCAATGGTCTACGACAAATCGGGATGTTAAGGATGGTAATACCGAACATATTACACGCGAACCTGAACAGGTGAAAGCCTTTCGAGATACCTGGCGAGATGGAATACATTCATATTTGACATATTTACGAGATAGACTTTTAGTTGCAAGTGAATTGCTTTCGCCAAATGGTTCAATATTTATACAAATTGGAGATGATAACGTTCATTATGTCCGTGCATTAATGGATGAAATATTTGGAAGTGAAAATTTTTGCAGAGAAATTTATTACACTACCACAAGTTATTTAGCTGATAAATTATTGTCTAATACCGTAAATATGCTTTTATGGTATGCAAAGGAAAAAAATCAAGTTAAATCTCGGACTCTCTTTGGATCTAAGCAAATTGGAGATGACAAAGCAGAGGAGTACAAATGGATATTATTTCCAGATGGAACAACAAGAAATTTAACTAAAGAAGAATTTGCCGGAATTGTAAAATTGCCACATGGAACAAGAGTGTGGAGATTTGGTCCATTAACTTCACAAGGTTATAGTGAAGAAGGATCAAAACCATTTAAGTATCATGGGAAGTATTATTCAATTGGGAATAATCAGCACTGGAAAACAAGTCATGATGGGTTAATAAGATTGGATAAATCCGGTCTATTACTAAGTAGGAAAAACAGCCTCGCGTATTTTATGTTTCTTGATCATTTTCCTATAACTCCTCTTACTAATGTGTGGTTTGATACAAAATGGGGTTTTGATGCAGCAGAGAAATCGTATGTGGTCGAAACCAATTCAAAAGTAATTCAGAAATGCCTATTATTGGCATCCGACCCTGGTGATCTGGTACTTGACCCAACATGTGGTTCAGGTACGACTGCCTTTATTGCTGAACAATGGGGACGACGTTGGATCACGATTGATACCTCTCGTGTGGCTTTGGCACTGGCTCGAGCTCGAATAATGGGAGCAAGATATTCATATTATTTACTAAAGGACAGCCGTGAAGGACTATTAAAAGAAGCTGAACTTTCCGGAAATATCCCTACAATTATTCCAACCTATGAGAACATACGCCAAGGTTTTGTTTATGAAAGAGGTTCCCATATAATGCTTAGTACAATTACAAAAAATAATGAAATTGATGTTATCTGGGACAAGTTTCAAAAGCTGATGGAACCTTTGCTCGAACAATTCAATAATGCCGTTGGACAAAGCCGGGAAGATTGGGAAGTTCCAAGAGATGCAGAAGAAAGTTGGTCTGAACAGGCTAAAAACCTGCACAAAAAATGGTGGCAACTTCGTCTTACTTGCCAGAGTGAGTTGGATGCTTCTATTGTAGCCAATTCGGATTACGAATACCTCTATGACAAACCCTACGAAGACAACAAGAAGGTGCGCGTGGCGGGGCCGTTCACAGTTGAGAGTCTCTCACCTCATCGCATCCTGGGCGTGGATGAAAACGATGAATTGATCGATGGCGTCGCTGAAGGTAAAGCTGGGTATGCACCCGGGCAGAGCTTCGAGCAGATGATCCTTGAGAATCTTAAGACATCCGGGGTGCAGCAAGCCCACAAGGATGATAAGATCGATTTCTTCTCGTTAGTACTCTGGCCGGGGCATTACATCTGTGCTGAAGGGCGTTACTTCGAGGGCCGGAAGGAAACCGGACGGGAAAAACGGGCTGGCATCTTCATCGGGCCGGAATTCGGCACGGTCGGTCGTCCCGACCTGGTGGCAGCCGCCCGCGAAGCCGGGGATGCCGGGTTTGATGTGCTGGTGGCTTGTGCCTTCAACTACGATGCCCAATCCACGGAGTTCAGCAAGTTGGGCAGCATCCCGGTGCTCAAGGCGCGCATGAATGCCGACCTGCACATGGCCGATGACTTGAAGAACACTGGCAAAGGTAACCTGTTCGTCATCTTCGGTGAACCGGATATTGACCTGCTGGATGCAGAAGACGGGCAGATCCAGGTCAAGATCAATGGGGTGGATGTCTTCCATCCTGATACCGGCGAGGTACGCAGCGATGGAGCAGATGGCATCGCCTGCTGGTTCATCGACACCGACTACAATGAAGAGAGCTTCTTCGTCCGGCATGCCTATTTCCTGGGTGCCAACGACCCCTACTCCTCTTTAAAAACCACGCTCAAGGCTGAGATCAACGAAGAAGCCTGGGAATCCTTGCACAGCGATACCTCGAGACCGTTTGATAAGCCGGAATCTGGAAGGATAGCAGTTAAGGTCATTAACCACTTGGGCGATGAAGTGATGAAAGTGTTCAGGGTGAAATAATGGAATCAAAGTAAATTCAGGAGACTGCTTCGTCGCTTCCATCCTCGAAGTGACAGGTGAAGTGGAGAAAGGACAATTTCTCATGATCAAAACTGAATTTCCCTGGCAATCCCTGCCAACCAATTTGATCGCCTATGGCTGCCACCATTGCATCAAGGAGGGTGAATTCGAACAGCAAGTAGGCTTTTTATTGCTGGATGTCGGCGTGGAAACAACCTTGAACACTCTTCGGACCTTGCCCGACAATGTTTCCAGGGTGCGGTCTATCGAAAAAAAACTGGTTAGACCAGCAAAAGAGGAGAAAGAGAGCGAGTTCCAGTTGAAGATCACCGATGTGATCAACCTGGAAAAAACCACATTCCATTTCCTGGTCAGCATTGGCCAAGAGTTGGTCACTGATGGTATGAATGATGACGACTGGAGAAAACTGGAATACTATCATAGCATCCGTAATAAGCTGTATCATCAGGGCGACGGAGTGACAACAACAAGGGCGAATGCCAGTGATTATGTCGACCTGGCAATCAAATTGCTACAAGCAGCGATTGGTGTCGAACTTAAGCCAGATTCCTGGATGGAAATGGAACCCCCAGTCCGAAAAGATGGTTTTCAAACTGATGCTGGTTTATTTTATTCTTTCGATTTTATGGTAAAGCTAATATCAGATGCTCTTGACAAGCTGGCAAATGAATTGGGTATGATCACTGAGGTTTTACGCCCAAAATATACAAGCTTGAAATTTCTCGTCTCAATCAAACACATACGCGAGGATTTGTTGGGGTTAGAATATCGAGCAAACGATATCGAAACCATGGCAGCCATCCGGGCAGATCGCAAACAGGCTTTGAATGACCAGCTTGGGGTTAGTTTGGACGATTTCGAGATGATCGACCAGATCATTGAAGACCCGCGTTATTTATGGTTTCATGTGGGGTTAAAAAAACTCTGTGGAAAAAAATTTGACCAGGAATTTGATGAGTATCTTTCAGCACGCAGTTTCATCAAGGAAGTCCCCTGTGGGAGTATCTGGATCAATAGCCGGAAGCCTGATGATGATTTTGTAAGAAAAACGGTTAATGATCCGGCTGAAATTTATAATGAATTTTCGATATTGGATGCCTGGATTGAAAAAATGTATCATAAGGCAATTACATATAACCAGAAAATAGACTCGAAAACGAATAAAAAATGAACAACCACATTCCTTAACCAAATTTCTAGCCTTCTGTTCTTTATGAGAAAATATGGACTTTCGTATTTCAAACACCTTTGTAGATAGCCTGACCAGGCTAAACAATAATGACCAAAAAGCGGTCAAGACCACCGTCTTCGATCTTCAGGTCAATCCAGGCAGTCCGGGTATGAGCTTTCACAAGCTGGATCGTGCTCAGGACCCTAATTTTGCCTCAGTGCGGGTCAGCAGTGATATCCGCCTGATCGTGCATCAGAGGCCAGGTAACCTGCTGGTCTGTTATGTGGGGCACCATGATGATGCCTACCGTTGGGCGGAACGACGCAAGCTTGAAACCCATCCCAATACCGGTGCAGCCCAATTGGTGGAGATTCGAGAAACCATCCAAGAAATTGTCATTCCCACCTATATCACTGAAGAAAGATCCAAACCACCATTATATACAAACAAGTCGGATGAGGAATTACTTGACTTCGGAGTCCCACCCGAGTGGTTGGAGGATGTTCGGGCTGCTACCGAAGATAACATTCTTGAGTTGGTGGATCACCTGCCTGCTGAAGCTGCCGAAGCGCTGCTTGAACTGGCAGTAGGCGGCGTACCCCAAACCACACCTGTACCATCAATCGTTATTGATCCCTTCGAGCATCCCGATGCTCTGCGCCGCTTCCGTGTCATGGGCGATATGGATGAGTTGTTACGGGCTCTCGAGTATCCCTGGGAAAAATGGACGGTATTCCTGCACCCTGAACAACGCCGCTTTGCCACCGGGAATTACAACGGTCCGGCGCGTGTCTCCGGTTCTGCCGGAACGGGTAAGACCGTCGTAGCCCTGCATCGTGCCGTCCATCTGGCAAAGACGAATCCAGAAGCAAGGATACTGCTGACGACTTTTTCCGATACCCTGGCCAATTCCTTAAAAACCAAGTTGCGCATGCTGATACAAAACATGCCACACCTGGGTGACCAGATCGAAGTGTATGCGATGAACAGCATGGCTGAGCGCTTATATAGCCTGAACAAGGGTAAAGTTCAGATCGCATCCTCTGAAAACATCCAGACCCTGGTGGCAGATTCAGCTGCAAAAGTCAGCGGGCATTCCTTCAACCAGCACTTCCTGGAAGAAGAATGGGAGCATGTGGTGGACGCTTGGCAATTGGAAAGTTGGGAAGCCTACCGGGATGTTGCCCGGCTGGGTCGTAAAACACGCCTGACCGAGAACCACAGAAAAATCTGCTGGTCGATCTTCGAAAAGGTGCTGTCTGAATTGCGGGAAAAGGAGTTGATCACCCAGGCTGGAATGTTCAACCAATTGACCGACCTTTATGCAACCGGTCAGCGTGCACCTTTTGACTTCATCGTGGTGGATGAAGCCCAGGATGTCAATGTTTCACAACTCAAACTGCTGGCAGCACTGGCTGGCAACCGCCCGAACAGCCTGTTCTTCGCGGGAGACCTGGGACAGCGCATCTTCCAACAACCCTTCTCCTGGAAGTCATTGGGAGTGGATGTGCGGGGACGCTCCAAAACCCTGCACATCAATTACCGCACCTCGCACCAGATCCGCATGCAGGCTGATAAACTGCTTGGTCCGGAAATGGCAGATGTGGATGGCATTATTGAAACACGCAGCGGGACCATATCGATCTTCAATGGCCCCGCTCCGATCATAGAAAATTTCGATTCAGAAGAGTCAGAGATCGAGGCGGTAGCCGTTTGGCTTAAAGAACGCCTGGACAATGGGCTGCAACCCGAAGAGATCGGGGTATTCGTCCGCTCGGATGGGCAGATCTCCAGAGCGAAAGCTGCTCTGGAGGCCGCCGGGCTGGCCTACAAAGTGCTTGACCAAAAGGTGGAGAGCACAGTTGGCAGTGCTTCGTTGTGCAGCATGCACCTGGCCAAAGGTCTTGAGTTCCGGGCTGTTGCTGTGATGGCTTGTGATGATGAGGTCATCCCCTTACAGGAACGGATTGAAACTTCGACGGACACATCCGATCTGGAAGAGGTTTATAACACGGAGAGGCACTTGCTTTACGTAGCCTGTACGCGTGCCCGGGATAATTTGCTGGTGACGAGTGTGGAACCTGCTTCGGAATTTTTGGATGATATGAAAGATTTTGGTACTGTTGGAATTTTTAGTCCTCAATGAGAAAAATATTATGTCGTGGATAGAAAATCTTGATTTTGACCTCGCTTGGAGACGAGTGAAAAAGGACATGGGAGATGATCCATATCCTGATTTATTGCATTACAAGGATGTGGAATTACGATGGGGTGAATTCAGGGAGGATTTGCTAACCAGAATAACAGGAGGGGAAGAAACGTATCATCCGGAATCTTTTAGAACAATAGATACCCCAAAAAGAGGTTTTTCTTTACGACCGACTGGGGCGATGCATATCAGAGATCGTATTCTCTATCAAGCTATTGCTGATTATTTAGCTCCACACTTTACTCCCGAACAATCGGTATTTAGTTACCATTTAGCAAGCCCAACTTCGCCTTGGATGTTTCTTCAAGGCATTGAACAATGGAAACTCTTTGAGAAAGAAGCTGAAAGACTAAGTCATGAATGCACCCATATTTTAGAAACTGATTTGACTGCATATTTCGAACATATAGATCATCGAAGGTTGGCACGTCGACTTGATGATATTTTCCCTGGGGTCGATCGCTCAATGATGCGCCCCTTGAAGCAGCATCTATCATATTTGCTCAAAACTTGGAGTAGAAATACATTATATGGAATTCCTCAAGTCAACAATCCTTCGTCTTTTTTCGGAAATTTGTACCTTGATGAATTTGACAAGTTACTCACAAGGGGCGGCTTTATATACTTACGCTACGTTGACGATATACGGGTTTTTGTAAATAGCATTCCCGATGCCAGGAAAGCCCTTGCGCTAATAGTTGAAACTTTGCGCCGGTCGGGTCTTTACATTTCTTCCGGTAAAACTAGAATCATTCCAAGTGAACAATTCATAAGGGAGCTAGATGAAAGTAGAGATACACTTAATCAAATAGATGGAGCATTCAGCAGTAGAAGTCGTAGTCAAATCGAAGAAGTTCTTCCAACATTACAAGAATTCTTCAACTCTACTATTCAAGATGAAAATGATTTCAGGGATAGACATTTTCGGTTTTGTATTTACCGGTACAGAAAACTGAAAGCTTTTCAAATTGGTGGAGATATACATCAACCCGTTGTTGAAACTGTATTAGGAAAACTCTACAACCTACCTAGTGCGACTGATGTGTTTGCGCTCTACCTATCTCTCTTTCCAAGTGTAGCTGAAATTCCTATTGGGATACTTGATTTTTTGGAGAGCAATTTTAATATTTATGCTTGGCAAGAAATGCATTTACTTGAAGTTCTAATTCGAATTCTAAATCCAGGTGATTACACCATAATAGATCGAGCTAAAAGATATGCAAGAACTTTAATTCAATCTGGAGGTAACCATCCCAGTATTAGAGCAAAAGCATATATTTTACTGGGGAAAATTGGTGATTGGGCAGACCGAAGGAATATGCGCGATAATTATTACAACGAAAATGATATTGAAGTACAGAAAGCGATACTTGTTGCTATTCAGGAAATGAATTTAGAGGAGCGCAATAACTTTTTCAGAAATATTCAAAATGACAATGAAGACATAAAACATGTTGTCACTTATCTGAGTAATTTGGATCAGCCAAAATATCATTATTTCAATCCACCTGCTCCAGAAGATTTGGTAGATGAGGATATTATTCGTTTCGAAGATGATATTGATCACGAAGAAATCTGGTATTAATTTTCAAAAATACTCCCCAACATAGTCTCCAACAGGCAATTGTTTGCTCATAGCTTCTACTAAATCCAATCGTAACAGTGGCAAATTTTTTCTGGGTGTTTCCATACCAGAATCGTGAAAGGATGTGGAAAGTGGAATTAGATTACGGAAGACAGATGATATGGTTACTATCTGAAATGACGGGACCCCCAATACCACCATATTTACTCGAGATTGTTATGAAAGATGGCAGAATTTTCTATGTGAATTCAGGAAAAGGGAGAGATGAGTCCTCGCAATCAGTCGTTGTTAATGTGTGGGATCTACGTACTGTTAATTCGGCTACAGAAGCTGAGATTATGGAATTGCTCGATGAGCCAAATATTGAAAAAAAACTTGTTCCAGATCAACCTTGGTTGCTTCATCCTTCGCTAAGTATCGGAAGACTAAGGTGCAAACTTGATGACATAATGTATGTTGTTGAATGGTGGACTCGTTATTGGAATATTGAAAAATTCTTTCCTAAAGAGACTGTTCACAAAATGGGGTTGGTGCCACCTCCAAATAATTAAGTATAAGGATTGTCAGAGGGTTGACACAGTATGCTAATATATCTATATGGTGGAAAGAATCAAACGTCAGGGGGATGAAAAGGTTTACCAACCTAAAATCCATAGCAGCCTGATCCATGAGATCTACAAAATAGGGGAGAGAACCGGCCAGCCAATGACTGTTATTATTGACCAGGCAATCAGGGAGTATTTGGGGAAATATGAAATAGGGGTCGCTCACGATACCCAAGTGAACGAACAAGTCGAATGAATGAAATACCAGACATTGCAAGAAACGGGATATTGATTGACCCTACAAATCCTCAACCAGAAGTGAGGAGAAATGCTGAGACATCTCGGGATTGGATATATTCAGAGGAAGCAACCTATCTATATCGGATGGCGATTGTTTTTAAAGACCGTTTTTTGGATCCGGTCTTGTTGACTGACCGACGAAGACTTCCAGATCCAGTCATTTCATTTACTAATTTGAGGAATAAAAACACTCTTGCAGCATATACCCTGATCAGGAATCCACAAGGTCTATTATTCGAGATCACAATGAATACGGAACATTATGTGGACGAGGAAGATGATGGAAAAGTGAAGAAAGTTTGGAGCTTTGGCAAGTGGGCTCAAATGGAGACTTTACTTCACGAACAGGTTCATCTTTGGCAACAAAACTTTGGTGAAGATCCTGTCAAACCAGGAAGACCATATCACAACAAGGAATTCGTTTTTAAATGCGAAAGCCTGGGTCTCCATCCCATGCCAGGCGTTGGCTGTCATACCCGGTTGGCTGATGCACCTTTTTCTCTCTTAATGAAAGAGCTGGGAATTCAACCACCTGACTTAACCGAAACACCAGAAGATTTGAACATTGATTGGTATAAATGGTTTCTGGATAAACAAGGGAAGGGGAGAAAAGGAACTTCATCTCTGCATAAATGGACATGTCCCGAGTGTGGTTTAAATGCAAGGATGGGTATCAAAGGGAATCCTGAGATCATTCACGAACCCTGCAGCGAGAAAAAGGGAGAGAAGGTATTCTTCGTGCAGGCCGATGGTCTGACGCATACAATTTTTAAAGCCAATAGTAGTCAATCAATAGAACCTGGAAAATAATTTCATCCAATCCAGATTACTGCTTGCGTTGTTGCCTATGCCAATCCAATAATTCTCCCAGCTTCTTTGGTTCGAAATGGATATCACGCTCGATAGGTAACCCGAGAGGACCAACCACTTGTTGAAGTTCAGACAGAGAGAAATTTCCAAATTCCAATTCAAAACCAGATACCAATCCAAAGAAAATATCCTCTCCATCAAACTCGCTGGCATACCAAGTCCAATTGCTATCTGGAGTGAAGAACTTGACTTGAGCTAAAGCTTCCAGACCCAGCTCTTCACCACTTCTAATCGTCGGTAAATTCTCTCGGCTTTCTTGGTCAAGTAAATATTCGCCGGTGGGTGGTGGCTCTTGGAGAGGTGTTTGTTGATCCAGATCGTCCAGCCAATCATTGAATGATTCCAGATCTTCCATTTCTGCGAGTGCACCATCCTCGTCGGTCAGATCGGCGAGTATTTCAAATAATTCACCGCGTTTGGTTTGGGTATCTTTTTCTGCAAGGGGACCAATTTCTTCGGCTCTTAATTTCAGAAGTTTTTTCGCATCCTCTTTGGATACCTTCTGAGATAACAAATTCTGGAAAATCTCGGATTGAAACCAGAACCACTCGTTGGTGATCCAGCGCTCACGATATTCATGGTATCCCAGACCAAAAAAGGTCATCACAAGCCGTCCACGGTCACCTGGACGGCTTGTCGTTAAAAATAAGAATTCTCCATAGTCGTTGGATGAAGGCTCGATCTTATGGATGAAGGTTTGCTTATCGTCCAGGATCTCTTCGAAGCGCTCCTGGTTGACACGACAAAATAGGTGTTCTTGTTCGGTGAAGCCGAACTGCTCATAAGGTCTTTTGGTGGCAGAAAGTTGTGAATGTTCTGGTGTCATATTTCCCCCTTTGACGAGCTCACTATAGCATATACAGCGGTAAATTGTCGAGTAATGTTCTAAATGAAAGCAAAGGGAGCCCATTTTCATGGGCTCCCCAGCTTGAGAACATCTGATCATTTTTTGATCACCTGGCTAGAAGGCTTTTCTTCGAAATATAGATCCCGTTCAATTCCGAGTCCCAAATTTCCTCGAAAAGATCCTAATTCGTCCAGGGAAAAAGTTCCCCACTCATCATTCCAATCCCCAAAGATCGAAACATAACCGAAAAATGTGCGAGTTTCCGGATCATATTCGGTCGCGTACCACGTTCCTGAGCCAGTAGGATTGAAAAACTTTGCAATGATCACTGGATCTTTGATATTCTCTTGTGATCCGACCTTTGCAAATTTTTGTTCAAGTTCTTTGGTCATCAATTTCATATTATCACCCCCTTTCTTTTTATCTTGTGGAGCATGATTGCCCCACTAACCGGACTAACTTTACCCCCAAGGCTGGCGTCAAGGAGGAACGTGCCGCAGGCATGGCAATTCCTTGACGCAATCAAAAGCGTTGGGGGTGGTATTAATTTGAAAATAGAGTGATAAGATATTAATAAATTGGGAATTAGAAGGTTACACACAAATATTCTTGTTTAATGCATTCCGTATTGCGCAATCGGGGGTGGGCGGGTCCGCGCCGCCAGGCACCTTTGCAGATGCCTGGCAAGCCACCACCTATTTGGTTTTTTCTGGTTCTTTGACTGGTTCTGTTGGTTTAGGTAAATAGCCTAATACTACACGTTCAGCTATTACGTTGAACCGGCCAACATCACTTACCTCAATATGTCCTTCGATCAGGACTTTGCGACCTTTGGTCACATGAGGAGCCAGTGATTCACCCAGATTTCCAAAAATAACCACCGGAAAAAAGGATGTGCGTTCCTTGCTATTCTTTGCTCCCACACTGAAGGTCGCAAAAGAAATATTTCCTTTCTTGGATTTCTGGATTTTTGCATCCTTGGTTACATTACCAAACAGGATAAACATTTGATAGTCCATAGTTTTATCACCCCCTCTCTAAAATTATTATAAGGCGTTTTGAGCGCCTGCGCTCAATACCCGCCGAATTGCACATCCACCGAAGCGAAGTCAAGGAGGGCACCGGCGAGCTTGCGAGCCAGGGCGAAGGCCTTGACGAGTGAAGGTGGATGTGCTCTTGATTTAGGTGGTGGGGGTAAAAATAATCGAAGTTCCTTATCCGATTGCGCATGTTTTTCTTAAATTGATTGGTTTTAAAAACCAAATTCCGGTCTATAATATTCATATCATTTGCATATTACTTGTTTCGAAGGAGGTAAGATATGACTGGTGAGATACAGGTAGATGCTTGGGGAGCCTTTGTGCCGGACAGAGGTGATCTCTATACCAAAATAAAAGAAGGTGTAGCCAAGAAAGTAAATGAACGGGAACTTCCTAATCTCGAAATAAGAGAAGGATCTCTTGATATCAGAAGAGATCTTTTAGATAAATGGTTTCGAACCGGAGAACCAAGAGATTACCTTTTCTTTGTTCAACATCTTGGCAAGACTGCCAGTGCCATGGTTGCCTT
The DNA here is from genome assembly GCA_964370815.1 of uncultured Anaerolineaceae bacterium. Classification (GTDB taxonomy): domain Bacteria; phylum Chloroflexota; class Anaerolineae; order Anaerolineales; family Villigracilaceae; genus UBA12087. The sequence goes on along the minus strand of CAYJKQ010000015.1, from coordinate 43,066 downwards.
AAGGATTGCCAAGAGAGGGACTAAGGATTTGGAATTATCTTGGAGATTACTTGAGGGAAATCCAGCTAAAGGATTATTCAAAAATATAGCTGAAGGCGCAAAAATATATTTAGGTATTGCTATCACAGGTGCTGGAGTCCTTACTTCCATTTTCGGATTTGGTGCTCTTGCCATTCCCATTGGAGCTGGCCTTGCAGGATCAGGCATAGATGGATTGAGGAATAATAAAGGCTCTAGAAATCTAACGACCGAACAACAGCTCGATGCTAGAATCCTGGCTCAAACCATTGACTATTGCTTGATGTCACAACTAGAAGAATTAGGAGTCTCGTCAGATGAAGTGAGGGTATTACAGGCAGCTCAGATGGAAGGAATAGGCAGGCTTGGAAATTCTCAATAGCCTTAGAGTGAGCAATATTGTAGATCAATATGAAGAATTCAAATAAGCAAGAACAGAACCAACGACCCATTATAGATGATCTAATTTCTCTAAGTGAAGCTGCCAAAATTAGTGGTTTATCACCGAATCACTTACGATTGTTAGTTGGCAAAAAAATAATCTGGGGAAAGAAACTTGGGAGAAATTGGTTCACTACAGCTCTGGTTGTAGAGGATTATTTGAAACTAGATCGAAAGCCGGGACCAAGATCACAGATTAATAGATAAAGAAGCCAAGAACCACTTGACAATTATGGGCTATATCGCCTATAATAAGATTACTTCTGGGCTGCATTTCCAACAGAACAGCCTTTCATATCAAAAATTTTTTCCACTGAAAGGAGTGTGTGCCATGGGCGGTGGATCCGGTTGATGGAACAGGGCAGACGACAGGTCCGCGGACCTGTCGTTTTGTTTTGATCACCAGATCCATCTAAGAACATAAAGCTCATATAGTCTGGGATTATTTTTTTCAAATGTGACTGACCAACGCCCATCAGGAAGTAGCTTTTGATTTTCTCTGGATAATATATGGCTTCTTTTTGGATTATTCTCTTCAAAAAATAGATGAAGTGGTGGTCTTGATTTCGGAAATATCACATTAACCTTGATATGCTTTGTTCGATGGCTGATATCTGTCCCCCAAAAACCATCTTCTTTTAAGAACCCCTGGCGAATATTCCATTGGATATTAAATTCATCAATATCACCCTTATTCTTTACCTCTCTTAGTGATAGTAGGATGTATGTTTTGAATCCAGAGCGATATCGATCAACTGGTCGCCCCCGGCTAGTGTGGTAATTAAGCAGAATATTTCCATCTCCCCAGGCGTGATCCTGATAGGCGATGATATTATCTTGCAAGTAACGTATTTTCTTTTGTTTATTAAATGTAGCTCTGATCCCTTTCACATCATGTATCTCAAGTGTCGATTCATAATTTAATACTTCATAAATCCCTTCACTTGAAGATCCCGGTATCACTTTCCTCATAATTTGCCAGGTTGCTGCAAATTTATCTACCCAAGAAGAACTTAGTATATTGGTAACCCAATCTTGATACTTAACCAGGATTGATCCAAGAATTTCATGTACCATATGTATAATATCTAAGATAATAGATTTCTTAAAAAAAGTCTACTTTTACAAAAAATCCAACGGATAATGTGCGAATCCTTTTCCATATTACTATAAGGCAGATTGAAAGAAATGGTAGCCTCAAGTCCCGAGTTATTGAAGAAAGGTTTAATATCTTGAAGCCAATTCCACATCGCAAAATAAATATTGTGCGATGTAAATACATTTCAAACAAGCTTATCGAGGGAGGATCATACTGACCTAAAAAAAGCGATATAAGGAATTAGTTCGTTCTTATTCTAAAGTGGAATTAGGTCCTATTTAAGAAAAACCTTACATTATCAAGAATAATCGAGAGGTAACTAAATGAAATTTATGGATAGGTATGTGAACAACGAAATTTTGAAAAGCGTTTCTCGACCTCAAGACAACTATAATTGTTCGTTGGCGTCCCTCACTGCTGTTGTGAACTATCTCTACAGTGATGAAAGTGGAATACTAACAATGGACTTTATTGCTGATCTACTTGGTTTCGCCAGTCGGACAGACTCGGAAATCAATGCAGGACCTTCCAATCAACAAGTCATGGATTGGTTCAAAATCTTTGTTAAACAAAAAACGCTTCGTGGTACAACTCGAATTGAATTCAACCAGAAATCAGTTTTACCTTGGGATCCTGCAGAGAACCGAAAAACATTGTCACAATTGAAAGAAATTTTACATAGTCGAGATCAAATTTTGATATACCACAAAGAAAATCACTATCTGCCTGTGTGCGGTTATTATGAGTGTGCATCAGACCCAGTCAGGTCATATACAGAAGACTTTCCTCCAGAGGTATGGATCATTCTAGGTGACCATTACATAAAGAATCCTCCTGTTTATGCAAAACGATGGGGTGACATCCGTAACGACTTTATCGATAATTGGGAAGGTAGCCATGCACACTGCTTTATTCTTTTTGAGCGCAATTAAATCCAAATCAACCCTGGCTCTTGGAGAATGATTTATATGGAAATCCATTCAAATCAATTCATTTATAATCTTATCAAATGATACATGCATGGGATTGCAGATTCTTCCTTTCATAAATTATTTATCACCCGGATTCCACGTCGCCGAATCTGTCAAAACGTGAAATTTGATTAAAAGCCCTACTTCATGAGCAACAACAGGTGATATTTGCCAATATTTCATCAAATTGAAGCCAAAATCACCACTTTACTCCCACTTATGATATGTTCTCAGGTATAACGACATTCTCAGGATTTCACTAAAAAAGTGAATCGGATATTTTTGGTAGAGATACCATGTTAAAATTTTTCTGATAAGAAAACCTGCTGTTAGGATACTACCGTGATCAATAAAATCGAATTCTTTGCTAAAAATCTTGCTTCCAATTAATGTTCCAATCTGATGTTTGTAATTAAAGCATGGCCAAGAAAAATCATTACCAACATCCGATTTTATAAAATGGATCGCAAAAAATGATGGAAATGGAGGAAACTATGCTAAATTAAATGAGTTGGGCCACAACCATCACCCTTCTGGGGTGAAAATGTTGGCAAAAAAATCAGACGTGGAATTTGGGTTAATGATAAAATCAAATTAATAAGGGGGTGCAAAATCCCTGGAAATCAAGCCAATGGCAATGATCCTTAATATGCGAGGAAATTACTATGAAAAAATTATTGTCGTTTCTCTCTTTGATAATTTGTTTGTTTTCATTTGCCTGCAGCCCTTCTTTGTCGACAACACAAACTTTCACATCCACAAGTACAAACATCCCTTCAAAAACTCCGACAATAACACCCATACCAACAGCTACTGCCAGCCCTACACCTGTCAGGTTGGCCAATCAGGAAATCACGACCGATAATATTAATTCACTGGAATACATAAGAACCATTGGTGTAGGCACTCCGGTTGATATGCGTTATTCCCAGGATGGAAAGATCATTTATCTATATACAACCAACAATACCTGTTCGTATGATTCGCAGACATTAGAGACGTTGAGGTGTTTTGATTACTCCAGTGATTATGACAACACTCAGGTTTCAGCGGATGGAAATTATTTAACAACAATTTCAAGCGCTACCTCTATTGCGAAAATTTATAATGTATTTACTGGAGATATCATCCTAAGCATCCAGTTGCGAAAGGATATGCATGTCTCGGCTGTTTCTTTTTCACCAAATGGGGAGATCGTTGCCTTTACAGGTTACATCATTTTTGAGGATAATAGTTCTGCTTTCATCTCCTATATATTTGATTTATCAGGTGGATCGTTGCTGAAAGAACTTGAAGATGTGGATATTGTTTGTTTTTCGCCGGATAACATAAGTTTTGCTATGCATCTTTATAAGAAAACGGAAATGAGCATTATTAACCTGGACGATTGGAGCGTTCAATCCACCCTGGTTGTAGAAAATATTCCTTATGATGTGCTATTTTCAACTGATGGTGTTTACCTGATGGTTGCAAGTGCGTCCTGGGATTCTAAATATAGTCTCACTGCCTTCCGTGTACCTGATGGGAAAACTGTCTGGATCTTTGATGCAGGTTCTGGTGGTTTTATACAAAACATTAAATTTTCAGATAACGGAAATTATTTCTATTTTAATTTTGGTTATGAAAAAATCGTGATCATCGATGTATCGAATTGGAATATTGTTTTTAATTATTCGCGAATCTTAAGGAATCGAACTGATATTACCAGGCCCCCGTACTTGACACCTTTCGGTAGTAGTGATCTTTCAATTTATATTCGTTGGTCTTATGGTCAACAATATCATGATCTATCGATAAATAATCTAGAGCTCTCGTCGGATGGTAATTATCTGGCATTGTATCCACAAATGGGTTCGTTATTTGAAGTTTCAAATTACCATTTAATTGAGAAACTTGAAATTCAATTAATCGCCTTTTCACCGGATGGGGAAAGAAGCGCTGAATTTAATTTTTCCGGGGACTTGGTACTAAGAGATATTTCTACCAATACGGTCATCAATTCAAGGGTGATCACGACCGGATTGCACGCCGCGGTTTCTCCTGACTCACAATACCTGGCAACCAATCAACTTGGGATCGTTCAAATCTGGTCATTGGCGGACGGGCAGCTGGTGAATACTTTTGGATCCCGGGATGGTTATTGGGAAAGTGAGGTCGCCATTGCCAGAAACAGCAATACTCTCGCTGTGGGAACTTCAAAAGGCGACGTTTTATTATTTGATATCTTGTCTGGGGAATTGATCAATACCATCACGGTGGGAACGTTGAGTAAAAACAGGCTGGCGTTTTCCAATGAAGGTGATCTGTTGGCAATCGTTGGGCAGACGACCGGAAAAGAAACCTGCGATGGATTCTGGAAAAATGCAGAAATATTTCTTTGGAACCTAAAAAGCAATCAAGCGATTGACCTGGAGCTGCCGGAACCCTGGAAATGCGATATTGATGAATTATCTAATCTAAAGTTTTCACCGGATGGGGAAAACCTTTGGGTAACTTTTATGACCGATCAAGGCCGGGGGATTCTAACCCGCATATTCAATATTGAAGGATGTTTGAATATGCCACGATCCACCAACTGTGGCAAAGAATCAGGTATTTTCCTAAATGTGGGTATAGGAAATATTGAACTTTCTCCGGATGGAAAAAATGTTGCAGATCGCGAATATACAATTGAAGATAAAATAATAATTATTAATGTGAGTGTAACCAACCTGGAAACTGGAGAAAAAATACTGATATCTAACAAAAACTCCAAAAACCACAACAACCTTTATCAATTTGCGTTCTCTCCAGATAGCAAATTATTGGCTGTGCTTAATGAAGAATATCCAAAAAGTAGGATGAATATTTGGAATATCTCCGATCAAGTCTTAATAAACTCATTTCCCATAGAAATTGATATTTACACTCCAAATACCGTGACCTTTTCTCCAGATGGGACCATGCTTTTCGTAAGTGCAGGTGTCTTGGGACAGGGGATTTCGGTCTATGGAATAAAATAATTGTCTGGTTAAAGCCAAACGTTCACTGAGTTATTTATAAATTATTTGATTTACATGAACTTTAAAATTACCGGGTTGGAGCAGGATTAAGCGTTTGCCAGCCTGTTAAGTGGTTACAATTTGCAGGTAAAGAAGGGGCACGGGTTCGCCGTGCCCCTTAAAAAAACCAATCCGGCAGGGTGTAAAATAAACTCATTAGCGGTAAAATAAGTCCAATAAATTTTTAATGTATCATTTGGCAGGCAACCATTTCCTAAAGGAGACTTTACAATGTGGCAACAATTGGATCTTGATACATTTATAGAAAAACTTGTCAAGGAAAAATATAAGGAGGGTATAACCTTAGACTTATGCAATGAATATAAACGAGATCTCTTACCAAGATTACAAAAATGGATAATTCTTAAGACTGCTGAGAAATTGAAACAGGTATCGCCCAAAGCTTTTGAGGATCTTATGAAGTTATACCAAAAAGGATTGTCAACTCAGGATGCTCAGATTTTTGTTGAAAAATATCTCTCAAATCCGAGGGCGTTTATGTCAGAAGTACTTTCTTCTTTTCGCAGTACTTACCTGGCTGGATAATTATCATTGAAAAAGATTTCCCACTAAACTGGAACATTCATTATATGGTGTAAAAAATAATTAGGAGGAATGACATGGGTATTTTTGGAAAAAGTCAGCTTCAGAAAGCAATTGAACAACGCGATGAAATTCTTCGCGTTCTTCAATCAAAACTCGCAAATGATCTTCCAGCTGGAGAATTTGGAAAATTAATGAATCAGACTGTGATGGATATAGCAAGGCATAAAGAAATAATCCTGCTAAAGGGTATGGATGCTAATAAAATAGTAGCAATTTCAAACTCCGTTGGTAAAGCTAAAGAGTTCTTCCTTTCAGCATTATTTGACGCGGCAAAATCGTTTTCTGAATTAACACCGGATTCTGCATCAAAACCACTTGCTGACCAAGCAGCACTAGCATTAATAGAAGTTTATATTAGTAGTGCACAAGAAATTGCTAACAATCGCAAAGATTACAAGTTAGCAAAAGAAACACTTTTATTGGCTCTCTCAAAAGCATATTATGTAAAAGAACCATATTCCCTTACAATGATTCTCCTGAACCTAGCAGCGATGGAAATTAACCTTAATGATGATGATAATGCCCGCCAACGAATAAATGAGGCATTACCAATTGTGGATTACCAAATCAAGAATCCAAAATCCACCGCAGACCTCGTAGAGTTCCAAAATCTCCGTAAAGAATTTATTATAGTGCAAGGGAATTTGAGATAAAGTTTTTTCCTATTACTCAATAATAAATCTCCACCTGTCTCACGTCAAATAAGTTAGAACATATCATTGATAATTTCTCCTTGATGTTGTACTCTTGCCATGGGAGGCTCGATGATTATTTCCGGCATCATAATCGCTTTAATGACTTTTATACTGGGTCTTGTGACGTTCTTGATTGGTCTCTTTGGTTGGTTGATATTGAAGCTAATGAAAGAAGAATTAAACTTGGATATCAAGATTGGACCTGGCAAAAAAGAATGATTGGATTTCTTCAGGGAGCCCTTGCAAAGGAATGGGCGAAAATTGGTCTATCAGTTTTTTCATTTCTCTTTGCAAACTTGGTTATTAATAATAATCATCCAGAGCCAGCCTAAGACCAGTCAGGCAGGAACTTGCCTCGCTGCCCAACCAGTCGCTTTGAAAGGGGCATGTCTTCAAAGACAACACATTCCTCTTGCCATCAGTATTGTGCTAAGCTGGCTCCAGTTGTATTTTGTACGCCGGGCGTTTGGTTGGTTGCATGCTGAATAAAGGTTAACATATTTGAACGTCCACGCCAAATTACATATGCCAGAAAACCGGTAGTACTATCCCCTGCCAGGTAAGTGAACGCCTGGAAAAACCTTTTATCACTTTCCTGGATGCTCTGCAATGATTGTGCTTGTTGAATACATTGACTTATATCATTGATCGGAATGTTCATATTTTCCTTGCCTTTCTCGCCCATAAAGTTCCAGGGCATCATTAATGATTTTCCATTTAGGTAAGACTTGCCCAGTCAATAATCGATGGCTGCTTTGAACCTGCTGAATGATCGTCAATGCAGGTTTTGTTATTTCCATGGTCATTCGAACGCGCTTTTCAGGTATCTTGAGTAGAGGTTTATTTTCCTTAGGTACCAATTTTGTTTTTTCTTTCTTGGGAGGTTGAAATAAAGCTTGTTTGCCGAAAATTTCAGGCTCACCAAGACCGGTTGGATAAGGTTGGTTCATAGTTTTAACTCCTCCAATAATTGAAGATATGCAATTGCTCCTTTGCTATTTGGTGCCACCTCAAAGATACTACGTGCCCTGCCGATAGCCTTTTGAAGGTCGTTGTTTTTAGGAATTACAGTCTGACACAGAAGCCCGGGATAAGCCTGTTCAATCCTTGATTTGGTATCCCTTGTAATAGAGTAGGAATCAGCCAGGGTTAGCAATATTCCTTTGATAATCGGCTCTCTGGCTTGGAGTAATACTTCCTCCCGCACCAGATTAACGTTTTCTTGCATCCTGGCAATCGCATCCAGCTCCAGCCTGCCAGGTGAGACCATGATGATCACTTCCTGGGCAGCAGCCAGGGCATTGATGGCCAATGGATCCAAGCCTTTGCCAGTATCAATTAAAATGACTTCAAAATCACTCTCCTGCAAGCTATCCAACAAACTTCGCAAGCGGGTGGGACGCTGAGATAATTTGATGGCCGCATCCGCCAGATCCGCATTGGAAGGGATCACCGATAAGTTCCTATAACGGGAAGCTTCCATGATCACCTGTCGAATATCGTAATGACCGGTTAGCATAGCATGGATCGTGGGAGGTAGATAGCCTCCCCTAGCTTCTGGAGCTCGCTGTCCAAGCAGTGCAAAGGTTACGTCCGCCTGGGGGTCCATATCCACCACCAGGGTTTTTGTACCCTTTTGAGCCAAGCCCACTGCCATGTTCGCTACCGTGGTGGTCTTCCCTACTCCTCCCTTATCATTGGTAAATGCAATTCGTTTCATTATCCCCCCTTTTTAAACCGCTCTGTGCAATTATGCGTTTGTGTGTTTGTGCTTTTGAACAATTTCACAAAATCATAATTGCGTAATAGTGTATTGGTGAGTTTGTGTATTTGTATTTTTATGTTTTCACACAAAAAGGGGTTTGTCAAGTGCGTTTTGGATATTTAGATTCAACTTAGTATTATTCGCTAAAAATGTATGTAGGAAAATTAAAAATTCGGATAATTATGGAATTGGAATATAATCCATAGAGAGGAATGCCATGCCAAAATTACCCTTGATCGTCTTTGTCTGCCTGCTGGCTGCCTGCGCTGCAACCCCGGAAATTGTGCCCACCGCCAGCCTGCCCCCAACCCTGACCGCTACCGCCACCCGGACTGCCACCCCGCTGCCAAGCCCCAGCCCGTCTGTCATGCCCAGCCCGACGCCCTTGCTGCTGCGCTTTGGGCTGTGGCAGGGCATGACAATAGCAGAGTGCAACAAGCTCGTAATGAACAAAGATGGCACGATACCTGACGAGTACCTAAAACAAGAACGTGCATGGGTAGCGGCAAACCGACCACCATTCAAAGATATAATTGGATGGGCACGTGCTCCAGGCAACACTGTAGCACCTGGTGAGTTTCCTTTGAGTATGTATAAATTGATATCTCGAGGCCCAAAGGAAAAACCACAAAGTAAACTACCCGAACAGTCACTTGTCGGATGCGCGATACTAGAAGATGGCACATTTGTTCTAAGTATGGTCGTCAGACCTCCATACATGTCAGACATAGCAAACGTTACACCTGAAACTGTTCCGATATTCCATATAGCATTGACGCAGTCGGGAATAGATTTTGTTAACACCCATAGTGGACTAAAAAATGTGGTGTCTATGTATCGGAACAGTAGTCTTGTACCAAATATCTCAGAAATAATATCCGTTTTAACCAATCAGGAAGTCCTTGCAAGACATACATATTTTAATATTTTTACCATAAGGGTGAGTGAAAATACTGATATAGACAAGCTTGATCCAAGTCTTCAGTCACTAAAAAATATTATGTGGGCGAACAGCAGCTATGTCGGCAACTGGACTGAACAAGAACTAATTGGATCCGAAGGACAAGGCTCAGGCATCTTAAAAACTGATATATTTCTCTTTATGTCAGAAGACAGTGCTAAAGTAGAAAGAGGTAAACAAATAAGCACGAGGCTCATCCCCGCACTTGCCATTTCCATAGAATTTGGTGAATAGCCATATTGATACACAAGCATTCCTATGCTATGGTAAAAGTGCCATGTTCAAACGGTTGTTTTTTGCCATTATTATTCTTTTTTTTTACTTCTTCCTCACCCCTTCTCTTACCCAACCTGCTTCTGCTGCATTAAGCTATTCTAACGAAGGTGGTGCATGCTGTTACACTAGAACAAAAACATATAGTACTTATATGAACGGTACTGATTGCGGTAGTGGTGCAAAATGCTAGTTTGTCACCTACTCAACCCTACCAGCACAACCTAACTTTCAAACATGATTAGTCTAAGAACAAAAGGGGAACAGATTCGTTCCGGTCTGCACGCGACCAGATGGGAGATTGGAGCAAGGTTCCAGGCGTGATCTTGTCGAAAATAGTGAAGTAGAAAAGTCCTTTTGCATCTGCCAGGCGAGCCTGGCTGAGCATGTTCTTCATCCTTCTTTCCCCGGTGGTGACCACCAGCCAGCGCCCACTGCGATGACCAAAGCGGTTCTCATAAGCTTTGCTTCCCAGATAAGCCAATCCAGGCAGGATCTTCTCACGGAAAAAGCGGGGGTTGTCTTCGGTGCTTCGGTCAATTTCAAGCAGGTAGCGGATGCGGTGTTCTTTGGTGGTCAAGATGAAGAAACCATCTGGGCGGATATTTCTGGCGATTTGTTTCCCCTGATATAGATAGGTTATCTTGTCAGGATAAGCCCAAAATTCGTTTTCAGGGATCCAGGAATCCAGGTTAATGTCCAGGTCATGGTTGCAGGCTTCCAAAAGATCAAGCCGAAAATTGTTGACCGTCAGATCATGCTCCACCTGGAACCAGCGCGGCTCTTTTCGCCAGGTGAATTCACTCAGGGGAGTCCCTTCCAGGCTGGCAACCAGCTCGGCACCCTTTTTGTCCAGCCAGTAGATCATTTCTGGCAACCGTCTGCGTTGTTCCTTGTCCAGGCGAGCCAGGTAGCCATTTTGATACAGCAGTTTAAGGCGTTGCTCTGCCTGGCTTTTTCCTGTAAAAAACATGCGTTGAACCTGGGGAAAACTTAAGATTCCATCGTAGAAATGCACAGCTTCTAAGATGTGCTTGTCTCGCTCTGTAAGCCTCAAGGAGGGTGGATTGGAGACGCGTCCATATCTAGGTAGTTTTGGTTTGCTCTTTTCCATACAGACAGTATAGAGAAACCAAGAAGGATTGTCAGCAGGGGAGTTAGTTCTGGGTTAGCCAGATTGATGGAATCGTTATCTTATCTTTTCTGAAGAGAGGATGGTATCTCCCTCAATATTCCCATACGAGCGCCGCTCAATATCCTTTTCAACTTCTTCTTGCGGAAGAGCCATCTGGCGCGAGCGTTGCCGAACGAATGCTGCAGCACCCGGGTCTACTTGGTTTTCTCCCATGACTTCGGTAATAAAATGCTTTTCCATCAGGGATGGTCGTTTTCCATCCGCTTTGATGTGGATCAAGCGGGACATGGCCTCAAAATTTGGCAGAGTGGATAGTTTGTTGGCTCGCTCACCTTCCATATCCGAATAGGTTCGGCGTAACCGCTCTACTTCATGATACATCTGGCCTACACCCGTTGTAGATTTCGGAACCGTGTAAAGTTGCTCCCCACCATCCGATTCCCTGTATGGACGATAGATCGGTTCCATTAATTTGTCTGGGGGAGGTGGAGTATTGTCAAACTGGGATGCCAGTTCATAGCTATCCCGTCCGGTTGAACGAAAAATGATCAAGTTACCGACATTGAGGGTAGACCCTTTTGACAGATCATCCAATTGATCACGGTATTGATGAGCGGCAACTACATCCACAGCATACTTACGCGCTTCACTCTGTAAAATTGCAAAGCTCTCCGTCGCAAAATTCTGAAACTCATCCACGATCAAATGGAAAGGTCGGCGTTCTTTTTGAGGGATGGAACGTCGTTGCAGGGCCGCAATTAATACCAGGTTGACCAGCACCGCCCCCAAAAGTGATGAGTTGGCTTCCCCAAGATCGCCCTTCGAAAGGTTAACAAACAAGATCTTGCCTTGGTCCATGACCTGCCTTAGATCGATCGTGTTGTGAGGCTGTCCGATGATGTTACGCATACTGCGATCGGTGATGAAGGGGCTGATCTTGTTCAGCGTGGAGCTGATCAACTCATAGCGTTCACGCTGGCTGCGAGGAAGATCTGTCCAAAATTGGCTGAGAATGGGATCCTTGAGTCTCTCGACAACCTGGTTCCTGAACTCCTCGTTGGTTAACAATAGTAGGAGTTCTATGAATGTAGAATCACGTAAAGCCATGGCAGTCAAGAGCGTATGACGCAGGACATGCTCCAGCCTGGGTCCCCACGAATAGGCAAACAGTCTCTGCAGTGTACCCATGACTGTTGAAACCACCCAACGCACCTGGTGAGGATTTTCCCGGTCGCATTCGAGCAGATTCAAACCAAAAGGTCTCTCGGTGTCCATCGGGTCGAATAAGATCACATCATTGAGTCGATCCTTGGGAACCAAGGTCAGCAACTCATCGATCAAATCCCCATGAGGATCAAGTACGCATAGCCCATGCTGACGATCCTGGTGCATATCCTGGTAAATGATATTCCGTAATAAAGTTGACTTCCCGGTCCCGGTTGTACCGATAATATACGTTCCCTGTCTGCGCTCATCCAGGGAAAGATTGACAGGCGTTCCGTTCTTTACATCCACACCCAAGCGAACCATGTTTTGCCTCCAATTTGATCACTGGAATACCTGCGAAAAGTAGGGTAATTTTAATACATTAAGGCTGGATTCGGATTATACTTGGTATAAGTGTGGTGCCTTGGACTTTTACAATTGACTACCCGGGAAGGAGAAAGTATGGTGGAATTCATCACATCAATCTGGGATTCGTTTGCTTTGATCTTGGCAGACATCCCTGCAGCCATTAAAAATGATCTTTTATTTCCCCAACAGCCCCGTACTCCCGAGGAGCAATTCATCTCCAAGATGAGAGGACAGCGCTCCATTATCACAAGCCAGCAGGATCGGTTAACCCATCAAACTGGCGTGATCCAGGAGCAAAGTCTTGGAATTCGAAACCTTGAAAATCTCAATATCCAGAAGGATAACGAGATCAAGGACCTGAAATGCACAATTCAGTCACTCGAATTCCAGCTCCAGGTAGAAACCTCCCGCTCTAAGCGCTGGCGGTAAAACAAGCACTTGGTATTTTGGGTAGTGGTACCTCGTCCAAGGCACCCACTACTCTCTTCTCAATATAGCAAACGCAACAAGAATAATCAAAAAGCCCATCCAGTGGGCTTTTATTTTTTGGGGTCCAACAAGATCTCTGCCAGCTCATGCACAGCCTGGGTAAAGTCACAATCCTGCCTTTTCATCCAAAAATCGATGATGCTACCACCACCACAACCTGCAAAACAGTGCCAGTAGTTCTTTTCTACATTGACCGAAAAACTGGCATGCTGGTCAATATGGAAAGGGCACAAGCCTCGGCCAGCAGGGGATAGCTCAATATACTGGCTGATAAAATCATATACCCCAATGCTGGTCTTGATCCTCTCTGACAAAGGCATTGTGGGTTGTTCTACACCCCCTGAAACCGGTTTTTTAATCAAAGACGATGATCTGATCATCTTGGATTTTATGAAACCTTCTGGTATGGTTTGAGGTGCGCTCAAGATATGATATTGATCAAGTAGCGATTCTGCCAGAAGTTGGTGATCAGGAGTGATAAATCCATAGCGCTGGCCAGTTTTGCGGTGGACACCGAATGGCAAACGCACCAAAGACCCTGGACCGGTTGACAACTTGTCCTGTTTTGGAAAAATTTCAATTCCACTCAGATGACGATTTTCGGATAACTGCCTTGCAAATCGTCGTGCCTCTTTCCCTGGAATAGGATTTGAAAAGAAAAGCCAGAGGTGCCCTCCCCGGCGACTTTCTTCCAGGTAGGATGGCGCACCCTCTCTTGTCAAGCTGCGAGACAAATGAACCAGCCGTTCGAATTGCGATTCATCATCCGCATCGAACATGATGAACTTAGACTGGCTGGACGGATCAAGTACATATGTTCCCAAAGTAATGTTACCTTTCAAATGAGCAACCAGGTGGGAGATCTCAAGGGGCTTTCGAACGCAGATGTAACTGCCATTTTCAAGCTGCCGCGCATAAATATCTCGGCGCTGGAAAAAAGTCCCAGCCAGGCTGGTTGCAAATAATTCAAGATCGGGTTTTTTAATAAAAACTTCATGTGTCATTTTGCACCTCTAGCACTACTATAGCAAAGCCATGTTCGCAAGTCATGCAGTGAGTAAGCCTCGAGTAAGACATGCGAATATTAAGAAACATTGTAAAAATAATTAATTTGAAATGTTTGGGAGAAAGAAAAAACCTTATGGTCAGTATCAAGCCTGAGCTACGAAAATAAAAAAAAAGCGCCAAAGGCGCTTCCTTATTGGCTCTGAGGCCACCGGAGAGGTCCAGGAGAATCCGGTGGCCGCACGTGGAGGCGGCGAAGACGCCGACTGCCAACGCGGTAGTGAGGCTGAGTCCCGCAACGCGGGTCTCAGCCGAGCGTGGCGCTGAGTTGCAGAGGAGCGTAGCGACTACTGCAACGAAGGAACCTTTACCGAAGCCCGAAGGGCACAGGTAAAGGCGCAGCGTTGGCAGTCGGGGTCGTTCCCGATAGGGATCGACCGCCGACACGCTGGCTTTGCGAGCGGGGGGTCTGGCAAGCGGTCTGTTGAGCACCAGTTCTGGCGAAAACAGTCCGCGCCAGCCACGACCTCCCCGAGAAAAGCCAGTTCTCCTGGCTCAAGACAAGGGCTCAATGCCTGCAGGATTGAGAAACGAACCGCAGGTTCCCGCGCCTTGTTTCAGGCTCGCTTAAAACCCCAGGCAAGTCACCTGTAGGAACGCATGGGGTTTCGCCCGGGGGTTTTGATTCAATAACTATGAACATTAAATGTGTTCAACACAAATTGTTCATTGTGGATAACTCATCCAATCAACACTTGAAATTCCAATAATTCGTTTGCAAAACTAAACTGCATCTTAGTTCTCTGATTATTATTCCCTGTATATTGTTAGCGTAAAAATTTTGGACATCTGGTCGTAAAGTTATTTGACATCTTGATGTCCAAATTTTTGACATCTGCTCTAATCTTATCGAGGTTTTTTCCAGAAGGAGGCTTTGATGTGGATAACATACAGATTGGGTCTGCCTTGCCCGCGTCGTTGAACGGTGATCAAACCGATCCTGCTTAGTTCACCGATATAAGCATTGACACTCTGGCGGGAGGAGCCCATATCGGTGGCCAGCCGGTCCTGACCAGGGAAGCATTCGTCCATTTCACGGGCGTACTTGAGCAGCATGGCATAGGTCAGCTTGGCACCAATCGAGATCTCCTTGCTTTCCAGGATAAAGTTGGGTACACCGGTCCAGCCATGGCGAGTAGCGATGTCCGCCCCTTTCAGGCGCAGGTTGCGGTCTCGAAAAGCTTTGATATCCCCCAGGCGTTGCATACTCATGAATGTTTGCGCTGTTGATATTATAATTACTTCGGAAACAGCTTGTCAAATTTCACAGGAGGCTTTGTCTTGCCCCATTCGTTAACTTCCAGGCAGCGCGAATACCTAGCGTTCCTCCGGGCATACATCCAGGCTAATGAAAGTTCACCGCGCCTGGAAGAGATCTCCAAACATTTCCAGGTCAAGTCGCCCACGGCTC
Source organism: uncultured Anaerolineaceae bacterium (assembly GCA_964370815.1). Lineage (GTDB taxonomy): Bacteria > Chloroflexota > Anaerolineae > Anaerolineales > Villigracilaceae > UBA12087. Next base: position 27,521 of record CAYJKQ010000015.1, on the reverse strand, counting down.
ACAAGATCCTGGAGAATTTGCAAAGCAAGGGTTACCTGTACTTTGGGCGGGATCCGAATTCCGGGTTCTTCATTCGCCTGATCGAACGAGCGGGTTCGACGGAAGTCGTGATCGAAGTTCCCATTGCCGGTCGGGTGGGGGATTATGGTGAGGTGTATGATTTTCCGCAGAATCTCGGCCATTTTGCCAGTGTGTTTGTTGGCGCAGCACCCGGTAATGTGATTGCCCTGGCGGTGACAAAGGATATCCCACAGGCGAGTATTTTGGCTGGAGACCTGATCATTTTCGACCTGGTAAAGAAACCGCAACCCGGAGATATCTGTATCGGTCCGATAGGGGAGAGATTCTTCCTTTTGAAAATTGCCAGCAAAACGCTGGATAAGGAATTCCTCTCTTTTATAAGTGCGGAGTGGTATCCCATTCCGGAAAATTTAACTGATCCGGATCGCGAACAATTATTGAATTGGTACCCGCTGGCTTACGGTGAGGATACGCATGATTGGTTTACGAAGGTTGCTGAAGAACAAGATTGGCCGGTTGCTCCGATCAAACCTGAGTTTATTGTGGCTACTGCGCTAAGGCTGACACGGGCGTTGGCGTTCTAGATATTTCCCCAAGACAAACTTAAGGCTAACTCAAGTAATTACAGGGTTTATTAAACCTTTTAAGATATCAGTAGATAAGGTTACGTGGTTAATACCTATTGGATATCCTGGAAGGATGTTATGGATCCTGCAGAAGCGATCATCAATCCAAAAAATCAAGATATCACACTTGAAGAGGTGAATCGATTGCTGGATCTCGGGCGTTTACTTCTTTCTGTTCTTTCACCAGAAGAGATCAATACGATCCAATCTTTAATACTCGAGTCCAGTGTAATCGACCAAATAGGTAACACTGGCGATTCTTGACGCGCCCCTCTAATCGAATTAAGATTTCCAACCAAGTAACCCTGGAGTTGCATTTTGGCTCTTGAACATTTCACCCCCGGATGGGCAACCTATTTACGAGTAAGCGACGAGGACAAGCAAACCCCGGAGCGCTCGTTTGCCATGCAACGGGCCAAGATCGAAGAGCAACTATTATCTCCGGCAAAGGAACCTTTTATCCGGGAATATTATGATCTGCTTTCGGGCACGAATCCGAACCGAAAGGATTACCAACAAATGCTTGCGGATGCTGAAAGCGGCAAATTTTCCCACCTGGGGTTATACCGGGCGGATCGCTTCGGTCGCAACACCATTGAAGGATTGCAAGCTGCCACCAAACTGATCAGCTTGGGTGTAAAAATCAGGGTCGCTTACATGCCAAGCTTGAGACCAGAAGAACCAGATGGGTTCTTCATGTTTTTACTCCAGATGGGTCTAGCACAGCGTGAAGTGGATGTTCTGGCGCAACGGACTGCGGATGGCATGGAAGCCAAACTCAGAGATGGGGGATGGCCAGCAAAAGCACCGGAGGGGTATATCAACAAAGAACGCTTGGTGAGTAGTAACAAGTATGATCGCTGGGTGGAAATAGACTCTATAGCATCCAAACCTTTGAAAGAAGCCTGGGAATTACTTCTCACGAACCGATATACCCTGGATGAAATATGTGAGGAACTCACTCGCCGTGGTTACACACGCTCAACAGGTCGCCCCTGGGCATGGACAGATCCCAAGTCAGGTTCCAGAATTACTTCTCGTAATCGATTGCACGCGATTTTCCACAATCCATTTTATGCAGGCTGGACAGTTTCTGAGCGATTTAACATCACAATAGGGGAGATAAGAGGAAAGTGGGAGCCGCTTGTAACTTTGGATCAATTTGACAGGGGAGTAAAGATCCTTTTAAAAAATGGTAACAATAAATCAAGATTCAAGAGACAAGCTTACCTTTTACGCAATCTCCTATGGGTGCGGGAAGGAGATCGGGAATGCAAGATGTATGGTTCCACCCCTACCGGTAGAACACTTAGTTATTCATACTACATTACCAATGTCAAATTACGTGAACAAATATTACATGTACCCACCAACGACGTAGATGAACAAATTCCAAACATGCTGGCAGGAATTGCTGTCGATCCCGAGCTTATCCCCTCCATCCGGGAAATCTACCAAAACCAGATCAAACGGATCACCCAGGATGACAAAGCTGAAATGCTGATCCAACTAAAGCAGAAACTATCTTCACTCAAAGAAGAAGAAGCCAGGCTTGCCAGGCTCTACATTTCTGGAAAAATGAGCGAGCAAATTTATGATCAACTTAGAATGGAATGGCAAGAGAAATCTATTAACGCACACATCAAAATCAAAGAGCTTGAATTTGACACCAGTCGATTTCTTGACGACCTGGAGGTGGCACTGGTGTTGATGACGGAACTTTCAACCTTATTCGATCGATTGGAGGACAATCAGAAACATATACTACTCAAAACCATCGCAAAACGAATTATAATTGATCCGCAAGGCGAGATCATTTCCTGTGAGTTAAATTCGCCATTTGCCTATCTTTTCGCCCTCACGAGCAATTATTTATCAATAAGTGAGGAAGAGTGTGGTTCGGAACAGGTCCGCTTAGGGGCACTAAAAATAACCAGTCAGAATTCCGTTGATTTAGAGGAGTTTCTGGCTGGTTTGCGTTTTGAACAGAAGAGCAAAATTGAAGAACTCTCAATATCTCTTGATTCCTCAATGTGAGGTTTATGAATGAGAGTTTGACTAGGGATCTCATAAGCCCTTGGTCAGTGGTTCGAATCCACTCCCCGCTACTTTTCATCAACCACAGTCCCTAATTCTATGGTTTTTGCTTTAATAATTGGTCTGCGATAGTGAATTTCTCACGTTCAGGAAGTAATCGTAATAAACCGCAGATGTTCAAGTTCACAACTTGTTGAATAATAGCTCTTACGACAGAATGTAGATTAAGCATAATGTCCCCATCAACTTGATTCGCGAACGACCAGCCGCGCCAGAGGAAAAACGAACCATTTTGGATCAGGTTCTTTGCCCAGGGTGATCGTATCCACAACAGATACAGGATAAGAGAGGGTGGTTTAAATGTCAAATCCGACGGAAGTCAAAGTAGGATTCGATAGTTCACAGAAGGGGCTATTGATAATGCCGACCAGGAACACATGCTGTTGGTTTTTTCATAGAAAAACCCGCCTTAATATTTGTTCCCTATTCAACCATTTTTTATACATAATTTGTTCTTAACATGTATAATTATTCCAGAATTTTTTTTCATTCCGAGTCAGTAGCATAGATGAATCTACCATGACCCAGGTCTTCATCTCCTATTCCCGCAAAGATCTTGAATTCGTTGACCTGCTGGCCAATGACTTGAAAACTGCTGGTTTTGATGTTTGGTACGATCTGTCAGGCTTGGAAGCCGGTAGTCGCTGGGGGAGTGAGATTCAGAAAGCCATACAGGCCAGCCAATTCTTTCTTGTAACCCTCTCTCCAAATTCGATCAAATCCGATTGGGTCGAAAGGGAGTTCCTTTTCGCCAGCGAACAGGGATTAAAGATCATCCCGCTCCTCTACCAGCCCTGCCACCTGCCGATGTGGTCTCTTAACCTTCATTTCATTGACATGCAGGGTAGGAACTATTCGCTTCATTTACCGGAACTCCTCAAGATCATGGGCGTAAAACCCGCATCGGAAGATGAGAATCCCATTGCCACCCACTACATCAAGATCGGGGATGAGTATCGTAAAAGAGGTCAGACCAGTCAGGCAATTGAAAGCTACCAGCAAGCCCTGCAGGCAGATCCAGGATTTCTGAAAGCCCGGTCAAATATTGGGGCTATTTATCTGTTTGAGCAGGCTTATTCCGAGGCAGCAGAAGCTTTTGAGCAGGTTCTTCAGGTCTCCAGTGAAGATCTGGTAGCACAGGCCGGTTGGTCTGATGCCAATATGGCTTTAGGTAACCAGGCTCGTGCCGAAGGCAGGATCGATGAGGCCGCTGTGTATTATCAGGAGATCCTCAGGTTTGTTCCGCATAACGGGGATGCACTTCAGAGTCTTGTAAATATCTATGTTTCTCGAGCTGAGACCCTGCTAAATGCCGGGCAGGAAGACGATGCATTTATTGCCTTATCTGAGGCGCAGAAATATTCTTTGGATGATCAAAACCTGGCCTCGCGCTTGAAAAAGCTGCAGGAAGGCAAAAGAGCCAGGCTAGTGAACGAACAGTTTGCCAGGGTTGAGGTTGAAATTTCCACTGGAAAATTTGACCAAGCTATTGCCATCTTGAATGAAGCTCTACTGGTTGTACCGGGTGAAGCCTCCCTCCTGAAGAAGATCAAGGACATTGAGAAACAACAATTAAAAAAGCGGTTGGATGCCATCCTCTCCAAAGTGAATGAGGACGAGAAAATTGGTCATTGGGAACCAGCCTTGGCTGGATTGAACGAATATCTGCAATTGAAACCCGATGACTCTGCCATCCAGAAAAGGCTGGCTGAACTGATTACTTCCAAACATGCTGCCTGGCTGGATGCCATCAACCTGCGCGTTGACCAGTCCCTGGAAAAGCACAATTGGGATGGTGCGCTGAACGCACTGCAGGAAGCTTTGAGCCTTGAGCCCGAAAATAAAGAGTTGAAAACCAGGGTTGTCCAGGTTCAGTCCGATCGCAGAACGGAACAACTGAATGCCATCTTTTTGCGAACAGACCAGGCTGCGGATTCCGGTCGTTGGGATGAAGCCATTGATATCATAAAAACCGGATTATCCAGATTCCCCGACGAAGATGTACTTAAAACCAGATTGACAGAGATCAGCCGAGCCAGGCAGGATGCCATTCATCAATCAACTCTACGCCTGGCTGATGTGGCTGCCCGTGCTGGAAAGTGGGAGACCGCTGTCAATTCGCTCAATGAAGTGCTTGCAGCAGAGCCTGAAAATGTTGAATTCCTCCAAAAACTGGACCAGGTCCGCAGGTTGGAACGCGACAGCAAGATCCAGGATCTAAAAACTAACGCCGACGAGCTGCTAAGAGCTGAAAAGTATGATCAGGCTCTAGCCCTCTGGAATAAAGCCCTGACATGGGATACCGGAAACCGTCAGGCTATATTGAAAGAGATCGAAGCGGTTATCCAGACCCAAAAATTGGCCAGCGATTATTCCGATGCAAAACAGGCATTTGCGGAAAAAGATTATGAAAAAGCCGTTAATCTGTTCCAAAATATACTGAAGGAACAGTCATGTTTCAAGGATGCAGCCAAATTACTGGCAAGGTCCCAGAAACGGATACGCACTGCTGGGAAAACCCCTCAGCGGGTTCCTCACAAGATCTGGCTGATCGGCAGTTTGTTGGCCATCTTGGCGCTTGCGATTGGTAGTGCGATATTCTGGATCGGAAAGAATGGTTTTCCTGCCATGCCCGAATTGTTTGCCAACAACAAAACCACACCAACTATCACAACTACGTCAACCGTCACAGATGCGCCAACTATCACAGTTACACCTTCCGCTACGATCAAACCCACGCGCACACCATTCCCAACAGCAACAGCGACACCCCTGCCTTCCTGGGTGACAGATTTCGCCGAACCTATCCTTGCCGCCATCAAGGATCAGACACCTGATTATCAGGATGATTTTTCACAGCCATCCCCGGGCTGGAATTCTAAGGATAGTGCCGCAAGGATTGAAATTGCCGAAGGTGTTCTTACATTGAGTTGCGAAGCAGGCGGTAACTGCCAATTTACTAATCCTATGGTGGTTTGGCCACGTGATTTTGTGCTGCAAATTGACACTAATCTTCGCGGACTCAATTACCAGAAAGCGGCCGAATTTGCATGGCGACAAGATTGGGCAAGGAACAGTATTGTTTTTTCATTTTTTCAGGATAATTGGATTTTGAGTTACAATGGCTCAATTACGATAAAATCTGGCATCTATGATAATCTTGGTTATTCTCATATCACGATTATCTGCAGGGAAACCGAATACGCAGTCTACTTAAACTCTCTTCCTCTAATGTATTTCAATGATCCAAATAGCCCGACCGGCAATGAAATCTACTTCACCTTATGGAATGAACCATCTAGTTCATCAGCAAATCTTGAATATGACAATCTCAAAGTTTGGAACCTGGATGATATCCAGGGCCTGCCCTAGCAAGGAAGTGCTCAAACACGAAAACTGTAACATACAATCGGAGATTGTTTGAATCTCTCCGCCCGTCACCCGATGATGATGGAGTAGTCCCAGTTGGTTTGAAATTAACTGATTCTTATAGTGAATTTTATACAGATTCTTCAATAACAACTATGCGCTATGAGCAATTTCTTGATATTAATGCTACAACATATTTATCTATCCAATTCATCTCGTCAGGTTAGGCTAAATAGGGTAACCCAGAGGTCAGTGGTTCGAATTCAACTTACATAATTATCTCATTTATTAATAGGGAACCCTGGCATTACTTGACGATTCCCCAAGTTTCAAGTAAATTCTTGAATAAGGAATCTTCATGTATCAAATTCCCCCCTAATTTTAGGGTAGGATGTGGTTCGGAACAGGTCCGCTTAGGGGCACCTAACCATAGCTCTACAATTTGAAGTAATAATAAAGCGAAAAAAGCACTCCAGGCAATAAGCCTGGTGTACTTTTTATTAACCTGAAATCAATGGAGTTGAAGACTCTATGGGGGCACAGTAAGGTCAAAACAGGGATCCCCACAGGGGGATGATATCCCTTACCGGGGACGGTGTTCGAGTCCCCTTGCCCTTTCAGGATGCAAAGAACGCAAGGGGCACAGTTAGATCAAAACAGAGGTCCCGACAGGGGGATGATATCCCCTGCCTGGGACGGTGTTCGAGTCCCCTTGCCCCCTGCGGGGGTGCAAAGAGCGCGAGGGGCACACCTCAATTATGTGTATAAGGATGAGCTGCACCTATGGGGTATTTTAATTTCCAGTTTTTCTTTAGATGTAAAAATCCATGGTTGACAAGAGACTCTTTGCAAATCAGACCTGAAAACTTGATATAATGTCTATAAAGATCGGCATCTTTTCTTGCCCGGTTTGAGAAGGAATAATGAAATCAAGGCGGATAGAACTATTCATCTTGATTATAACCAGCGCGTTGATCCTGGTAGCATGCACTTCGAAAGAAGGTGGGCAGACCGCGATTCTGGTTGTTAATACTGCACCAATCGTGACGAATTCCCCGACCACCCAGTCAACGGCCACCTGTACTGCTGTGAGTACCTACACCCAACAGCCAATTGTGACACCAAGGCTGGGGATTGGTTCCACGCTGGTGCGTTCAGAAGATGGGGTGGTAATGGTGTATGTACCTGAGGGAGATTTCAGCATGGGGAATGAGGATAGCGAATCTCTTCTTGATGAAAAGCCAGCTCACAAGGTTTACCTGGACACATTTTGGATTGACCGAACTGAAGTGACAAACAGTATGTTTGCTGAATTTCTTAATGCACAGGGGAACCAGGAAGAAGGACATGTTACCTGGCTGGATGTTACCGATAGTGATGCACGCATCAATGTAATCGGGAAGACTTGGGGTGTAATCGAAGGATTTGAAGATCATCCAGTGGTAGAAGTAACCTGGTTTGCAGCACGCGCATATTGTGAATGGGTAAGTGCGCGGCTACCAACAGAAGCTGAATGGGAAAAAGCGTCAGGTGGAACAGATGGAAGACTCTTCCCATGGGGAAAATCAGAGCCAGGCTGTTCATTGTTCAACTATTGGGCGATTAACTGTCTACCTTATATTGCTGCTGAGGTAAGTATCCTTCCCGGGTCCTATCAACTACCCACAACGTTAGTGGGCAGTTACCCGGATGGAGCCAGCCCTTATGAAGCGATGGACATGGCTGGAAATGTGTCCGAATGGGTGATGGACTGGTATGATGAAGGTTATTATTCCTACTCGCCGGCGAGCAACCCGCAGGGACCTGCCACTGGGTCCTATCGAGTATTCCGCGGCAGCTCGTGGCGTGATGATAATTATTATATAGCGAACTTATACTTATCTCATCGCAGGGCTGATGTTCCAACCATGGCGTATGAAACTGTTGGTTTCCGTTGCGCCCGACCATAGCCATCATAGAAAATTCATAATAAATATATTTCTCACTACCACCCGCTCAATTTTGGATTGTCCGTACATACATCACCCCCTTGCTCTTTAAAGGTGCAAAGAGCGCGAGGGGTGCCAAATTTCGAATAAAACCAGCCAGGAATTCCTGGCTGGTTTACGTTTTAAGCAGAGGGGAAACTTGAAGAGCTGGCAGACACTTCGCAAGGTTGGTGATGTCGCCGCCAGGTTTGCGATGGCTTAATGATTATCGATCGGATATTTTTCAAGTCTGGTGTCATGTCTGCTTCGCTGTCCATCTTCAGATCCTCAAAGGGTACCGGTGACTTTATTATTTACCCTGATCGAAGTGGTCATGAGCCACATGTTGTCTTTCATTAACTGGTAACGAATAATTATTCCTCGTTATATTCCTTTTCCTCAACAAATTCTGCTCCAGCGGCGTCTTCCTCCACCATGCGACCGGAATTGAGAGTCTTTTTAAATTCCTTGTAATACTCATGCTGGATGACCAGGTTCATGATCTCGTTGGTTCCAGTCCAGATGGTGATAAGGCGGATATCGCGCAGTAGTTTTTCAACCGGGAAGATATCGGTATAACCAATGCCTCCCAAGACCTGCATGGCGTGATTGACCACCTGCCAGGCAGTTTCGGTTGAGAATTTCTTGGATTCCGAGACAAGACGGCGGATCCTACCGGGGTCGCCACCGGCTTCGATGGTATGTGCGGTCGCAAAATTCAAGGCGCGCGCCGCGTCCAGAAGGGTGATGCTCTCTGCGATCTTGAAACTGACGGCTTCGAAATTCCGGATCTTCTGCCCAAAGGCACGGCGGCGATCGGCATAACGCGCCGCGATCTCGATGGCAGCACGTCCCATCCCGATCGCTCCCCCGGCTGAGGTCATGCGCTCCGGGATCATCATCTGGTTGAATACAGCCGTCCCGTTACCGATACCCGCTTTGCCCCCCAGTACGTTATCCACAGGCACTGGCACATTTTTTAACGTGATGCGCCCTGTGCCCCCACCGCGCGTGCCCAGCAACCCGTAAACGTGGGAAACTTCCAATCCGGGTCCCCGTTCGACCAGGAAAGCGGTCATCGCTTTTTTCGGGTCTTCAATGCCATCGATCTTGCCGTAGATCAGGAACAGGTCCGCCCCTTCGGCTCCGACCACAAAGCGTTTCTGACCGGAAAGGTAGAAGACATCTCCCTCCCGGCGGGCGCGGGTATTGGCTGCAAAGAAATCCGAGCCGCCGCGCGGTTCTGTCAATGCCTCCGCCACCCCCATCTTTCCGGCGATCATCGGCTTGAGATATTTCTCTTTTTGTTCCTGGCTGCCAAAATGGTTGATGGCCTCCCCTACGATCGAGACCAGCGAGTACAGGCAACCCAGCGAGGTGCCCAGCACGCCGACCTCCTCGAGGGCGACCAGTTCAGACATCCAGGTCAGGTCTGAGCCTCCGTATGCTGCCGGGAAACGCAGACCCAGAAGACCGGAGTGGGCAGCCTCGACCAGGAATTCCTTTGGGTAGCGTACCTTGTCGGCGTCCATATCCAACAGGAGTTGACGCGGTACAGATCTGACGAAATCCTGTACTTTTGTGCGCAGGACAAGTTCTTGCGGGGTCAACATGGCATCTATGGACATTTTTCTCTCCTTATATTAGATGTACTTGAATTGCACGTTAAAACAAAATCACCTTCATTTTTTTTGTATCTTCCCACAATTATTGAGAAGATGCTTCCTTTTCGTACAGCTGGTGAAGAATTTTGGTGACATATTCTGGATTGTACCATTTTGTCTTAAACTTTTACTAAATATCAGGAATAATATTTTGAGAAGCAGAATAATTGGCACGGAAACAGGTCTTGTAAAACACGGAAACCAACGCCGGAATATTCGATATTTTTTTATGACAGACATCTGTCAAACACGTCTCCCACGAAGACAGTTGATAGGCTGGCATCATATGATGCCCGTGTCCCAGGTTAGTGTATTGGTCTACGCTCAGTGGGTTTTGAGAATCATCAAGGGATTATGAGCGCGGGGTTTCGATTGAGCCAAAATCAAATATTCTAAAATTCCAGTGGTTTTTCGCTTGACTTCCCAATAATTTATGCTATTATCTAAAAGCCAAAGGAGTCTGAGGGTTATTAGTTTTTTTTAAGCTAATTCCTAATATTCCACTCACAAAAAAATTAATAAGTACATCTAAATAAGATAACACAAACCGTGTTCATCTAAAACGCTTTGTTAATCTATTCCGGGAGGTTTTGAATAGAGTGAAGAGTGATAATGTTCATTTGAGCATTCAGGATGTCTCTTTGAGTTTTGGAGGCTTGTTAGCCTTGAACGATGTTTCTTTCACGGTGAAAAAGGGGGAGATCCTGGCCATTATTGGACCAAACGGCGCCGGAAAGACTTCTTTATTGAATTGTCTCAACAATTTCTATCATCCGGATAAAGGCAGGATCCTGTTTGAAGGAAAAGACCTGATGCGCCTTCAGTCTCACCAGATCGCACATCTTGGGATCGCACGCACATTCCAGCATACCGCTTTGTATACCGGTTTGAGCACGTTGGACAATCTCATGGCTGCACGGCACATTCACATGCACGCGGGAATGCTGGCTTGTATTGGCTATTGGGGTCGTGCCCGCCAGGAGGATATTGCTCATCGTATTGTGGTGGAAGAGATCATAGATTTCCTGGAGATGGAACATATTCGTAAATCAATTGTTGGTGCCCTGCCACATGGGTTACGGAAACGGGTGGATCTAGGACGGGCTCTGGCAATGGAACCACATTTGTTATTGCTGGACGAACCCATGACAGGCATGAATATGGAGGAAAAAGAGGACATAGCGCGCTTTATTCTCGATATCCATGAGCACCGCTCAATGTCCATCCTGCTCATTGAGCATGATATGGGGTTGGTGATGGATATTGCTGACCGTGTGGTCGTGCTTGATTTTGGTGTAAAGATCGCTGAAGGAACGCCTGAAGAAATCCGCAATGACGAAGCTGTGATCAATGCCTACCTCGGGAAAACAGATAACCAATGAAGCGAATAGACACTCTTCCGAAGAGCCTTCTGTCTGGCCTGGAAAATTTTGGAGAAAAGAAAGTTGCCATGCGTCAGAAAGATATGGGCATTTGGCGTTCCTATACCTGGAAGCAATCCTGCGACCAGGTGCGAACAATATGCCTGGGGTTGATAAAACTTGGTATGCAGCGCGGTGATAAAGTATGCATCATTGGTGATAATGATCCTCAGTATTTTTGGGCGCAATTGGCAATACAAAGCAACAGCGGTGTCGCGGTGGGTATATTCGCCGATAGCTCCCCACAGGAGATACAGTACGTTGTGGATCACTCCGATGCTGTCCTGGTTTTTGCCAAAGATCAGGAACAATGTGATAAACTGCTTGAAATTCGTTCCCAACTTCCCAAAGTTAAACGTGTCATTTATTGGGATAATAAAGGGTTGTGGGGCTATCATGCTGCCTGGTTGATCAGTTATGAAGAGGTGCAGGAGCTCGGACGGACACTGGATGAACAACAACCAGCATTATTCGAAGAGTCAGTCGGGCAGGGTAAAGCGGAAGAATTAGCCATTTATTGCTATACATCCGGCACTACTGGGATGCCCAAGGGGGCTATGATCAGCCATGCAAACTTGATCGCGGGTTGTGAAAGCGCCATGCAGGCAGACCCTCGTCTAAAAACTGACGAGTACTTATCTTTTTTGCCTCCAGCCTGGATCACAGAAAATGTGCTTGGTCTGACCGTTCACCTGCGCTCAGGAATGATCGTCAATTTTCCAGAATCCCCGGAGACGGTGCAAGAAAATATTCGTGAAATCACTCCACATGCCATGCTTTTCAGTGCCCGGTTATGGGAAAATATGATGGGACTGGTGCAAGTCAAGATAGCAGAGACATCCTGGCCTAATCGTCTGCTCTACAAGTTATTCATGCCGGTGGGTTATAAGATAGCAGCTTTGCGTTATGAACTACGTAAATCGGTCAACCCGTTCTGGCGTGGGCTTTACAAATTGGGGGAAATCGCCCTGTTTCACCCATTGCGGGATAAGCTTGGGTTGACAAGGGTCAAATCAGCCTATTCCTCGGGTGCAGCTCTAAATCCGGATGTGATTCGGTTCTTTCGTGCAGTCGGTGTGAACATCAAACAGTTATACGGCTCGACAGAAGCACAAACACATACTTTGCATATCGGCGATGATGTACGCTTTGAGACTGTGGGTGTTCCAGCGCCTGGGCAGAAGATCAGAATAGCTGAGAATGGAGAGATCCTGGTAAACGGTGGAACCGTCTTCCAAGGGTACTACAAGAATCCTGAAGCTACAAAGGAAGCCATCCACCTGGATGAGGATGGGACCTGTTGGTTTCGCACCGGTGACGCAGGTCACCTGAGCGAAGACGGGCATTTGATCTATCTGGATCGGGTTAAAGAAATGATCACCCTCGCAAATGGTGAGAAATACTCACCCCAGTATCTCGAAGGGCAGCTAAAATTCAGTCCTTTTATCCGGGATGTTATGACAGTCGGCGGGGAGGACAAGGAATTTGTCACCGCCCTTATCAATATAGATTTCGATAATGTGGGCCGTTGGGCTGAGAAGAAGAATATATCCTACACAACTTTTGGGGATCTTTCACAAAGGGCAGAGATATATGATCTCATAAGAAAAGATGTTGCACGTGTCAATAGAGCTCTGCCTTCATTCGCCCGCATCCATAAATTTGTGCTGATGCACAAAGAGTTCGATGCCGACGAAGGTGAATTGACCCGCACCCGGAAATTGCGCCGTAACCTGTTGAGCGAGAGGTACAAAGACATGATTTCCATGATGTATGGGGAAGGTGAAGAGTTACAAGTGCGTGCTGCTGTGAAATATCGAGATGGCCGCGAAGGGGTGATAGAGACTAATGTCCACATCTCAACCATGGAGGATTACCAAACATGAACTGGCAACTTGTACCCCAATTTGTTGTTACGGGACTGCTGGCGGGTGGACCTTTGGCACTGACCGCGCTTGGTTTGGTATTGATCTTCAAATCCACATATATCTTCAATTTTGCCCAGGGTCAATTATTGCTACTCGGAGCATTGGTCACATGGTGGTTGGCTGTGGAAATGGCTCTGCCGCTCTGGCTGGCGATCATTATTGCCTTGATATTCTCTGCTTTGCTGGGTTTGCTGATCGAACGCCTGGCCTTGCGCCCTATGACAGGTCAGCCTTTGCTTTCGATCGTGTTAATGACGCTGGGTTTGAGCGAATTGTTACATGGCCTGGCTCTTTTGGTGTTCGGAGGTGTGCAGCGGAATTTTCCTCAGATCTTCTCTGTCAGCGATCCCTACAAGATAACGACACCATTGTTATTTAATGACAATCCGATCACCCTCATATTGAAACAAAACCTGGTCTGGTCTTTCATAGTTGCCATCCTGAGCGTATTGGCCATCAGTGCATTCTTTCGTTTTACAAGCATGGGGCTGGCAATGCGCGGCGCATCGGAGGATCATGAACTGGCTCAGAGTATTGGCTTGCGTATCAATCGCATCTTTGGCATCTCCTGGGCATTGGCTGGCTCGGTAGCCACCATGGGCGGTGTGCTGCTGGCTACCTCCAGCGGATTGGATATGAGCCTCTCGGTCGTTGTTCTGGCAGCTTTCCCGGTTGTATTGCTCGGCGGCCTGGAATCGATCCCCGGAACGATCGTTGGTGGATTGCTGATCGGGTTATCTCAAGGACTTGTTTCAGCAGTCAAATTATCTGAAATTCGCAACACAGCTGAGATCATGCCCTACGTAGTACTTTTGGTCGTCTTGCTCATTCGCCCTGAAGGATTATTTGGGCAGAAACGGATAGAGAGGATCTAATCATATGTCCATTCCCCGTCCTGCAGGTGAATTTGACACAACTTATGCTTACGACATGGCAACCATCCGCCAACGCTGGCAATGGGTATTGCTGCTGGCTTTTATTCTGTTTCTGTATACATTACCCCTGTATGCCAGTCAAAGCACAGTAGCATTGATCAACCGCATCGGAATTTCGATCATCGCTGTGCAGGGATTGAACCTGCTGACCGGATATACAGGACAGATCTCCCTGGGACAGGCAGCATTCATGACCACTGGTGGTTACATATCAGCCCTATTGGTCAACAACCAGGGATGGTCGTTTCTCTCCGCGCTGCCAATAGCAGCCCTGGGAGCCGGGGTGGTCGGTCTACTCTTTGGTTTGCCTTCTTTGAGGGTAAAGGGTTTCTACATGACAATGGCTACCCTGGCTGCGCAGTTTATCATCCCCTGGTTTACACGGAATGCTTTCCCGAAAGTCCTTAACGGAGCACAAGGGTTGAATGTGCAAGTTCCTGTCCTGTTCGGTATCGTATTCGATACTCCCAAACGATTTCTTTTCCTTACCCTGACTCTGCTGATATTAACCACTTTTGTAGCCCATAACATATCCCGTTCAAGATTGGGGCGTGCCTTTGTGGCAATCCGTGATCATGACCTGGCAGCTGAATTGCTTGGTGTGAACCTCTTCAAGTACAAATTGCAGGCATTTTTCCTGGCAGCAGTCTTTGCAGGAATTGCTGGTTCACTGGCAGCCCATAACATTCGATACCTGAATTCAGAGACTTATAACTTGACAGACTCAGTTATGTTCCTGGGCATGTTGGTTATCGGGGGTTTGGGTTCTAACTTGGGTCCCTTCCTAGGAGCAATCATCGTGGAATTGATCACTGAAGGAGCTACACTATTTGGGCCATTTGTGATTCAAACATTCCCATCCACTGCAGCTAGTGCGGTACAAGCTCTCCGACCCTTGTTCTTTGGTTTGACATTGATGATATTTGTGATCTTTGAACCGCGCGGCCTGGCACATCGTTGGAATATGCTTAAGGCTGGTTGGAGATTACGTCCGTTTTCACATTAGCTCAAAGATCATAAGGCTTTCGAAAAGGAGGTAACCCGGCAAGATAAACCCGATCACGATTGCTCGAAATTTATCCAGATAATCAATCATATTCAAATGCTTTAAGGAGGAGATACCCATGCACAAGAAACTTTATTTTCTGTTGGTTCTACTTCTGGCTTTCTCACTATTACTATCAGCTTGCCAGCCAAAACCAACACCAACACCTACCCTGGCGCCTACCAAGCCACCAGCTACAGAACCACCAGCTACGGAAGCACCTACCGAAGAGCTACCGCAAGGTCCTCCGGACTTGACGGGGGAGACCATCACACTTTACCACTTGGGAGACCTTTCCGGGGCCTATGGTGCCATCACCGCACCTCTCATCCACGGGGCTGAGGATGCGGTTAAAGCCGTTAACGATGCGGGAGGTATTTACGGCGCTATGATCGAGATCAAATTTGCCGATGATGCTGGAAAAATTGACGAGGCCGTGGCAGCCTACGACCGCTTCACCAGTGATGACCCCAATGCAGTGTTCATGATCACCTATGGTTCAGGCGAAGCTGAAGCTCTGGCAACGCGCTTTGCTGAGGATAAAATTGTCAATATTGCAGCCGGTTTGAGCGCAACAGCCTTCTATGGCCCGGATTCAGGCTATACTTTCGGTCTTGGCCCGATCTACCCGGACCAGATCGGCCTGGTAATGAAATACCTCTCAGAAAACTGGGCTGCCCATAAACCAGCTTCTGCTGGCGATGAGATCAAACTTGCCTATCTCTCCTGGCCCGGTGCTTTTGGCCAGGGCGGGTTGACAACGGAAAGCCGTGCATACATCGCTGAATTGGGTATTGAGATCGTCCATGAAGAGACCTACGATGTCTCTCCGGCTGCTGATACCACCATAGCCATCCTGAATGCCCAAGCTGCCGGTGCCAATGTAATCTGGACCAATACGCTCGCTTTTGGCCCGGCTGTACTCCTGAACGGTCTCAATGCCCTGGGACTGCGTGACGAATTTGTGGTTACAGGAGCCAACTGGACGATGGACCTGGCTACTTACGCATTCCTGTCTGACCCTGCTTTCGGTGTAGGCTTGATCACAGCCTTCCCGTACCTCTGGTGGACAGACGTTGATAACGCTGGTGTCCAGTATGCCCAGGCACTCTTTGAAGCCAATGAACGAACAGCCGGCGAGCATAACGTTGGCTACCTGCTGCTTGTGGCTGGAGTGGATATGGCAGTACAATCCATCAAATATGCCATTGATACGGTTGGCTACGAGAATCTGACTGGCGAGGCCATGCATGATGCCCTGATCGCCATGAGCCCATTTGATGCACTGAGTGGTGTGGCACGAGTGGACTACTCCGGCACGAACCGTTCGCCGCATATGTCCCAGATCCGCATGATCCAGGGTGGTCCGGATGCCTTCAATGTCATCCAGGATTGGGCTGAAACTCCTGACCTGCGTCCTGCTCAGTAACCATTATTATGGGGATTTGCAGGCGATTAATTTAGTCTGCAAATCCCCATCCTTCATCTAATATGCTACGCCTAAATAATATCGAGGTCATTTACAGCGACGTCATCCAGGTATTGCGAGGGGTCTCAATGGAAGTACCGGATGGCAAGATCGTTGCCTTGCTGGGAGCCAATGGAGCGGGGAAAACAACCACTCTGAGGGCTATCTCTGGCTTACTGCGCGTGCAGGAAGGGGAGGTGACGCGTGGCAATATTGAATTCAATGGTCAGCGCATAGACCACAAATCACCCGAAGATATTGTCAAGAAGGGCATCATCCAGGTCCTGGAGGGACGGCGGCTATTCCGCCATTTAACCGTGGAAGAAAATTTGCTCCTGGGTGGCATCGCCGGTGACCGCAAAGCTGGTCGTTCAACAGCCAACCTTGACCTGGAACAGGTTTATCATTACTTCCCACATCTTAAAATATTACGGAAACGCACCAGCGGCTTTCTCTCCGGGGGAGAACAACAGATGCTGGTCATCGGGCGTGGATTGATGTCACACCCCTATCTGATGCTGCTGGATGAACCTTCACTTGGGCTGGCTCCGCTGCTTGTACAGGAGATCTTTCAAGAGATCAAGAAGATCTGTGCACAGGAAAACATGGCCATTTTGCTCGTCGAGCAGAATGCCCGCGTTGCATTGGGTATCGCAGACTATGCCTATGTGATGGAAAACGGGCGCGTGGTTTTGGATGGGGACTCCGCCCAGATGGCTGAAAACGAAGATATCAAGGAATTTTACCTAGGCTTGACACAGGTTGGTGAGCGTAAATCCTACCGCGATGTCAAACACTATAAGCGCCGCAAGCGCTGGCTTGGATGATGGGATGGATCGCTTAGATTAAATAGCCTTACAAAACAGGTTCGTTTTGCTTCACTTGTTGCTCCTGGCAAGATAAGATTTGATTTGAAGGAAAAGAATCCATGACAATAACTCCAAATGACAAACTGCGCCATATCGTTCAACACGCCTATGCCAACGCTCCAGCTGTCAGAGCCATCTTTGACCAGGCAGGTATAAATCCGGAAGATATTCTCTCTCCTGCCAACCTGGAAAAGGTACCTGTCACCAGTAAAGACCGGCTGGTTGAACTCCAGGCAGCTGATCCTCCTTTTGGAGGTTTTCTGGCTGTACCAGCCGCGACATTGAAGCATATATTCATCTCCCCCGGCCCACTCTACGAGCCTGATGCGGGGGAGAGCCCGGTCATGGACACCATCCATGAGATATGCACAATTGCTGGTTTTGTCCCTGGCGATGTTGTCATTAATACTTTCGGATATCATTACATCCCCACCGCCCTGGCGATCGACAAGGTTCTGCAGAAAATGGGCATCACAGTGATCCCGGCTGGCGTGGGCAATGCTGACCTGCAAATAAAAATGATGCTTGATCTAAAAGTGACAGGTTATGTGGGTACTCCCTCATGGTTGATGACCCTGATCCAGAAAGCTGAAGAGAACCAATTGAACTTCAATGCAAAATTTGATCTACACAAAGTACTGGTTTCAGCCGAACCGCTACCGACACCCATGCGCCAGGCTTTCGTTGACAAATACGGCTTGAAGGTCACAAATGCCTACGGCACTGCAGAATTGGGATTCCTGGCGTACAATATCGAGGGCGGATTAGCCATGCGATTGCTGGAAACCTCAATTATCCAGATCGCCCATCCGGAATCAGGTCAGACGGCTGGGGCGGGCGAGGTTGGCGAGGTTGTGGTTACCACTTTTAATGAGACCTACCCCTTGATCCGGTTGGGCACCGGGGATTTGGCGATGAATGTGGGTCCCGCCGATGGTCAGAGACAAGGGGAGCGAGCCATCATTTTGGTAGGGCGCGTGGGGGATGCCATCAAGGTGCGCGGATTGTTTATTCATCCCAACCAGTTGCGCTTTGCGATTGGTCAAGTACCTGAGGTGACAACCTTCCAGGCTGTGGTGACACGTCCCGGGAACCGTGATGAAATTTCCCTGCGCACAATCCTGGCTGAACCAGCTGCAAACCGTCAGGCATTGACAGATTCATTGACCACTGCAGTTCAATCCGTTTGTCGCGTAAAAATGGATCGGATCGAGTTTGTTTCCGAGGAAGACTGGGGAGATGAACAACCTGTAATTAAGGATATGAGAATTTGGGAATAACATCCAACCAGAGACTCCGAAATTTAAACTATAGAGGTCCTGGACTATTATCTAAATTATTTCTCCCATATTTCCAGGGAATTGTGTGGTTCGGACCAGGGGCACTTGCCCTTTCAGGGTGCAAAGAACGCGAGGGGCACAAAAGAATCCGCCATTTAGGCGGATTCTTTTGGTGGTTACCCAACGCCTGGATTAAGCCGCGCCGCGAAGCGGCGTCGGCTTGAATGAATTGTTAGGCCAGCTTGAGACAGAACTTTCTGTTGATGGCACGGATAACTAAACAAATCGCAAGGCGAAATCTACATGACCTGCTTAATAAAGATTTGCTGGTTCCATGATGAGATTCGTTTAGACCATAAGAAATGAATTCAGGCGCAATCACATCTCGGCGAGCCACCAGCTGTTGTGAGGCACAACCATTGTCGATCCACCAGATGCGCCAACGCATCAGCGCGGCATCAGCGCGAACACACCCCAGCCCAGGTATTCTCGCGTGTAAGCGGCGTAGCGCTCGGGTTCTGAGGTCAATTTGGCTCGAACTTCTTTTGCGAACTCAACTTCGGGATTGGCTTCAAGCCATCGGCGCATAGTGAGCCATTTGGCCGCCTCGTATCTGTCCCAGCCATCTTGGTCAGCCAGAACCATTTCAACAACATCGTAGCCAAGGTGACCGAAAGAGGCGAGAAGTTCTGGAAGCATGAGAAAGTCGGAGATTGAGTTGGCAAGACACCCCTTGGCAACATCTTCCGTCGGTGGTAACTGCCGCCAATAGGGTTCGCCGATGAGGATGATCCCTCCAGCACGCAGGCTCCTCGCCAGAAGCTCGATAGTGCCGACGACTCCCCCAGCGATCCAACTGGCACCGATACAGGCTGCCACACTGACCTTCTCGTCAGAGACATAGCCGGCGGCATCGCCATGGATGAACTTGACTTGATGGGTGACGCCGAGTTCTTCAGCACGGAGTTTCGCTTGCTCAGTGTACAACTGGCTCATGTCGATGCCGATGCCGATGATGCCATGATCGCGTGCCCAGGTGCACAGCATCTCCCCCGAACCGCTGCCGAGGTCGAGCACTCGGGCTCTCGATTCCAGACGCAGTGCCGCGCCGAGAGTGGCGAGCTTTTCGGGTGCGATCGGATTGTGGATGCGGTGAGCACTCTCAGTGATATTGAATATCCGTGGGATGTCCATTGTGGAATAATTCCTTATGGGTGTGAATAGAAATGGTCACTGCCTAATGGCTTGCGGTAACGGCGTGTGGGCGGGATGAGATAATGCTTAAGAGCAGGGTGTAATTTCCAGCATCCAAGCAGGCTCGGAAAGTGTCGCTTAGTTATACGATCTCATTGTCTGACAGCCCCTGACACGCAACAATGCTAACCGGAAAACGGTATGGAGATCAGACCCTGAGTAACCAGATACACCCCAGCGATGCACAAAACTGCCAGGCAGCAAACAAAGAGCACCAGAAAGGTGATCAGGGAAACTGCCCGGTTGCTGCGTACAGGTCTCTTTCCGGACAGGAAGGAAGATCCGTCAGATGTGTTCTTATAAGACTCTTTGCTGCTCGAGCCTCCTTGCGTTGATCGAAATAGGGGTTTTTTTATGCTGCTACTGGATTTACCAAACCCTTTGGAGCTGGAACTGGAAGATTTGCTTATGGAACGATTCGCCTTGGATGAGCCAAAAGATTTTTTCATGTTGTCACCTTCTTTGTCAGGATTTTTTTTATTCTCCAACGACGCCCAGTGATCGCAAGGATCAAGGTAATAAAATTTTTAATCCAATTCCTGGTTCTTTTCGAAAAGTACTAATTCGCAATTTCATCCTTTACCACGAGCGGCTGATCCTTCTTGTTTCGCCTGACAACAAAGAAAACAAGCAATGCGATGAATAACAGCATCAGGATGCACAGACACAACAAAACAATACCGATCAGGAGATATTTGGTGGAAAAGGAAGGTAATCCTCCGTTCGTGCTCTCGGCTTGAATGTTAATCATGTTTCCAGGGGTCAAGTTCCATGTCAATGTTGAGCCGTCCGCTTCATCTGCATTATGCGAGGAAACTCTACCAGGCATTTCCACGATCCACTTCATATTAATCATGCCAAGCGCTGATCCAAAATCACCACCCGTCAAATCCAGCGATATATCATAATTAAAATTATCGTCAACAAGGCTGATATCGTTGATAACGATGTCAGTATTTCCATATATTGATTTCAATTCATTCAATGAAACAAAAGGAGATTCAAAGATACACCAGGTTTCCTCTCCCCGTTTTTCCTCATGCATGACTGTGTTGGATGGCATATCCGACATATCGCTCTGAGTGCTATCACAGATACCTGTCTCAGAACCCATCGAGTTCAATGAATTCATTTCCTCAACCGTAAAACCGATCTCCTGAGCGTACAAACCTGAACCATCAGGGTCAATACTCGTGATCATATTGGCTTTGCAACTCGAAAGCAGGAATAATGTGCAGACTGCAACCAGGTAAAAAGTGATACGGGAAAAAATTCTTTTCATAGGTCCCTCCATTGGAAAGTAGATGAATTTCATTTATGCAATGTCAGCTTCACGCTGTTGGGTGGTACTCACTTGGTTTACTTTTTCAGTGCATGTTCGATATCCTTTTTGCGATGGTAGCTGGAGTGACCATCAAGATCAAAGGGCCAATCCGGTCGGCGCTCCTTGCCACTGAACAATGTTTCAGGTGCATCTTGAAGCGCAGAAATTACATCCTCCTGAACTTTCCTATGCCAAGCTAAAATCTCCTGTGGGGAGCGACCTCGCCAACGCTCGTAGATGAGGTGGTTCCCATCCGTCCAATTAAGCCCTTTCTCCTCTACCGGTATGGGTTGTTTCTTGATCTTTCTGACCTCGTCAGCTTTCCAATGGGTAATATGTGCCAGTACATCTTTCACTGTCCAAGGGTCTTTGGTTTCGGGTCTGGTTAACAATCTATTCCAATCCTGATCGGTAAGGTTGTTAACCAATCGATCCAGGCTTTCGAACTCCCGAATAGTGCGCTTGATCACTTCCTCGCGAGTATGATGCATAAAAATGAACCTCCTGCATATTATAACTCTACTCGAGCTCTGACTGGGTGGTTCTTAACTGTGTTTAACGATGAAATCCATCAATACTGTGTTGAATAAATCTGGTTGTTCAACTGGCGTGGCGTGATGTGCATCGGGGATGACGACAAGTTGTGCATTGGGCAGCAACTTTGTGTATTCTTCCTTGAGTGCTACAGACGTGTAATCCTGATCCGCTGTAATGATGAGCGCTGGGCATTTAATAGAGCCCAACTTGTCTGTCACGCTCCAGCCGACCATAGCGCGCATCGCAGCCTGATAAGCCCGCGAGTCATTCTTAGCCCAACTCTCAACGAATAACTCCCGTAAAGTCTCATGTTCATTTTTCGGAAATAAACGTTTACTCAAAACTTCACCCATCTTCCGCATGCCCAAGAGACGTACAATTGCGAATCGTTGCCAAACTCTCACTCTGTCTTTGAAAGTACGCACGACCATTTCAGGAGCACTGTTCACAATCACCATCGTTTTTACTAGTGCGGGAAAATCAATAGCAAGCTGAAAGGCTATTCCGCCGCCCAATGATAAACCCACCACATGAGCCGATTTGACATCCAATGACTTGAGTAACCCGGCAGTGTCAGCAGCAAACATGGCTAGACTGTATGGTCCAGCGGGTTTGTCGGATCGTCCATGACCGCGCAGATCAAAGGTTATTACCTGATAGGTCTTGGAAAATTCGCTCACCTGCAATTCCCAATCTTGCGTGCTCGAACCCAGACCATGGATGAACAACAGGGGTTGACCTTTGCCATTTACTTCATAATACAAGTTGATGTTGTTGGATTGTATCTTGGGCATGGATTATTCTCCTTATATATCTGAATATTCAGTTGTGCAATGTGCGCGCCTTACGGTTTGGCTCAGCGGCAGGGCGGAGCAGGCAAGATGCTGTAATCATTATCGCGCAACTTCTGGCAAAACGCTACTCATACCTTCAAGGCGCAGGCCTGTCCACTGGAGCTGTTGTCAGGCTGCTTGCGTCTATTCTGAAACAACCTGTCAGTCCGCGATCATCAACCGGTCGCACCTTTTACGTCCGGTGCGTGAGTGGGTTAGGCTACAAAAAACGCAATTCCCAAGGCAAAAATGCCTGGGATTGTGAATGCTGCCAGTCAAAGAGTCAGTTTTTGTTGCAACTCGTAGGGAGAAGTAGGATTACAAAACAGAAAACAAAAAAGAAAAATAATTGCTCAATTAAAGCAGGAGACCGGGTTTACCCAGCCTCCTGCGTCAAACAAAGGTTATTCAGCTGGGAGGGTCTGCAGATATTTCAGAACATCTGCAATATCCTGCCAGCTCCATCCGAGGTCGATACCAGCGGGCATGGCTTCGGCGCTAGGCTGACCATAAGCAACTTTGTGGATGATTTCCCACGGGTTGTCGAGCGCCAGAGTACCGACAAATTCCTTGCCTTCGCCATCATCGAAATCGATCAACGCGCCATCTTCGCCGTGGCAGGAAGCGCAAGTGCTGTTGTAGAGCGTCATACCTTTGGCTTCATCACCATTGATGGTTTTGTCACTATTTATATAAGGAGAGGTATCTTGCACCTGTTGCATGAAGGCCACCAGGGCAGCGATCTGACCATCATCCAGATAGGCGGAGTAGTCGTGAATTTCACCCTTGAGAGCGGAGGTCAGTTCTTCTGCTGTTTTGTCTTTGGAGGAAAAGATGCCTGCGAATCCGGTCTGATGTGAACCAGAAGCGTAACGGCCGTCCACACCGAGGTAATCCCAGCCGTGGCATTCCTTACAGCGCCAGGTGTCGCTGCCAGTACGGGTGTTGCTGGTCTGTGAAGCCCACAAGGGTTGATCACCTGCGGGGGTGTCCACGTCCAGGACTTTAATCCAGTGGTCATAGAGCAGACCGCCGAGAATGGGGTCACCGCTCAACTCGGGGAGAGCGGGGGTGTCGGTCGGCTGGATAACTTCCGGGGTCTTTGTCGCCTGAACGACAACCGTGGGCTCGATCGTTGGGGCAGGTTGTCCACCGCAGGCTGCTAAAATTGCCGCCAGGACGAACAAAACGCCAGTAATCATAAGAAACTTTTTCATGGACATTCTCCTATTGAGTAGATAGATTTAAAGTGGAATAAGCCACCATTACTTCTTAAAAATACCATTAGATCATGTCCAAAGGATGTCACAGAATGTCTCAATTGCGTCCTCATTTGTTTGAAAACGGACAAAGCGACTTATAATTTGAAGTATGAAAACCAAACTGCTTAATTGGCTAAATAAAAGTCATTTTCTTGATCTGGGTATTTTGCAATGGGTAGTACCGTTATTTTTGTCGGCAACTGCCATCGTTTTTGAATTTGCTGAACATGGTCTCGAAGGGGAGTTGTATTTTGACCTAGCATTTTTAAGTGAATTAATCATTTTTGGGCTGATGGGACCGGTGATCGTAGGTTTTATAATAGCCTGGATGCGCGAACTGATGAACGCTGAAAGGAAGGCTATTGCCGAAGTTCATGTTCTCAATCGCGAACTTGAAAACAAAATAACCGAGCGTACGATCGCGCTTGAAGAACGCAATGTAGAACTGGCCCAAGCAAACAGCGAATTGCAACATCTCGACCAAATGAAATCAGAATTTGTCTCGCTGGTCAGCCATGAATTGCGCGCCCCATTAACTACTTTGAACGGTGGGCTGGAACTGGCCATGCAAAACGCCGATTTGCTGCCTGAGCAAGCACGTCGTACACTTGAAACCATGGTTAAGGAAAGCGCCCGCCTGACCAACCTGGTGCAAACCATTTTGGACATCTCGCGCTTTGAAGCAGGGAAATTGGAAGTCAACCTGGGTCCGGTTGCGCTGCGTCCGCTGATGGAACAGGCCGCCGCAGTGATCTTAGTCCCCCAAAACCGCCCGCTGGAGTGGAAATTTACAGGTGACCTACCGCCAGTACTGGCAGATGAAACTCACCTGGAACAAATCATCCGCAACCTGATGCGTAACGCAGACAAATACTCTCCGCCTGGCGCGCCTATTTATTTATGTGCTTGCCAGGAGGGTGACCAGGTGCGCATTTCGGTCAAGGATCATGGATCAGGCGTCCGCAAAGAGTTTCAGAATTATATTTTTGAACGGTTTGGGCGCGGACATGTCGGCGAGAGCGCCCCACCTGGTTGGGGGCTGGGATTGTATTTTGCCCGCAAACTGATCCAGGCACAGAACGGTACAATTGGCGTGAACAGCCCAATCTGGGGAGAGAAAGAATTCCCGGGGGCTGAGTTCTATCTTAATTTGCTGGTGGCAACCTCCAGCGAGGAAGGATTCGATGACATCCATCCTGCTGATTGATGACGACCAGAATCTTTCGAGCCTGCTAGGAGAATACCTGCGAGACCAAGGGTATTCCATCTATTCTGCTGCAGACGGGAAAAAAGGCATCCGCGCTTTTTTTGAACATAGACCCGACCTGGTGCTCTTGGATGTAACCATGCCGCTTAAAGACGGCTGGGAAACGCTCAAACAAATTCGGGAACTCAGCCAGACGCCGATCATTATGTTGACGGCACGCAGCGAAGAGATCGAGGTGTTACGCGGCTTTTCTTTGGGTGCGGATGACTACGTCAGCAAACCGTTTTCCTTCGCCCAATTGGGGGCGCGAGTACGGGCGGTACTGTCGCGGACAGGCGGAACACCTGCAACAGGTTTCGAACAAATGGCTTGGGGCGATCTGGTGGTAGATCTTGCAACCCGACGCGTCACCCGCAATGGTGATATTCTGGTCCTGACCCCAACCGAATTCAAACTTTTGGTTGCTCTCATGCGCCGACAGGGTGAAGTTTTATCACCCGAAGAATTGGTCAAGGAAGTCTGGGGGTCGCAATACAAGGAAGAAATCGGTTTCGTGCGCCGCTACATCTGGCACCTGCGCCGCAAAGTGGAACGCGATCCCGAAAACCCGCAATACATCCACAACGAGCGTGGATTTGGCTATCGTTTTGGCTGAACGTATCCGACAAGTGGTAGTAGAAAAGTCTCAGTTTTGAAACAAAAGGATGCCCTGGCCGGTTAAACGGTGGCTGCTGAGGCACTGCCCCTGGCACTGGCTTTCGGCATTGCCTCTGGTTCCCACGCTTCGGCGGGATTGGTAACGGAAATCCTGGCTGGTTTTCTCATCGGCGCACTGGCTGGCGCTGGTCTGGCATTCGGACCCTGACTGTATACGCCAAAGGAAAATTTAATCTGTCAACTCAAAGATGAGTTTTACATCAAACTAACAATCCACCATTTGAAGCGGGGAGACTGGTAATTAATGAAAATGGTTACTTCTATGATTATGATAGGAGATTTAATATAAGACAGACACTTTTTGAATACAGGTGTCTGTCCATGAAACCACTCAGGGTTTATCTTTTATTTCTTGATCAATGGGTGGAGTTCAGTGATAAGGTAATACCTTAGAAAAAAGTTAAAGAGCGGGTAACGGGATTCGAACCCGTGTAGCCTGCTTGGAAGGCAGGTGCTCTGCCCCTGAGCTATACCCGCAAAGTATCCCTGATTTTACCGTGAGGTGCGCATACGGTCAAGCAACGCCATGAATTGATCTGAAGATCGAATTGCAGGAAAAAACCCGACCAGGACAACCTCGCTTTCAGATAACTGATCTTATTAATACATCTAAAACTTGAAAGCTCAACCTGCCACCAGGACCTGCTGCATGACTCCACTCGGAATTTCCGAATTATTGCCCGCATCAAGGTTATAATATTTGTGGAGCAAACCATGAAAAAAATACCTTATTTCCTGATCGCAGTTATCATCCTTCTGATCGCTTTTCAACCTGCCCAGGCAGAAAGTGGAGCTCCGCTGGTATTGGTGATGAATATCGATGGAGTTATTACTCCTGCCACCCAGGAATACCTGGCACGCTCCTTAAAACTTGCGGAACAGCAAGGTGCGGAGCTGCTCGTCCTGCAGTTGAATACTCCTGGTGGTGGCATGGATGCGATGAACAAGTTGTTGCTGGATATGCGCGCCAGCCCGGTGCCGATCGTGGTATTTGTTGCGCCGCGCGGGGCTATGGCTGGTTCAGCCGGTACAATGATCACACTGGCGGGGCATGCATCTGCCATGGCACCCGAAACCATCATCGGTGCAGCCAGCCCGATCGGAAGCCAGGGTGAAGATTTGGGAGATACGCTCAAAGCCAAAGAGATGGAAGCCCTCAAAGCCACCGTGCGTACCCTGACAGAACGGCGCGGTGAGGAAGCAGTGCAACTGGCTGAAGATACCATCGAAAAAGCTCGGGCTGTATCTAACAGCGAAGCATTGCAAGCCGGGCTGGTGGATTTTGTTGCTAATGACGTGGAAGATCTGCTTTTAAAACTGGATGGCTTCAGTGTAGAGACCATCGAAGGTGAGCGCAACCTTATCACCGCCGGGGCTGTTGTGGAAACCATCCCTTTAACTCTCATTGAATCCATTCTGCAGATGTTGACAAACCCCAATGTGGTCTTTATCCTGTTAAGCATCGGTGTTCAGGCGATCTTCATCGAAATTTCAAGCCCGGGTGGCTGGGTGGCTGGATTTATTGGAGCCGTGTGCCTGGCATTTGCCGGGTATGGCATGGGTATCCTCTCGGTTAACTGGTTTGGACTGTTGTTTCTTGTGATCGCATTTGTGTTATTTATCGTGGATATAAAAGCGCCTACGCACGGTGCGCTAACAGTAGCCGGGATCGGTGCGTTCATCATCGGAGCCCTGGT
>CAYJKQ010000014.1:0-66652 GCA_964370815.1 uncultured Anaerolineaceae bacterium | reverse complement strand
CCATTACTCAAATAATGAGATCCTCACCTGCACTCCCTGGCACCACCCGCCACACCGTCCCGGCGTCCTTCGGCAGTTTGCTCCGCATGCATTTAGCGGAGGAGGGCAGGTGTGCATGCAGGCGCAAGTGTCTGGAAGGAAGAACATCCACCCATCGTACATCGTCCCTGCAAGGGAATGACACTACAGAAGGTCTTTTCCAACACTCTCTAGGTGTATTTTTTCTAAAACCGTTGTATGATTAATTTGTCAAAATTTCCCCTTTTGGACAGGTGCGCCCTTATGGTGGGGGAAGCAATCCTGCCACAGCCCAACTACCTTTGTGCAAGCTATCTTTTGGTATTAAGGAGGCACGATGCGATCCAACAAGAGTCGATCATATCCATTTAGGATTGCATTAATGATTGCGCTGTTGGGGACGTCCTGTGTTGGTCAGCCCCCGGTCAATTCCGTATCCACGGAGTTTGCAACGAACCTTGATCCTTCCCATTCGACCCAAGCTGTCAAGCTGATCTTCATCCACCACTCCACAGGGGAGAATTGGCTGAGGGATGATTACGGTCAATTGGGACTGGCTTTGATGGAAAACAATTACTTTGTCAGCGATACGAACTATGGCTGGGGACCCGATTCGATCGGCGACCGTACCGACATCCCTGACTGGATCGAATGGTTCAGCTCGGCGAACACCAGCACGTACATGAATGCGCTATTCCACGAATACGGACAGAACTCGGAATACAGTCGCCTATCCTCAGACCCCGGGGGCGAGAATGAGATCATACTCTTCAAGTCCTGCTTTCCCAATTCCAACGTGGAAGGCAACCCGCATGATCCGCCCGACCCCGAAGGCTGGCTGACAGTCGGGCATGCCAAGTGGGTCTACAACCAGATCCTGGATACCTTCCAGGCACACCCTGAAAAACTGTTCGTGGTAATCACCGCCCCGCCGCTCACGGACCCCACCTACGCAGCCAACGCCCGCGCCTTCAATAACTGGCTGATGAACAACTGGCTGGAAGAGAACGACTATCCTTACAGTAACGTGGCTGTCTTCGACTTCTATAATGTCCTGACCCACCGCGCTGCCCACCATAGGGTCAACAATACCAGCGGCAGGGTGGAGCATACAATTGTAGCGGGTCACGACACTTTAAATTACCCTTCCAACGGGGGAGACGATCATCCCAATCAAGCCGGCAGCAGAAAAGCGACGGAAGAATTCCTGCCGCTGCTGAACATCTTTTACCAGCGCTGGAAGGAGGCTGCGCAAAACTAATAGCGCTGCTTTTACATCCACTTCCCGGCAGCAGCCAGCGGTTGAACAATTCTTCCACCTGCCTGGCATTCCAAAAACACCCCGCTCCCCCCCTTTTTTTGAAATTCCTGTTTTAATTTATCTCAACTCTCAGCCAGGACAATGAGCTTATCTTCCGGGTTGAAGGTAACCCGTTTAGATTTCTTCGGGTTGGTGTGGACACCATAGGATGCAGCCGGGTCATCGGACTGATGTTCCAGGCGGTAGCCGAAGGCTGTTTCGCCGCGCCGGCTGGCAGCTGCCACCAGGGTGTAGAAATTGACAGGTACACCGCAACGGACATAGTCACTCACCGGTTTGAGGTAGATCTCGGAGCCTTCCGGGTCGAAGATATCCGTGAATATGGCATGCAGATTCGGGTTCTCTGCCAGTTGGCTCATCATCAGGCTGATCAGGTGCTCGCTGATGATGAAATCATCGACATGAGCGACTTCAGCCAATTGGCGGTTACGCAGGTCGAGCATCTCGCTGACGATCGAGAAGGGCGTGTCGTCGCGTTCGGAGAGGTCGCGCAAGTGCAGAAGAGTCACCAGGGTGCGGGAATCAGCGCTTTGCACATCGAAACCTGCTTCGCTTAACACGATGACGTGGTCGTAATCGGCTACTTTCAGACCGTCCAGGACGCGCCGCTGAGTCGGGTCAGCCTGGCGCAGGTTGACTTTCTGATTCTTGAAATCCTGGCAGCAGGATTTGAACTCCGACTTGACATCCAGGGATGTGACCAGGTCAATGAGGGATCCCTTCGGTACATAATTATCAAGCTCGCGCAGGATGATGGCTGCACACTTGTTCCAGCCCAGGATGAGGGTGCGTTCGATCTTTGGGGTAGCCGAAGCACTCATTGGTTGCAGTATGGTTTCGTCGATCGGGGAGACACTCAGATCCGAGGTGAATAGCGTATCATCGTCTGCTGAGAGCGCAAAGACCTGATCTCCAGGTTGGAGCAGGGTATTCATGGGCGGGTTCAACAAGGTGGTTCCGTCGGCTTGCACAATTCCCATCACAGTTGAGTCTTCATAAGCCAGCAAGGCATGCGCATAGGTTTTTCCATACAAAGAGTCCGGCTCCTGAAAGTAGATCTCGTCCCCGCTGAAGTCGAGTAATTCGGTGTAGACCACCGAAAGACCGGACTGGCGTGAGGTCTGGGCTGTCAGCCGCGAGATCAGGTCACCCACCAGCACGGGTTGGATCCTGTCGTGTTGGCTGAGCAGACGCAATACCACCAGGTTGTCTGGATTGTGGACCTGGGTGACGATATGGTACGGTTCGGGGCGTCGATTGGGATGGTTGGTGATGGCCAGGAGGACTTTGATGACGTAGGAATCGGGATCGTCTCCCTCGGGCGGCAGGATGATGATGGCGCGGGCGCTATTCGGGCTGCCGATCTCAATATCATTCAGATCAATGGGCAAGCCGGAACGACAAATGATACGTGTTTTACCGCGCAGGGTGATGCGGGCTTGGATCTCATCTTCCATTTCAATCTTATCCCGGTCAGCCAGGATGACGATGCGCGCTTTGGGCTGATTCAGGTTGGCTTCGATCAGCTCGGACAGGATGGTGAAGACCTGCGGGGACCAGCCCAGGATGAGGGTGTGACCGCTTTCAAGCACCCGCGAGCGTCCTTTGCGGAGTTCATCTATTTTGCTTTCCAACCCGGAAGTCAGGACACCGATCAGGGCACTGACGATCAGGATGCCGCCAACAGTGACTGCCAGCATGGTGACGCGAAAACCCCAGCCTTCGTCCCCGCCCATGGTTCCGGAGTCGAGCGTGCGCATCAGGCTGGCCCATACAGCTTCACCGAAGGTCATTCCCTGTGTGCTTCCGGATGGTGCCGTCAGTAATCCACCCAGGCTGATGATCGCCCCGGCTAGAAAGATGATGACCAGGGAGAGTAGTCCCAGCCCGCTGATCAGCGCCAGCGTGCCGCGTGACATGAAGTTGTCAAAGCTGTATTTCAAGCGTGCACCCAGGGAAGGGCGGGGTTGGGGTGGTTGGTTGGAAGTTGTCATGGCAGGATCTCCTTTCTTACTGACTATAGCGTATTTATTTGGTTTTGAGAAGCATCAGGAAGAGCAATTCCCGACTCTCATTAGTACCTTTCCATTGACGAAACCAGCCAATTGCCATATACTGAAATCACAATTAAATAGCTGTGCAAGGTGCCTCTTCCCCCGGATGGGAAGGCTCAAAGGCGAAATCGGTAAAGTCCGATACTGTCCCGCAACTGTAAGCTCGCAAGAGCAAGTCAGGACGCCCGCCTTGCCAGGTTTGCCATTCTCTCGTGGAAAGGAGGTGGGAACGGCCCCATATTAAGCCACTCCCCCTCCCCTGTTCAAAGAACAGGGGATTTTGATTCAGACTTTTTTGGTTTTCTCTCAGGAGACCGGTTAGATTGCTCGATTTACCGGAAATTATAAAAAAATATGGAGATGAAAATGTTACAAAAAATAATGATCGCATGGATCGGTTTGACCCTATTACTGGCAGCGTGTGCTCCCGCCACCTCCCAGGCGCCTGACCCGATCAGCCTGACAGACGGACTGGGACGGACGGTTGAACTTGTCAGCCCTGCGCAAAGAATTGTTTCATTAACCCCAGCCACCACCGAGATCCTGTTCGCAGTTGGAGCAGGTGCCCAGGTGGCGGGACGGGATATGTTCTCCGACTTTCCGGTTGAAGCGCTGGATGCAGCCGACGTCGGTGGCTCATGGGGGGAATACAACACTGAGGCCATCGTCAGTCTCAACCCCGACCTGGTGTTGGCGGGCGGTATCAACCCACCCGAACTGGTCGCCAGCCTGGAAGCATTGGGCATGACGGTTTACTTTCTGTCCAATCCGAACACATTGGAAGAGCTTTACACCAATATCCAGACTCTTGGCAGTATGACAGGTCATGAGGAGGATGCACAGGATCTGATCTCCAGCCTGGATGACAGGGCTAAAGCAGTTGATGCCGCACTGGTTGGCATTACTGAGAAACCGGTGGTGTATTATGAGTTGGATTCCACGCCATTCACGGCTGGTCCCGGCACCTTTGTGGATTTGTTGATCACCCGTGCCGGTGGTACGAACTTTGGTGCCAGTATGGATAGCGCCTGGGCTCAGATCAGCCTGGAACAGTTGGTACTGGCAGATCCAGCCATCTTCATCCTGGGCGATTCCGCTTATGGTGAAACCTCCGAAACCGTGGCTGCCCGACCGGGCTGGAGCGCGCTCTCAGCGGTCAAGGATCAGCATATCTTTGCCTTTGATGACAACCTGGTCTCCCGTCCAGGACCACGCCTGGTGGATGGGCTGGAAGCCCTGGCTCGATTGATCCACCCGGAAGCATTTAAATAAGGATCTTCGCTTGTTCAATGTACCGAAGTCCCTTTCGGTGGTTAAAATGGATAAAAAAACCTTCGGTACATTCTTATTTTTACCATTCTGTGCGCCGCCAGACATCTCCGTATCAGATTGATATCATTTGGAAAGTAGTGAATTAATGTCACGACGTTACCTGCCCTACCTTACCAACCTGCTCCTGCTCGTTCTTGTCCTGGTTCTGAGCCTGGCCATCGGCTCGGTCTTGATCGCGCCCGAAAGCCTGGGGCAGATTTTACGCAGTTGGTTGACCCACACTCCCCTGCAGGAAGAGCTGAAAACATTTGCTTTCATCATCACCGATATCCGTCTGCCGCGCACAATCCTGGTGCTGTTGACCGGTGCAGCGCTGGGCGGCAGTGGAACAGCTTACCAGGGTCTCTTTCGTAACCCGCTGGCTGACCCCTACTTGATCGGAGTGGCTTCGGGAGGTGGTTTGGGGGCAGTTCTGGCTATGAGTATCAACTGGCCCTATACCTTTTGGGGGTTGATGGCAGTACCCATGAGCGCTTTTCTGTTTGCCATGCTGACCGTCCTGTTGGTTTACTCATTGGCGCGAGTTGGAAAATCTGTTCCAACCACCAACCTGATCCTGGCGGGAGTTGCTTTCAGTGCCTTTGCAACAGCCATTACCTCCTATCTGATCATAAGTTCGGAGGGTGAGGTTCGTCGGGCATTGAACTGGCTGATGGGTGGCAGTAATCAGAGCAGTTGGCTGACCGTATTGGCAGTGCTGCCCTACCTGGTGATCGGTTTGGGTTTCCTGCTCTTTAATGGGCACGCCCTCAATCTCCTGCAATTTGGGGATGATCAGGCGCAGCAGCTGGGTCTGCCGGTAACACGCACCAAGACCCTGTTGCTGGTGGCTGCGTCCCTGGCGACCGCGGCTGCAGTCTCTTTTTCAGGGATCATCGGCTTCATCGGTCTGATTGTTCCGCATGTTATGCGCTTATGGTGGGGGGCGGATTACCGCCGGTTGCTCCCTCTCAGCATGCTGGCAGGCGGCAGCTTTCTCATTCTGGCTGACATCCTGGCGCGCATCGTTCTCAGCCCCCAGGAATTGCCGGTTGGGATCGTCACTGCCCTGGCAGGGGCACCATTTTTTTTGTGGGTACTGCGCAGGACCAAAACCCAGGGCTATTGGTAGGTTTTATGGATTTAAAAGCATTAAAACTTGAAGGTTTGACAGTTTCCTACGGTGACAGGCTCGCTTTGGATGATATTTCGCTGGAAGTTCCGCGCGGCAAGGTCGTTGCGTTGATCGGTCCGAATGGATCTGGCAAATCCACGTTGATCCGGGCTGCCAGCGGCATTCTTCCCATACAAAGCGGAAAGATCCGCACCAACGGAGATGAATTTACATCTCTTCCTCCCATGCTGCGTGCCCAATATATGGCAGTGGTACCCCAGGCAGTATCCCTGCCGCCAGCTTTTACAGTTTGGGAGACCGTTCTGATGGGACGCACCCCATACCTGAATTTCCTCGGCCAGACATCTGCAAAGGATGATGCCATTGTACGACGTGCTTTGGAGCGTGTCGATGCGCTTGATTTTGCCGATCGGCGCGTAGGCGAGCTTTCCGGGGGAGAGCAGCAGCGTATCCTGCTGGCACGTGCCCTGGCTCAATCCACTCCCATATTGCTTCTGGACGAGCCCACAGCCCACCTGGATATGCAATATCAGGTGGCTCTCATGCAAATCGTTTGTCAACTGGCTCATGAAGATAATCTGGCAGTTCTGATCGCATTGCATGATCTGAACCTGGCAGCTCACTACGCCGATACTGTTGCCTTGTTGGTGCAAGGTCGCCTGGAAGCCATTGGAAGCCCCACACAAGTACTTACCCCGAAGTTGATCTCGCAAGCCTACCACCTGCCGGTTAAGGTCGTTCCACACCCATTCCTGCAGGTACCCCTCATTTTGCCTGTTGGTGATGGCGAGTCCCCAAAAATAAATTAATAATTTAAGCGGGTGGCAGCTCATATATATTAATGATCCTGCCCGGGGTTCAACATACAGTTGCTTGAAGAGGCTTTTTGCTCTATAATCGCAACATACTGGATGTTGTTGTAGGAAGGCACCCACATGTAAAAATGGGAATATGCCAGGTTGATCTTTGATGACACGAAACTTCTTTATGGATGGGTTGTATACCTGAGAAACCCGAGAGAAGAAGGTTGGTTCCCGGCAACAGCCAAAGCCACAATGCCTGTTAATACCTTGATCACCAAACTTGGTCAGGAAGGTTGGGAATTGGTGGTCACCGAAGCTCCTTCGCATGCGATTTATCGCAGTTACATTTTCAAGCGCCCCCAGGAATAATAATAAAGCGGGATTGATCTCTTGTGGATAATAGACTTCGCTGGCGGGAGTAATTCCCGCCCTGTTGGTTAATTAGGAATATAATCATAAGCATGATGCTTGATGACCCCGATATCTTAAAAAAACTTGACTCCCAGAATATGCTGGCTGAGATCGATAGCCTGCCACATCAACTGGGTTTCGCCTGGGAACTTGCCAGCCATTCTCCCTTGCCAGCCTGGCAGGGCATTCAGCGTGTGGTGATCGCAGGGATGGGTGGCTCAGCCATCGCAGCCGATCTATTGTCAGCTTACCTGCTGACCGCCTGCAAGGTACCGGTCTTTGTCCACCGGGATTATGGCTTGCCAGCCTGGGCTAATGGACCGGAAACACTGTTGATAGCCTCCTCTCATTCTGGAAACACCGAAGAGACTCTGGATTCGTATGAAACTGGTATGAATAACAACTGCAAACTGATGCTGATCACCACTGGTGGAAAATTGGCTGCCAGGGCTGGTCAGATCGGAGCCCCACTCTGGCTTTTTGACCATAAAGGGCAGCCGCGCTCTGCTGTTGGTTTTTCATTTGGCTTGTTGTTGTCGGTCTTTGCCCGCCTGGGGTTGACGCCCGACCCGACTGCTGACCTTACCTCAGCCCTTGCAGAAATGACCACTCAGCAAAAAAATCTGCATCCATCCATCGCTGCCAGTCTTAATCCTGCCAAACGCCTGGCGGGACAGTTACAGGGACGCTGGGTGAATATCCTGGGGTCGGGCGTTCTTGCGCCAGTTGCCCGACGCTGGAAAGGTCAGATCAACGAGCTGGCTAAAGCTGGCGCAGGTTTTGAAGCCTTACCGGAAGCCGACCACAATACACTGGCTGGTCTCACCAATCCGGAAGACACCCTCAGCCGCATTGCCACCGTTTTCTTGCGAGCCCAGTCGGATCATCCCCGTAATAGACTCCGCTCCAAATTGACTCAAAAAACCTTTATGCTCGAAGGCTTGAACACCAATGATTACACCGCCCCGGGGGATAATCCATTGGCTCATCAGTGGAGTGCTCTCCACTTTGGCGATTACCTGGCATTTTACCTTGCTATTGCCTATGGGGAGGATCCCACACCCATCCCGGCCATAATGGAATTTAAAGCACGCCTGGGGTAGAGATTTCTGCACCCAAGAAACCCGGCGATGAAACGAATTTCTTTATTCGGTTATCTGACTGTACTGATTGGTCTCATGGGTCTGACAGGCTGTTTTTCTGCAAATCCTGACGATGGATCTCTGGGAGATCTGGCCTCAGCCACTGCCAGCGTAATTCCATCCATCATTCCTTTTATAGCCAGCCCAAATTCGTCTATAACCCCCACGCTTCAACCCACTCCGGATCTGGTGGCTGCACAACTCCAGCGTCTCCATGAAGTTTCACTCAACTACCTTGCCCAAACAGAAACCGAAACCTGGCAGGTGGCAGCCAACCTGGGGTATGCCCCTGCCCCCTTTGGTGGTTATCCATCCAATATGTGCGGTCCCCTGGCAATTTCCATATTGAAGGATGCGGGCATTCTCAGCCAGGCCACCGACTTGCATGATTTTTGGCTGCTCAAACCGGAGGAAGACGGGTTATTATTGCAGAACACCTTCCCTGCCGGTCAATTTGAATGGCTGCATAGCGACCAGCCCATTGATCAGATCGATTACAGTCAATTTCCTCTCAGGGCAGGCGACCTGGTTTATATCTACTCCGGATTTCAAGGGGATTATTCTCATGTACTGGTTGTAACCCGGGTGGATTCCGACGGACGGGCTTACTCGGTCACCAATAATTTTACCGAGTCTGGGTTTGTAGTCCTAGAATACCTGTTGTATGACCCTGACAATCCCGGGATTGGCATCCTTTACGACTGGACGAACCCTGCCAATCGGGAGCTGGGTTTGACAGGTTTTGGAGGCGTGGAAATCTGGCGTCCGATCAGCCTGCCACTTTACGCAGATGGGCTGCCCTGAGATTATTCCTGAATCAAGGATAATGCATGCCTGAAAATATTACAGATATAAAAAAACAATTAAGGCAAAGCTGCCGGGAAAAACGCGCCTCCCTGGGGAAAGACTACCATCTTAAAGCCAGCCTGATGATCTGTCACCAAATTGAAACCTGGGAAGTTTTCCAGAATGCTGTGATTATTCTATCCTATCTACCCATGCGTGATGAAGTTGATCTGCTTTCGCTGATGGAGAACCACCCGCAAAAAAACTGGCTGCTACCTCGCATCCAGCCGCATAGCCGCATGCTCTTTCACCCTTTCATTCCAGGGCGATTGCTCCGGCATCGCTTTGGCATGCTTGAACCTGATCCCGCTTTGCCGGTTATCCCTGCCGATCAGGTTGAGCTGGTGCTGACGCCTGGTCTGGCTTTTGATCTGCATGGTTGGAGATTGG
The DNA here is from genome assembly GCA_964370815.1 of uncultured Anaerolineaceae bacterium. Lineage (GTDB taxonomy): Bacteria > Chloroflexota > Anaerolineae > Anaerolineales > Villigracilaceae > UBA12087. The sequence continues at coordinate 57,221 of CAYJKQ010000014.1, read as the reverse complement.
GATACGGTGGTGGATTTTATGATCGATTTCTATCCGGGCAGCATCCCCTTATCAGCTTGGGAGTCACCTATCAGGCTCTCCTGCTACCAGACCTGCCACATCAGGAATATGATGTCCCGGTCAAGTATCTTGTCACAGAAAATGGGGTAGAATCATCTTTAAACGACATCCGGACTAATTCATGCTTGTATCGATCATAACTCCTTCCTTTAATCAAGCCCGTTATCTTGAAGACACCATCCGATCAGTCCTTGATCAGGATCATCCGCACCTGGAATATATCATCGTAGATGGTGGCTCCTCGGATGGCAGCCAGGAGATCATCCAAAAGTATGCCCATCGCCTGGCCTGGTGGGTTTCCGAAAAAGACCAGGGGCAGACCGATGCCATCAATAAAGGTTTTTCCAGGGCACAAGGAGATGTTCTAGCCTGGTTGAATTCAGATGATACGTACGCTCCTGGTGCTGTTTCTGCAGCCCTGGCGCTATTGCAGGCCAACCCGGATGCCGGCCTGGTTTATGGAGATACAAATTTTATTGACGAAAACGGAAAAATAATTGGTGCCTTCCCGGCCGCCCAAACAGATTACAAACGCCTGCGCAGGGGATATGTCCACATTCCACAACAGGCTGCCTTCTTCCGGGCGGAAATCTGGAAGAAGGTCGGTCCGCTGGACCCATCTTTCTTCTTTGCCATGGATTATGATCTCTGGGTGCGCATTGCCTCAGTTTCCCGGCTTCTTTACACCCGCCAATTATGGGCTAATTTTCGTCTGCACACACAGGGAAAAACCGTGGTTGCAGATTCACGCTGCTGGCCTGAAATGCTGCGCGTTCATTACCGTGATGGAGGCAATTGGTTTTCCATTCTACCCGCCAAGTACCTGCTTCGCAAAATAATTGCCCCGGTTTGGAGACAACGTTTGCAAATAAAATTAAGAAAAGGATCCTGACCAATGAAAGCATGGCTGCTAAGGTCTCCATCCAATGAGGATTTGGTCCAGGTGTTGCAAGCTTGGCGAGTCTGGTTATTGGCAACCCTCTTAGGTGCTTTGCTAGGAAGTGTTGTTTTTTATATTTTTCCACCCATGTACCGTGCTCAGGCGACAGTAACAGTTGATCACAATCTCGAACAAGCCTGGCCGGATGCAAACACCGAGCGCGACCTGATGACCTATCTTTCGCGCGAGACCCAAAAAATAATGCAGGTTGCCTGGGACGATGCCACCCTGCAAATGGTCGTGGATCAGAACCCGGGCACAACCATCTCGAGCTTGCGTGCAGGTCGGCTGCAACTTAGTCAACCCAGTGACGGTGCATGGCACTTCTGGGTGGATGATCCGGATGCCAGAAAGGCTGCACGGTTGGCATCTGCCTGGGCTCATGCATTCTATGAGCGTTCTTTGCATGGAGTGGATATTGCCAACCAATTACTGGTTGCCCAAACCACCTTGCTCCAATTGCCTTCAGAATCTGGTCTGGTTGACCGGATAAGGACTTTGGAACAGGAATCCCTGGGCATCAGCCCCTACCTGCAGCTTAATCTGAGCCAGTCACAACAGATCCCTGTCAAGCGCACGTTTAATTCATTGATCGCCATCCTGGGTGGAGCCATGATTGCCTGGGTCATAACCCTGCTGGTGCTCTTGTTCGTGGGCTCCCGCAAGGAGAATAATGCTAGTCAGTAAGGATCGGCTGGACAAGTGTATAGATTTCCTGTGGGGATTGGCACTGGTTAGTCTGCCTGTCACCAGCTTCCCTTTTATGCCATTTGTAGGGCAGGAAACCCAGGTGCGTCCGCTTTCGATTTACCCAATGCTTCTGATGCTGCCTCTGCTTTTGCTTCAAATCTGGAAGAAAAAGATCAAGATCTGGCATGCTGTTTTTACCCCGCTGTTTGTATTTATTCTGATCATCATAGCAACAGCATTCGCTGGTGCTTTTTATGCTCCGCTTGAATTGCGCGGCCAGGTATATTGGGGGAGGTTCTTACGCTCTGCAATTACAGTGATGATCGGGTTGGCTTTTTTCTTTTATGCCAGCTGGACTACTCGCAGCCAGGCTGGGTTATTGGCCAGTCTGAAATGGTTGTATCTGGGTTTGTTCATCTCATTTCTATGGGGTTTTGTCCAATTGCTTGTCTATTCAGGCTGGTTCATGACCGAAAATTCCCTGGATCTCATCCAAAAGCTGTTTTCCATCTCTGGAATTTCGTTAAAAAATTTGCGCATACCGGGCTTTGCCTTTGAACCTTCCTGGCTGGCAGGTCAGATCGCCGTAATATATTTACCCTGGTTATTCGCTTCCATTTTGACCGGATTCAGCCTGACACGATGGCGTTGGTTGGAATTTGTTTTGATTGCCATGTCAGTTTTTCTCTTGGTCTTGACATATTCCCGCAGCGGACTGTTAATGGTGCTGATTGCCTGCTTCCTTACAGCCCTTTTTTTTGGGCGTCAGAAATTTATCCAGGTCTGGGATTGGTGGAAACGACCTCTCATTCCAGATCAAGATCAAAAACCCAAAAAACTGCCTGCATTTGCCATTCGTTTAGGGATTATTTTAGGATTGATCGTTCTATTAGGTCTTAGCCTGCAGGCGCTTGGAAATAATACATATTTTTCAAGAATATGGCAGTCACGCAAGAGCAATCTGGTTGAATATGTCATTGATATTTACGCTGGTCCGCGCCTGGCTTATTCCTGGTCAGGGATGGAGACCTTCAGTCAACACCCCTGGACGGGGGTTGGCTTGGGAGCATCGGGTTTCTATTTGTACTCGAACCTACCCGATTGGTCAAAAACATTCATCCCGGAAATCTCAACACTCCTGTCTCCTACTAATTCAATTTACCCGAACACCAAGAACCTTTTCGTACGGATAATCGCGGAAACCGGAATCCTGGGTTTGGGGGCGTTCTTGGGGTTCCTGCTTTTCGTGCTCGGTAAGATACTGACCTTCAGCAACGCGCCAGGCATAGAAACCCGTTTTTTTTGGGTTACAGGAATATTCACATGGATTGTTCTAATATTATTTTGTCTCACCCAGGATTCATTTGCCATGCCCAACATCTGGCTAAATTTTGGTATGTTGTTGGGAGTCTCCGGACTGGTATCAAACTCAACCTCTAGAACCCCGTTAGTTATATAGTATCTTCATTCCTCTCAGCGAAAAAGTCGCTGCTCCAATATGTAACACGCTTGGTAAGAAAAATCATTCTCATAAGAAATGGATAAAAAAGATGCCTGTTGCAGCCGGATTATATTATTTTGCTCACAACCCTCATGAACGCAACTGTCCCCCGGTCATCCTGATTCATGGCGCCGGGGGCACACATCTTTCCTGGCCTGCAGAGATTCGCCGTTTACCCGGGCAGCGTATGCTGGCGATCGATCTGCCAGGGCACGGAAAATCACCTGGAATGGGTAAACATTCCATCCCGGAGTACAGCCGCTGTTTGTTGGATTTTATGAATGAGCTCGGATTTTATAAAGCAATATTTGTCGGGCATTCGATGGGTGGCGGCATTTCTTTGGATATTGCTCTCAACCATCCGGATTATATGATCGGGATGGGATTGATCGCTTCGAATGCCCGTCTGCGGGTTGCCCAAGCCATTCTGGATGGATTGGCACTCCCAGCCACAGTCCCGCTAACCATCCAGGCAATAGTAGATTGGAGCTATGGTCCCCAGGCGGATGGGGCTTTAATAAAATTGGCTGCCCGCCAATTAGGAGAAACCCGTCCGGCTGTTCTATCAGGAGACCTGCAGGCATGTAATAATTTTGATGTCATCCAGCGTTTGCCTGAGGTCAATAGACCTACCTTGATCGTGTGTGGCACCGAAGATAAGATGACCCCCATACGCTATTCCGAAGCGATGGCTGCCAAGATCCCAAATGCAGCCTTGCAAACCATCGATTCAGCCGGACACATGGTCATGCTGGAACAACCTCGCCGGGTGGCAGGTATTTTGAATATCTTTATTAAAAGCTTTGATTACATACCGGGGGCATAAAAAAGATACAACTGATCGACAATAATTTTTAAATCTGATCTTCCCGACAATAAGCAGGCGGTCTTCCGCATCTCAGATTCCCAACATTTTCGAAAGGATCGCTTCAGCATTCCGTAGTGCATTTGCCCGGTGACTGACGCGATTTTTCTCCTGCATGTCCAGTTCTGCCATGCTGCGTCCAAGCGCTGAGACCAGGAAGATTGGATCGTAACCAAACCCATTGGTTCCACGCTCGTCCGGGATGATCTCCCCCCGGCATTCTCCGCTGGCAAGCTGAACAACACCATTCGGATGTGCCAGCGCCACGCTGGCGTGAAAATGTGCCAACCAGGGACGGTCTTTGCCTTGCAGCATTTCCAGTAAATAATTACGCCGGTCGGCATCAGAGGCTCTGGGATTTTGGGTAAAACGATGAGAGTGAAGCCCCGGCAGGCCGTTCAATACATCCACCTCCAACCCGGAATCATCAGCCAGAGAAGTAATACCGCTGGCTTTCGCAAATGCCACGGCTTTCAGGCTGGCATTTTCTGCATAAGTAGCACCATCCTCGCTCACTTGCAGTTCGAGACCAATTTCCGACGGAGTCAACAGTTGAAGATTCAGGTGGAACAGGATGGAGCGCATTTCTTCCACTTTGCCATTATTGTTCGTTGCCAGGAGTAATTTCTTTATATCCATTGTGCCAACGCCCAGGTGGCATGCTCCTTGATAAGGGGATTGGGATCATCCTTCACACGCATCAATGCCCGTTGGTTTGCCTCGGACCAGCCACTGTTGGACAGAGCCACGATCACATTGCGCAGGTAGCGGTGACGTCGTGTACGCATCAGGGCGCTCTCTCTATATTTCTGGTTATAAGTGTGAGCATCCAGAGCTAATTCTTCGAGCAGATTAGGACTGCCTACCCCGGCACTTTGTGAAAGAACAGCCTCACCTTCGGGGGTTGCAAAGTGGTTCCAAGGACACACCATCTGGCAGATATCACAGCCAAACACCCAGTTTCCCATAGCTGGACGCAATTCCTCGGGTATCGACTCTTTCATCTCAATGCTGAGATATGAAATACATCGTCTGGCATCCAGTGTGCGATCGGGCAGGATGCAGCCTGTCGGGCAGGCTTGGATACAGCGGGTGCAGCTCCCGCAGCGGTCAGCTTCAAAGGGAACATCCAATTCAAGCTCGATTCCCAGCAGGATCTCTGCCAGGAGGAAATAAGACCCCATGTGAGGATGGATGAGACAGGTATTCTTGCCGATCCATCCTAACCCGGCGCGTTGAGCCAGGTCGCGCTCCAAAATTGGTCCGGTATCTGTATAGCATAGGTAAGGGAAAGTTTGCCCGAGATGGTTTTGAAGAGTGTTGATCAGGGCTTTCATCTTTTCTGGTAAGACTTGGTGATAATCCGGTCCCCAGGCGTAGGCCGCGATCTGACCTTTTGGGATTTCTTCCTGTTCAGGAAGCGATAAAACTGGTGCGGGGTAACGGATCCCAAGGGTCAGGATCGAACGGCATTCAGGCAGGATGAGGCGTATGTCTGCCCTGCGTAACCTGCCGCGCTCAGTTGCCAGGTAGCTCATATCAGCATGCCGCCCCATAGCCAACCAGTTTTCAAAGGTTGACAGGTGGGGCGGTGGATCAGGCGAGGTTACTCCCGCCAGGCTGAAGCCCAGGCGATGGGCTTCGGTTTTAACGAAGTGAGTGAGTGATTGCCTCACAGTTATGGGGTTGCAGTGCCATTAACCTGGAATTGAACGTAAAGGATGGTTCCAAAGTTGTAGCCTTTATCATTTTGCAGCCGGAAAGCAGCCAAATAGACACCACTCTTGATCGGGGCTGTCAGGGTGACCGATACATCGTACTCCGCACCAGGCTCAACCGTTTTGGATATGGCAACATTGGCTGGTGGCGCTGCTACTATCTCTGGCCAATTGGCAGACCATCCGTAGATCAGGCGGTAGCTTGTGGTCCAGGTGCATTGCCCATTATTGCGAACTTTCCATGTTTTTATAAACTTGGAGCCGGGTGCTACCGTTGAATCATCGGGAATGGTAATATCAGCCACATAAGCCATATTATCGCACGAAGCCTGGGTGGGTGGCACTTGTGTGTTGATCAGGAACGCTGTACCGGTGATTTCAGGTGTATTTGTGATCAGGGGTGTCTGCGTGGCAGACAGTTCGTTGGAAGTTGGCGAGACTTGTGGTGTATTTGTGAACATGCTGGCGGTCTGAGTAAGTCTCGCTCCAACTGTTGCGGCAGCCTGGGTGTAGATGGCATCCACACTGGCTGTGTCGGGTGTGGAAGTTTTACCCGCACAGGCACTCAATACCAGCATGAGTGCGGCTGAGGGTATCCAGAAAGGTTTAATTTTTAGGATCATAACAGTCTCCATTCCTGCAGGATGCTGCTTAAATGACATAAATCCATGAGGTCGCTTGTGATGATAGGACAATAAAGAAATAAAGTTTCGATGCAAGCTGCAGTAATACCGGAGGCTCCTCCGGAATTTTGATGTTAATTTCACTCTCAGGAACAAGGCAGATCGAGACACATCTTTGATGGGGTCTTTTCCGCAGCTTGACCTGACGCTTCACGTAGTATTATATCTTATCCGTATCTTCTATGATTAAATTCATTACGCCTGATCGACAACAAACCACTGACCTTTGTCATCATTTACCTTCTATAATAATTAAATCAGGGGTGTGTGCTTTTTAGTTGAAGCACACACCCCATTCTCTTGGTTATCTATGTTCGTTGAAAGATCTTTAAGGAACCACCTTGATGGTTATAAACATGGTACAGAGCGTGGTGCTGCCGCTTTTTAGAGCCCATGTTTCAGAGTAAGTGCCGCTTGTGGCAGGTGCCAGCATATCTACGACCAGGGCGATGGTTCCGTTCTTGGCTACATCCTTTGCCAGGTCTCTAATATCACCATAGGCGGGTTTATGCATTTTGGTTCCAGATACGTACATAAAATCCACAGTGTCAGTGCGCCAGTCAGAAGTACCGGTGTTCTTGACGGTCCAGGTGGTATCAAAATCAGTACCTGCTTTGAAGGTTGTGTTATCAACTGGTTTTTGTGAAACCAGTGAACAGGAACTGCTGGATTTTGGTGTGGTGCGTGTAATGCGTGCAGCATACCAGAGGGCATCGTCCTGGAGGGGGCTTCCAAGGGTAAGGACTTTGAGTATGAAGACCACTTGTTTGCCTGCCAGTGAACTTAGGTCTACATTCACCGTGGTGTATTTACTGTCGAGTTTTTCATCCCAAATTCCCAGGTTCTTGACCGGATCGGTGCCTACCTGGTAATCCAGGCGGAAACGAACCAGGCAGGATGTGGATCCATACTGGCAGCCAAGAAGTGCCTGGAAGTGATCTCCACTTTGAACAGTGAAAGCTGGATAAGTACCCATGATGTAGCCATCATTGACATCCTGGGGGTGGGCTAATATCGCTGATTCGGCACCAGCGGTGTTGGTCTCCAGGCGGGGAGAGGTCAATTTTGTAACAAAACCACCTGCTCCACTGGTTGTGTTACAAGTTATCGCACCCGCGGCACTCTTCCAGGCAGCATCACAGTAGTTGCCAACAAAATCATAAGCAATGGTCGTCACAACCGGTGCGACAACCTTGATATTGACCCAGAAAGAGCTGGAGGCCGTGGGACCAAAACCAAACAAGGTACCGGACGCATTCTTCAGCATCCAATAACCAGTGTATGATTTTTCGGTTGCCGGGGCGGTCATGGTGACACTGAGATCAATTGTCTGATTGGGGGCTACATTGCTTGGCAAAGCAATAGACGCCTTTCCACCCATCTGTTCGCCACTAACGAATACCAGTGAGTAGGATGATGACCAGGTGCAGGTGCCAATATTCTTCAAGCGCCAGGTTTTAACAAAGATTGTGCCCGGGGTATATTTGGTTCCATCCGGCACACTCACATCAGCAATGAACGAAACCCAATCACAGCGCGTGGTGGCAGGTGGGATGGAGGTGGGGGGGATGGTTGTTGCTGTTGGAGTTAAGCTTGCTGCAGTCGTTAAGGTTGGCTCCAGGGTTAATGTTGGTAGTGGACCGGGTTCTTCGGTTTGGGTCGCCGTGGGTTGGGTTCCAGGCGGATTGGCAGCCTGCGTAAGCAGCGCCTCCATGGTTTGAGCCGCGGCTGTGACCATTGGATTGAAGGTTGCAGCTGCGTCTGGAGTGCCGGTGGGACCACAAGCCGTGACGAGCAAAAGAATAGAAGTAAAGAGCATTGGGATGAGGAACTTGTTTTGGTTACGCATAATATTCTCCTTTGCCTGATCTATTGCAGACAGCGATTAGTAGACGCTTAAATATATAAAAGAGTTCCCAAATTCATACTCTATTCTAATGATTAATTAGCGATAGTCAATAGCATTATTAGGGCTTATCAATACCCTATTAATATCAATCCCCACCACCCCTAAACCTAGAACAAACCGCGCAGGATGAGCAGGAAACCGAAAATGATCAGGGGGATTCCCACAATGGCTCCCACAATGGTCAGGCTGACAATTACGCCAACGATCATCAGGACAAGCCCCAATATGGCAGCCACCAGGCGTCCTGTCAGGGCTACGATACCTGCTACAAGTCTCCATAAAGCCACAAAAGGCCACAGCAGCCAGTGTGTGGTTTGTTTTTTCTCAGTCATTTGGTTCTCCTTTTAAACAACGATCTTCCAACTTTTTTTCACCTGTAGAGAAGAGATTGATAAAGTTGGATCAAAACTCTGTTTTATATATACGTTGTCGAGCCGGGTGGGTTTCACTCAGGGAGTGTACCTGAATCCGTTCTGACTTCACAAAAGCATCTGTAGATCTGGCAGTTAATCTGTGGATCTTTCCCTGGAATTATCGGGAGTTATTTGCGGCTTTGGGCGTTCCGGGGGGGTTCTCATAAGAAATCGATAAGCCAGTTGCCCAAAATGGATGATATCCCCATGCTTGAGACGACTTTGTTCTTCGCTGAGCACCTCATAATTAACCCAGGTCCCAGCGATCGAGCCCTGGTCCTGGATTGTAAAAGTATCCTCAGAATTACGGATGATGGCATGCAACGGCTCAACCGAAGCATCTTCCAGTACATAAGCGGATTTTGTGGCATCTGACCCAAAACGGATCTCTGTGGCGGGGAGTTGTAGGATTCCACCACCCGGCATCTGGCTGATTTGCGGGACGGGTTCAAGGTAGGCAGAACTAAGCTTGGAACGCTTTTGCAGGAAGGTTTGTTTCACTTCTGTTGGGATGGAAGCGATTTTTAACTTTGCCTGGTCTGGCTGCCTCCTGGCTCGCCTTTTCCGGCTGATGTTTATTATCAACCCAACCAATCCCAGGCTTCCCAGTATGGCTGTACCCAATACCAGCCATTGCCAATAACGCTCCAGGAATAGGCTCAAATAGCCTGGTGGCTCGGCAACATCCACCGTGATGGGGATGGAAATACTGGTTTTTTGCAGACCAAACATATCCGCAACCGCCACCTGGATCTCGTGCCTGCCACTGCTGGTATATCCACGTAAATCCCAGGTAAATTCATCAAAAGGTTCAGAGGTATTCTTCGCCACGATCTGACCATCCACTACCAGGCTGGTGCTGACCAATGGGCGCGGTTTGCCATCCGGATACTCGATGATCATTTCCAGTTTCTGTACTGCAGGATTCAGGTTTTTGACATCATAGGTACTCCCCGCAGGGTATTGCCTCAATATCTGGTTGGGGGGCGAGACCAGGATGGGGTTGGGAGGCTGGATGTCCATCTCAAAATCAAGCGGCGCCAGGTCGATCTGCCCATCCGGGGTGTTGACTTGAACTGAAAGTGTGTGAGCGCCGGAACTGGTCAACCCGGTTGTATAGGTTAATTGGTAACTTTTTCGCAAGGGAGCCAGGTGATCCGCCAGGTTTGGGAGCACCTCGCTGCCTGAGTAAAGAAACAATTCTCCCCCTGTCTCTTGCGCCAGGTCGATTAGTGCCTGATAACCCGGTGCAAGCGGCGAATCTGCTGGTGCCACCACCCATACAAACACATGTACATCCAGCTGGATGGCACGCAACGCCAGGCTTTGCAAAGTTGAAAGGTCATCCATACCCGCCATCTGGGTGATAAATAATATCGCCCGCCTTGCGCCGGGTTGCAGCATGGATGTGGAAGCCAGGTCGATGGCTTGCGACAGGATTTCGAATGAAGGGACCAGATTCTTTGAGTCTGGTTGGTAGGCTTCCAGACTGATCAACCAGGACTTTGGATCGCTGACGTGAAAGGCGCTTGATCCTCCGGCTGTTACCAGGCTGTAAGCATTGTTGCCTGAGCTGGGCAATTTTCCCGCCCAGGTTTTCAGCTCTGCCGCAACCTTTTCATATCGGGATCTGGCCTGCTCATCCAGAATGGAAAAACTAAAACCAGGATTGATGGCAGCTACAAACTCCAAGCCCGGGTCGATAATGTCCAATGCCTCCAGTGGACGCTCGAGACCATCTTCCAAAATACTGAAATCAGATCTGGTCAGACCGGAGATTGGATTGCCGGAGGCATCATAAATATCCACAGAAACCTTGAAAACCGGAAATGAAACCGTTTTCAAATTGTACAAGTTGCCTTGCGTATTATCCTGTGCCTGTGCAGCTTGCGGCAGGAGCAGAAATAAAACAATAAAAAGTCGTTGAAAAATGCGAAAGGTGCTTATGTTCACTATTCCCACTCGATCGTAGCAGGTGGTTTACTGGTGATATCGTATACCACCCGGTTGATACCATTAACTTCATTTACAATACGGTTGGCTACCCGCCCAAGCAGATCATACGGCAGGCGCACCCAATCGGCGGTCATAAAATCATCCGTTATGACTGCCCGAATGGCGGCTGTTTCCTGGTAAGTGCGCACATCCCCCATCACTCCCACCGAGCGCACGGGCAGAAGCACTACAAAAGCCTGTGAGGTTTCTGCACCTTTGCCGATCAGACCAGCCTCAGTCAATTCCTGGGTCAGGATGGAATCGGCAGCCTGCAGACGTTCCACCCGCTCGGGCGTGACTTCGCCCAGGCAGCGCACCGTCAACCCCGGACCCGGGAAGGGCTGGCGCCAGACCATCTCTTCGGGTAAACCCAGCGTTTCGCCAACTTGCCGTACTTCATCTTTGAATAGGTAGCGCAGAGGTTCCACCAATTTAAATTCCATATCAATTGGCAGACCACCGACATTGTGATGTGTTTTGATGCGGTCAGCTTTGTTTCGGTCGGGCGCTGAGGATTCAACCACATCCGGGTAGATGGTACCTTGCACCAGGAAGGCGGGCTGCCCAAGGTTTTTAGCTTGTTGCTCAAAAATTCGGATGAACTTCTCGCCAACAATATGCCGCTTCTCTTCCGGTTCGATAATGCCGGCTAATGCCTCCATAAATTCCTTGCCAGCCTCCACTGTCACCAGTTCCGGGCCAAGAATCTTCTGCAGGGTGGCGGTGACCTGTTCGGGTTCGCCCTTGCGCATCAAGCCTGTGTTTACGAATATGGCTACCAACTGGTCACCGACCGCGCGGTGAACCAGTGCAGCTGCCACGGATGAATCCACTCCACCACTGACAGCAGCCAGGACGCGCTCATCCCCCACCTGGGTGCGGATACGTTTTACACTATCTTCAATAATGGATTCCGGTGTCCAATCCGGTTTAGCCTGGCAGATGTCCATCACAAAGCTGCGCAGGATCTCTGCACCACCCGGTGTATGCCGCACCTCGGGATGGAACTGCACACCATAATAATTTCGGGAGGTATCCCCGATGGCAGCATACGGACTGTTGTCGGAGCTGGCCAGGCTGGAGAATCCCGGCGCAAGCTGCGTCAGCCGATCACCGTGAGACATCCAGACCGGGAAAGGCTGACCGGGTAGCAGTGGACTGGCGGACAGGGGTGTGACCGTGGCCGGTCCATATTCACGCTCGCTGGAAGGGTCCACTCGCCCGCCCAGAGCTTGGGTCAGGGCTTGCATGCCATAGCAGATCCCCAAAATAGGTAAACCGCTGCTCAGTACATACTCTTGAATGAAAGGTGCAGACTTTGCATAGACTGAAGCTGGTCCGCCGGACAGGATGAATCCCCTGGGTTGAATGGCGAGTACTTTGGCAGCTTCCGTGTCCCACGGGAAAAGCTCACAGTAAACCCGGGTTTCGCGTACCCGCCGGGCGATCAACTGTGCATATTGTGAACCGAAATCGAGAATTACAATTGAATCCATGGTCAATGTAGCCCTGGTATCTCATCAGATATTAAGTGAAAATGAATTAATCCAAATTCCTGATATTTGCCACCGTTTACGATCAGACGATACCCATTCTTCTCCAGGTTGAATCTGTGTACCAGCATTTGGACGGTGGTGAAAACATCTGACAGAAAAGGGTTATCTTCGGTTGAAAGTGTCTCCAGGGAGGTCACCTTTCTCTTGGGAACCAGCAACACATGAAAAGGATAAGTTGGTTTTGGATGATGGAAAGCCAACAGTGTCTCGGTTTCATGCAGATGCTCGAGCGGCAGGGCAAAATTCATTGTTCTGAACAACCAGGCTGCTAGAGCGCTTCCGGGAGGTGTCTTTGATAGCCTATAGAAAATTTCAATCACTGCCACCAAATATAATCTGATCCCCTTCCATTGAGCTGATGCAAGCCAGCGATTCGATCGGAACACCCAGCGGTTGCAGCAGGTCCCGCCCGCCTTCAAAGGATTTTTCGATCAGGGCACCAATCCCAACAACGGTCGAACCCGCAGTTTGTGCCAGCTGAACCAGTCCCTGGATGGTGGAACCGCTTGCTAAAAAGTCATCAATGATCAGCACACGCTCTCCGCTCCGCAAGTACTCCGGGGATACGATCAACTCGACCATGACTCCCTTCGTATGCGAGGGTGCCACGGTCAAAAATACCTGGTCTGGCATGGTGATCGGTTTGTTTTTGCGGGCATATACCACTGGCAACCCCAAATGCAGGGCTGTGGTTATGGCTGGGGCGATGCCGGAAATTTCAGCGGTCAGAACTTTGGTGGCGCCCACATCCTTGAAGCGGCGTGCAAACTCACGCCCACAGGCGTCCATCAGGATCGGGTCAACCTGGTGGTTGATGAATCCGTCCACCTTGAGAATACCCCTGCCGAGATTACGACCGTCTTTCGATATACGTTGCTTAAGCTCTTCCAAGGTGAACCTCCAATATATTATTAATATGGGTGTACCCATTGTACAACGGCCTGTCTGAACCTGCCAGAGGTTCATTTTTCACTCCTAAAAAAGGTTCCCCATCCGGCAGGGGTGCAGCGTCGCTGTGTCCCTGTTAAAAAAAACAAGAAAAACAATTGGGAATCTATCTCAAGCAAGGTTATTTTTCATAATGCCTTCAGCAATAAATACGGGAGGGTGTGTTAGAATCTTCTCATGTGGTCTGAACCTGAATTGATCCTGGCTTCCAATTCCCCACGCCGCAAGCAACTGTTGGCGTTGACAGGTTGGGAATTTGAAGTTCAACCCGCGGATATAAATGAAGACTCTTTGCCTGTTGAACACCCCGGCGATTACGTTCTGCGCCTGGCGGAAGGCAAGGCCCGCGCAGCGGCGCGCATGTCCATGCGCCCTGGGATCATCCTGGCAGCAGACACAACTGTGGTGGATGCGGATACCATCCTTGGCAAACCCGCCGATGCCATACAGGCGGCTTCCATGCTGCGAGCATTACGCGGACATACTCACCAGGTTTACACTGGTCTGGCAGTCTGCCGCTCTCAGGAAGATAATCTGGTAAGTGACTTGTGTATTACGGATGTACCCATGCGTGATTACTCGGATGAAGAAATGCTGGCTTACATTGCCAGCGGTGATCCACTTGACAAAGCTGGCGCCTATGCCATTCAACACCCCAATTTTCATCCTGTTGAAAACATCTCAGGTTGTTTTGCCAGTGTGATGGGTCTGCCCTTGTGTCACCTGGCGCGCAGCCTCAAGAAATTGGGTCTTGAAGCCCAAGTGGATATCCCGGCTGAGTGCCAGTCTGCCCTGAACTATGATTGCCCTGTCTGGTCGAAGATATTAGCAGAACGATCTTATGATGAACCTGTTTCCACGAAGGAAATTTTGAAAGGTACTGAATGAAAAAACAATACTGGTTAAATCTTGTCGTGATCCTGGCGCTGTTGGTGGCGTGTTCACCCCAGAATGGAGGCGACGAGAACACCCCCCTGCCTCCCCAGGTGGAAGTCACCCCGGCGCCTAATGTGGAAAGTACCATGCAGGTCTTTTTGGATGCCTGGATGGTGGAAGATTTCACATCCATGTACAGCATGCTGACACAGGCTAGCCGCGATACCATCCCGCTGGAGGATTTCTCCAGTCGCATCAAAAACGCGCTCAATGCCATGAATACAGCTTCGATCGAATACGAGATAACCTCCGTACTTACCAACCCGCGCACCGCCCAGGTGGCTTACCACATCACCTATCACAGCAGTTTGCTGGGAGACGTCCAGCGTGAACCGCTGGCTCAGCTCAGTCTTGAGAACAGCGAATGGCATGTGCTATGGGATGATGGTCTCATTCTGCCTGAATTGCAGGGTGGCAATACACTTAAGGCGGATTATCGCATCCCGGCGCGTGGTGATATCCTGGATAGTAACGGGGACGCAGTTGTAACCCAGGCGGATGCCATCTCCCTGGGTATCGTACCGATCGATATCAACCCGGAGCAATCCGGCTTATTGTTTTATGAATTGGAACAACTTACCGGTGTAAAAGCCGGCACGATCGCTGCCCAATATGAAAATTATCCGGAAAACCCTGCCTACATACCGGTTGGAGAAACCACCGCGCTAAGGTTTAATCAACGTGCTCTGTCAAATTATCCCGGCTTGTGGTGGTTTGATTACTCTGCCCGCTATTATTTTGACGGTGGCATTGCTCCGCATGTGGTCGGATACACCCAGTACATTTCCCCCGACACCTTGGATGCCTACCGGCGGCTGGGTTACAGCGGTTCGGAGAAAGTCGGCACTTCCGGCGTGGAAAAATCAGGCGAAGAATACCTGGGTGGAAAACGCGGTGCCTCACTGTATGTGGTTGCACCCGATGGAACCATTCTCTCAAACCTGGCCAAGGTCGACCCGCAGCCTGCTCAATCCATCTATCTGACCATTGATCGGGACTTTCAAAAGAATGTCCAGGAGGCATTGGGAGCCTTCAATGGAGCCATTGTGGTCCTGGAGCGCGATACCGGCCGCGTACTGGCAATGGCCTCCACGCCCGGCTTCGACCCGAATGTGTTTGAACCCGAGAACTACAATAACACCACGGGCATTACCGATCTGTTCAATAATTTCAATCAGCCCCTCATTAATCGCGCCGCCCAGGGAACCTATGCATTGGGTTCGATCTTCAAGATCATCACGATGGCGGCTGCGCTGGAAACCGGAGCTTTCACCCCGGATAGTGTTTACGATTGCCAGTATGACTTCACTGAACTGGGTGCCTCGCACATTCTGCACGATTGGACCTGGGAAAAATGTCAGGAAGAGAAAGCCGCAGACCCGGAAGTCACTACTTGCAGGGTTAAGCCAAGCGGAATGTTAACCCTCCCGGAAGGACTGATGCGTTCGTGTGACCCCTGGTTCTTCCACATCGGATTGACACTTTTTAACAATGGGCTGGGAACCTCAATTTCGGACATGGCCAAGGAATTTGGTCTGGGTGCAGCAACTGGTATCCAGCAGATCGAGGAATCGATCGGAGCCGTACCTGTTCCGGGGGATGGCGTTGAAGCCACCAGCCTGGCGATTGGCCAGGGAAATTTACAGGTCACCCCTTTGCAGGTTGCTTCTTTTCTGGCAGCCCTGGGCAATGGCGGAAATCTTTACCGTCCGCAGGTCTTTGAAAAAGTGGAGAACGTTAACGGTACGGCGATCCTGTCATTCGCCCCGGAAAAGATCGGCAGTCTACCGGTTTCTGCAGAGAATCTGAAGGTCATTCAGGACGCCATGATCAGTGTGGTTAAAAACCCGCGCGGCACCGCTTATGCCCGCTTTTCAGGTTTAAATATTCCGGTGGCAGGCAAGACCAGTACATCTGAAACTGGTTTTTCAGATCCACATGCCTGGTTTGGCGGATATACGATGGCTGACCGGGAAGACAAACCGGACATTGCCATTATTGTATTCGTTGAAAATGGTGGTGAAGGTTCTGTTTATGCAGCTCCAATTTTCCGGCGGGTTGTGGAAAGCTATTTCTACGACAGACCCCAGAGTGTTTACTGGTGGGAATCTTCCGTTGGCATCACACGCACACCCACTCCCGATGTGACAGAAACGCCTGTCCCATAACAACCGCAACTCATCTTCAACGGTAATTTAAGATGGACAATTAAAGGATACAAAAAATTACGAATACTGGCTTGATCGTACGTGCTCAATCAGGTTTTTTTATGGTCCAAACGGAGTCTACCCTGGTGACCTGTAAGTTACGTGGGCGATTGAAACAGGGACGGCACTTGGGGGATATAGCAGCCATTGGTGATCGTGTGATCATCAGCCTGATAACCGCTGACACCGGCATGATCGAATCGATCGAAGATCGTCAGCGCGCCCTCATCCGCCTGGATCCTCGCCCACGCGGAGTTTATAAACAGGTCATACTTGCCAATCTGGACCAGGTCATATTTGTATTTGCCTGTGCCCAACCCTCGCCGCGCATGCGCATGCTCGACCGTTTTTTGGTGATCGCCGAAAAACAGCGTATCCCGGCTTTGATCGTCGCCAATAAGATCGACCTGTTGGAAAAGGCTGAGATTGAAAATCTATTTGGACATTATCCTGCCCTGGGTTATCCGGTCCTTTACACCTCGGCCAGTCAAAATATTGGCGTGGATGACCTGCGCGCACATTTGACAGGAAAAATATCCGCCCTGGCTGGTCCCAGCGGAGTGGGGAAATCCAGCTTGCTGAACGAGGTTCAATCCGGGTTGGGTCTGGTGGTAAGGGAAGTCAGCGATGCCATGAACAAGGGTCGCCACACCACCAACTTCCGGCAATTGCTTCCCTTGCAGGCAGGTGGATATGTGGGTGATACGCCCGGTCTTAAATCCTTAGCCCTGTGGGACACCGAGCCGGAAGAACTGGATGGATATTTCCCAGAGATCGCCCCGCTGGTCAGCCAGTGCAAATATAATAACTGTACGCATAAACCTTTTGAAGTGGGGTGTGCGGTGCAGGCTGCTGTTGATGAAGGTTTGATACATCCCGAACGCTACGAATCGTATGTGCGCTTACGTGCTGGAGAAGAGTGACCGCAGATAACTGGGGTCTGCTGGGGCATACCTGGGCTGTAAACATGCTGCAACGCCATATTCAGCAGGACTCTGTGCGGCAGGCTTACCTCTTTACAGGTGCACCTGGTGTTGGCAGGCGCACCCTGTCCCTGCGTTTTGCACAGGCACTTAATTGTCCGCAACCACCAGCGCCTGGAGAAGCCTGCGGCTCCTGTCGTACCTGCACCCAGATCGAAGCCATGCAATATTCCGACCTGACTGTATTGCAATCTGAGCATGCGGGGGGAACGCTCAAAGTGGAACAGATCCGGTCCATCCAGCATAGTTTATCGCTCAAACCCTACCAGGGCAACTATCGCGTCGCCATCATCCTGCGCTTTCAGGAGGCCAATCCCAACGCAGCCAATGCCCTGCTCAAAACGCTGGAAGAAGCCCCGGCCCACGTCATCCTGATCCTGATCGCCGAAAATCCCGAGCAGTTGCTGCCAACCATCGTCTCGCGCTGCGAGGGTCTGCGTCTGCGTTCATTGCCAGTGGAAAACGTGCAGAATTTCCTGCAATCACGTGGTGCTGACCCTGAAAATGCCAGATTCCTGGCGCATCTTTCCGGTGGCAGACCAGGTTATGCCCTGCGACTGATGGAGGATGCCAATTTACTTGAACAGCGCTCTGACAGGTTGGATGAAATGCACGATCTTTTAGCTTCCAGCCGCAGTCAACGTTTTTCCTATGCAGAGAAATTGAGCAAGAATAAAGATGACACACGCCTGGTTCTTGAGCTATGGGGCTCTTACTGGCGGGATGTCATGTTGGTTTGCTCCAGCTCAAAAATAGACCTGACCAATATAGACCGTCAACTGGAAATCGGATCGCTTAGTAAAAAGATCGAGCTTCCCCTTGCACGTCGTTTGGTGATGGATATTGAAAAAGGCATCGAGCGCCTGGACAAAAATGTAAATGCCCGTCTGATACTGGAAGTATTGTTACTGGACTGGCCATTTATCAAATAGTAAGAAAGTGAGAACACCTTGATAAATACAATCGAACCCCCTGAACAGACCGGGAACAGCCCTCTGCCAGAAGTGAACCTGGCAGATCTGCCAAAAAACCTGCGCCAGGCGGTAGATCGGGCTGGCTGGCCCGAGCTGATGCCGGTGCAAACGCGCGGCATTCCCTACCTCTTGAAAGGACGCGATATGATGGTCCAGGCACGTACCGGTAGCGGCAAGACCGGTGCCTACCTGCTGCCCATGCTCGAACGTCTTGATCCCAGAAGCAGACACCCCCAGGCGCTCGTTCTTGTACCCACGCGCGAGCTGGCTCACCAGGTCACACAACAAGCCAACCTGCTGCTCGATCCATCCGGACTGCGCAGTGTGGCAGTCTATGGCGGCGTGGGTTACTCTGCCCAGGTCGAAGCTCTGAAAGGTGGGGCGCAGGTTGTCATCGGTACGCCAGGCCGGGTGCTCGATCATCTGCTTAAACGAACTTTCAATCTGGACCGTTTGCGCATGTTGATATTTGATGAAGCCGACCGCATGCTCTCGATGGGTTTTTATCCCGACATGCAGCAGGTGCAGCGTTATCTCCCCAGGCAGGCAGTGCATACCTGCATGTTTTCTGCCACTTTCCCGGCTTCGGTCAGGCACACCGCCGGTGAGTTCATGCACAAACCGGAATATCTGACCCTCAGTAGTGACCATATTCACGTCACTGACACCGAGCATGTATTTTATGTTGCTCCCGGTATGGATAAAGATCGCAGTCTCATCCGCATTATCGAAATCGAGAACCCGACCTCTGCCATAATATTCTGCAATACCAAAGCGCGCGTGCATTACATTAATGTGGTTCTGAAGCGTTTCGGATACGATGCCGAAGAAATGAGTGCTGACCTGTCGCAGAATGAACGTGAGCGGGTTCTCAACCGGGTTCGGCGGGGTACCTTGCGCTTCCTGGTTGCCACGGACGTGGCAGGGCGCGGCCTGGATATACCCGAACTATCGCACGTCTTCCAGTACGAGCCTCCTGCCGAGGCAGAGAACTATATCCACCGCGCGGGTCGTACCGGGCGTGCGGGCAGTACCGGGGTGGCGATCACGTTGGTCAGCAGTGTCGAGAAGCCTATCCTGGATCGCATCGCCAGGCAATATGATATTGAGATGGAGGAGCGTCCCCTGCCTTCAGACGAAGATGTGGCTGTCCTGGTCGGTGAACGCCTGATCGCTCTTCTCGAAGCCCGATTGCGCCAGCGAGATAAGCTGCAAACTGAGCGCAGCCGCCGCCTGGCTCCCCTGGCTCACAGCTTGGCAGAGCACGAGCACGAGACCGCCATCATCACCATGCTGCTGGATGATTATTACCAGCAGATGCTGCATACACCCACACCACAGCCTGAATCAGCCAAACCTCCCGAACCCGCCAAACCCGCTGCCCAAATCACCGGGCGTAAGAAACTCGGTTGGAATCGCCGCGGTCGAAAATAATTATTGAGCGACCTTTACGTTTCTAAGTTTATTAGGGATGTGGTCGCCAAGGTTTGAATTAAGTATCAAGGAGATCTTCGCCCATGAAAATACAGGATGTCCCCTTTAACACCATCGACTGGAACACCATCACCCCCACAGAGCACAAAGGCACCACCGGCATGGCTTTCTGGCGCACGTTTGAGATGGGTAATATCCGCGTGCGCATGGTTGAATATACGCCCGGATACATGGCGGATCATTGGTGTCCGCGGGGTCACGTGCTGCTGGTCATGCAGGGTGAGCTTCACACCGAGCTCGAAGATGGACGTAACTTCACCCTGACCTCCGGAATGAGTTACCAGGTGGCGGATGATACCGACCTTCATCGTTCCTCTACAACCACGGGAGTGCGCCTGTTCATTGTGGATTGATCTGTTGCATGAATTATTACAAGATCAGATTGCAGAGAAAATCTGCCATTGCAAAAAAAGCGCACCATCGTTATAATAAGTGCCTGCCCGGGCGGGTAGCTCAGTTGGTTAGAGCAATGCGTTGACATCGCATAGGTCGTAGGTTCGAGTCCTATTCCGCCCACTAAAAAAGCCTGAGAAAGGCTTTTTTTTTTGGGAAGCAATATTAAGAATATTGATTAAATATGATAAATACGATAAGATATATAATTATATTTTATCAAATTATCATATTTAAAGGAGTCTCAATGTTCATCGATTATCTTACACTTGCCATGATCAATCTGGTAGCTGGTACTACAGTATTGGCGTATTATCTTTGGAAAGGTTTGGATGATAAGGATCAACGCCCGTACGCAGCCGTTTTTGGGGTTACCGGGCTGCTGGCACTGGTGCTCGGATTGCATATGACTTTTAATTGGCCACTTCCTGGCAGCTATAATATTGCTTTTGGTGAAACCACTACGCTATTTGGGGTGGTTTTTCTAGGCACCGCCCTGGCGCTTAGTAACGGCTGGAGTCTGCTGCCGGTAAGCATATATGCTTTCTTTGCAGGTGTGGATGCCATTCTGGTTGGTTCGCGTATTCTTTCCCTGGGATTGACCAAAGAACCTGTCATGTCAGCTATCGGTTTTATTACCGCCGGTCTTGGGGGTATTTTTTCAGCACCCTTCTTCCTTTGGTTCAAGGAAAACAAGACATTCCGCTTGCTGGCTGCGCTTGTGCTCCTGGCTACAGCCGTTCTTTGGGCGGTTACTTTTTATGGCTCCCTGTGGGGACATCTGGAAAGTTTTGGCAAGTGGCTACCCCTCACAATGCTGGCAGGAAAATAATCCTAGAAGATAAAAAAGGAAAAGCACTGAAGAGCATACTTTACGTTTCAGTGCTTTTCCTTTTAAGTGATTGATAGAAGACCTGCAAAGATTCCACTTTCCCTCCGCCGTACCGCTTTCGTTGAATGATGGTATCTAGTGGAGGAATTATTAGATTATTTCAGAAGACTCTTCAGTTAATAGGTGTCTTGCTGATCTGGATCTCACAGCACTTATCGCCTCGCTCAGTGCAGTGCGTTTGTTCCATTTTGTAAATTTTTCCTCCGCTGGTCCAAGAGAGCATTTCCTGTAGTAATCCAAAAATCAGATAACAGGCGGATTTCTCATTGTGCACACTTGCCTTCGCAGGGTTGCGCTCGATGGTCCAACGCAGGTACTGATCATCCATCCCAAACTCCACACGTTGCCCAGAATGCTTGTTGATCAGCGCTGCCAGGGACTGGTTGCTGAATTTTAACCGGGCTGGCAGGGATAAAAGCCGGTATTCCAAATTTGTCAAACCCAATTCGATTCCGAATTCGCGCAAAATGTGTCTGAAACAAGCCCGTCCGGATCGAATCGCCAGTCCGCGTCCCGCTGAAATGCCATAGATTTTCTCGATGTTTGCCTGCAATTCGGGCAGCATCTTAAATGAAAAATCCAGATCCCGTTTGAGGATCATGTCAGTTTTAACGATCTCTGCCGTGGCAGACTGTTTGAGGATGGAAAAGATTTCGTCGCGACCGATTATCTCTTCCATCCCAGATAATATGACCCGCCCCATCCGGTCTGTGCATGTAAAGGTTGGTGCAGATAGGGTCATTAGGCTGGGGTTCCTCCTCTAAGGAAATCTTTTATCGGTATTAAAAAAATCAGGTTTATTTTGCGCAACGAATCGCAAGCATTCAGTCGGACATTTCACCGTGGACTGTGGAACGACAGCCATGAAGACTGCAATAACTTTATGATGTACCTTGCATATCCGTGAATAGGATTCATATAAGGGATTATTTCAAACGAAAGCGCAATTATTTACGCTTGTCATCATCCATCTCATTTAAAATAGTGTATAGGAGTTCCAGCAGGACTTTCTTGACTGAACCGCGATTGGTTGCTATACATGGCAGCATTTTTACTTTAGGGTCAAGGCGCAAGGCATGGCGTACATCCTCAATATCCCAGGCATCCTCTTTATCCTGTTTGTTGGCAGCCACAACAAAGGGGGTGGGTGCGTAGGCACGGAAAGTCTCAAGGATTGAGCGCGCTTCCCGGAATGTTTCCGGGCGGGTGCTATCTACCATGACGATAAAACCTAACATACCTTCAGACAGGATCTCCCACATGAAATCGAATCTTTTTTGCCCGGGTGTACCAAAAAGGTAAAGTACCAGGTCATCATCCACCGTAATCCGGCCAAAATCCATGGCTACAGTTGTAGCTTCCTTAATAGCTTTCTCGTTGCGCGTGGATATCTTGCGCTCGGTTGATACTACATCGATCTCGCTCACTGATTGGATGAATTTAGTCTTTCCAGCGCTGAATGGACCTGTGACGACCATTTTTACTGTTTGCATACCTACAAATTCCTTGAGAACATACTCTTAATAATCAGGGGAGGAGTACCCCGATTGATCTGAAAACGATCAAACAAATTTATAAGGAACGGATCCGGTTGATCAGGCGATTGACCAGTGATTTCTGTTCTTCCTTGTTTTTTGTCGGGAAAGAGCGAATCTTTTCCGTGGCAGCCTGCCCGCTTGGGCGGACGATCTCCACCAGTCCGGCTTGTAACAGCCCATAAATGATCCGCCGAATTTCAAGATCATTCATTTTGGTGGTGTGCGCAATTTGGTGTATGGAGTTCTTGGGGTTGATATAAGAGACCACACGCCATTCTTCCACGCTGAGATTGATATTTTTCAGGTCCGCGCCTGGGCGATCAGTAAATTTTAAAGCCATGTCCAGGCTGGGGATCTCATCTTGTAATTGTTCCCACTCCCGCATTTGGCGTGAGCCTTCAATGATCAAATTCTCCAGATCCAGGCGTACATTGATACGGTTATCGGGGGGTAGCATATCGTTCTCGAAGCGAAAGAAACCTTCCATCCAGGTGAACATGCGGTGGACAATATCCATGCAGTGTTGTTGAATACTGAGCAGGATGTCCCCTTTGCTGACATACCCGGCGTTGATGAGCATCAGCCCCAGCTCTTTGTCTGAGATATTGCCACCATGTTGCATAATGGTGCGATATTGATTGGCAGACAAATTCTTGGCTTTATTGAGAACTATTGCCAGGCTACTCTCTTCTTTTTCGATCTGAGCAAAAACAAGTTTACCTTCACGAAAAGAAACCTGGGCTGTTTCTCCCGGACCTTCCACCATCAGTGTTCCGGTTTTATTTGCCAGGTTGATTAAGTTCAGGATCTGTGTAAAGGTGATATCTCGCAGGTTGCCCCGAAGAGCCATATCTGAGCCTCAATTTTGGCTGAAGTTGATGAATGTAGATTATACATGCAAGAAGTTAATGCGTCAAACAGCGAAGTTTATTAATGAAGAGGTTTTTACACAATTATCTGGGTGTAGTATGAAAGAAAATATAGAAACAACAACCTCTTTAAAAAACTCTGACGATCTCTTTCAAAAGTAGTGAATTGTTGGTATATTCACTGAGAGGTTCATATCTTTATGAGAATTGTCTTTTATGCAGATGGTCGTTCTCCGACCTCATTGAACTGGCTGCGCCACTGGGTCAAACGTGGCGACGAGGTCCACCTGGTCTCATCCTTTCCCTGCGAAACACCACCCGGGTTGGCTTCGTTGCAAGTGGTGCCGGTGGCTTTTTCCAGCACTAAAACAACCAGCCGCTTGCGCAATCAAGGACAGGGATGGACATGGGGGGCTGGTGCTTTACATTTGAGGATGTTTATTCGCCAATGGCTCGGACCTTTAACCTTACCCGCTGCCGGACGCAACCTCCGGGCTGTTGTTGACCGCATCCAACCGGACCTGGTCCATGCCATGCGAATTCCTTTTGAGGGTATGACAGCCTCGGCAGCCAATCTGAAAGTACCCCTTTTAATTTCAGTCTGGGGAAACGACTTCACCCTGCATGCCCGTTCTTCACCCTGGATGTCTTATTGGACGCGCCGCGCCATGCGATCTGCCCATGCCTTGCACACGGATTGTCAGCGTGATCAGCGCATTGCTCAAAAATGGGGTTTTGATCAGAGGTTTCCAACCTTGGTGATCCCCGGTAATGGAGGCATCAACCCGGCTATTTTCCACCCGCCTTCCGAAGTTGTTGTGCAACCGGTGGTGATCAATCCGCGTGGCTTTCGCAGTTATATCCGCAATGACGTATTTTTTCGATCCATTCCGTTGGTATTAAAACAGATACCAAACGCACGCTTTTTGTGTTCCGCAATGGCTGGCGAAACCGAGGCTGAAGATTGGGTGACCCGGCTGGATATTTCCCATGCGGTCCAACTCCTACCCTCCCGCCCACATGACCTCATGGGGGATGTTTACCGCTCAGCAACTGTGCTGATTTCACCCAGCACGCATGATGGCACTCCCAACTCGGTCCTGGAAGGCATGGCTTGCGGCTGTTTTCCAGTGGTTGGCAGGATCGAATCGCTGCAGGAATGGATCACACCCGGGCAGAATGGTATGCTGGTGGATCCATCCGATGCCAGCTCGCTGGCTCAGGGCATGATCGCAGGCTTGACCGATCCCGATCTGCGCGCCCGGGCAGCAAAGGATAACGCGGCTATTATTTCTTCACGGGCGGACTACTCGCGCTGCATGGCACAGGCAACAACCTTTTATGAGAATATGCTTTCTTGAATAAAATAGCTACTCAATAATTCGGAGGAAATTACCCCGTTTCTTTTTTTGAGAAAAAAACAAACAATTAATTAAACAAAAGAACACCCCGGTCAACCTGCGCTCAAAGCGCAGGTCGGGGCATTCTATTTTTAAATGATCATTACGGGAAGGATTATTCTTGCGGTTTACGCAAGGTTTCCAGGCGTTCCTGAAGCTCGATCCGGCGCGAACCCGCCGCACGGCGAATTTCGGTACCCAGGCTTTCAGCCCGTTCACGGATCTGGTCACGCAAGCCTGTGCCCGAATCGGGGGCGAATAGCAAGGCTACTGTGGCACCGACCAGGCCACCCATGATCACGCCAATGAAAAAACTGATTGTACGTCGCATTTTATGTCTCCTTAATTTCTTAAAAATCCCATCTCTATATTCCGGGAAAAAGCAGGGTTAAAAGTGGTTAATATCCATTCTATTATATGATAAAAACCATCCAATGTGAGGTTTGCGATCCTTTACAATCTCAGCAAATATCGTGCGAATTTCCAAGAACCAAGATTGTCATCTGACGGGTTTTGTGGAATAATAGCACTGTCGCGTGTATCCTTGTGACCACGACGACTTGTAACAATGGGGAATTACCCATTTACACCTGAATTGTGTATTCCCCGGCAATTCTTTCCTGTGGCAGCCTGGATATCGATGGACTATCATAAAAAATCCAGACCGGCCCCTACCCTGGAGGAGGGTACCATGTCCACGATTGCCCCTGTTTCGATTCAATCCAATGACCGCAAGAAGGTCACCACCCACACGCTGCAACTAAAGAAAGACCGCCACGAGCTGATTACAGAGTTAACAGCTTACGATTATCCCACCTCCCTGGCAATGGACCAGGCTGGTGTGGATACCATCCTGGTTGGCGACTCGCTGGGCATGGTGGTGCTGGGCTACCCTAACACCCTTTCGGTCAGCATGGACGATATGCTGCATCATTGCAAAGCAGTGGCGCGAGGAGCTCATTATGCCCTCCTGATCGGTGATATGCCTTTCATGTCTTACCAGGTTTCAACCCAAGAGGCTGTGCGAAACGCCGGTAGATTCTTGCAGGAAGCCAGTATGGATGCCATTAAACTGGAAGGTGGTCGCGAACGCCTGGATGCCATCCGTGCCATCATCAACGCTGGTATCCCGGTTCAAGGTCACCTGGGTCTTACACCTCAATCTGTCAATCAGTTGGGTGGCTTCCGACCGCAGGGGCGTACTGCCCGGGCTGCCCAAATTCTGTTGGAAGATGCTATATTACTGGAGGAAGCGGGCTGCTTCAGTATTGTTCTGGAATCCATACCAACCCGCCTGGCCGGGTTGATCAGCAGTCGAATTAACATACCAACCATTGGGATCGGTGCAGGACCACATTGTGACGGGCAGGTATTGGTCACACACGATCTTCTGGGTTTGTTTGAACGCTTCACCCCCAAATTTGTCAAAAAATATGCCGATTTCCACAACGATATGTCCCGTGCTTTTCGTGAGTATATTTTCGATGTGGTAGGGAAAAAATTTCCAGCCTCCGAACACAGTATTGAAATGCCTGACGAGGAATGGGAAGCCTTGTTGAAATTAGTGTGAACATGCCAGATAAAATTCTGATTGTAGGCAGCGGAGCCCTGGCAACCCTTTTCGCGGCTCGTTTATCAGCTGCAGGTGTGCAGGTCAGCTTGCTCGGTTCCTGGCAGGAAGGTCTTTCTGCTCTTTCCCGGCATGGCGCTGTCCTGGTCGACCCGCACGGAAATCAACAGGCTTACCCGCTGCAGGTCCTGGATTCATCCTCCAGATCCGAAAAATTCATATATGCCCTGGTTTTGGTGAAATCCTGGCAGACAGGCAGGGTTGCCAGCCAGTTAACTGCTCGGCTTCACCAACAGGGTCTGGCGCTGACCCTGCAAAATGGCCTGGGTAACCGCGAGAGACTGGTTGAATATTTGGGAACCGAACGGGTGGCACAAGGCATCACAACTTTGGGAGGAACCCTGCTTGGTCCGGGTCAGGTTCGCCAGGCAGGAGAGGGCAAATTATCCCTGGAAACAAATCAAAAGCTGGAGCCTCTGGCAGAAATGTTGATTGGGGCGGGTTTTCAGGTAAATATCGTTTCAGACGTGGTTTCATTGATCTGGGGAAAACTCATCATCAATTCTGCCATAAACCCGCTCAGTTCGCTTTTGCGCCTGAAGAATGGTGAACTACTCGAACACCCAACCCGCAGACTTCTTCTGGCAGATCTGGTGTGCGAAACTGCAGCTGTAGCCACAGCCAAAGGTATTAAGCTGCCATACCCCGATCCCGTTTTAGCTGCTGAGGATGTTGCCAGACAGACTTCTGGCAATCGCTCATCCATGCTTCAGGATGTGTTGCGCGGTGCACCCACTGAGATCGATGCCATCAATGGAGCGATCGCAGCTCTTGGGAAGTCGTTGGGGGTTCCAACCCCATATAATTCCTGCATGGCACGCCTGGTTCAAGCTATTTCCCCCCAAAAATAATCGTCACTCAGGATCTTCCCGATTGAATAACTACAATGATTTATAATTATCTCCATCCTCTCACTAATTCGGGGTAGCAGGGGATGGCGTAGGTATATAGAATTCTCAAAGAACTCCCGCGCCTCTTGATGAAGTTACGCAATATTTATTAGATGGTATTATTGGGACAGATAACACAATAGATTTGGAGGCAGTCATGCGTAAGTTGCTCTTGTTCTTAATTTTAGTGGTAATTGGTTCATTCCCTATTGGTGCACAGGCACAAAACAATATCAGTTTTAGCTCTGTGGCAGTGGAGATCTGGCCTGAATTTGACCAACCCAGCGTACTGGTGATCTATCATTACAATCTTGGTGCAGATGTAAGCTTGCCAGCTACACTCGATTTGCGTGTTCCCATCCAGGCTGATGTCAATGCTGTGGCTGTCAATGACAACAGTGGTGTTTTGATCACTGCAAATTACGAACGCAAGATATCTGGAGATTGGGCTATCCTGACCTTGAATGCCACCAGCCGGAATATTCAGGTGGAATATTATGATCAGTATATTCGGCAGGGTGACACCCGCCAGTATAACTATGTCTGGCCAGGAAACTACCCGGTGGATGCCTTTTCCATCAATTTTCAACAGCCAGTGGGATCCACTGACCTTAAATTAACACCACAATTTGGCGCTGGTGTTGTCGCTGCAGATGGGTTGACTTATTACAATTCACTTATCGGGGCTTTACCAGCCTCCGAGACCTATTCATTAAGTATCGAATATCAAAAGTCAACCGATACATTAAGTGCTTCAGGGCAAAGTGTTCAACCTAGCGCTCCGCTGCCTGCCCCCACCAATTTGACGGGGATCTTACCCTGGATATTGGGTGGGCTTGGCGGTCTTCTGGTGTTGGGTGGTCTGGTGGTTGGTCTGATTTATTGGCGCAGGGAACAGGATAAACCGTCCAATAATACACGTAAACGGCGCGCCATGACCCAAAAGGAAACCCCCGGGGGGGATGTCTACTGCAATCAGTGCGGCAAACGATCCCAACCAGGGGATGTATTCTGCCGTTCATGCGGATCGCGCCTGAGCCGCTTAAACTAACTCAGACCGCCGAGTTCTGCTGCCAATGAGGTAATCAGACCTTGCCACTTTCACCCGTCACCATCATTTCCTTCTTTTACGGGCTTGCTTTTTTTAGCATGGGTTTGCTTGTAATGATCGAGGGGGGTCGCGCTTCAGATTTGCGCTTACGGCGTGCCTTGCGCCCCCTGGCAGCTTTTGGCCTGGTGCATGCTGTTCATGAATGGGTGGATATGTATACCGGGATTACCAGCCAGCTCGGGCAAACCACCCCGGATTTTATCCAGGGCGTGCAAATGGCAATCCTCACCTTCTCTTTTTTATCGCTGGCGGCGTTTGGAAGTTATCTGATCACAACCAACCCCGAATCCTGGAGGTTGATGCTCCTGGTACCGCTTGGGTTGGAAACTATTTGGGTTTTTGGAATCTTCCTTTTGCGTAGCAACTCCCCTTTTGATGAGCTTTGGAATATAGCCGATGTTTGGACACGCTACTCACTGGCTATTCCGGCTGCCATCCTGGCAGCCATTGGGTTGGTGGTGCAGCAAAGGGAGTTCCGTAAGTCCGGGTTGGTCTCATTTGGTCGGGATAGTTTGTGGGCTGCGGTGGCTTTCGCCTGGTATGGGATCGTGGGGCAGGTATTTACTCAATCCACATCACTTTTCCCATCCAGTATCATCAATCAAGAACTTTTCATAAGCCTTTTTGGTTTTCCTGTGCAATTGTTTCGAGCTGGCATGGCTATTCTGGCTTCAATTTTCATCATCAGATTTTTACGTTCTTTTCAGGTGGAATTTGATCGCAAGCTTTCCAGTTTACAGGAAGCACGTGTTAAGGAAGCTGAACAGAAGGAAGCCCTGCGTGGAGAATTATTCAAAAGAGTGGTCTCCGCCCAGGAATCTGAGCGGCAGAGAATTGCCCGGGAGCTCCATGATGAGACCGGTCAGGCATTAACCGCCATTGGAATGGGCTTACGAGGTCTTTCAACCACCCTGAAGTCAAACACAGTACCCGGGAGGGGACAGGAAATCCTTCATCGTTTGGAGGGGTTGACAGCCCATTCACTTACCGAACTTCAGCGCCTGATTTCCGATTTGCGCCCATCCCATCTTGATGACCTGGGACTACCGGCTGCCTTGCGCTGGTATGCCAATGTCATTCAGGAACGGTCCGGATTGCATACACACGTTGACATACGCGGAATGGAAAACGAAGTTTCTCCGGCCGCCAAGACCGCCCTGTTTCGTATCGTTCAGGAAGCTCTTACCAATGTAGTGAAACATGCGGTGGCTGAGAATGCCAGCATTGATCTGACTTTTGAATCTGATGGGGTGGGTATAAAAATAATTGACGATGGTCAGGGCTTTGAAACCCACATCAATCGCCCCGGGCAGCGAATCTCCTGGGGACTAAAGAACATGGAAGAACGTGCCAGTTTGCTGGGTGGAAAGCTGACCATTAAATCGCAACCCGGTGCAGGCACGAGCGTGGTGGCATTTTTCCCTTATTCTGCAATGGAAGCTGAGGCGTTGGATGAAGATTCATTTGTTTCTGGTTGATGATCACGAAGTAGTCAGAACCGGACTGCGCATGTTATTGTCTAACGAGGCGGACGTACAGATCGTTGGGGAGGCAGGTACTGCTCGAGAAGCCCTGGAAGGTGTGGGGAAGGTGAATCCGGATGTGGTCCTGATGGATATCGGTCTGCCGGATATGTCCGGTATTGAAGCCACCCAGAAGATCAAGAGCTTATATCCCAACGTGGCTGTTGTTGCCCTCACCATTCATGAAGATGAAGAATATTTTTTCCGCATGTTGGATGCGGGAGCCAGCGGTTATGTGCCCAAGCGGGCTGCGCCCGAAGAATTATTGACGGCTATTCGCTCAGCTTCTAAAGGGGAAATATATCTGTACCCCTCCATGGCAAAACTGCTGGTAAAAGATTACCTGGCGCAGGAACGAAGCATTGATGGAGCCTCCAGTCTGGATGGCTTGACTGATAGGGAACAGGAAGTGTTAAAGCACCTGGTCGAGGGTGAAAATAACGACGATATTGCCAGCATACTGGTCATCAGCCCAAAGACGGTAGCCCGCCATCGCGAGAATATCATGCGCAAGTTAAATCTACATTCCCGCGCCGAATTGGTACGCTATGCCATTCGCAAGGGCATCATCAAGGCTTAGTCAGCTAATACCCCCTCAGTTCCCCTGTTTTAGAAGTACCCTCCTCCCTAATTAATTCCATTAAATAATTGGTGGCAATCCAACCTGCCGGATTAATTCCGATAGGTTGTTTTTATTGGGAGATGCAACTCAATAACGCCCCAATAAAGTTTGGAAGGCATGGGGAATTTACAGTATTTGAGCCTCTATTGATCAAAATCATGGGTGGGTTTTCCCATAACAAAGATTGGGCACTTGCCGAATAGCCTGCACAGCCTCAAAAGTGTACAGTAAGAGTGAAGATGTACCCAAATTTGAAAGGAGGTTTGCCATGTTGAACTTTTGGATGATCGCACTTCTCACAATTCTTCGAATTGGGATCCCTGCAGCAGCGCTGCTAACTCTGGGAGAGGTTGCCAAACGCCAGGATCAATATTCAGGAAAATTACGAGGTGCTTAATGGAAAATTGGAATGTGTTGCTGACGATCATCACCGGTCTGGTCCTGCGGATCGGGTTACCCATTGCAGCAACCGCTCTTGTAATATTCTTCCTGCGCAGGCTGGATAATCGCTGGCGGTCAGAAGCCAGGCAAAACCTTCTGGTCCCGATGGCTGCCTCTTCGCAACCCTGCTGGCAAGTGAAAAAATGCAGCCAGGAGCAGAGGCAGAATTGTCCTGCTTTAAAACAAACCGCTAGTCCTTGCTGGCAGATCTTTCGGTCCGAGCAGGGCACTTTAAAAGAAACCTGCCTGGGTTGTGATGTTTTCAGGCAAGCACCCCTGATGGCAGGGGATTAACCTTCAAAAATCTTAGGAGATGCTGAAATGACCCGTTTGGAACGCTTTATTATCTCATTAATGTTCGCCCTGATCGTGGCAGGAGTAACCCTGGTGGTGGCGAGTGCCCAAACACCCGATCCACAGGACCCTGTTGAGCCACAAGCCCAACAAGGAACCACCGAGTCCCGCTGTGGTAACTGCCACGCCGATTATCAAAACGCCTGGTTTACCGGTGCACATGGTCATGCCAACTCAGACCCGGTTTTTGCTGAAAGCTGGAATTCGCAGGGAAAACCTGGCGCCTGCCTGGTCTGTCATGTTACCGGTTATGATCCCACAACTGCCACATGGGAACAGGATGGGGTTTCCTGCGAAGCCTGCCACGGCCCAGTGGTTGCAGACCATCCCAAAGAACCCATGCCTGTTTATCGAACTGCTGATTTGTGCGGACGTTGTCACAGCGACACGCGTTTTGGATGGGACGAGTGGAAAGTCAGTGCTCATTACCAACGCAATATGACCTGCACGGTCTGTCACGACCCGCACACAGCTGCTCTGAAGAACATTTCAAGTGATTATGGAGACACGATGGATGCCTCCGGTTTGTGCTTGAACTGCCATAAAGACTTCTCGATGGAATTCCCTTATTCAGTTCACAGTCAGAAAAACATCAAGTGTGTGGACTGCCACCTGCGCCACCTGGGTGATCAAGCCTCGGATGAGATCCACAGCATGCCAGACCACAGCTTCACCGCAAACATTACCACCTGCACAAAATGCCATGCCGACCAGATGCATAGCTCCGGAGATATTACAGCCATACCCTTTGAATCCACCCCCACACCCCTGATCATTGAAGAATCGGGTAGTGGAACAAAAACACAAGATCCCTCCCCTGTCAGCCCGGCAGGATATGCTGGTTTGGCTGGATTGCTTGGCTTGGCGGGCGGCATGGTTCTCGCTCCCTGGATGGAACGCTGGTATCGCCGTGTGAACATTTCGAAGGAGAACAAAAAATGACCGAAAAAGAATTCAACCGGCGTGATTTTCTGAAAGTTACGGGCGTGGGTGCGACTGCTCTGGCAGGCTTGCGCATGATCAAGCGGGCAGAGGCATCCAGTACCGAAGAAGGCGCCCACCAGTGGGCGATGGTCATCGATCAGTCCAAATGCACCGGATGTGGCTATTGCACCCTGGCTTGCCGGGCTAACAATGACGTTTCTCCAGATATTTCCTGGAACAAGGTCATACAGGTCAACGATGTGAATGGCAAGGATGTCTTCATCGCCCGCCCATGCATGCAGTGCGCCAAAGCTCCCTGCGTGGATGTCTGCATGGTCGGAGCCAGCTACTACCGCCCGGATGGCATCGTCATGATGGATTACGACAAATGCATCGGCTGCCGCTATTGTGAAGCAGCCTGCCCCTACAATGCGCGTGCTTTCAATTGGAAAGCTTTTACAGAAACCAACCCGGCTGTGCCGGAGTGGGGTCAGCCGGAAATCGAACGCAGAGGACGTGGTGTGGTTGAGAAATGTTCGTTCTGCTACCAGCGCATCGACCGCGGCCTCGAGCTGGGTCTGACTCCGGGTGTGGATGCGGATGCCACCCCTGCCTGTGTGGTCGCCTGCCCGGTGGGAGCGCGCATATTTGGCGATCTGAAGGATCACGAATCGAATGTCAGTAAATTGCTGCGCGAGCGTGTTTCCTATCAACTGCGCGTAGACCTGGGCACATCACCGCGTGTGTATTACCTGCCTTACGGACCGGAAGGAGCTTGATCATGAAAAAACTTGCCCTCAAACTTCCAAAGTTCACTCCCTGGATTGCTTGGCTTGCTTTCTTGAGCCTGATGATCATTGCTGGAGTCGCGGCTGGCTTGATGGTCTTCTGGAAAGGTCTATCTCTCACCAACCTGACCGACCTGGTGCCCTGGGGTCTGTGGATCACCATCGACCTGTCTTCCATCGCCATCGCGGCAGGTGCTTTCTCGTTGTGCGCAGGCGTCTACCTGATCGGTCTCAAGCGCTACCATGCCGTGGCACGCACAGCCACCTTCATTGGATTGATCGGCTACACCATGGCTTTGCTGACCCTGTTGATGGATATTGGGCGCCCGGACCGCTTCTGGCATGCCCTGGTCTACTGGAATAAACATTCGCTGTTGTGGGAAGTGACCATGTGCGTGACCCTCTACCTGACCGTGCTGTTGTTCGAGTCTCTGCCGATCTTTGCCAACCTGGAATGGCTGCGGAAGCGTTTTCCGAAGCTGACCGAAAAGATGAAGGGTGTGCATCATTATGCCCCTTACCTGGCAGTGGTCGGGCTGGGTCTGTCCATGCTGCACCAATCCTCGCTGGGTGCAGTTTACGGAGTGCTCAAAGCGCGTCCGCTCTGGTACCGCCCGGATATCTCGGTCTTGTTCATCGTCTCTGCCGTGGCGGCCGGCATGTCCATGACGGTTTTCGTCTCCATGCTTTCAGCGCGCCTCTCCAAACGCATTCGGGTGGATGACACCATCCTGGAACGCGTGGCTTTCTTCATTGGCTGGATCCTGGTAGGCTACCTGTACTTCCGCTTCTGGGATGCCCTCTCCATGACCTACACCTATGAGCCCGGACGCACAGAGGGCTTGAGATTATTGACCAATGGACCACTTTCCTTTAACTTCTGGGTGGGGGAGATGCTGCTGGGTATTATTACACCCATGATCCTGCTGTTGAACAACAAAACGCGTGCCTTGCCATTCTGGCGCATGCTGGCGATGGCGCTGGTGGTGGGTGGTGTTGTAGCTTACCGTTGGGATACCAACCTGGTTGGCTTCCTGGTGGTGCTCTCCTACCTGCCCGGGCTGCCTGCCGTCACTTATACCAGTTACACCCCATCCCTGGTGGAGTTCATGGCTGGTGGCGGCGTGGTCGCCTATGGTCTCATGGCTGTTTCGTTGGGGGTACGCTACCTGAAGGTGGTCGATCACGATGAGGTGCACGCAGAAGAGCATGCCAGCGAACCCCAAACGGTGGAAGCTGTCGCGGTCGGTGATTGACAGGAAGAAATTTAGGTACATCGTCCCGAAGGTTTGGATGATAACAAGCCTGAATGACGAGAACCTTCGGGATGTTTTAAGTAAGATGAGTATATACTCTGAAATAATGAAGAGTAAAAAAAGTTGATCTTTTGAACTGCACCCCAAAAGTTGGACACAACCAACTCAGGAGGTGTAGTTTTTATGTCCAAATTTACACGCTCGGAACGGATCGCAGCCTGCCATTTGACTTCAAATTCTTATGGGTTGGTGGGTAAACCTGCTGGTAAGACCTTCCCCTATCAGGTCTCATCCTTGAGGGTGGTGATCAGCTTGTAGACTGTGCGGCGCTGCCAGCCGGATGCGGTGGATAGACGGGCAGCCAGGGCGGCGGAAGTTTCGTCCCGCTTGAGACCGGTCAGGACAGCCGACCTGAGCTGCGGCTCGCTCCAAATTTCAGCTTCCTGCGGGAGGCTGCCTGCCACAACCAGCGTAAATTCACCACGCGGGGTGTGCCCGTCAAAATGGCGGCGTGCCTGGGCGATGGGCAGACGCAGGATCTCTTCGTGGATCTTGGTCAGCTCACGGGCTACAGCCATCTGCCGGTCTCCCAGGACCGTCTCCAGGTCGGCCAGGGCTTCCACCAGCCGGTGCGGGGACTCGAGGAAAATGAGCGTGTAGGGCATATGTTTGATGTTTTCGATGAATTGACAGCGCTCGCTGGTCTTGCGCGGCAGGTAGCCCAGGAAGACAAAGGAGTCGGTTGGCAGCCCGGAGGCTACCAGGGCCGCGATCGGGGCGCAGGCTCCCGGCAGCGGGCTGACGATGTGACCGGATTTGAGGGCAGCGCGTACCAGCTCGTATCCGGGGTCATTCAGGGCCGGGGTGCCGGCGTCCGAGACCAGGGCTACGTCCCCGGCTGCAAGGGATGCAAGGATGTTATCCAGCTTGCTGAGCTTGTTGTGTTCGTAATAACTGGTGGTGGGGGTGTGGATATCAAAATGGGACAGCAGTTTGCGGGTTTGGCGAGTGTCTTCAGCTGCGATCAGGCTGACTTCCCCCAGGATTCGCAGGGCGCGGGCGCTGATGTCTTCGAGATTGCCGATCGGTGTGGCTACCAGGTAAAGTGTTCCCATTTGACTTCATTGTACCGGAATTTGATCGGAAAGGGGAGTTTAATAGAAACCTGACACCCACATGGGAGGCTGTTGCAATGGCAACTTCAATACAAAACGTCCCGAAGGTTTTTGTCCGGAAATGATTATTTTTTCTGAACGGACCTTCGGGACGGATGCCATGCGATGCTGATCGGGCTGGTACCTACCTTCCCCTGTGATCGGGACCTGCAGGAAATTCACTATCTGACTGGTTTATACATGAGCACTCAAGCCAGGGCTGGCTGGAGGTTGATGGGTTGTTTGTTGCGAAAGAAGACCCAGGTCAGCAGAATGGCGATGGCGTACAACATGGTGGTGATCACGAAGAGCGGTGAAAAACCATGGCGTTGCTGGATAATGCCAGACAGGTAGGGACCGACTGCCCAGCCCACATTCCAGGCCCAGTTGCGCAAACTGTTGATGGTACCCTGCTCGGTTTCCGTGGTGCGCTCCATGGCATAAGCATCAAAGAGCGGTGCCACCATGTTCATGAGCGTGCCGCGCATCAGGAACCCGATCACAGCCAGCCAGGCAAAGGGCGAGAATCCCAGCATGACCAGGAACACCAGGCTGACAGATTGGAACAGCACGATCATGCGGATCTTGCCGCCCAGGGTGTGCACCATGCGTGGACCGATAAAGGTGGCTAATCCGATCATCAGGGATGAGACCCCAAACAAAATGCCGAGTGACTGGTCGCTCATATGGTAGCGTTCCGAGAAGAACACGTTCAGGTAAGGCACCACCATGGCTGCGCCAATACCGGTCACCAAACCGGGTAGGGTGAGCTGGATGGTGAGAGGCCGTTTGAGGATGCCCCAGATGGAAGAAAAATTGGCGTGTTTGATCGGGATTTCCGGTGTATGGTTGACGGTGGGTGGTTCCTTGATGAACAGGATGGGCAGCAGCACCAGGAAACTGGAGAAGACACTGACGATGAGGACAGCCTGATAGGCAGCCGCGCTCTGTTGGGGCAGGTTGAAGATGCGGCTGAAAAAGTCCGGCAGCACACCTGCCAGGGCATTACCCAGCGTGCTGGCGAGCGGGAAGACGCCAAAAGACAGGCTGAAGAGCAGGTCACGGTTCTTTTCATCCGAGACCTTCATCATGAAGGGTGCCTGGCTGAGGAAATATAGCTGACCGGTTGCACCCCAGATGAAAGCCATGACCAGCATCAGGATGGGCTGACGCACGATCAGCATGGTCAGGATGGCGATGTTGGCCAGGGTGAATCCGATCAGCATGGAGCGTTTGCGCCCGATGCGGTCGGAAAGCATGCCCATTGGCAGACCCAGCGCCAGGGCGGCGATGGATGGCATGGCATTGATCAGACCCAGGTATTCGCGGCTGTGTCCATCTGAAAGGATATAGAAATTGAAGAACAAGCCAAAGGCGGTGAACAGGAAACCGTCCAGGAGCAGAGCCAGCAGTAAAAGCCTGGCTGGCTGGCTGAGTTTTCCAACCTGTTGGAGTTGTGAGCGGAAAAGATTAAAGATTCTCATGACATTTTCTCAAGAGGCGGGTTTGGAAACCTGCCCCATATTTTCTAAGCATTGTCCCGATGGTGATTTCTTCTGAAAATCTCCCTATCCCAACTGCATGAAGTTGTTTAGGCAGCTATGAGTAAATGGACTTTCGGGACGTTCGGTGTAATAGAAGTTGGTCGGAAGAGGTCCGCCTTGCTGCAAAGCTCTTCAGGCCAATGGCAACACAAAGGAGGGTTGTTTGGGGAAGAGCACATCCAGTAACAAGTGTGCCTCTTCATTTTTTTCCCAGCAATCCGCAAAAGAAAGTTGGAGTTCAGCGAAGGAGCGGTAACCAAACAGCAACTGTGTGAAGGTGAGATCGGGGAAGCCGGCGTCGCCATCCTGGCTGGAGTCGGGGGTGAAATTCTCCACACCTGTCATTCGTCCGGATTCCATGGTCAACTTGAGACCTGAGCGATAGAAATTTAAGCTGAGTGTTCCAGTGTAGCCGACCACCAGTTCAGACTCCGCCAGGCGCATTTCGAGGGCAGGGCGGATGTGGCGGACAAAGCCCACCAGGTCCGGGATGCGCAGGAAGAAGGCATACGGGTCTCTCTGGCGAGGCAATTTCTCGCGGAATACTTCGTAAGCCGGATGGCTGAGTCCCAACCAGAAGGCATAGGACAGGCGCGGTTTCTCTGAGCCAATGGCATATTCGCCACTGGTCTTCCACAGGTAGCGGGCTACGGATGGCGTGACTGCCAGCCATGAGACCCCAGGTTTAAGCTCGTAAGCTGTCAGGAACAGGGTCATGGAGGAACCGGTCTCCCAGTTGAACCAGGGGTGGACAAGGTATCCTACGGGTTCACCCGCTGTGTCCTGAATGATGCGGATCTCACCGCGGTTGACATTTTTTGGGCTCATACCCAGCAATTCATAACGCCAGGTGTTTTCATCACGCAGGCAAGTCACCAGCGATCGGCGATTGCCATGGGCTGTGACCTGCATGATGAAGGGGATGTCGCCCTCTTCAGCCGGGCGGATGATGTAAGCCTCGCTCTCGTCACTTTTTAATTGCGGCAGTTGCGCTTCATACCCCAGCCGTCCTCCGTGAATATCGATGGCCATCTCATAGCCAAACTGGCGATAGTAATGGGGGATGCCGGTGATAGCCTGCAGCATCTGGCCGCGCTCCCGGCTCCAGGTGTGTATCTCCTCAAATTGTTGGCGAATCAACCCACGTTTGCGATATTCGACAAGCGTGCCGACCACTTCCGGACGACCGACACCAAACGGAATACCGGCATAAGACCAGGTCTGTGAGATCAGGTTCAGGGATGAGACGATCTGACCTGTGCGGGTGTCTTCCACCAGGGTGAAATCACCCGGATCAAAGGTGGGGTGCGGGCGAGCCAACAGGTCGTTCACCCAGGCGCCAATTCGCTCATCGGGTTTATCAGGACCGTGATCACTGTGGAGTCTGCTGTTAAATTCAGATAATGCTTCTGCATCCGCAGAGGTGGAGCGGCGCATGACCAGTCCATCACCCAGCTCGCGCAGGATATTTGTAGATCGAGAAATGGTATTCATCGTATTGTCCCGTTGGGAGGTCATCCCAAAAGCGAGGCATCCCGGAGGATCGCCTTGCCATGAAAGTTTTTTTCTTTTAATTGTTTCCCAGCCAGTGACCGGTCACGCTCGCCAGGCTGTTTTCAGGCTGCCAGAAGTGCTCTCAACTCCGCAATGGCCTGGTCAGGATGGGTGAAATGAATGGCATGCATGCCAATTTTTCGGGCGGCTGCGACGTTCCTAGACATGTCATCCAGGAAAACAGATTCTGCCGGGAGGACCTGCAGGTTTTGGAGCGCGGCCTGGTAGATGCGGGCATCCGGCTTGGCAAATCCCACTTCAGCAGAGATGACCATGTCATCGAATGCGTCTGCGAAATCTTTGGAAACAATCCAGTCTCGCAGTTCGGACCAGGCATTGCTGATGAGCCCAACCTTGATGGCTGGGCGCAGGCTGCGCATCAAGTTCACCAGTTCATAGTCGATCCGGTCGCCTGCAAAGAATTCGGTACGCAGGCGTTCTACTTCAGATTCCGGCAGGTTCAGCGATCGGGTGATGTTCTGCCAGTGCTGTGTTTCCGTGATGAGACCCAAAGAAGCCTGTTTGCTGGAATCGTTCTCAAAGACGAGTTTATCGATGTCTGCATAGGTCATTCCCAGGCTGTCCGCCAGGCGGATGCGCGGCTCAGGCTGTTCGGTGCGGGCGATGACGCCTCCCAGGTCAAAAAATACAGCCCGGATGGTCATTTGTCCTTTCCAGCCTGGCTATCGTCGGCAGGGGCGTCTGTGATCGCCTTCAGGTCTGCCTGCCAGTTGGGGTAAGAGCGCTCAAGTTTGAGGCGTTCAACCCGGTTGGCACGGCGGCACTTGGGGCAGTAGGCATGGTAATACTGCAGGTCCTCATCATTCATATTTTGAATGGCGATCAGTTTTTCTTCACGACCGATGGCGAACATGGTCTGGCAATAGGTGCAGCGTAGTTGCATGGCATAACTCCTTTCTAGGATCGGGACAATCCACTTGATTGTAACCGTTTTAAGCAATCGTTCAATCCAATGGCTTGCGATAGATGGTGAACTGCTTGGTCTGGCGGTAACCAACACCCTGGTACAGGCGCAGGGCACCGCTCAGGTTCTGGGAATCCACTCCCAGGGCGGTTTCGGTCATGCCCATTTCCTTGAACATCCGGATGCTCTGGACGATCAGGGATCGAGCCAGCCCTTTCTTTCGCCAGGGACGGCGCACACTGATGCCCTCGGTGTAACCGCGCAGGCGCTCATATTCTGCGTTTTCCGATCCATTAATAAAATTAAGCACCATGCCAGCCACCTGGTCACCATCCCAGGCGACTTTCCAGAGGGCGGGTTGAAAGCTGCTTTGACCCTGCCAGGCCTGGTAGATCTCTTCGCCTTCTTCTACAAAGCCCCAATGGTCTTTAAAAGCTTCCTGCATGGCATCCCAGATGAGGCGGATGTGTTCAGGCTGGACCGGGCGTACTTCGAGCCCAGACGGCATGGGGGCATCCGGCAAGGAGTCGTTGATGGGGCGGCTCATATTGAATTCATAGCGAACAGGCTGATAACCGGCTTTTTCAAGCATGGCTGCGGTGCCCTTTTCAGTATCCGCTGCACCAGCCTGGAAGAAGCGCGGCCCTGTCTTTTCATGTGTAGAGGCTATTTGGCGCAGGCGATCTTCGGTCCATGCCAGCATGGCAGAACCGATGCCCTGGCGGCGCCATTCGGGCAGCAGGAAACCGAACGTTATATAGGTTGTGAGTCCATCTTCCTGCTGATTCCAGGTGAGGCGCGTGTAAGCGATCAGGCGGTCATCGATCTCAGCCATGAGCATATCCGCGTAAGGGTCACAGCGCTCAAGATGGTTGTAAGTATTGGTGATCTCCGCCAATGTCTCGGAGCGTTCAACCTTATCCTCAGACTTGCAGGAATTGATAACTTCCAGCATGAGTGGCAGGTCGGATTCGCCGCGCCAGGTGCGGAAACCAAGACTGGGAATAGCAGGGGCGTTCGGAATCTCAATGCGATCATTGATCAATTGTTGTGTAGACATTTTATACTCCATCGTTATTACAATAGTGGTTTCTCATAAGTGAGCAACCGGAAGGATCTATTAAAACCCAGGCTTTCGTAAAGATGAATGGCTGGTAGGTTATCGGATTCGACGCAGACGGTGGCTTGTGTCATACCCAATTCACGCAAGCGCTGCAATCCGGCGGAAAGAACAGCTCTGCCAAGTCCACGTCCCTGGAAGGCGGGATGTGTGCCGACCGGCTCAAACAGACCGATCCGTGTGACCGGATCCGGCCATAAGATGCAGAAGGAGGCAAAATCCCCATCCGGTGACACGATCACCAGGTCATTTTCCGGGTGGTAGACAGGCGACTGCATAAATCGCAGCATACGAAGCCAGTAGGCTTCGAAGGATTTCTCGGAGCCAAAAGCAGCATGGGAGGCTGCTGCCCGCAGTTTAACTTCTTTTTCTCCAGCCACAGGGCGGACCTTGAAACCCTGTGGCAGTTCAATACCGGGGAGATCTGTGTCCAGTGCGCGCTGCATAAGGTACATGACCTTCTGGTTGGGCTGAAAGCCACGCATTTCCAGCCAGTGGATGCGAGGGCGGTCCGTTTCTGCGACCCACATGGTACGAATATCGTGGCTGTGGATTTTTTTCAAGGCACTGGACTGGATCTCTTCTGCCCAGAGCATGACCTTGGCTTCGAAAGAACGACCGTGCATTTCTGGAACCACAAAAACATCAAATGAACGGCTGGAGCTGGAAAGCAGGGACCAACCCGCCAGGCGGGAATTCCATTCCCAAAGGCAGATCTTGTCCCGGTAATTTTCGTCAGTGTAGAATAACCACCAGCTCAAGTCGCCGGGGTGAACATAGTAGGCTTGGTTGTCCGCCTGCCGGCCTGCGGACAGGACAGCTTGCATCTCTTTTAGATCGTTGAGATCGCGATAGTGACGGGCGGTAATAGTCATGGCTAACTCCTTGCTTTTTGGAGGCCGCGCCTGTTCCATGTGCTCCGGAAAAAATGACTGGCGGGGACCAATCAGATATTCCGGGAAGGACAGGGTGCGACCGGGAACCAGGTGGATCGGGTGCAGGGCGAAGGGTGGAGAAGCCCGGCAAATGATACAGGTAAAGTGGAAAGACAAATTCTGTTTTTTGACATATTCTTTTTTTCCTTTTTCTTATATCTTCCCGGAAATTCGGAGAAGATCGGGGTGGTGCAATAAAAACAACTTTTGTAAGATCATTGATCTTCTTAATATTATTCTTCCAGTCAAATTGCATAACATTCAAAAAAAAGCCACGGATCTTGTCCATGGCCTCTTTGGAGGAGGGGGAAAAAAAAGACCACGGACTGAGTGCTCCGTGGTCTGAAATACTATGCGTATATCTTTTCAGTCAACAGGCGCACTGCGCGTATGCAAGGCAAAACCACTTCCGGCAGCTTTGCGAACGCTTTGGGTGAGGAGTAATACGTTGTTCATTGAGTGCGCCTCCTTTCGTAAGATTTTCCAACTGCAAGAGTCTATCATGACTGTTTTTACAGGTCAAGGTTTTAATCTGCTTTTAATCCCCGGTTCCATCCTGGAATTTCAGGGTGAAAGAGAAACTAAGATTCGATCCTTACAATATAACGAGATTAACTAATCGGTAAACAAAGGTAAATGTCCGAGAGCCACGATCTGCCCCCATTGGGCTTTTTCCCCTTCGGTGAGGATGGCAGCTTCTGCTACCACTGTTGCTTTGGCTCTTTCCATAATTTTGTGCATGCCCTTTAAAGTTGAACCTGTGCTGATGACATCATCCAGGATGAGTACCCGGCTGTTTTCAATCAGATGCAGGTCTTTTTCATCCAGATAGAGGGTTTGGGTTAGGTTGGTGGTGATGGATAGAGTCTCAGCCTTGAGTGCCTGACCCATGTAAGGCTTGTAAGTTTTCCTGAGCACTACATAGGGTTTTTTCATCTCAGCTGATAGGGCATACGTGATCGGTATAGACTTGGTTTCAGCCGTTACAATGATGTCAAAATCAATATTTTCAAGCTTTTTGGCCAGGTCTCTGGCACAGGCTTGCACCAGTTCTGTATCCCCCAGGATATTCAGAATGGCGATCGTGAGACCCGGTTTGACCTCAAAAAGGGGTAATTCACGCTGAAGACCGGCAATAATGATTGGATGAGTTTTTCTGGTTGGCATATTGGTTCCCTCACTCGTGATTTTTCAGCACATTGAGTCTATCATAAAATAAACAGTCCATAAATAGTTACAACGACCCATGTCATTGTTCAAAGACGATAAGTGAGAAAAAAACAAGCTCAGGGTATAATCCTCTTGTGTTACCTGAACTGCATCTCAAGGATCGTGTATGGTTACGGAAACCGCACCCATGTGGATCCTATGAATGGACCATTGTACGGCTGGGTGCAGATATTGGTCTGGAATGTTGCACTTGCCAGCATCGTGTGCTGTTGCCTCGTCGTGATCTCGCCCGTCGTTTAAAAAAATTGATAGCAAATGAAGAAAATGAAAAATAAAATTGATGCGAAGGATCCCGGTATTGGAAAAGATGGAGTAAATAGAAAGCCACACATCCTTTTCCTGTTTTCAGACACCGGCGGTGGGCATCGTGCCGCGGCTGAAGCCATCATTGAAGCCTTACAGCTTGAGTTTGGGGATGCGCTGACCACTGAAATGGTCGATTTTCTGACGGATTATGCACCACCTCCTTCCAATCGCCTGCCGGAATTTTACCCTGACCTGGTGCGTATCCCTGAATTGTGGGGAGTGGGTTTTCACATCAGCGATGGCAGATCGCAAGCCCGCATCATGACCTCCACCATGTATCCGCTTGTACGCCGGGCTGCCCGACGCCTGGTGAGCGAACATCCCAATGATCTGCTGGTCAGTGTGCATGCGCTGGGAACATCCTTCTTTTT
The DNA here is from genome assembly GCA_964370815.1 of uncultured Anaerolineaceae bacterium. Classification (GTDB taxonomy): domain Bacteria; phylum Chloroflexota; class Anaerolineae; order Anaerolineales; family Villigracilaceae; genus UBA12087. The sequence continues at coordinate 13,579 of CAYJKQ010000014.1, read as the reverse complement.
AAGAGCACTTGGAGCCAAACGGCCTCCGTTCATCACCGTAGTTACAGATATGGTCAGCACGCACGCCCTATGGTATGACAAACGCGCTGATCTGACCCTGGTGCCGACCGAGATGGCGCGCCAGCGTGCCCTTGAATTTAATATGGCACCTGATAAAGTAATCGTTGTCGGGCAGCCGGTATCTGAACGCTGTTGCAAACCTGCCGGGGACAAGGAATCCCTGCGCATAAAATTTGGCTGGAACTTAGACAAAATGACCATCCTGCTGGTGGGTGGGGGTGAGGGCATGGGTCCGCTTACTGAGACAGCCATTGCCATTGATGAATCAGGTTTGGACGTGAATCTGGTGATCATTACTGGCAGGAACACCAAACTCAAAGATGAGTTGGAAGTCCGCAGCTGGGAAAATCCGGTTCATATATATGGTTTTACACAAGATATGCCCGACCTGATGCGCGCCTCAGACGTAATAGTGACCAAAGCCGGACCTGGGACGATTGCTGAAGCCCTGATCGCTTCCTTGCCTATCATCCTTTACTCAAAATTACCCGGCCAGGAGGATGGCAACGTGCGTTTTGTGGAATCGGTTGGTGCGGGTATTTGGGCGCCAGAGCCTTCACAGGTGGTGCGCGCCTTGACACGTTGGGTCTGCCGGCCTCATGAACGTTTGAAGGTGGTTGAGAGCTGCCGCAGGGCTGCCCGCCCGGATGCTGCGCGCCGCATTGCGCACATATTGGGGGAACAATTAGACCTGGGGGAACCAAAAAACGGGTCTATGCCTTCCGCCTCCCCTGACGTATAATAAATTTACCATGCCCATTCTGGATGCCAATACCCTGGAGATCTTCAGCCGCAGCCCGGAGCAAACCCGCCGGATTGGTATGCGTTTGGGTATGTTTTTGCAACCCGGAGATGTGATCTGCCTGCAAGGTGAACTTGGAGCTGGGAAAACCACCCTGGTGCAGGGAGTTGCTCAAGGCTGGGGTTCCCTGGATGCAGTTTCCAGCCCAACTTTTGTACTGGTTAATATCTATCGACGCCCGGATTTGACCTGCCTGTTTCACCTGGATGCCTACCGAATCGGAACCATTTCCGAGGCCGTGGAATTGGACCTGGACGATATGCTTGTGCAGGGACCCCTGGTGATCGAATGGCCCGAGAAAATAAAGCTGATCCTGCCGGGAGACCATCTGTGGGTCCAACTGAATTACCAGGATGATGAACAGCGCTCCATGCTGTTTTCCCCGCAAGGGAAACGTTATTTTGGGTTGATGGATGAATTCCGCCAATCGGTGTTTGGAGTGATATGATGCTACTGGCTTTGGATACTTCCACCACCCAGACTGGCCTGGCTTTATATGATGGTGTTCAAATTCTGGGTGAAATGACATGGCTGAGTCACCGGCGTCAGACAGTCGAACTTGCGCCAGCCATAGTTGAACTTCTGAAGTGTGTGGGAGAAAACATCGAGGCAGTCAAAGCTATCGGGGTTGCCATAGGTCCCGGATCGTTCACCAGTTTGCGGGTGGGACTGGCTCTGGCCAAAGGGCTGGTGTTAGCCAGACATATCCCGCTAATCGGTGTGCCTTCTTTGGATATCCTGGCAGCAGCCATACCCATCCAGCCTGTTCCACTATTAGCTGTTTTGCAAGCCGGACGCAAACGGCTGGCTGTTGGCTGGTATCATGCCTCTGAGGATGGTTGGCAATCGGACGGCCCGGCGAAAACTTATACTGTGGATGAACTGGCAGACAGCATCAAATCTCCCACCCTGGTGTGTGGCGAATTGAATGCAGAAGAGCGCAGGCGACTGGCACGGAAATTTAAAAATGTCAGCATTCCTTCTCCGGCAAACTGCGTTAGACGGCCAGGCATCCTGGCTGAATTGGCCTGGCAGCGCTGGCAGGTCGGAGATACCGATGTGGTAGCCTCCCTGGCGCCTATCTACCTCCCGACAGCTGGAGTACCGAATTCGTAATCATGGTTGACCACGCTCACGAGTTCGACATACGGCGTATGGATGTGGCGGATGTACGCGGGGTGTACACCCTGGATGTCCTTTCCTTCAGCCTGCCGTGGACTGAAAGCTCTTTTTTATATGAAGTGACCAGAAACGCCAACGCCCGTAATTGGGTGGTGGAACTGTCTCAAGAAGGAACAACCCGCCTGGTGGGAATGCTTGTCTTGTGGTTTTTTCTGGACGAAGCTCACATTGCCACACTGGCGGTGCACCCGGACTTTCGCCGGAGAGGCATTGCAAGGAGGTTGTTGCAGACGGCTCTAAGTGCAGCTTACAAAGAGGGGGCGCGCAGATTTCTTTTGGAAGTTCGCGCTGGTAACCTGGCTGCCTTGAACATGTACAAGGAATTTGGTTTTAAAATCGTGGGACGGCGTAACCATTATTATCACGATAATGATGAAGATGCCATATTAATGACCATGGAAAACTCTCCTTCATTCTTATCTTCTCAATAATGCCATGAGAAGGTTCCAATAATACCCATCGAGCCCGGGAGGCTGACATGAACCCAGATGAGATTCTAGCCCAAATAGCAGACGAAGTTTCTGTTTGCCGGAATTGTGGCTTACATGAATCCCGCAAGAGATCGGTACCTGGCGTGGGACCTGCCAATTCCGAGATCATGTTCATCGGAGAAGGTCCCGGCTTTCATGAAAACGAACAGGGGCTGCCATTTGTAGGTGCGGCTGGAAAATTCCTGGATGAGCTCCTGGCTCAAGCCGGCATGGTGCGTGCGGACGTCTGGATAGGCAATGTGGTCAAATGCCGCCCCCCCAATAACCGTGACCCCCTGCCAGATGAACTTGCGGCCTGCAATCGCTACCTGGAACGTCAGATCGAGATCATCAATCCCAAGATCATTGTCACACTGGGGCGTTACTCAATGAACAAGTTCTTTACGGATGTAAAGATCAGCGCAATTCATGGGAATATGCGCAGAATTGGAGGCAGGTTTATAATAGCCATGTTCCACCCGGCTGCGGCGTTACACCAATCGAAACTTAAACCAACCATCCTGGCGGATTTTGCAAAATTGCCAGCCTTGTTGGAAGAAGCCCGCAAATTTCTAAACGCTGCCGTTCCAGACAGGCAATCCGTGCCTGACGAAGCGGATGTAAATCCGCAGCAGTTGAGCCTATTCTAAAAAAACTTCAAAAAATGAAAATGGAGATGTGAAAGCGATCCTGGTTGACTTTGACACCCCCGGCTTCCCCTAGATCATTGGGATAAAACAATAAATTCATGGAGAGCAAGATAATGACGACCAAAGAGGATCTTATTAAGAAAATCAAGAACCGGGAAGCACATATCGGCGTGCTGGGATTGGGATATGTCGGCTTGCCGCTGGCAGTCATCTTTGCCGAGGCGGGTTTCACTGTTTTGGGGATCGACACGGATGCCCGCAAGGTTGATTCTGTGAACAATGGCACCAGTTACATCCTGGATGTTCCCACGCAACAACTGGCTCCGCTGGTTAATAGCGGCAAGCTCCGCGCCAGTGTGGATTTCTCCGGTCTCAAAGAAATGGATGCGGTCAGCATCTGCGTACCCACTCCCCTTCGCAAGACCGGCGACCCGGATATGTCATTCATAATTTCAGCTACCGAGTCACTATCCAAATACATGCATCCAGGCATGGTGGTCGTGCTTGAATCATCCACCTATCCAGGCACAACGCGCGAGATCCTGGTTCCCAAATTGGGCACAGAAAAAGGATTGGTTGTTGGAGAAAACATTTTCCTGGCGTTCTCACCAGAACGCGTTGACCCCGGGCGCGAAGATTGGACCACCTATAATACACCCAAAGTGGTGGGTGGCATCACCCAGGATTGTTGCGAAGTCGCCACAGCCTGGTACGAACAGGCTCTAGAAACGGTTTTTACCGTATCCACGGCAGAAGCAGCCGAGATGGCCAAGCTTCTGGAGAATACCTTCCGCATGATCAACATTGGCCTGGTCAATGAACTTGCTATTATGTGTGAGCGGCTGGGAGTGGATGTCTGGGAGGTGATCGATGCCGCAGCTTCCAAACCCTTTGGCTTCATGAAGTTCACACCCGGACCAGGGCTGGGAGGGCACTGCATTCCAATTGACCCGCTGTATCTCTCCTGGAAGATGAAATCTTTTAACTACAATGCCCGTTTCATTGAACTGGCTTCAGAGATCAACACCAATATGCCGCGCTACACTGTCAGCCGGGTGGTGGATGCTCTCAATGAGCACAGCCTGGCTCTCAAAGGCTCAAAATGCCTGGTGCTGGGGGCAGCCTACAAACCCAATATTGACGATATTCGAGAATCCCCTGCGCTGGATGTGATTGGCCTGCTAAAGAATAAGGGAGCCCTGGTCTCCTATCACGATCCTTACATTCCCAGCCTGCAGACCCATGAGAATGAGCGTATGGAGAGTGTGCCGGACCTGATGGCGGCTGTCAGGGAGGCAGATATTGTCATCATTATTACCAACCATAAGGATTACGATTATCCTGCCATTGTAGAATCTGCCAGCCTGATCTTTGACAGCCGTAATGCCCTGGGAAAACTTGGCAAGAACAACCCCAAAGTAGTGAGGTTATAAATGGGTAATTACCTGGTGACCGGAGCAGCCGGTTTTATCGCTTCAAGGACTTCTGAAATGCTCCTGGAACAGGGGCATACCGTAACAGGCGTTGATAATATGAACGATGCCTATGATGTGCGCATGAAGGATTACCGCTTGAAGCGTCTCCAGGCCATACCTGGATTCAGCTTTCATAAACTGGATATTTCCGAACGCTCCATTTTGGACAAGTTCAAGTCAGAAAAATTCGAGGCTGTCATCAATTTGGCTGCCCGGGCAGGTGTGCGAGCCAGCACTGAGAATCCCTGGGTCTTCGTGGATACCAATATGACCGGCTGCCTGAATATGCTTGAACTGTGCCGGCAAAATGATATTAAAAAATTCATATTTGCTTCCACCTCCAGCATCTATGGCTCCAACCCGCCTTACCCCACTCCTGAAGAAGCAGATAGCAACCATCCACTGCAGCCGTATGCCGCCAGCAAAAAAGGAGCGGAAGCATTGGTGCACAGCTACCATTATCTATACGACCTGGATGTCACCATTTTGCGCTACTTTACTGTGTATGGTCCAGCCGGGCGTCCTGACCTGGCACTCTTCCGCTTTACTCAGTGGATCAGTGAGGAGCGTCCGGTGCAGGTTTATGGCAGCGGTGAGCAATCGCGCGGCTTTACCTACCTGGATGATATTGCACGCGGCACCATTGCAGCACTAAAACCGGTGGGTTACGAAATTATCAACCTAGGCGGGCATGAAGTCATCACCATAAATGACCTGATCCGCTTGCTGGAAACGACCATTGGAAAGAAAGCCAGGATCGAACATTATCCACCGGTTCAGGCGGATATGTTTTCCAATTGGGCGGACATCAGCAAAGCCGGACGTCTGCTGGGCTGGAAGCCACAAGTTTCATTGCAGGAAGGGGTTCAACGCCTGGTGGACTGGTATGCTGCCGAACGCGACTGGGTAAGCGAGGTTCTCACCCCGTGACCATGTTCGAAAAGATCAACTCTTTTTGGAAAGAAAACCCCATACTGCGCAAGTTAGCCCGAAATTTTGGTTACCTTTTCAGCAGCAATATGATCAGCGCCGGGCTGAGCCTGCTGCAGGGAATTTTCTCTGCGCGCTTGCTGGGAGTGGCTGGTTTTGGAACCCTTGGCACCATCACCATTTTTGTGACCGTGATCAACAAAGTCACTTCTTTCCGGATGGGGGAGTTGGTCATTAAATATGTTGGTGAATTCAACGAGAATAATGACCAGCCGCGGGCTGCAGCTATTTTTAAAGCCGCAGCCCTGGCAGAGCTTGCCGCTTCTCTTTTCGCCTTTGGGTTGGTTTGGTTGTTAGCGCCTCTGGGCGCTCTTTACTTTACAAAAGATGCCAGTCTGGCACCCTGGTTTATTGTGTACGGCGGCATCATCCTGGCAAACCTGATCGCAGAGAGCTCGACCGGGCTGCTGCAATTGTTCGACCGATTTCGCCGCATGGCGGGTTTGAATGTCCTGCAAAGTGGGGTGACTCTGGCATTGATCATCCTGGCGTGGTGGCAGAATACCGGTTTGCCGGGAGTCCTGGTGGCGTATCTGTGCGGCAAGGTCATCAGTGCAGTCGGGTTGACCCTGGTTGCCCAGGCGGAGGCCACCCGCCAATGGGGACGGGACTGGTGGAGATCTTCCATAGGTTTGCTGAAGCCGCATGTGCGCGATTTGGTTAAATTCGCTGTCAGCACCAACCTGAGCAGTTCACTCAGCCTGATCAGCAGGGATAGCGGTATTTTATGGGTGTCCTATTTCTCATCACCCACCCAGGCTGGTTATTACAAACTGGCTATGGCACTTGCAAATTACATCCAGTTGCCGATCTCCCCCATGCCGCAGGCAACCTACCCGGAAATGTCGCGGGCTGTGGCGCGCAGGAAGTGGGTGGATTTCCGCTATCTTATGCGGACAGGCACGCGCCTGGCAGGCGCATATTCTGTGTTGGTGGCTCTTGGCCTGGTATTGGTGGGGAAAGCGATGATCCAATACCTGTATACTGCTGCCTACCTGCCCACTTATGAAGGACTGGTCATCATGCTGGTTGGGATTGTCTTCAGCAACAGCCTGTATTGGGCGCGTTCAGCCTTGCTATCACTTGGGCTGGCGGATTATGCCACAAAGGTGAATTTCCTGGTCACCATTGTCAGCATAATCGGCCTGGTGACCTTGCTTCCGAGGTTTGGTTTTATTGGCAGCGCCTTGGTCTTATCGGTTGGTAGTCTGCTGGGAAACAGCCTGGTTGTCCTCAGGACCCGCTCTGAGCTTGTCAGGCAGGAGAGGTTGTTTCCCACCCCATTGGAGGAAACCGCCTGATGGCTGACCCGCTGAGAGTTGGCATGCTGGTGGATACCTACCTGCCGGTCATTGGAGGTGCTGAGATCCATGTGCTTGAGCTCAGCCGGGCTTTGCGCCTGATTGGGTTAACACCAATGGTATGTACTGCCACCGCCTCGGATGGAGACCTGCAGCATGAAGAGATCCAGGTCACACGCATTCCCGCCCTGCATTATTCGGGTTGGAGCACATGGCTGAAACTACCGTTTGCCCTGCCGGAATTATTGCTCTTCATTCGCAGGGTGGATGTGGTGCACTGTCATTACACCTTCTTCATGTCCATGCTGGGTACTGGGCTGGGAAAGCTGCTTGGCAAGCGCACGGTTGTGACCCTGCATGGGTTGGGCACCCTGGATTCTTCGGTGGGTAACTCAGCCCTGATGCATTTCTTCCGGAGGGCATCCCTGCGATGGGCGGATAGGGTCATTGCCACCAGTGAGGAGATGCGCTCGGTTGCTTTGCGTTTTGTAGCGGATGAAAGAATCATCATCATACCTAATGGCGTGGATACTGCCAGGTATATATCATTGTCAAAACCAGCCTCGCAGGATCTCATAATCCTGACCATGCGTCGCCTGGTGCCCAAGAATGGTGTTCAATACCTGGTGGAGGCTGCCCCGGCTGTGATCGCAGTCCTGCCACAGGTATGTTTTTGGGTGGCAGGGCAGGGCAAGTTGGAAGATCACATCCGCCAGCGGGTGGCTGACCTGGGTGTGGAGGCAAACTTCCGTTTCATCGGTGTGGTTCCCCATACCCAAACAGTGGATTATTATCAGCAAGCGGACCTGGTTGTTTTTCCTTCCAGCGCAGAATCCACCAGCCTGGCCTGCCTGGAAGCCATGTCCATGCAGAAAGCTATCATTGCCAGCAACCTGGAAGCCTACCAGGAGATGCTTGGTGACCAGCAGCGCGGCTTGCTGGTTAAATTATTTGACCGGACCGAGTCAGACTATAATGCACCACTGACCCTGCCGTCGGACCGTATCCAGGTTTTGGCTGAAGCTATTATCAAATTAGCCACTGATCCGGCATTGCGTAGCAGACTTGGCAGCCAGGCGCGCCGTTTTGTCGTTGAAGAATATGACTGGAAGCGAATAGCGGATAAGACAGCACAGACATACCTGAAATAAAACCCTTATAATACAATTGATTATCAAGCTTGCTGACAGGCTGGCTGACTTGCATATCGTTGGTGGAGTAGGCGGTGCTTTTCTGTTGTAATGAGAATCGAAAAGGCTTTACTTTCATGATCGGGTCCTGGTATCTGCACTTGAATGCAGCAACATGTGTATCCCCTCGAAATTCACCCGGTCACTCGACCACAAGATGGTTGAAAAAATCATGTCGCTGGTTGACCGTTTCCTGTGAGTAAAATAAATGAAAATCGTCTATATTTCAGCCGGGGAAATCCCCTCCAATAAAGCCAACAGCATACAGGTCATGAAAGTATGCCATGCTTTTACGCGCATGGGACAGACGGTTACTTTGCTTTCTCCGGCTGCACAAGCGGGAGAGCCTGCCTGGCAGTCATTGGCTGTTCACTATGGGCTGACAACACCCTTCGAGCTTCAATTCGTACCCCTGCAGCCTTTCTGGAAACGGCGTGACTTTGCCTGGAAAGCAGTGTTCAAAGCCCGCAGCCTGGGAGCGGACATGATCTATGCCCGTGCCATGCCACCCGCAGTGCTGGGGTTGCTGCTGAGGATCCCGGTCATCCTGGAAATGCATCAAATGCCTGGCGGTTCTTTCGGTCCCTGGTGGTATCGCCTGTTCCTACTGCTATCAGGTCGAAAACGTTTGGTACCCATAACACACGCCCTCAAGCTGGCACTGGAAAAAGAATACCAACCGGTTTTACCTGAAAGCCAAGTTGTGGTGGCTCCCAGTGGTGTCGACCTGGAGCGATATATCGATCTGCCAGATGCGCAGACAGCCCGCTCGCAATTGAAACTTCCTTCCGGGTGGACAGCTGTATGCACAGGTCATTTGTATGCCGGGCGTGGCATGGAACTTATCCTTGAACTGGCCGGGCGTATGCCGGATGTAAATTTTTTGTGGATCGGTGGGACTGTGCAGGATGTTAACTATTGGCGCACGCGGATCAGTGAGTTAGGATGCCCTAACGTAACCCTGACCGGGTTTATTCCAAATAGTGAACTGCCTCTCTACCAGGCAGTGTCAGATGCCCTTCTGATCCCCTTCAGTCGCAATTTAACCACCTCAGGTGGCGAGAACACATCCGAAGTTTGCAGTCCGATGAAAACATTTGAATACATGGCTGCCGGACGGGTCATCATAAGCAGTGACCTGCCAGTACTGCGCGAGGTTTTGAACGAGACCAATGCCATCCTTATCCCGCCGGAATATGCGCAAGCCTGGGAACAGGCGCTGCGCAGGCTGCAGGTGGACCCAGGGTCGGGACAATTGCTGGCAACCCAGGCTCGCCGGGATGTGGAAAAATACACCTGGGATGCGAGATGTAGAACGATCCTGGCAGGATTTATGGAAGGTCCTCAATGAAAAAGATAACCAGGATGGACCTGGTCTGGTCTGTATTGGCTGGAATTGGTTTGGGCTTGCTGCTTGCCAGCCTGGATGGACAGGGAAACTGGTGGCGGGGCTGGCTGGCTTTTGGTGTTCTCTCCAGCCTGGGATTGAGCCTGCTTATGGCAGCCTGGCGTTGTGCGGGTTCAGCGCGCTGGTTGGGATCGTTGCTGCTCCTGGCTTTTGTGCTGCGCCTGGGGATTGGTGTGAGCATGTCTTTTATCCTGCCGGTCAGCGGGTATGAAAGCGTGGTTCAGAACGCGGGCTACACTTCGGTGGATGCCTATAAACGGGATGTGCAATCCTGGGAGCTGGCAAGCTCCAGTCACCAAATCCTGGATGCTTTCAATAAAGATTATGCCGTTGACCAGTATGGCGGGTTGGAGGCCTTGAGTGCCCTGCTTTACCGCTATTTGAGCCCGGATGCCCATCGCCCCTGGCTGATCATTCTAATGGCTGCCATGATATCTGCGTTGGGGGTTGTGTTTCTCTGGTTGGCTACCCGCCTGGTCTGGAATGAAAAGCTTGCCACGCTGGTTGCCTGGGTTTTTGCCCTCTATCCTGAAAGCCTGTGGTTGGGCAGTTCACAGATGCGAGAACCCTTCCTGCTGACCTTTATTGCCCTGGCGTTCTGGGGGCTGGCAATATGGCAGATCAGAAATGACCGTGCAGGTCGGGTTTGGCTGGAACTTGGGCTGGCAGGTTTGTTGTTGTTTTCTCCCGGTGTGGGTTTATATGTGATCATGGTCCTGGCAGGATGGATCTGGTTGAGAAAAAAACATTTCAAGATCCCCTGGTGGAGTATGGTGCTGGTTGGCGGGGTGCTTGTGATCGGCGTGCTGATGCTGTGGGTCTCCCTGTCACGGGGTACTTTGCAGGGTGCTTCTTTGCTGGAAACCCTGACCGGGTGGTTCAGGCTATCTGTGAATTGGGACGTCTATCAGCTGGAACGCGATTCCGGAATGATCCAATACCTTTTCAAGTACATTTTCCCCGAGCAGCTAAAAGTACCCTTCATATTTGTTTATGGTCTGCTCCAGCCTGTTTTGCCGGCAGCCTTATTTGATTCGTCCAATATGACCTGGCAAATTGTTGGAATTTTGCGCAGCCTGGGCTGGTATATGCTGCTGCCCCTGTTGATGTTTAGCCTTATTCCCATTCTGAGATCACCAAAAGAAGACCAGAAGTCTGCCTGGTTGTGGCTTTTTGCCACCACCTGGTTGTGGATCGCATTCTCTTCCTTGCGTGCCGGAGGAGACCAATGGGATAACCCGCGCTACCGCCTGATCCTCCTGTTCTTCCAGGCTCTGCTGGTTGCCAAAACCTGGCAGGACTATCGCACCACGCGCAACCCCTGGTTTCCCAGAATGATCTTGATTGAACTGATCTTTATCCTGCTGTTTTCCTACTGGTATGCCACCCGTTATTTTCCAAGCCTGCCAGATTTTTCATTTACCCTGATGGTACCCCTGATCGTGATCCTGTCCATGCTCATTGTGCTGGGTGGCTGGTGGCTGGATAGGCGGAAAAAGAGATCCGGGTAGGACGGGTTGAGAATGCGACAGGATTCACCCCATATCCGGGGTGAATCCGATTCGAAACCCAACAATGAATACTCGTCAGGTTATCGCATTGGTCATCTGGTCATTACCGAAAAAAATACAGCTTCCGGACAATTCTAAAAATATCTAATGGTCAGGAAAAATCCCATGAAATTCAATCCGAGAAAACAAATAATCTTATTTACCATTATGTTTTTATCAGCCTGTGGACCCGCAGCAACCGCAGATGTTGCTCCAGTTGTGGAAGAAGCACCTGCCTCGCCAACCACCGGTCTAGCGGCAAGCGCCACCTCGCTGCCCGCCACTCTCACCCCGCTGCCTTCCATCACGAGCACAATGGATCCGACACAGATCCTGCTTGAGAAGCGCCAGCAGGACATTCTCACCTACCTGGTGACGCCGATAGATGCGGCTATTTCCGCCAACGGCGGGGACTGGTTCATACTGGTGCAGGAATTGGGAGGAGAATTGTTGTATTCACGCCAGGCGGACAGCACCATCTGGGTCGATAATATGATCCACTTACCTTTTTCGATGCTTCTCTTGAAGTCCCTGGAGAACTACGGTATCACGGAAATCAAGGTCTACCTGTCCAATCTGCGTGATTACGAGACTTCGCTCAGGCAAACACTTTTTGAAATGCTGGTTTATGGCAATGAAACCTCTGCCACTAGAGTAATGAGAACCATCCCGCAGTACGGCCTGAACATCAGTGAAACCATGCAAAGTTGGAATGCAGGCGATACTATTATCCCCAATAAGATGTCATCGCCAGAAAACCTGGTGACTCTTCTGACTGGACTGACCAACCGCACCCTGCTCTCAGACGAATCCACCGTCCTGATCTTTGATATGCTCGACCAGGGTGACAAAGCCAGCAACCCGCTCTACCAGCTTGCACCGGTGGAAGCGGTCATCCATGATAAGCAGGTCACGATCTCCACCTCGAAGTCCATGCTCGGTGAAATTGCGGTGGTTGAATACGCTGAAAAAACCTACCTGATGGCTTTATTTGGTTTTGCCAGTGACCAGTTCCCGGTCACTTTCGTCGGACTGGCGCAGAGCTATACCCAGATCATGCAGGCTTTCTGGGAGTTTGTGCAGAGCCGATAATAGGCGAAAGGAAAGTGGTAATTAATTGGAGGGTGAGGAATAAATGGGGCCAGAAGCTTATTGGATAAAAGAATTACCCTTATCCTTGTAAATTATCATACAGGAATTAAGCATCCTTTGCCAGCAGGTTATTTGGAATATGTAATTTAAAATCATCACTGCAAGAAGGACGCAAATTCTGAGAATTATCGTTTTTTGACCCGGAATGGACCAGTTTGCTTCAAGCTTGCGAAACAAAGATGATCCCTAGCTAATAATGTGCAAGCGTTTGAGCTCAAAAAAACAAGCCGCACAAGCCTGCGTATCCACCAGGGCAGTATGTGCTCCTGGGACTGGTTTATTGAAGAGCTTTCTGTACAAAGCATGCAGGGAAGGCCATTTGTAACCATAGGGACCGGGGATCTGGCAGTAGTCGGTAGATGTGCGCATGGTACAGATACGCGGCTTTGTTTCAACGATATTTGGCAAGCCGCAGCGCAGGAATTCAGCCCCAAGGATCTTTTCATCGAACTGCATGTTATGAGCAACCAATACATCGGCAAATTCGATCTTTTCTTTTATTTTCAGCAGGATGTTTCTCAGCTCGGATCCGTTAATTAGTGCCATTTCAGTTGTGATGCCGTGAATTTTGGCAGCCTCTTGTGGAATAGTGTACCCGTCCGGTTTTATGATGTATTCTGCAGATTCGATTTGCTGCGCGGTCTCGTCCGTCAAAAGCCAGCCGATCTGCACCAGCCTTGGCCAATTATTAGAATCCGAGGCTGGCGCCCGGTAATTAGCGGGGACCCCGGTGGTTTCGGTGTCGAAGAATAGATACATGGCAGATCTCCTGTTTGGCTCATTGTTATTGAGGGGATATGTGAAATTATTTAGCGTCCCGAAGGTTTTGATAAAAGCTTATCGGAATAAATGAAACCTTCGGGACGATGACCCGCGAGACATTCGGGACAATGTATAAACATAAACCTTGGTTCATTCTACCGATGTGCTGCGATTGTCCTGCTCCCAGCGGCGGATCGCGTTCTCAATCCAGATTAATCGATTTCCGTCCGGTAACAGTTGGTTTTCATAATTGATCAACCGCTCTGCAGTGGGGTGGTCCCCGCCCACCTTAATAAGCAGATCGTTGTAGATTACAGCCTGGTTAATGGCAGCCCCGAACAGATCATCTACAGGATAAAGGCGCTTTGTAAGCTTTTTTAAGAAACCATCCAGGCGGGCAAAAACCCCCTATACTGAGGGGTAACCGGGATTGAGCCTTTGCGGCGATCCTGGTCGAAGCCGTCATTGGGCTCATAAAGATTGACCCCACATTTCGGGCAGCGGGTCAGCTCGTGAAAAATGATTGCGCCACAACGCCCGCATTCGATCTCGTCATCCGCTGGTAGAGGATCAATGCTGATCGGCAT
>CAYJKQ010000013.1:0-70150 GCA_964370815.1 uncultured Anaerolineaceae bacterium | reverse complement strand
CGAAAAAGTAGAAAACAGAATGGATGGGGACGATCAGGCGTCCGTCCCCCAGGCGCATGTATTCCTGGAAATAGCCGGGGAAACTGCAATTGGTCTTGAAGACCCGCATTTCCTGGTCTTCAATGCCCAATTCCTGCGGAGTTGTCTGCCAGACCTTAGCCAGGTATTCACCCGCATTGACGGTTTCTTCCTTGAAGACCACATCATGGCATACCTGGTTGTCGAAGATGATCTGGGTGTCATTGATATCCAGGGGTTTGGACAGCATAGCCTTGACAGACTGTTCATCCCCTGCGAAACCTTTGCCCAGCACGTAGCCTGAGATGGTCCACAGGACGCGCATCGAGATTCCTTCATCGGTGATGGTAACGTCATTGGGATCGGGTGTGAATTCTCCGCCTTGAGGGGAACCCCCAACCCCGGAATCATCTGGATTGTTCCCGGAATCAACGCTATTTAGATCTCCGGTCGCAACAGATGCACATGCCGCTGAGAAGAGCAAAGTGGAGCAAGCCATTAGTTGGATTAATTTTCGGATCATTACGAGTCTCCTTTTGAGAACGAGGGGTGAAAATCGGATTGTGAAGTCGATCACACTATAGACGTTCATCTTCAATAGAATGTTCCCGAAAATAGGGTCTTCATCGATCTGCAATTGACTCCACCGAAATTATTAGTTACCACTAAAACCCTAAAGGTTTTCCCGGAAAAACAAAGAGATCGAGAGCATGAATATCAGGTAAATTGTTCCAATTCTTCTGCCAGAGAAACATTTAGGGTCTTGGCTTGAGCAGTTACAATTATTATACATTAATTATCTGTATATTGTCTCACATTTCACAATTATCCTTATATCCTCCCTGAAGTATTGGAAAGACGCAAACGATCAATGGATCATTCAGGATAATACGCACCAAAATCGGGAATCGGAGAAGAGATCGAATCCTGCAAGAAAGACAGCGGTGTTGCCCGCATGGTTTACCCCATAGATCTATATTCCTGGAATAAACAAGCCGGGTTGAACTGATTGGATGATCAATTCAACTCCCGGCCAGAGATATTTTACTCGATGATCCGAACGCGCTTCAGGCTTTTCCAATTGCCATCATCTGCGCATTGGACCAGTATGATCTCCTCTTTGTAACCCGGGTAATTATTTCAACCCAATATCAGCTACTTAAGGAACAAGCTTGAAAGAGTTGAACATGGATTCACCTTCCTGCGAGGTCACTGTCAACTGGTAGACCCATTCGTTACCGAAAACATAATATCTGCAACCCGGAAAGATCATGGTGGATTCACAAACCATCACACCAGAGACATTGTCTGTTTTGAACTCCTGCCGGGATTCCGAAGCGTTTGTCAGACCATTTGCTTTCAACCAGCCATCCAGGGAGGCCTCTCCAGCCCGGGCATAGAAACGAATTTCAAGGGCGGCAGGTTCATCAGGAACTTCACTTTTGGCTATTATCGGATCCATGATCAAGATGGCAGCCACAGGTTTGGGTGTCAATTCAGCAAGCTTCTCTGCTAACTGATTACGAAATACGAAGTCAGAAGGGTGAGCCACAGAAAATTTGTAGGTGCCATCGTTATAAATATCATCCAGTTGTATCGTCCCGGCATTTCCCGTGTTATCTCCAGCATCTTCTGCCCCTGCACCTGCTTCTGTCAGACCTGTATTGTTTGCAGGTTCCCCGCTCTCCGCTGTATTCATTGTTGTACTCCCGTCTTCATTCAAGGTCAGAACTTCACTGCCTGTCCCTGGAGCACAGGCAGCCAGTGCCAATGAGGTGACAAACAAGCTGCACAAAATGATTCGTAAACCTTTAATATTCATTGGAATATCTCCTTTCTAATTTGAAAATGCACGATGTTGCTCTATTGACGTTTTTCAGACGGAAATGTTCCAATGATAAAAAAATAGATCAGGGTGCAGGCAAACCTGCCTGCACCCTGATTATTAAGTGGTTTTCATCCTGCTATTATTTTGCAGAAGGATACACGTCGAGTCTAGCAGCCTTCCACATTACAGATCACAACGATGTTTTGATCGTTAAATCGTATTCCATACAGGTTCTGTTGCCCGATATATAAACCTGAGTTGACGCTATTGACTTGACCTGAGATGACATTCGGGGCATAACCGACCATCCAGGGTCCACCGCTGATGCCTCCGCCAAAATTACAACCCATGCCCAGGGTATCGGTTGTCTGTTGGCGGCTTTCAGCCGTACAAATACGCATGTAGTTGCCGGCATTTGGCAGATAGGCATTATTTGTGTCTTTGAAGGGGTAACCCATATTGAAGAAGTTCCGCGTATAGCTTTGATTCCATGTCCTCCCTGCCCATCCGACCATATAGTTCAAAGTTTTCCCGATGGAATTGGTTCCAACATTGCAAACTGCCAGATCATATCTTGTCCAACTGTTGATGGAAAAACTTCCCGACAAATTTGCCCATGCGGTCAATATCCGGCAACCTGTCGTAGCGAAAGTTCCATAAGGGGCGTTTCCATTCCTGTAGGCTGGAGTGAAGACTTTGTTGGTGTACCATGCGTTCCTGCTGGGAGTGTCATAGACGCAGTGAGCTGCTGTGACGATATGGTTGTTGCTGATGGCTGTGGCAGAACAATAGGAGGTGCCGGAAGGTGTTGTAAAACTGAACCTGCCCACCCATTTATGCGGATAGATCTTCCAGTCTGTAGTGTTTAAGTTGCCATAGAAACTGGTGAAGATCTGGCTGGTGCCTGTCGGTTCATCTACCGATACATCCGATTCAGATTGTCCGGTATTTACCCATTCGCTCGCATATGCCTTTCTTGCAATTGCATTTGCATTTGTCCGGGCTGTTCCGGCAGGACTGGCACCTGAGGTACCGAGCGCTTCCTGACCCAGGGCAAACACATCCGGTCCAGAAGGACCGTAATCAACCGGCATCACCATGGCTTCCGCATTGACCATTGCATCCTTGGTCCAGAATGCCAATGCTGCTTCAGCCTGGGCTTTTGTTGTCTTCTCAACAAGGGTCAGGTTCTGTTCATCATTCGCTGCCGCAATTGCAGACGGTTTTGGGGCAATAGAGGTGAAGATTAAAGCAACTACTACGACCAACACACCTAAAAATACAAAAACGGATTTTTTCATTTGGATCTCCTTATAGGGATAAAAGTTATTATCAGATGACCTAATGTAGAAGAAATGAATTATTTAGGTTATACCCATCCTCCTCTCTTTGCCAAGCGAGTTCCTGCGGGAACTTCCGATGCAGCACTTTCTGGGTGATTGGTCAATTAAAACGGAACATAAAAAAATCTAATTTCACCGGAGCAGAATAGACGTTTCCCAATGTATAAAACCATCATAAGTTTCAGAGTTGTCTTATTATTCTATCCCAATGTGAAATACGATAAGATATGTATGAATAGTATATTGAAATTAATATTGTTTGTCAAGCATTTCAGATTATTTGTTTTGTTTCCAAAAAAAATTAATAGAAAAAATTGGTAGATCTGAATTATTTTCCAAATAAGGAGGTGTGATCGAGTGTTCATAAAGACCAGATTGGGAAATGTTATCTCTCGATGGTTGCGGATATGAGTTGAGAAGAATTACAACCTGATTGGATGATCAATTCAACTCCATGCCAGTGACATATTGGCTCGATCAGTTAAACACGCTTCAGGCTTTTCCACTTGCTTGCACTTGCGAATTAGTCCAGAATGATCTCCTCACCTGTCCCCAGGGCACAGCCTGCCAGTGGTAAAAGGCAGGTGATCTTGAACCACAACGAGATTCCAAGACTCATTATTATTATCGGGTTCTTCAACTTATGATGATAATGTCCGAATAGATATGTTTTAAACGGAATATTCCAATGATTTATTTAACAAATCAGGATGCAGGCAAGATAACCTGCATCCTGATCAATAAAAGAGGCAATTCCTGCTAATAACCTGTATAAGGATGCTCGTCCAGTCTAGCAGCCTTGCGTAGTACAGAGCGGGACGATGTTTTGATCGGTAAATCGTATTCCATACAGGTTCTCTTCCCCGATATATAAACCTGAGTTGACGCTGTTGACCCAGCCTTTGACGACATTCGGGGCATAACCGATCATCCAGGGTCCACCGCTGATGCCACCGCCAAAATTGCATCCCATGCCAAGTGTATCCGTTGTCTGTTTGCGGCTTTCAGCCGTACAAATTCGCAAGTAGTTGCCGGCGTTTGGAAGGTAGTTATTACTCGTATTCTTGAAAGGGTAACCCATGTTGAAGAAGTTCCTGGTATAGGGTCTATTCCACTGCCGCCCTGCCCATCCGACCATATAGTTCAAAGTTTTCCCGATGGAATTGGTTCCAACTCTGCAAACAGCCAGATCATATTTTGTCCATCCGTTGATGGTAAAACTTCCCGACAAATATTTCCATGACATCAGAACTGTGCAACTTGTTGCAGCGAAAGAACCGTATGGGGCGTTTCCGTTCCTGTAAGCAGGTGTGAAAACCTTGTTGGTGTACCATGCGTTCCTGCTGGAAGTGTCATAGACGCAGTGAGCTGCTGTGACAATATGGTTGTTGCTGATGGCTGTGGCAGAACAATAGGAGGTACCATTGGGGGTTGAGAAACTGAACCTCCCAACCCATTTGTGCGGGTAGATCTTCTGGGCGGGAAACCACAAGTTGCCATAGTAACTGGTGAAGACCTGGCTGGTGCCTGCAGGTTCATCTGCTGATACATCCGAAAATTCAGCAGGAGCAGATTGTCCGGTGTTTACCCATTCGCTTGTATAAGCTTTCCTGGCAATTGCATTTGCATTAGCCCGGGCTGTTCCTGCAGAACTGGAACCGGGATTTCCGAGTGCTTCCTGGCCCAGGGCAAACACATCCGGGTCAGAAGGACCGTAATCAACCGGCATCACCATGGCTTCTGCATTTACCATCGTATCCATGGTCCAGAAAGCCATTGCGGCATCCTGCTCAGCTCTTGAGATCCGCTGAGTAAGAGTCAGTTTCTGTTCATCATTCGCTGCTGCAATCGCAGACGGTTTTGGGGTGACAAGTGTGAAGATTAAAACGATCACAATAACCAACACACCTGATAGTACATAGATTGATTTTTTCATTTGAATCTCCTTCGAAAAAGCATTGAAATCACATAACCATATGTTGACTTATTTTTGAATTTACCTCAACCTCCTTTCTTGCAAGATGAATACCTCCTGGAAATTGCATCGCAAAATCCATTTTTTCTCACCACCCGGGATGGGAAAAGAAATTTTTTTCGTTCCATCTTACGAGAATTAAATTTCCCCAAGTTTTATACTTTATAATGCGTGAGTTGATCTTTCCCTTGGCTTCAAGGTGAAATTCAATTCTATAATAAGATTATAGGAAATTTTTTTAAGAAAGTCAAGTCAAGCTGGTCAGGTCTTTGAGGAATCGCATTTTTTGTTGTATGTCGTTGCGACAACTTCCCCCTGTGGAAAAAGAACCCTTGTATGATTCAAAAGGTGAAAGGATCAAATGGTCAAATTACAGACGTTCTCAGGATTTCGAACAATTAGGAGTATAGCAAGTTGAGCAAGGGTTTGTTACATCATCGGAACTAGATCGATTGGTTTTAGTCTTAGATTTTTTGTCTGGAGGCAAAAATGTCTATCGTATCCGCAAAAGAGATGTTGATCGAAGCAACCAAAGGAAAATATGCAGTTGGGGCGTTCAATATCACGAGTGTTAATCAAATGGAAGGTGTAATCGAAGCTGCGGTTGAGCGTAAAGCACCCCTTATTATCCAAACTTCCGTTAAGCCATCCCAATTCTTGGGTCGAGATGTGCTGGTGGCGATCTATAGAACTATTGCTCAAACGGTTCCGATTCCCATTTGTCTCCACCTGGATCACTGCACAGATGTGGACTATTGTAAAAAAATCGCCGATTCTGGTTATACCAATATCATGATCGATGCTTCCAAACAATCCTTTGAAGAAAATATCCGCCAGACCAAAGAGGTTGTAGATCATTGCCACAAGTTGGGTGATATTTCAGTGGAAGGCGAGCTTGGTACTGTATCTGGTGTGGAAGATCAGGTGATTGTTGCTGCGAATGAAGCAGCACTCTGCAGTCCTGTTCAAGCCATCGAATTTATTGAAAAGACCGGTGTCGATCTGTTTGCACCAGCAATAGGGACAGCTCATGGTGTTTATAAAACCAAGAATCCGAAAGTGGATTTTGAGAGATTGGGGAAAATTTCTAAAATGGTTAATGGTAATGGTGTCAAAGTCCCAATGGTCGTACATGGTGGCACAGGTTTATCACCGGAATATGTTGTCAAGCTGCTGGAGATGGGCGGCGCAAAATTCAATGTATCCACTGAGCTAAAACACACCTTGATAAATTCCGCGTATGATTATATTTCTTCACATCGAGAGGAGTACGATCCTGGCAAGGTGGACGTTGCAGTCAGAGATGCAATTCGGATTGCAGTCTGGCATTGGATCGATCTATTAGGCAGCGCTGGAAAAGCATAAAACATAGATCGAAAATCATTTGTTGAGGAAGGTGATGAATTATTATCAATTCCTAGAATGGTTAACCAAAAAAAGACTCATAATATTAAGGAGTAAGCTATGAAAAAAGTTGAAGATTTTTATGTGCCCTGGGTTAAAGGCATCCCTATGTATGTATCCGGTCATATTGAATTAGCCTGGCGAAAACCGGAATTACATCGCATGATGTCAAATGAGAATCCTAATCCACCCTCCAAGCTTGTCCAGGAAGCCATTCATAAATACGGCGCAATGGCAAATCGTTACCCCGATCAAGGTTTGGTGGTACGCTCGAAAATTGCTGAAATAAATGGATTAGAGGGGCCTGAGAATGTGATGATCGGGAATGGTTCCAGCGAAGTATATGACAACATTTTTCGCATGTTTATTGCGCCAGGCGATGAAGTGATCCAACATAAACCCTGTTTTGGAATTTACGAATTACGCGGAACCATCTTGGGAGCCAGGATGGTATCTGTTCCGATGGTTTATAAAGAAAAATATCTGCACTTTGATACCGACTCAATTCTTGCTGTGATAACTGAAAAGACCAAGATAATTGTAATTGCCAATCCAAACAACCCTTCAGGAAATTTTATGGAAAGCAAGGACATACTGCGTATAGCTGAAACAGGTATCCCTTTCATTGTTGATGAGGCTTATGTAGAGTATGCTGGCTTGAGCAAGTCTTATGTTGGGCTTATCAAGAAATTTAAGAATGTGATCATCACTCGCACATTATCCAAAGCTTACGGTCTGGCAGGGATGCGTTTTGGGTATGCACTGGCGGACAAGGATGTGATCGCGCAGATCTCAGGTGCACTACTTCCCTGGAATGTAGGTACAATACCGATGTGGGCAGCCCTGGCGGCATTTGAAGATACTGAAGCCCTGGCGGAACGTGTAAAATTCAACAATGATGCCGTAGACTTTATCACTACAGAACTCAGCAAGGTTCCTGGGTTGGTTATATTCCCATCCCAAGCCAATTACATATTATTCGATTGTGGTGATACTGGAAAATTGGGTAAGGAAGTGGTCGGATATGCAGAATCCAAAGGGATAATTTTGAGACCGGAATCAAAGAAATATGACAGCGATGGCTGGTTCCGCATCACCATAGGTACTGCAGAAGAAAACAAGATGGTGGTCGATGTTGTCACGGAGTTCCTGACAAAGTAGGTCATACAAAAAAAGAATCCTTCAGATTCAATTCTTCTCACAAACATCAAGAGATTTGAGATACTCTTTTTTCTATAATTAAGAATAATGAAGTTTGGATTAACTTACAATAAATCCTGACAAAGAGGTATGAAATGGGAAAAATTAAAGCTGTTTTTTTTGACCAGGATGGTGTCATTATTGATACCGAAAAAGATGGTCACCGTGTTTCTTTTAATATGACTTTCAAGGAATTTGGTTTCACTGATGAATGGAGCGTGGAGTATTACCACGAGCTGCTACAGATTGCAGGTGGAAAAGAACGTATGAAACATCACTTGCAAACCAAAGGCTTTAGCAAACCGATCCGACCGGAAGAAGTGGACGAACTGGTCAAAGCCATGCATAAACGAAAAACCGCATTATTTGTGGAATTGATCGAATCTGGGGAACTCCCTCTTCGGCCGGGTATCCGCCGCTTTATGCATGAAGCCATGGATGCTGGATTGAAAGTTTGTGTGTGCACCACATCCAATGAGCAATCCGCCAAAGCAATTACGGAGAAGATTCTGTCGGATATTAAGTTTGATGTTGTACTGGCTGGGGATGTTGTTGAAAAAAAGAAACCGGATCCCGCCATCTACAACTTAGCGCTATCCATGACAGGTTTGGATCCGGATGAAGTAATGGTGGTGGAAGATTCAAGAAATGGTGTTCTTGCTGCCAAAGCAGCTCACACGAATGTTATTGTTACCACTAACCCATACACTGAAAATGAAGATCTTGGTAGTGGGGATATTATTGTGTCTTGCCTGGGTGATGAGGATGACGAGAAAGGGAATCTCATAAAAGCTGGCATCAGCTTGAAATTTAACGGTGTCTTGCATATAAAGGACTTGCTGACCTACTTTGGATGATAGGGATACCTAAAGAAAATCTCTGATCTTAAAAAATCCATCAGCTACCGGGCTCTCTTGAAAATAGAAATGTCCGGTTGTTTCTATTAATTCACTCACAAGTTCCAACCCTTATGCATTGTGAATCTATCATCAACTTATATATATGGAAATTTCCTTTTGTTATTAATTAATTTTCATTTGCAGATTAGTTGATTCTCGTCAGCAGATTTATTCAATGGGAGGAAAGTGATAAAATCGGATTATTTCCATAAAAGGAGCAATATAATCCATGCCAGTTAATGATCAAACCAAAAAGGCGCGCATAAAGGCAGCTCAACAAAAACAAAAAAAAGCCACACAGACAGCGATCGTCATTGGAATTGTTGTAATATTGGTTTTGTTAATTTGGGTGATCTTTTCCAGTTTGCCTTCAAAAGTGCCAGAGGTAATCAGCCCACCCGACTTGGCGAGGATTGTGAACACTCCTGAGTTGGTTGGAACAAAGCAATATGCTTCTGCACCTCCCATGTTGATCGATGTGACCAAAAAGTATTTTGCCAATGTGAAAATGGCCAATGGTAGTGAATTTGTCATCCAACTTTTCCCTGATAAAGCCCCGTTAACAGTAAATAGCTTCGTGTTTCTTGCTAGGGAGGGATATTTTGATGGCGTCACCTTCCACCGTGTCCTGGAAAACTTTATGGCACAGGGCGGTGACCCTTCCGGAACAGGGAGGAATGGTCCAGGATATCAATTTGTAAATGAGGATAATGATCTGAAATTTGATAAAGCAGGTATGGTTGCTATGGCAAATGCTGGAAGAGATACCAATGGCAGTCAGTTTTTTATCACTTTTGCACCATTGGAAAGATTAAACGGAGGATACACTATCTTTGGGCAGGTTGTTTCTGGGATGGACGCAGTCAACTCTATAACCCGTAGAGACCCGGAAAAAAACCCGGATTATGTTGGTGATGCTATTGAGAGTATGACGATCATTGAGAAGGAGTGATTTTATTAATATTGATATTTTTCTTAAAAGGGATGCCCTTCTTGAGAGAGCATCCCTTTCTTGTAAATTATGGAGTGAACTTAAACAGGAAAATGCTTGGTGAAAATATTCAAGTCATCACCTATGGAATAAAAATTGTGGATTTTGCCTTCCAATTGATAACCTCGCGCAAGGTAGAAACGCCTGGTGGGTTCATAAGCAGGTTTTCCCTCTGTTTCAACGATCAGAAGATGCCCACTGCTTTCCTTAACCCTGTTTTCAACATGCTTCAATAAGAATTCTCCTATTCCTTCTCGTTGATGGTTGCTCTCAACAGCAATCCAATACAAGTCAAAGGTCCCCTGGGTAAGGGGGCGCCTTCCGTAACAAGCGAATCCGACCAAACCACTTTTTTGTCTGGCAGCTAGAAAATGATACCAACTATCTTGATCTCCACTGCTCACGAATTCATCCCAAAGTTCCTGGATAGTGTCCACATCTCCGGCATCAAACAGGTTGATGCCTTTGGCTATTTCCAGGATGGCATGACCGTCTGTTGATGTCGGGGTAATGAGTTCAAGGTTAATTGAGGTTGTTGCCATTTTTCTCTTTCCATTGCAAGTTTGAGAATATGCTCCACCATTCCTGGATATGAATATCCAGCCTGCTGGGCTGCATTTGGAAATCCTGAGCCTGGGGCTAGGTCAGGGATTTCGTTGATGTCAATTATGTACGGGACCTGATTGTGGTAACGTATATCCACACGACCAAAGTCACACATTCCCAATTTTTGGTATGCCTTTATGGCTACTTTCATTACATTCCATTTATCCTGTCCTGAAAGATTGGCGGGGCAACGTGCAAAGATATTCTGGTAATAATAGGATTCGGGCACCCATTTTGAGTCATAACTCAGGATGTGTTCAAGAGGATTTGCGATTGACGAATAATCCATTTCTGTGATCGGCAGTACATTAACACGCTTATTGCCCCACATGGATACAGAAAGTTCCCGTCCGGCGATAAATTCTTCAACCAGAGCGGGTTGGTGGTAAGTTTCGAGAATATATTCCACTCTCGACTTCAATTCTTCTTGGTTGGTGACCACGGATTTAATGTCTATACCTATACTGGCATCGTCCCAGGCTGGTTTAACCATGGCTGGATATTGATGCAAATAGAAGCCGCCAGGTTTTGTAAAAACCTGATAAGCGGGCGTCGGAATTCCAGCCGCCATTAACCGGACTTTGGTCATATTTTTATCGATGCAGATTGTGTTTGTTCTTGCAGAGGATCCAGTATGACGGAATCCGAGCTTTTCAATCAGTTGGATTACCTTGGTAGCATCCAGATTGTTGCCTCTAAAACTATCACAAAAATTAAAAACAAACGCCGTTTTTGGGGAAAACGGCCGCAGAGATTCTTTGAGGTCGTCGAGAGAATTTTTTACCACTATTGGGATGGTATGATATCCACAGGAATCCAAAGCATCCTTCAAATGCATGGCAACGCTGGCTGTGTCCTGGATGGCGATCAAATCCTTAGGATCACCACAAGCCACATCCTGCTCGACGTTATGTAGAATAAGTATTAGCGGGACTTCGTCGTCCATTTTTATGGACCTCCTCAGTAAAGAAAAAGAGTTAATAGTTAAATCTACCTTATAGTACTACAATCCATATTAAATACAATGGTCAATATTGGATATTATTTCGAGATTATATCGATAGGAATTCTCATGCATTTCAGGAAAAGTACCATACTTGATTGCCTGAGTTACCTCATAACACCAGTAGCAGGCGATATTTCAGGGGATCTGTTTCTGGAGCAGTCGTTGGATCACAAGGGCTATTCAAAATTCGAATGAGCTTTTCCTAAAGTACATAGATATTTTATTGTACTCAACGATTCTTCCTTGATGAGGAATTGTTTCACACCTTTTAATTCTTCCGACTTGATAATCAGGGAATTATATAAAAGCAATCCCCAATCGGTTTGGTTTAATTGAAAAGTGAGGAGAGAATTTAAAAAATTTCTCCTCACTTTAATACTACGTGAAAATCCTCTTTTTATTCCGGTTCAGGTTCCGTTATAGCTTCGGTTATTTCAGCTTCGAGTTCTTCCTCAGGGATAATAGGGTTATTGATCTTTTCCAGGTCTGTAAAACGACCATGAACGAAACCGGTACCTGCAGGGATAAGCTTGCCGATGATCACGTTCTCTTTTAGACCAAAGAGAGGATCGGTGCTGGAACTGATGGCAGCCTGGGCAAGAACTTTAATGGTATGTTGGAAAGATGCGGCTGAAAGGAACGATTCTGTGCTAAGGGAGGCTTTGGTGACACCCAGAAGGATCTCGGCAAAACGGGCTGGCTGCTTTCCTTCTGCAAGCAATTTCTCGTTGCTGCGGAGGAGTACAAGGCGGTCTATGGTTTCACCGGGCAGAAAGGTGGTGTTCCCCGGGCGGGTGATTTGAACCTTGTTTAGCATTTTGCGAATGATGACTTCAAAATGCTTATCATGAATGTTCTGCCCTTGGGAACGGTAAACCTTCTGGATTTCAGTCATAAGGTACATCTGGCAGATTTCGCGCCCTTGGATCTTCAAGATGCTATGTGGATTGAGGGATCCTTCAGTTAATGGCTGCCCTGCCTCCACATGATCACCTTCTTTTATTAAAAGACGGGACGTTATCGGGATCTCGTATTCAACATCCTCTTTTAGTTCATAAGATACGACAACTTTCCGTTTCTTCTCAATTCGTACACGTCCAGCATGAAGAGCTGGAATTGTAGCCTCACCCAGTGTAGCGAGGATTTCACCTGCTTTGACTTCGGCTTCATCCTGTACAACAATGCTCCATTCTTCAGGGATGTCCATTTCATCAGAGACCATCTCACTATGTTCAACATGCACCAATCTCATATCCGCATATTTTTCAGATTGAATGATATGGATCGTACCTTTGATTTCAGCCACGACCGCTTCACCTTTGGGGGTTTTGCGGGCTTCAAAAAGCTCTTCAACACGTGGAAGACCGGTTGTAATATCACCACCGGCAGCCACACCACCGGTGTGGAAGGTTCGTAATGTCAATTGAGTTCCGGGTTCACCGATGGATTGGGCAGCAACAGTACCGACAGCTGACCCCAGTTCAACCATGGTCCCACGTCCAAGGTCGAGACCATAACACTTGGCACAAATGCCGTGGATCAACTCGCAGGTTAATGGCGAACGGACTGGAACATCCGTAATGCCTGCTTCAATGATCTTGCGGGTCAACTCACGGTCGAGGATTTCATCTTTTTCTGCCAGTATCTCTCCAGTGTTTGGATCAAGGATTCGTTCACCGGTCAAACGCCCATGCAGACGGACACTCAAAGTTTGCCCGGCGACATCATCGCTGGCGTGTAATACTGAATATTTATCTGTTCCACAGTCATATTCATTGATGATCACATCCTGGGCGATATCAACAAGGCGACGTGTCAGATAACCGGCATCGGCTGTTCGCAGGGCTGTATCTGCCAGACCTTTGCGGGCACCGTGGGTTGACATGAAGTATTCGAGAGCCGTCAACCCCTCACGGAAATTGGAACGGATCGGGTAGGGGATAATACGTCCGGATGGGTCTGCCATCAGGCCACGCATACCTGCCAATTGTGAGAGTTGGCTAAAACCACCTTTTGTAGCACCGGAGTTGGCCATTGTAGCCAGATTACCATCCGGGTCCATGTATTTTTTTACTGCCTGTGATACATCTGCTGTGGTTTTCTGCCAGACTTGAATGGTGCGCTCATTTTGTTCCTGTTCGGTTAATAGACCACGTCGGAAATCCTTGTCGATCATTTCTACATTTAATAATGCTTGATTGACAATTTCGACTTTTTCAGGTGGAATGGTGATGTCTGCTACCGAGAGCGTGGTTCCAGAGCGCATTGCAAATTCGAAACCAAGCGTTTTTATGGCATCTGCGGCATCTGTTGTCACTTCCTGTCCGGCTAGTTCATATATTGATGCAATAAGATCCTTAACATCGCCTTTTTCAAGTATGTCATTGATAAATTGAACCTGCTCTGGAAGGATCCGGTTGAAAATAACCCGACCGACAGTTGTAGTAACCAGACGTTTTTCAGGCTGTAACATGCGAGTATTCTTTTCGTCATACCAG
This sequence comes from uncultured Anaerolineaceae bacterium, assembly GCA_964370815.1. Classification (GTDB taxonomy): domain Bacteria; phylum Chloroflexota; class Anaerolineae; order Anaerolineales; family Villigracilaceae; genus UBA12087. Next base: position 56,382 of record CAYJKQ010000013.1, on the reverse strand, counting down.
GTGTTTACCAGCACTTTGATCTCAGAATGGACATCAACCTGACCCAGTTCAAATGCCATGTAAACTTCGTCCATGTCTGAAAAAGAACGTCCGTCGCCTTTATGGGCTTGCTGGTGCATCATAGTCAGGTAATAGACACCTAAGACCATGTCTTTAGATGGACCAATGATGGGCTCACCATCTGATGGTTTAAGAAGATTCTTAGAGGCCAGCATAAGGGTTCGAGCTTCCAAAACAGCTTTTTCCGAAAGTGGGACGTGCACAGCCATCTGGTCGCCATCGAAGTCAGCGTTGAAAGCAGTAGTGACAAGCGGGTGTAATTGTATGGCAGACCCTTCGATTAAAATTGGTTCAAAGGCTTGAATACCCAGTCGGTGCAAGGTTGGAGCGCGGTTGAGCAAGACTGGTCGTTCTTTGATCACTTCTTCAAGAACTTCCCAAATTTCGGGACGGTTTCGTTCAATAAAGCGACGTGCTCCTTTTACGTTGGCAGCATAATTATGTGAAACAAGCCGGGAAATTACAAATGGGCGGAACAATTCGAGTGCCATATTCTTGGGTAAACCACATTGAGAAAGCTTCAATTGTGGACCAACTACGATAACAGAACGACCGGAGTAATCCACACGCTTCCCCAACAGGTTTCGGCGGAACCGACCTTTCTTGCCTTTAAGCATGTCGCTCAGAGAACGTAATTCCCGGCGACCACGACGTGAGAGCGCTTTGCCACGCTGGGAATTATCGATCAATGAGTCCACTGCTTCCTGTAGCATTCGTTTTTCATTGCGTACGATCACGTCAGGAGCACCCAATTCGAGCAATCTCTTAAGGCGGTTATTGCGGTTGATAACGCGTCTGTAAAGGTCGTTCATATCAGAGGTGGCGAACCGACCGCCATCCAACTGCACCATTGGGCGCAGATCAGGAGGAATGACAGGCAGGATGGTCAGGATCATCCATTCAGGTTTATTACCTGAGCGGCGAAAGCCTTCCAATACTTTCAGCCGTGAGGTGGCTTTTTTCCGTTTCTGCTTGGATTTGGTCGTGCGTAATTCGTGCCAGAGTTCCTGGGAGAGCTTGTCCAGGTCCAATCGACGCAGGATGTCATAAAATGCTTCTGCACCCATATCTGCTCGAAAAACCTGTCCCCAGCGGGATTTCAACTCTCGGTAGCGGGTTTCACCCAGGAAAGTGAAGGGGCGCAGTTCCACCAGTTCATCGCGTTGGCGTGAGTTTAAACTTTTAGAATCGGAAGATTGATCTTCAAGTTCATTGCGCATCTCAGCCATTTGCTCTTCAGCCTCAGCCTTGATGGTGTTGTGATCCATCTTGACCTGATCGAGTTCGCGCATTTTTTGTTCTTTTAATTCATTTTCGATGTTTTCCAGTTGTTCTTTGACGTATTTTTGAACCTTGGAAATATGGCTGGCGGCGATGGTTTTACCAGCTTCCACGATGACTTGTTGAGTGCTGCCAAAGATAAGATCTTTTTTAAGTTCTTTGCCTTTTTCGTCCTGCAGGATTTGATCCAAACGTTGACCTTCCTGTATGATCGGCTCAAGCTTGGCAGCGATCTGCTCATCATAATTTTGTTCAAGATTAACCTTACGTTGCTTTAGTTCAGCCAGGCTGGCATCGCGAGCAGTTTTTATCCCAACGATGCGTGCGTTTATGTTTGTGGCTTGTTCACGTTCGGAGACATTGATCTCATCTTCCAGACGCTTCAAGGCTTTATTTCGGGCATCTTCATCCACATAAGTAACAATATATTGGGCGAAGTACAAAACCCGGTCCAGGTTGCGGCGTGAGATATCCAGCAGCAGCCCCAGATAGGATGGAATCCGCCGTGTATACCAGATATGAGCCACCGGTGTGGCTAGCTGGATGTGACCCATGCGTTCACGTCGAACTGCAGAGCGGGTGACTTCTACACCGCATTTATCGCAAGTGATGCCTTTGTAGCGCGGGTTCTTATATTTACCGCAATAGCACTGCCAATCTCGTGTTGGTCCAAAAATGGCCTCACAGAATAAACCGTCTTTCTCAGGCCGTAACCGGCGATAGTTGATGGTTTCAGGTTTAAGTACTTCTCCATAAGACCAACTGCGAATGGTTTCTGGTGAAGCCAAACTAATACGAAGCGAAGTTAGCCCCTTAGTTTCCAATGGTCATCTCCTCGTTTTGGGATTTGGGTATTATTGGTGTTGGATATTGCATTGCTTTCCCTGGCAGGTTATTAAACATCGTTATCTTATCCATTTCCGGGTTTCCCCTGATAGAATTCTGGAGCGGTATTCTTGCCAGAGACAAACAAAAGAAAGCGCAAGGAGTCTTTATCTCAAGCGCTAACCTTAAGAACAGGTACTATTTAGAATTCAACCTCCAGATATTATACTTGCGGGTCGGATTTCCGTCAAGGAGATGTTGGAAGCAAGTATGAGATTTTATTGGTATTATGCAACGGAATCCAGGTCAATTCAACCAAATCATCCCTCCGTTTCTGCCATAACCCAACCAGTGGTGGTCGCCCATTCTTCTGCAGCCAGATAGATCAGGTCTACGGCAGGGTCTTTGACTTCCGGGTAGGTATCCGGGTCTCCCAGGTTGGCAGCCAGGCGACGTTTCAACTCAGCATAGGCATCTACTGTTGCCGGATGGCAACGCAGGTAATCCCGGAATAGTATTGGGTAGCGCTGATTGAGACATCCCTGAATGCGTATGTGAATATTGGCATCGCAATCTCCACCTCTCTGGATGAAAAGCCATTTTTCCCACTCTTGTTCGGATTCGTTTGCACCGGGTGGGATATGATCGTGGATGATCCCTCTAACGCGGGTCAGACCCAATTCCAGCATTGTCGATAGAAGCTCATCATCCAGAGCTACCACTGTGATTTGGATATCGATGCGATCCTTTCCAGCCAGTCCTGATACTGCTGTAGAGCCGATGTGATCGATACGTAAAGCAGATTGGCCCAGGGCACTTCGTAGTCTTGCGGCAATTTTCTGGAACAACAGGGGCCAATTATTCTGGTAAGGTTTAATAATAACCATCAAATAGGAGTCTCCAACTTTATTCTGTAGCATAGGATCATGCATATCACGGGTAGGTTCCTGAGTGGGTGTGTAAATTATTAGGAAGTATCTTGAACTTAGCTATCAAACTCAAGGAGAGTGAGAATATCCTGCAAGGCTGCATCGAACAACTCCTGCATAATATTCGAGTCCACCTGGTATTTTCCACCGAAAGAACCATCCCCAAAAACCAGGCGGGCGCGTTTTGCACCCAGGATACCAGGCACTGAAGGTGGGATCTTGTCCTCAGAGGGCAGGTCACTGACAATGGTGAAAGGGAAGGCTTCCAGCCAGTTGGCGTGAGAGGGTTTGATCTGGTATTTTTCGGCGATATTCAAAACACTATGAGCTGTCCACCATGAATACCAGGCTAGATGCAGATCGGTCATCTGGTTGGCAAGCTCTGCCAGGCGTGCGCGTGCCCCGTCATTACCCCCATGTCCGTTCAACAGCAGGATGCGACGGAAACCCTGTCCGTTTGCCGAGCGCACTAGATCTTCTATTGCATCCAATAGGGTGCTGATGCGTAGACTGAGGGTGCCAGGGTAATCCAAAAAATAAGGTGAGCTGCCGAAATTGAGAGACGGTGCTACCAGGATGCCGGTCTGCTGGGATGCTGCATCCGCCAATGCCTGTGGAATGCGCACATCCGAGACCAGGCTCAGGTAGCCATGTTGTTCGGTTGCACCAATGATCAGGATCAGGCGGTCATCGTTTTTGAGGTAAGCTTCAACATCCATCCAATTCAGGTCTTCCATGCGCATCTTTTTTTTCTCCAAAATTACATGTATTCACTTTGATATAATTGACAAATGGGAATCAAGGAGTGCGCTTCTGTAGCGCACCCCTTTGAGTGACCATGATTACAAGACAATATTCACCAGTCGCTTGGGAACCACGATAACCTGGCGGGGTGCTTTTCCATCCAGTAATTTTTGGACTGCCGGACTGGCCAGAGCAATCGCTTTGGCAGCCTCATCCTTAATATCAGCTGGGACGGTTATACGATCACGCAGTTTACCATTGACCTGAACGATGAGAGTGATCTCCTGTTCAGCCGCGGCTTCTTGATCTACTGTAGGCCAGAGTTGAGTATGGATCGAGTAAGGTTTTCCGATAATCTGCCACAGTTCCTCAGCCACGTGTGGGCAAACCGGTGCCAGCATAAGCAGGTATATGGTGACAGCCTCGTGCCAGGCGGGTGTACCACCTGCGCCAGCCTCACGGGCTTTGTACATTTCGTTCATCAACTCCATCATGGCTGAGACAATGGTGTTAAATTCAAAGGTCTCAAAATCGCGTGTAACTTGACGCAAGGTCTGATGGACTTTGCGCCGCAATGCAACCAACATCTCGGGGTCAGGGTTCTGGGGAGATCCTGGTTCGGTTATCGCGCTCCAAACACGTCTCAACCAACGCACAGTCCCATCAATGCCATTTGAGTTCCATGGTGCACCCATGTCCCAGCGGGCGAAGAACATCAGGAAGGCACGCACCGCGTCTGCTCCGTAGCGAGTCACCAATATATCCGGTGCGACTACATTACCCCTGCTCTTCGACATTTTTTCATGGTCTTCACCCAGCACCATACCCTGGTTGCGCAGTTGGGTCATGGGTTCACGTCCTTGCATGAAACCCATATCCCGTCCGGCTTTGTGGAAGAAACGGGTGTAGATCAGGTGCATATTGGCATGTTCGATGCCTCCAGTGTAAGTGTCAACAGGCATCCAATAATCATACTCCGCCGGATCATAAGGACCCTGTTCATATTTAGGACTCAAGTAACGCAGGTGATACCAGGATGAGCACATGAAAGTGTCCAACGTATCAGTCTCTCGCATTGCAGGTTTGTTACATACCGGGCAGATTGTATTTTTCCAGGTTGGGTGCAGCTTTAGGGGGGATTCACCGGTGGGTTTCCACTCAACATCATCCGGTAGCAGGACAGGTAATTGATCTTCAGGAACCGGATTCCACCCGCATTGCTCGCAATTGATCATGGGGATGGGAGCACCCCAGTATCTTTGACGTGAGATCAGCCAATCATGCAGTTTGTAATTTGTGGAAGCTTTGCCAGTACCATTTTCTTCCAGGTAACGGATGGCTGCAGTTATGGCTTGGTCTGCTGGTGTCCCGGTCAATGGACCAGAGTTAACCATCGTGCCCGAAGCTGGTACGGATTCCTGCATGCTGGCTCCATCCAGTGTATTTTGACCATCGGGTTGGATTACAACGCGCACGTCCAACCCGTATTTGCGGGCGAATTCGAAATCACGCTGATCATGGGCTGGCACTGCCATGATGGCACCTGTGCCGTAGCTCATCAAAACGTAATCAGCGATCCAGATCTGGATCTTTTCTGCATTCACCGGATTGATGGCATAGCTACCTGTAAAAACACCGGTCTTGTCTTTTCCTACTGCTTCTCTCTCAATATCCGATAGGCGTGTAGATTGTAATTTATATTCCTGGATGGCTTTAATTTGTGAAGGTATAGTGAGTTTATCCACCAGTGGGTGTTCGGGAGAGAGAACCATAAAGGTGGCTCCCCAAAGAGTATCCGGTCGGGTGGTGAAAACCTCGAGAGCATCTTCCTGTTCAGTCAGGAAGATGACCGAAGCACCCTGGCTTTTGCCGATCCAATTGGTTTGCAGTGTGCGTACACGTTCCGGCCAATCCATTCCGGAATAATCGAGCAATTCTTCTGCATAAGATGTTGTTCGAAAAAACCACTGGTCAAGGTCCTTCTTGATGACCGGGGTTTCGCAGCGCTCGCAATGCCGGTCATCCCCCCAGACCTGTTCACGTGCAAGTGTGGTGTTGCAATTAGGGCAAAAGTCCACTGGGGACAATTTGCGATATGCCAACCCGTTTTTAAATAGCATAATGAAGAACCATTGCGTCCAACGGAAATATTCAGGGTCAGCGGAAATGGCTTCACGACGCCAATCCCACATGGCTCCCATCGAACGCAATTGAGCGCGCATTAAATCTATGTTTTTATATGTCCACTGTTTTGGATGGACCTTATTTTTGATGGCGGCGTTTTCAGCTGGCAGTCCGAAGGCATCGAAACCAATCGGGAACATGACATTAAAGCCATTCATACGCATGAAACGTGCGCGGGCATCGCTGGGTGTCATTGCATACCAGTGTCCAATGTGTAGATCGCCGGAAGGATAAGGCAACATCGTCAGGGCATAGTGTTTAGGTTTATCAGGATCGATGTTGGCATCATATAAACCATCTGCCTGCCATTTTGCCTGCCATTTTGCTTCAATATTCGAAGGCACATAACCCTCGTTGATTTTTCGATTTGCGTTCATTTTTCTACCTCAAAGAAATGGTTGTTGTGATTTTTAATTAGATCGAAAGGACAATCAGAAATTACTGGTTGGAGGTGCGCGAGAAGGCAGGATTTCTCCAGTGCAGGAACTAAGGTTTTATTACATTCTGCTTTCATTTGCTATCTCCTCTTAAGAAATTTTTAAAAGAATAACCTTCATCCACTCAGGGACGAAGGCTCTCGAATCGATTCTCCGCGGTACCACCCTGGTTACCTTTGAAAAAGTTCAAAGATCACTCTGGGGCGCAATAACGGGCTGCTACCGGCGTTGACTACTGGATTCACCAACGCAGTCTCCCTTACGGGTGCCAGGCGAGTTCGGTCTTAAAGTGGCGCTCCGCAGACGCCTTGATGGGCTTTCACCTCTCTCTCCCATCTCGCTGGCTGGATGACCTACTACTCCTGGCTGACTTTTAATATATTGATCGTACTGTGGACCCAGAGGGATTCGAACCCTCGACCTTCTCAATGCCATTGAGACGCGCTCCCAACTGCGCTATGGGCCCGGGACGATTTTGGATTTTCATTTTCAGATCTACGATTTGGATTGCGGTGTTGATCGTCAATCCAAAATCGTCAGTCGTAAATCTGTGGACCTGAGGGGATTCGAACCCCTGACCTCCTCAGTGCGATTGAGGCGCGCTCCCAACTGCGCTACAGGCCCGTAAGTGAACCGATTGTATCTGACCCACTGATGACTGTCAAGCTGGTTGCATTTAATGCCGGTTGCCTATAAATGTATTTTTTCGATCTCGTTTTATTAGGCAATACCAATTCTTAGGATGAATGCAAACAAAGGCAATTTGTGGTTTAATAAGCATCAAAGTTTTGTTTTGAGGCTTTCCTTTTTACCACTTTGGGACGACATAATCAGCTTGATCAGGGAGTTTACATGAGAGATGAACCCAAACCAGAATATCGCATAGCGGATCTGGAAGCATCCGACCGTCCACGGGAACGCCTGGCTGAAAGAGGGGCTAAAAGTCTTAGCAAAGCAGAGCTATTGGCCATCTTGTTGCGTACAGGTGTACCTGGAGAAAATGCCATTCAAGTTGGTCACCGCCTATTGGAAAAATTTGGTGGATTGGAAGGTATCCAGCGCGCCTCGCTAACGGAGATATGTAATCAGCATGGGGTTGGAGCTGCAAAAGCTGCCCAGATTAAAGCAGCAATTGAGTTGGGTAGTAGATTGAAGCAGGGGGAAGGTGAAAACCGGGCTACTATTAGCAGTCCGGAGGATGTAGCTGAAAAATATAAATATGATCTTGCTGAATTGGAGCAGGAAGTATTGATGGTGATCCTGCTGGATACCCGTAACCACATCCTCGAAGACATGGAAGTTTATCGCGGATCAGTTAATTCGTCCCAGGTACGTGTGGCTGAGATCTTTACACCTGCTGTGCGGAGAAATGCGCCTGCCTTGATCGTTGTCCATAATCATCCGAGTGGCGATCCCACTCCCAGTCCGGATGACGTAGCCATGACACGTGCTATTGTACAGGCTGGAAAATTATTGGATGTGGATGTCCTGGATCATATCGTTATTGCCAGGCATGGATTTGTGTCCCTCAAAGAGCGTGGTTTGGGTTTTGTTTAACCCAGGATGGATCGTTTAATCAAATCGTATATCGAAACGTTTAAAATCACCGAGTGGATCTTCCCATTTTAAATCAAATTCGTCAACGCGGCCCATGCGAGGACCAGATCTTACGGCTTCTACAAAACGCTTGAGTACCACCCGGTTTCCTTCCGCAACGGTTTCAACCTGGCTGTATCCAACATTTCGAACCCAACCGCACAATCCAAGTTTATTTGCTGTTTGCTGCACATAAGCCCGAAATCCCACTCCCTGAACCTTGCCACTTACAAATAAGTGAATACGCCCTGGACCACTAATATTCTGAGTCATATGGATGTGAATGTTTTTTAGGAACTTGTTTTCTTATTATATTCAAGAGCGGGATCAAAAGAATCAAACCTAATAAAAATGAGAAGAGCAGAAAATTTGAGATATTTTGCCAAAATGGGTTTTTGTTGAATGTTGCCTGCAGCCAATCGTACTCCAACTCGCTGAGGGTTTTCCCTAATGCAGTTTTTACCCCTTGCTCACAATCAAACCCGCCTGTATAAGCTTGGATCAGTTTTTCCATCCCAGATTGCCCATATTTTTTCAAAAGGTATGTAGTGAATGAGTTGGCTTGAGCATATGCCAGAGAGTTTGAGGCTGGATCTTGTGGAAAACTGGTGCATAGAGTTACCAATGAGATCAAAGACTGTTTTTCCATAGCTTGTGCGAGAGCAAAGTCAAATTCGGAATTTGGAGAGATTTCTACCTGGGTGGCTATTCCTTCTTGTAACCAGGTGGGCAGAAGTGAGTAGGCGATGCCTGTTTTCCTATATAGAAGTAAGTGAGCCAATTCGTACGGTAATTGCTTTTCCATCAGCGCTTTCTGATCAACACCCGGAATGATCGAAACTAGAAGGGATCGTTGTTTGGAGTCATCCGCTGCTTGTCCACCTGGAGTCAGGTTTTCCTGTAAATCGCCCTCAGATGCGTATAGGTATAACTTAATAGGTTCTTCCTCGGAAATAGATATCATGTTGCTAAATCGAAGAATACTTTGATGCATGATATCGAAGGCATCTTTACCATATTCCGTATTGCTGGAATACCAATTAACCTCGACCAAATCGCTCTTTAGTGTTTGCCATGGAAACCGGTTGTCGGTGTATTGAAAAAAATATTCCTGGCTGTTAACGTTCTCTCCATTTTGCAGGCTCAACGTGTACCAGTAAGAAATATTTGCAAAGGGACGGATGGGATTTTGCTGGACATCATAGGAATAGTTTATTAGACCGCTTGGATCTGCCACGACTAGGATGCCACGCGGGTCATTTTCGCCATCAACTTGAAAAAAGATGAATATATCCTTGATGCTTTCTGCTTGTAGAACTCGAGCTGAGAATGAGATCTCACGACCATAAGTATGGGACACCTGCACGTTGATTATTCTTTCCAATGTTTGCGCCACTACAGGTTTTGATGTCAGTAAAAGTATTATTGAAATAATAAAATGGACGGTAGAACGTTTCATAGATTATTTCCCTAATAAGAACAAGACCGGGGTAAGGGTAAGCGGACTGAGCACAGTGCTTATGAAAACAATGGCTGTTACCAGAGATGGTTCCAGGTTATATTCGGTTGCCAGTATTGTCGTTATTACTGCAGTCGGGAGAGCAGTATCGGTAATCCCAGCCTGTCTGGATGTTCCTTTTAATCCGAACAATATGCTTACTCCCCAACCAATAATAGGTCCAATAATGAGGCGCATAAAAACGCTGAAAGTTATAGCCTTTATATTCTTATGCCATTGGGCACGTTCAAGTTCCAACCCGAGCAATATGAGCATACAGGGTATGGCTCCACCGGATAAGAGTCTGATTGTGCGATCGACTGGGGATGGCATGATCCAGCCAGTACGAATGATGATCAAGGCAATAATTATAGCGTAAATTGTTGGTAGCCGGAGCATGCCCAGCAATGCGTCCTTAAAATTCAAACGCCCCATAGATGCTATCATTACACCCACCGTATTAATAAGTAGAGCGAAAGTGATGTAATAAATTGAAGCAAATGCCAGGGCATCCTGTCCAAAAGCAAATGAAATCAGTGGGAGTCCGTAGTTACCACTATTGGCGAAAATACTGGTCAACAATACAGCCATAAGGATCGGACGGTCCAATTTAAGCAAATACCCACCCAGAAATGTCAGAAACCCGGAAAGCAGTACGGTGACTATCGCGAACCCGGATGTTTTTAAGATATCAACCAGAGAAAGCTGGTTCCGAGTGAGGATATCCAGAACCATGACAGGGTAAAGAACATAAAAGATGATTCTTCCAAATGAGCGTGGGTCGATGTGGAGGTATTTGCCGAGGAGAAACCCAGTTCCACTGATCAAAAGGATGGGTAGCAGGTTATTTGCAAAGATTGGAAATAATTCAGCCAATGCTGCTCCATGAAAGATTTATTTTTGGCATTAAACCAAATTTAAATATGTATGTGCTTTTTGGTGGCTCGTGATTGGATGGGTGATTGATATCTCTCTATCATTAACCGATACTTTACCAACTGATTACCTTTTATAAATCTTTTTTTATTATCTACTTATCTGGTTAAATAGTAGCGACTTAGATATTCAGATTAATTCCATCATCGATTCCATCGTTGTCATTAACATCGAAAAGTGTAAAAGAAGCCATCTGGTTGGTCAGATTCAAATTTTCTAATACTTCATCGAAATAACCTTCTTCATCAGGATCATCGATCCTGATAATGAACTCTTCCAATTGTTCGCTTACAGCTTCTCCACCAATCTGGGAGAGAGACCAAAGAAGGGCATGCCAGATTTCTGGATCATCGTCTTCATTCAGTTGTTCAAGAAGTAGAGGTCGGGCATTTTCCAATTCCAGTTGTCCAGCTGCCTGGATGGCTTCAATGCGGATATCATCGTTTTCGTGAGTTAGATTGGTGATAACCTCCTTTTCCCAAGCCTGGTTATTGGAGTGACCTATAGCGATCATGGCACTAATATTCCAGTAAGGATCTGGATCATAAAGTGCGGTTTTGATCAAATCGTGAACTTCCGGTCGGGATGAAAAGCCCAGAGATTCAAGAGCGCGACGTTGTATCAAGGGATCCTTGGCTTCCAATGCAGTGTTGAGGAGTTTTTCCTCCAGGATCAAGAGGGTCGAGGAAAGGGTTTTTTCCACTTCTCCCATGTAGATAAAAAAACCTAAGGCAGTGGCAGCGGCAGCAGAAGAGTTTATGGAAGGATCTGAACTTAAAATTTTTAGGAAAACCGGGATCAAATTGGCGTCTTCGCATTCCCATAATAAACGGATAGCCAGCGTGCGAACCTCTGCTTCCGGATCTTCCAGCAAACTTGCAGCAAAGTTATCAAAGGAAAGAAGGGTATCCTTCTCGGCTAAATTTTCCAGATCTTCAAGAAGACTTACCTTGCGGGAAAGACTTACACGAGACCAGATGGATATGACCGACTTGAGGTGATCAGGTTGGATATCTGAAAACTTGTGCAAATATTTCGCAGAAAATGGAGTTTTCTCATCAAGCAGCGCGGCAAGAACGGTACTAAAAGGGATTATCACGGTCATCAATGATCCCAGGGTCTAAGGCAAGATAATGCTTACCGGGTTGATAAAATCCAGTATGTAGAAATAACCTAACAAAGCTAGAAGGACTAAAAAGCTGACACCATGGATCATACTTTCGAATTTTGGGGGAATACGTTTTCGAAAGATTAATTCGGGCAGGATGAAGAGGATGCGTCCACCATCCAGCGCTGGGATTGGCAGGAGGTTGATCAACCCCAATGATAGAGTGAGGGAGATGATACCGGTCAGTGTGTAATTGGTGGGGTTTTGGGTTGAAGTTCCAGTAACAGGTTGACGGCTCTCGACATCGCGCCGGACGGATTGTTGGAATAGATTCCATATGCTGCGTGGACCAAGCAATTCAGCATCAGAAGGCTGGATCACACCAGCGATCATGCGTCCTGGGAGTGAGAGAAGTTCTCGACCGGTTTCATAGGTTGCCCGCAAGCTGAGTGGGATTGTGGCAAACCAGGACTTCGAAGGTTCGAGTACATTTCCCAGCACGATACCAGTGGCTCCCTCGCTTGCTGGACGGTGACTGTCCGGAGTGACCACCAGTTCCAGGATTTTATCCCCGCGTTGGATAGTTAATGGGAGTGGTTTGTCCAGGCTGGCTAAAATAATATTCCGCAATTGATCGGTACCGGTGATTTTTTGATCACCCGCATTTATCACTATATCATCCATCATTAAACCAGCCTTCTCAGCAGGTGAATTGGACGAGACTTCCAATATCTGTGCGCTTGATGGATTCGGGATCCCGATTTGTGTGTAGAGGATGCTGAATGCCAGGACGGCGGTGATCAAATTCATTGTCGAGCCGGCTAGCAATGTAACAATGCGTGCCCAAGGTTTGGCAAACGAAAATCCATCAGTTGAATTGGGATCATCTTCTCCCTTCATTCGATTAAAGCCACCCATCGGGATCCAGTTTAAAGTGAATTTTGTGCCTTTCCAGGTGAAAAGCGTAAGCATTCGTGGTGGGAATCCGATTCCGAATTCTTCGACTTCAATACCCACCAGTTTGGCAACAATGAAATGCCCTAATTCGTGCGTCAGAATGATTCCAGCGAAAACTGCCAGAAAGGCTAATCCGCCAATAAGATTAAGGTTCATAAGAATTTCCTAACTCCATTTTTTGATAGGTTTTTATCCACATAAAAATGTTTTACCATTAGATTCGTAAGCAATAAAAATACTTTAACGATTATATCCTTATTTATCAGGGTATTGACTGGAAAAATATCCAAATTGTCTGGTTGCTTTACTGCTATAATCCATTAAATGATACTCGTAACCGGAGGAACAGGCTTTGTTGGGCAAGCCCTCGTGCGACAATTGGTAAACAATGGACATGCGGTGCGATTGCTCTTGCGACCTTCTCCTCGAACGCCTGATCTACCTAAGGGAGTACCAGTCGAGGTAGCAGTTACAAGTCTAAACGATGAAGGTGGTTTAAGAGCTGCGATGCGGGGAGTGGATGTGGTCTACCACCTGGCAGGGGGGGAATTCCAGGGCGGCAGAACAGACCTGGAATTAATTGATATTAATGGAACGCGTACACTGGCATTGGCTGCAGCTTATGCGCGCATCCAGAGATTGGTTTATGTAAGCCATTTGGGAGCTGATCGTGCTTCCGGTTTCTCATTGTTAAAAGCAAAGGGAATAGCTGAAGAATTTGTACGGGAAAGTGGTGTTCCATATACAATTCTGCGGTCTTCTGTTCTTTTTGGGAAGGATGATGGATTTACAACGGGATTATCATTACTTTTACATTTGTCTCCGGGATTCATGCCACTTCCGGGTAAAGGCAAAACCTTACTACAACCATTATGGGTCGAAGATTTGGTTACCTGTTTAATATGGGCACTCGACAACCCGGATACGATCAACAAAGTTATGGAAATTGGCGGAAGTGAATATTTGAACTTGGAGCAGATCATTATAACAATTATGGATGTGGTCAAGAAACACCGGCTTTTGGTTCACTGGCCTTACACATACATGCGAGCATTAACAGTGATCGGAGAAAATTTATTCCGACGTTTTCCAATTTCAGTGTTTTGGTTGGATTATTTGGCTGTAAATCGAACATGTGGAGTTGATTCAGTACCTCGACAATTTAACCTTATGCCCGCGCGCTTCTCATCCAAACTCGATCACCTGCGAGGGGTAAATTGGAATAAGAAATTATTCAACAGGATCTTTACAACACATGCCTGATTGGGAAATTTGTCAGCTTGAAACACCTGAATCTTTGCATCCAATTGAAGAATTGCAGGGTTTGATATGGGCAGGAAGTCAGCACGAAATTGTTCCTATTCACATGTTTCTCGCTGCCATCTATAATGGAGGTCTGGTTTTAGGGGCTTTTTCAAAAAACCGGATGATTGGAATGCTGTTCGGCTTTCCAGGCTTATCTACTACAAATGGTGAAATTAAAATTAAACATTGCTCACATATGCTGGGAGTTCATCCGGATTGGCGTGATTCTGGTTTGGGTTTTGCACTTAAATGCGCCCAGCGACAATTTGTTATCTCACAGGGAATAAACCTGATAACCTGGACATATGATCCTTTACTCAGCCGAAATGCAAATTTGAATTTTTCCAAACTCGGAGCTGTGTGTAATACTTATCGGCGGTCAGAATACGGGAAGATGTCAGATTCCATAAATGTTGGATTGGACTCTGACAGGTTCCTTGTAGAATGGTGGTTGGATTCTTGCCGAGTGGAGAACAGTCTGGATAACCATCAGAAACAAATTTGTCAAATGGATGATCTATTGGGTGTGGACAATGAGATCATGGCAATTTCTGGAGATATGCAGCCATTGGATGGACTTCCGAAGTTAAATCATCCCTTGCTATTAATTGAAATTCCAAATGACTTTTTAAGTTTAAAGGCTAGTGATTTTCTTTTAGCAAAAGCCTGGAGGCAAGCAAGCAGAGAAATATTCGAATTCGTTTTCGCTCATGGATATTCGGTGATTGACTTTTTTGTTGAAAATGGTCACAGTTTTTATGTTTTGGAATACAATAAAAAAGTCTTATAATTTATCGCAGATAATATATCAGGAATGTGGGTTCAATGAGTATGCAAATTGGGTAATATTGACCACCCATTGACCCCTGTAAATCGCTTGCTTTTTATTTCTTAGTTAGGTAACATTCTAAAATAATGAATACGTTTACCCACCCACCTGAAAATCGTCAAAAAGGCTTTCGTGCCGGGCATATTTTGCAAACAACCCTGGGAGTTGCACTGGTTTTAGCAACGATCTTTACTGCATTTCCGCCGACGATACTTACCAGCGATTTCAATGAGAAATTGTCCCTTTTGCTTACTCCACAACCTCCAAGTAGTTCCGTGGGAGTTGCCGATCCTGATGATTTACGGATCGGGATTATTTCCGGGCATTGGGGGTCTGATTCTGGTACAGTATGTTTAAATGGTGTCACTGAAAATGAAGTCAACCTGGGAATTGCAATCATTGTGCAGCAACAATTAAATGCTCAAAGAAAATACCAGGTTGATTTATTACAGGAGAATGACCCACGCTTAAATGGTTATCAGGGAGTCGTTCTGGTCTCCATCCATAATGATTCCTGTGTGATTAGCAATGATTTTACCACAGGCTTCAAGATTGCACCCAGTTCCGAAGGGAAAAATCCTGAACGTGCCCAACGCCTAGCAGATTGCTTGTACGATCGGTACCAAAAAGAAACCAACTTACCTTATCATCCCGGAAGTATAACGATGGATATGACAGATTACCATGCCTTTAGAGAGATCGACCCATATACAACAGCAGTGATCATAGAAACTGGATTCCTTTCCAACCCATTTGATTATGACCTTGTGACCTTGCATCCTGAGATAGTGGCAACAGGAGTGGTTAAAGGCATCTTGTGTTATCTTAATAATGAACTTTATGAAATCTCGGCCACACCAGGTCCGAACCAATAATGATTTTATGAAACCGGAATCATCTCTCTACAATGAAAAACTTGTGGAAGCCAGGCTGGCGCTTAAACGCGGCGACCGAATAACTGCGAAACGTTTGGCGGAAACCATTGCTTCACAAGCACCAGGTATTGAGGAGCCCTGGCTGATTTTGGCAGCCCTGTCTGAGCCAGTGGAGAGTATTACATTTTTAAAAAAGGCATTGGAACTCAATCCTCAAAGTAGGCAAGCTCGCAAAGGAATGCATTGGGCGATCGCCCGATTTCGTGAGCAGTCCCTCCAGGGGAATAGTAAAGAGAATATTCTTGAAACAGAAAAAAATAATGCTTCATTTCCAACTCCTGCTTCTTCTGTGGTTGAGACATCTAAAGAAACTGCTCACGAATTATTTTCCGAATCCGAGAGTGCGCAGAAACCCAAAGGCCTGGA
The DNA here is from genome assembly GCA_964370815.1 of uncultured Anaerolineaceae bacterium. Lineage (GTDB taxonomy): Bacteria > Chloroflexota > Anaerolineae > Anaerolineales > Villigracilaceae > UBA12087. The sequence goes on along the minus strand of CAYJKQ010000013.1, from coordinate 40,392 downwards.
TGATCTTCAAGACTCTGGTGGCAACCGATCACTATGGCGTTTTTCTTTTCTACCTTTGTTGCTCGTGATTGCCTGTAGTCTGGCTGGTGTGTGGGCTATCTGGCCGGGAAATGTAATTCCAGTACAAGCATTTATCCGGAAGAATTTATCACAGGTCCAAGTAACTCCCTCGCTTCCGGCATCCCTGTCCGGAGTTTTGAAGCCTACCTACACAGCGACATCTACACCGACTTACACACCAACCTACACACCTACACCAACCTTTACGCCTACACCAACTTACACCTTAACCCCTTCTCCGACCAATACACCCCTGCCAACCAATACTCCTTACCCGACCAATACCCCAATCCCGTTACCAACTAATGAACCGGGAGAGAGAGGAGAAAGGTGGATCGATGTGGACCTCTCAGAGCAGCGAGTATATGCCTTTGAAGGTTCGACAATTGCCAATTCCTTCGTGGTATCCACAGGTACCTGGCTCCACCCAACAGTGACAGGACGATATTCAATTTATGTAAAGTTGCTTTATACAAATATGTCAGGCCCAGGTTATTATTTACCTGATGTCCCTTACACGATGTATTTCTATTCAGGTTATGCATTGCACGGCACTTACTGGCACAATAATTTTGGAGTACCGATGAGTCATGGTTGCGTCAACCTGAGCATACCGGACGCGGGTTGGTTATTCAATTGGGCTTCGGTAGGGACAGTAGTGAATGTTCATCAATAACTTATGATGCTGGATTGGACTTGACAATCTCACCTTATAACATCGGCCTGATTATCAGCTATCTGTCATAAATTGCTAATGATGTTACAATTTAAATGAAATGAATGGATATGCACCAATTTCCAGGCGCGAATTTTTAAAGCTTGGTGGAATGGGGTTATTCGGATTGTTGCTCCCTAATATTACCGACCCAACTTCATCAACCAATTTTCTGTTCCCTTCAGATCAGCAAGGTCGGATTACCGATTCGACCATTAATATCTACAGATCTCCCAATCTTGACTCTGATGTTATCAGTATTTTTTGGAAAGATATCGTTTTGCATATAACAGGTATTTCCATAAGTGAGGATGTCAGTGCTCACAACCGAGTTTGGTACCAGGTCAAAGGAGGGGGCTATGCATATTCAGGTTCGATCCAACCAGTAAGAACGGTTTTGAATGATCCTGTCACCAGGCTGCCGAATAATATTAATCTGGCAGAGGTCACTGTTCCATTTACAGACACATATGCAATACCGAAAAAAACGGAAGAAGCACTTTATCGTTTATATTATGAAACTACACATTGGGTCTATGAAGTCATAGAAGACGATGCTAAAAATATCTGGTACCGAATTAGTGATGATGATAATGAGACTTTTCAATTTGTTCCTGCGAAACATTTACGCCTCATTCCTGGTACCGAATTGTCCATGTTATCCCCTGAAATACCACCGGAACTTAAGCGTATCGAAGTTCGTCTTGGATCACAATTAGTGATCGCTTATGAGGCAGAAATACCTGTGTTCATGACCAGGGCTTCGACAGGTGGTAGTTTCAACAGGGGAATCTATGCCACTCCTTACGGTAGGAGCTTCACATTTCATAAAAGACCAAGCGCTCATATGGCAGCAGGTAACCTGGCTTTCAATGGGTTTGACTTGCATGGAGTTCCCTGGGTGAGCTATATTACTGAGAGTGGAGTGGCATTTCATGGGACTTTCTGGCATAATGATTTTGGAAAACCGCGCAGTCACGGCTGCATTAATATTTCCTCAAAAGCAGCCAAATGGCTCTATCGCTGGACACAACCGATCGTTCCTCCCGACGTGATGTACCGCTTCCTTGATTATGGGACCAGGGTTGACGTTGTAGAGTAATAAATTAATGGACAGGAAATAATAATTACGCGGTCTACAAAAAAACAATAACGGAGAACCTGGATTAATGATGGTTATGAACACCTCATTTGCCTGGCTAACTTAACTTACCTGGAGTGGAATTAAAATTTCTTAATTAACATTCGCACTCGGAGGGATCCAAAGGCTATGAAGCGTAAAGCTATATTTGAAGGGTTAATTGTGGATGAAGAAGGTCGCCAGGTTTCAACAACTTATGTAGGAGACGATCCATGTTATGTTATTGATGATAACGGGTTTAGTAAGCATATATTATCAGAAAAGGTCGATTACCAGGTATTGGAACTAATGCGGCAACAAATGACTGGCAAGGAAGATCTGCTTAGTGAGCAGACAGCTAAAATGTTGGGCACCGATGATATTTTTTCACGTGCTATGATCGAGACACAATTGAAGAACATTGACCAGCAGTTTGACAGCCTTCTTGATATGGGCATTCCTGAGGAGAGCCGTGTGTACATGGGCATGCTTGGTTTTAAGATTGTGATCAATATCCATGGCGAAGTAATCAAATTGGATCAACCTGCCAGTAGCATGGGAGAAGACGGGGATGAGGAATAAACAACGAGCTTTCTAACAAGATGTTAACCGTATAGGCTTCAATATTATGTATAATATGATAAATATTACCCATAATAGAGTTAGGAGAAAATTTATGATATCAAAATCCATGCAAGAAGCAATCAACGATCAATTAAATAAAGAGATGTTCTCTTCAAATTTATATCTCTCGATGGTTGGCTACTTCGAAGAACAAAACCTACCCGGATTTGCTCATTGGATGCATTTGCAAGCCAAAGAAGAGACTGAACACGCCATGAAGTTTTTTGATTACCTGGTGGAGCGTGGTGGGCGGGTCCGTCTCGGCGCTTTTCCTGCACCTAAAGCAGAATGGTCATCATCACTTGAAGCATTTCAGCAAGCTCTTGAGCATGAGGAAATGATTTCTGCTTCCATCAATTCTTTATATGGATTGGCACTAAAAGAAAACGATTATGCAAGCCAGATCTTTTTACAGTGGTTTATCAGTGAGCAGGTTGAAGAAGAAAAGAATGCTTCAGATATCATCCATCAATTAAAGATGATCGATGCCCATGGTACTGCGGTGTTAATGCTGGACAAGCAATTGGGCAAGCGAGCCTGATACTTGTATTGTTAGATCATTATTCACAGGCGTCAACCAAAGTTGACGCCTGTGATAATTTAAATTAGAATTTTTCAATTATTGACAGAAGAATGTATGGCTTTCACCTGAACTCATTGAACCTCTATCTGTCGCACCTCCACAGCCATGAGCAGTGTAGCTGTAGGTTCCCGGGCAGACGTAAAGGGTTGATGGTCCTGTATTCAGGTAAAATGTGAAGCTGGCAGGTCCAGTTAGATATAAGGTAACAGACCCTCCAGTATCATTTTGGATGCTTAAGATTCCATTTAGGGAGCAGGATGGAGTGGCAGTGGCTGGGATTTGGGTGGGTGGAGGTGCCGGGTAACTAGTTGCGGGAATTTCTCCACATGTCATGGAAAATTTTAAGTTAGGTGCATAAACCCAACCCATCTTTTGATCTGAATCAAGCACTTGTACCCACTGACAATTATTTGCCTGCCCGGTGATCGTCAATTGTACTCCAATCTCGTAAGTGGTGATGGCATAATATTCTGTTCCTGGTCCTTGGCGCAGGTACGTCGACGCTGAGTTGACGATAGCAGATGGATCAGATTGTTTTATTAATGTGAGTGGTTCGCTAATAGCATTGAAGAGATTTCCGCCTGGGTCTCGATACCAGATAACATTGCGAATTTGCATGTCTTCTTTGAGTATCTCAGTGTTTTGATACCAATATCCCGTATCACAGGCAGTCATTCCTGCAGAAATTACTTCTCCCGAAAAATCACATTTTGTGAACTGTTCGCTAAATTCTACGGGTGTATGGCTGCAAGAATTAATATCCTCCACGCAGCCGTCAGTATCATCTCCAAATGCAACAATTGTTATAGGGTAACTGTTGGGGTTAAGAATCGCGTAAGTGTATGACCATATCCACCCGCTGCTATCCGACTTTACGGGATTTATCGTAGTGGGATAAAAAGTAAAGATGATATCGATTGGTATAGGGGTTGGGGTAACAGTGGGCAGAGGTGTGATCGTGGGTGTGGCTGTAAATACCAGTGCGGTTTGGGTGAGACCTGCATCAATTGTTCTTTGTTTGGAGATGGTCATCACCTGGTTAACATAACTGCAGGAAAGAACTGACAATGAAAGGATGGCAAGCGAAAGAAATATCCTTTTTTTCGGGATAGACATTAATGAATCTCCTCATGATTTATATATCTTGTGGATTATAGTCTTAGCAATGGAGATTCATAACATGACGAATGTCCTATATCTGGAAGATCAATAGGCGGCTTGGTATAGATGTTTTATGACACCAATGTCTAAAATTGAGAATTGAGTTGTTTATAACGGCAGAAATATAATTTTCATCCGCTGATATTGGATATTAATCCCTATGAATATGAAACGTCAGATTTTCCTACAAACCAACTGCTTAGTACCTTCGTCGAACAACCGGAGTCTGAGGGTTTTAAGCTATAAATGGTCTGAAATATTTATTAGATGGATGAGCTTATAAATGTTTACAGGGAAAGTCACACGAATGGCTTCAGGAATAAACGACTCGAATATCCCGGTTATTTCCATCCAGGAAATTCAGTCATCAATTTTTGTTTTTGTTCTTCAGGTAGAAAAGAGGCTTGCAGAGCATAATGGTTGCATATGGTGATGTCGTCCAGACTCATCCCAAGGATCTCATGGGCGATTCGGTATTCATTATTTAAATTTGTATCCAATACTTCTGGATCATCCGAATTGATTGTTACTCGCACGCCCATGTCAAATAACTGCTTGAGGGGGTGTTCCTCTATCCGGTAAACGGAGTTGGTCAGATAATTACTCCAGGGATTTACTTCCAAAGTAATTTCCTGTTGTTTAACGAATTCCACCACCTGAAGATCTTGGATAATATGGATGCCATGACCGATGCGCTGTGGGTGAACAGCCAGGATGGTGTCCAGAACGGCTGAAGCGGGAGTATCCTCTCCACTGTGTACAGTCACCTTTAGTCCAACCTCCTGGGCATGCATAATAGGCTGGATAAATTCGTGAATAGGATGACCCTGCTCATTGTCCGCCAGGTCGATGCCCAAAATGGCATCCCTGTGGCGTATCGCCCAGTTTACGGTTTTTTCGCAGGAAGAAACCCCCAGGCTGCGGGATGTGATGGCGATCAGGACTGTGTTTAGGTGAAAATCTGCCATTGCCCGTTGTTGAGCTGACTGAATCGATTCCAAAGCGAGATCCCAGTCCAGATCGTGTCCGCTGAAAGCCCAGTCAGGCGAGAAACGGATCTCGAGCAGTTGGATGTTCTGTTGGCTGGCATCTTCGCACAGTTCGTAGGTAATACGTTCGACAACCTGTTGCGAGACGAAGCAATTCTGAAAGATGGCAAAAGCATCCAATACTGCTTTTAGATCACGCAGCTGGGTGCGCACTTTAACATGCCTGTCCAGTTCGGAAATTTCATATGAAGGCAGGCATAAATTGTACTGCCTTGCAATATCCAATATGGTCTGGGTGCGGATGGATCCCTCTAGATGGCAATGTAGCTCGATCTTGGGGATGCTGTTATATTTAGGATTGAAGTTTTGCATTTATAGTCAGTGTTTGGTCGGGTCAAATATCATTGTTTGGAACGGTTTGTATTAGGTGATCGAAAAACTGGAAAGGTGAGAGAATCTATCCAAAATTGTTCTGAACCATTGCGATCGATTACTTCCATATCGATGTCGTCTATTTCGTTGTTATTTGTCTGGGTGGTTCCAGTTGGGTCATGTCACCAAAAGCTCCCAATAAGTCCGCTTGGCTAAGAAATAACCCGAGATTCAAGCGGATCTTCAGTGAAGATGATTTACTGTGATTATTATTTGATTCTATTTCTTGATACCGCAAAAGAACATTTAGCAATTTTCCTCGATTTTTTCTTTGTAACTTTCTCTGGATTATTATGGGAAGGTTATTTTGATCTGAAGTAATGATTTATCCTATAGATTATGGCTGCAAGAAAGGTAATAATACCCCAGTAGAAGATGTATTCAAAAAAAGCGATCAAGAGAGCTGCCCATGGTGCTGCACCGCGCAGAATGTGAGGTTTGGATAGAATGCCGTTCTGAATTGCCCATAAATGGGTTAAGACACCCCAAAATCCGGATAATAAAAAGAAGACAAGCAATGGATGCTGTTTTCCACACCGTGCCAATGACCAAATTCCAAGAGTAAAACCTGCCATTAATAATCCAAATATTAATGGTAACCACTCACGTCCCCCATCTGGGAAGACATGGATATAAACAGGATCCCAAAACAGGGATAAGACCAATTTCCAGATTCCAAACCAGGTTAATCCCGAAATGATGACCAGAGTCCATCTCATTTGAGTGAAGATATCGGGCGTGATTCTCCATATTAATAGGGGAATCAGAATTGCATCCATGAGGGCGAAGATGAAAGCGCCTTTTAAGAGAATATCAGTCGTAATAAAAATATTCTCTATTAACATAAAGCCATCCTTTCAAGATTGGGATATCCTCTGAATCAAACTGGATTATTATTAAATTCAATTATAACGATTCACAAGTACATTGCAAAGATTTATTGACCTTCCCTGGAGATTTAATAAGCATGAAAAAACCGAAACTCACAATTGAACTCCGGTTTTTTCCTTTGTCAAAATAAATAAATTCTTACGGGAACCTTTTCAGCACCAATGCCATTGTAGGCATAATGGTCTTGTCGCCGGTTTTCATGCTGGATGGAGCTTGACCGGGTTTATCAGGAGCGCCCTGGAAGATAAAGATGGGTGTGCCTTCTTCAGAGGATTTTAGTTCTACAAATGCCTGTCCGGTGAGATAGCTATCAACATCCACAGCACAACTGGTAACCCAGCCGATGACTTTGCCGCGTTTGTCGAGTACGGGATCGCCATTGTGAGCCATTCGCACACCTTTTTCAGTGAAGCGGAAGCGGCAAACCACACCTTTTCGTTCCTGCTCACGCGCAATAAATGCCTCGCGGCCGATGAACCAGGGTTTATAGGTTTTAACATAAGATCCAAACCCACCTTCGGCTACACCCAAATCGTGCTGGTTCTTGCCAGAACCGAGTCCCATTTCATGTCCGTAGAGTGGTAAGCCGGCTTCGGTGCGCAGTGAATCACGTGCTCCTAATCCGATCGGTTTAACTCCAAAGCTCTCTCCAGTTTTGAGTACTGCATTCCAGAAATCCAAAGCCTGGTCCGGATGAACGAACAACTCAAAAGCCATTTTTTCACCTGTGTATCCTGTGCGGGATACGATCAGGTCAAATCCTCCTACCGTGGCATCGCATAATTGTGTACGTTTAAGGGACATGATGCTATTTCTATCCGCCACACTGACCCCCATTGCCAATAAGATATCCCGGCTTTTAGGACCTTGCAAGGCAATATCGACGCGCATATCAGCACCAGCTTTGGGATCGCGCAGGTTACGAATGACAGCTTTGTAACCGTAAGTGCGCGCCCAGGGGCGGGTGTTATCGATCTTAACTTTTCCATCCCGCACTGATTCCAGCCAGTTTCGGTCTTTGTCATCATTCGAGGCATTAACAACAACCAGGAATTTATCCTGAGTTCGACGGTAAACCAGGGTGTCATCTATTACATCTGCATTTGGGGTCAGAAAGTGGGTATAGAGTGATTCCCCCGAAAGCAAACCACCGACGTCATTGGAGCAGACAGTATCGAGAAAAGCAGCTGCATCGCTTCCCTCCACTTGGTATACACCCATATGGGCGACGTCGAATAATCCAGCCGCCTGGCGAGTTGCAAGGTGTTCCTCTATGACGGAGGTATACCAGACTGGCATTTCCCAACCGGCAAAGGGGATTATTTTTGCACCCAGGGCTTTATGGGCTTCATACAGAGGTGTCCGGCGTACCGGATTTTCTGCAGGTTCATTCCAGGTGAATTCCGGCAGTTTCTTTCCTTTATTTGTCTTAATACCGAGATGCCAGGGTTTTTCATTCCAGTCGGCTTGTCCTTGAGCTTGAACAGCCTTGTGGTTGGATTCTTTTATTACGAGAGGTCCCGGCATTCGTAAAGCTGAATAATCAGGTTTACCGAACAGATCTAAGGATGTAAATCCGTCTGATAAATTTCGTAACCAGGCAGCAGCCAGGGAAGCCTGTTCGGCTGGCAGATTTAATAGGTAGTTATCATGGGATAAGCAGGTTATGGTTGCCTTTAAGTCCGCACTTGGTGTGACCAACCGGGTGGGTTGCGATTTCCCAGGTTTCAGAGCTGACATATCAGATGAGGTGACATAATCTAAAACCTGCCGAACGCGCGGACCGGAAATTTCTAATACTGAAAGACCATCCTTTTGTTTGGGTTGGTCATCCAAAAAATAGAAGTGGGGGTAACCATGCTGACTGGCTTCAAAGTCTATTCCGGCACTTTCAGCCAGGTGACGTACCCGGTTGCGGGCATCTTCGAGCACATTGAAGGAGACTTTGGCACGACGGACTCGACCTTTGTGTGGAGTATCCACGGAATGGGGTGCGGCAGCCAGAAGGACATCCGCAATGATATCTCCCAATTGGCGGGTCTTGTTTTCATCAAAGCCACGTTGGGTGATCCAGGGTGTTCCCAAACGGATGCCGGATGGATCACGCGAGTTTTTGTCACCGGGGATCGTGTTGCGGTTGGTAACGATACCCACCAGGTCGAGAATACGTGCAGCCTGGTCACCACTCAAACTGGTGCCATCCGGAGCTTTGACGACCGTACAATCGACATTGAGCATATGACAGTTGGTGCCACCAAAGGGAATACGGAAGCCACGTTCTTTAAGACTTTCCGAGAGAGCGACAGCATTGCGAATAGTTTGGGTTTGGAGCTTCTTAAATTCCTTGCTTTGAGCGATCTTAAATGTGAGAGCCAGAGCTGCAAATATATGAACGTGGGGACCACCTTGTTCGCCAGGAAAAACAGCCTTGTCTATCTTTTTTGCAATTGCAGGGTCAGTAGCCAGGATGATGGCACCGCGTGGTCCGTGCAGAGTCTTATGAGTGGTCGAAGTAATAACGTGGGCATATCCAATTGGTGAAGGGACGACACCAGAAGCCACTAATCCACCGATATGAGAAATATCTGCCAGCAAATAAGCATCAACGTTGTCAGCGATCTGACGAAACTTCTTCCAGTCCGGGATCCACGAGTAGGAAGAGTAACCAGCGATGATCATTTTTGGTTTGTGTTGAATTGCTAATGCTTTTATAGCTGCATAATCGATCTGTTCAGTTTCAGGGTCAACATTGTAATGAATGATATTGTAGTATTCACCTGAGCGGTTGACAGAGGAGCCGTGAGAAAGATGACCTCCATGTAACAAATTCAATCCCATCACGGTGTCGCCCGGTCTTACGAGAGCGTGATATACAGCATTGTTGGCAGGTGCACCTGAGAGTGCCTGGATATTCACAAAGATCTGATCCGCGTTGACCCCGTTGGCGGCAAATGTATCCGCACATCGACGTCGAGCCAGGGCTTCGATCAGGTTGGCATATTCCACACCTTTGTAGTAGCGTGGATCAGAGTAACGCCGGTAATGTGCCAGACGTTCCGTGTATGAAAGTATTTCTTCTTCAGACATCCAGCGTGTATCTTCGTCTGGATAACCTTCAGCGTAGATATTTTGAAATGCAGATCCCATTGCTTCGCGCACAGCCAACGGAGCCTGGCTTTCGCTGGGGATGAGGATCAGTTTACGGTATTGACGCTCAGCTTCGAGCTGGGTCAGTTCATATACTTCTGGATCCAGTTCAGCCAGGCTGCCGCGTACGAGAAAATCAGACATAAGTTTCTCCTATTAACTACTTAGAATTTGTATAATCTTCAGGCAGCCAGCAGCATAATACCAGCTCGCGAGCAGCTTTCACTTCATCCATTCGTCCAAATAGGGTTTTGTGAGGAGCATCATGTAATAATTCGGGATTCGTTTTGGCTTCAGCAGCGATCTTGATGAGTGCATCTGCAAAAGCATCCAATGTATCCTTATTCTCTGTCTCAGTGGGCTCGATCATTAGGGCTTCATGGACGATCATGGGGAAGTAATTGGTTGGTGGATGAAAGTCGTAATCCATGAGCCTTTTGGCAATATCCAGAGCGCGTACATCCGAGCCTTCAACAACGCCTTCTGCGACAAACTCATGCATACAGATGCGGTTGTAAGGAACTTTGTAGGTATCTTGCAGGAGGGTCTGCAGGTAATTGGCATTCAACACAGCGTATTCGGAAATATTACGCAGCCCTTCCGGACCATGCATGGCAATATAAGTGAAAGCCCGCACAAGGACTCCAAAGTGTCCGTGGAAAGCTTTTACCCGACCGATGGTTTTGGTCGGATTAATAAAACCATACAATGGTGGAACTTCATCATCGCCTTCGTCCACTATATCAATAAGTGGAGCGGGGAGAAAATCTGCCAGGGCTGCTGTTACGCCAACTGGTCCAGAACCGGGACCACCACCGCCATGCGGAGTTGAAAAAGTCTTGTGCAAATTGAAATGCATCAGGTCAATTCCAGCATCTCCAGGGCGCAAAATCCCCAGCAGGGCGTTCAGATTGGCGCCATCTCCATAAACCAGACCACCACAACCGTGGATGGTTTTTACAACCTCTTCAAGGTTCTCATCAAAAAGCCCCAGCGTGTTGGGGTTGGTGAGCATGAGACCGACAACTGTGTCATCACACTCAGCTTTGAGAGCAGCCAGATCGACATTTCCATTCTTATCTGAGGGGATTTGAACGATCTGTAATCCGATCATGCCGGATGAGGCTGGATTTGTGCCATGAGCAGAATCGGGTATGAGCATTTTGACACGTTTCGAGTCTCCACGACTCTCATGGTATGAGCGCATGATGAGGACGCCGGTCAGCTCGCCATGTGCACCAGCAGCAGGTTGCAGGGTCACAGCTGAGAAACCACTTATCTCTTTCAACCACTCTTGCAATGTATACATCAGTGCCAGATTGCCTTGGACTGATTCGATAGGTTGCAGGGGATGGGAGAAAATAAAACCCGGTAATCGGGCTGCATTTTCATTGATCTTCGGATTGTATTTCATGGTGCAGGAACCAAGCGGATAGAAACCACTGTCCACGCTGTAATTGAATTTGGAAAGATGCATGTAATGTCGTATGACATCTACTTCAGCCAATTCTGGCAGAGGTAATTCCTTGCGAAGAAGTGATTTCGGCAGGGTGGAAACGGGTACATCCGGATGGGGGAAAGTCACACCGGTGCGACCCGGGGACGAGAGTTCAAACATGGTTGGTTCAACCACGATCGGGCTTTTCACGGGATTTGTATTCTCAGTCATGGTTGATTTCCTCCAGAATTTCGACCAGGAGATCAATCTCTTCTCGGGTGTTCATTTCTGTAACTGCGATCAGCATATGATCCTTGAGAGCAGGGTAATCCTGTCCAAGATCGTAACCACCCATAATGCCATGTTCGAGCAGATGTGCATTGATCTCAACCACAGGTTTGGGGCAGCATACTGAAAACTCATGAAAGAAAGGTGTATCAAAGCACAAATTGTAACCTTTGAGGTTGTTGATCTGTTCAGCGGCATAGTGAGCTTTGTGATAACACAATTCTGCCACCTGCCGAAATCCGGTTTGCCCCAGCAAGGAAAGGTAAACGGCTGAAGCCAGTGCCATGAGACCTTGGTTTGAGCAGATGTTGGAAGTAGAGCGCTCGCGTTTGATGTGCTGTTCACGGGCAGTTAACGTCAGTACATAGGCGCGCTGACCTCGATTATCAACAGTTTCACCGACCAGCCGGCCAGCCATTTTGTGAATATATTTTTTCCGAGTGGTAAAAAAACCTAGGTAGGGACCTCCGTACGACATGGGGATACCCAGGGGTTGACCTTCCCCGACTACAATATCTGCTCCCATATCACCAGGAGTTTTGAGAATTGCCAGGGCAGTAGGATTGGCTGCCACGCAGAATAACGCACCTGCGGCATGCGCCGACTCAGCAAGTTGGGTGTAATCATAAATACGACCGAAGTAATCCGGGTATTGAACGATCACCAGGGCGGTATCATCATTGATCATTTTTTCCATAATTTCCGGACCACCATCAAGATTAGCTTGGGTATCATCTCCAGCCAGGTTCAAGCCCATGCCCTGTGTATAAGTGCGCAGAGTTGCCCGATATTGTGGATTAACTGTGGGAGAGATGACCACCTTGGTACGCTTGCCTCGGAAATGAGCGTAAGCCATATTGACTGCTTCAGCCACTGCTGTAGCTCCATCATAATGAGATGCATTTGAAACTTCCATTCCTGTCAACAGTGTCATCAAGGATTGGTATTCGAAAATTGCCTGAAGGGTGCCCTGTGATATTTCGGGTTGATAGGGTGTATAGGCAGTGTAAAATTCACCACGTTGCAGGATGTGATCAACGGCAGCTGGAATGTAGTGATTGTAGACTCCAGCACCCAAAAAGGATATGAAGGATTGAGCAGTTTCATTGGCATCGGCATAACCTGCCAATTCAGCTGCTGCTTCCATCTCGGATAGGGCAGGGGGTAGATCTAACTCGGGAAAGCGAAATTTGGCAGGTATGTCCTTGAAAAGTTCATCCAGGGTTTTGATACCAATGGTTGCCAACATCGCATCCCGTTCTTTGGGGGAATGGGGTATGTAAGTCATAATTTCCTTTTTTATTGATATTAATGGCTTCGTTCTGAGCAATACTTTTCGTATTTGGCTGCATCCATTAATCCTGAGACATCATCACCATTAATCTTTACCATCCAACCTGCTCCGAAAGGATCGCTGTTGAGGACCTCGGGATTATCCGCCAGAGTTTCGTTGACTTCACTGACCTCACCGCTGATAGGTGTGTAGGTTTCAGCGGCTGCCTTAACAGATTCAACCGAAGCGGCAGGTTGACCTGCTTTTACAACTTCACCCACCGATAGAAGGATCTCTACAAAGACAATATCAGAGAGCTGTTCCTGGGCGTAATCTGTCAATCCCATTGCTCCTGTTGTAGGGTCGAACCATTCATCGGTTTTCGAGTATTTCAAATTGGTCGGAATATTCATCGTGTATCTCCTGTCAAAGAATTGGCGAAAAATAAAAAGGACGCACGAAATGGATTCATGCGTCCTCTGTCTATGACCTGAGAGATTCGCCCGCTATTCTTCTGGGCTTGCCCCGTCGGTGTCAGCTAATGTGACTTTCCAGAGTGATTCGGAACAGGGTCCTTTTTACCTGAGAGTTTCACCCGGGACTGCCTGTCATCGGGTTTGCACCTTCGGTGTCCTCTTGTGAGGATCTCTTCCCTGTTTGCCGTTGAATTGTGACGTGGTTTACTAACTTTATAAACCGCGTTTACATTCTAAGGATTAGGAGGTGAAAAGTCAAGGGTGGTGGGAAATTTGGTATATCTCAAGTTCAGATTTCCCATGGAGTTGCTGAATTTCCTGAATGACCCAAAAGTGAATTCGTGATAGGCTCAGTCAGATCCGGGATCAAGTCAGCAACAGCTGCCAATAACCCGAAACATCCTGCCAGCATCATATCTCCAAAGGGGACGGCAAAATAAGGGCGCAGCCGGGAATTGATTGAAATTGACCCGCGAGCAAGCATATTTCGACGTGGTCCAGTTACCACCAGGTTGAAATCATCGGCCTCTATTGGGAATGGTTTATTATTGAAAACCAGGGCGCCATGGCCATGATCGTTGAAGATCGTCTCATGCTCTAGTGTGCCTTGTGCAAATTCGACCAGTATCGTTTCCAGTTTCTGCGGATCGATGAGTCCGGTGTGATGTTCAAATATTCCATCCACGCCCAATTCACTCAACCGGAAAGCCAGAGTGTGGAAATTGCCAATGTTTACAACCATTATATTGGTTTTCATTCGAACCACATCGTCAAAACATGCACCCAGGACTGCAGCAGGTGCGGTATCCATCACCACCAGCGGAACATCCACTTGCCTGGAAGATTCTGCCACAGCCATCAGCCGTGTCATGGCAGGAGGAATGTCCCTGGGTAGGTGGGCAAACGTCCGCAGGTCATTTCTGAAATGAATGCGTTCGTAAAGGTAGTCGAAGCGGAATTGCCGGTCGGAAATTTCAGCAGGGGCTTCACCATGATCGAAAACAGCGACAGCAACAGCCTCCAGGTCTTTAAGAACTACTCCAAAATCAGTAAAAATCTTTGTGATGGCAGCAAAGTCGAAATCTTTCAATTCAAAGCGTTGTACAGAATCTGGAAGAGAAGCTGCTTCGTCATCAGAAAGCAAGGTAATTCCAAGATCGGTAACTTTTTCCAGGTCATCATCGATCGTTTTCGCAGCCTGTTCTGTTGCATAAACCGGGAGACCAGCTTTGGTATGAGCTTCTACCGCCCAGGAGGCTGGTCCACCACCCATTGTTACGCCAGTCAGCAGAATAGGGCTGTGGTTGTGAGTGGCGGTTTTGATACCTCTGAAGATTCGCATGGTTGGGGAAGGAAGGATCAGTTTGAAGCCGTTCTCGATGTCCAGTTTGGAATCATATAGGAAAATATCCTGTGTTCCTGTGCCAATATCAACGGTAAGAATTTTCATTTTTATATGGGCTCCATAATGTCTGCCAGAATTATTATACATACATCTTATTATTGATAAAGATATTGGGCACATAATTGGCGAAGGTGCATGGGAGAATAGATTTGTCACGCAGGTTTTCTTGCTGGTGCAGAAGGATTTGAACCGTGGACAATTTAGGTAAGGTTTATCACTTGAAGTATTTAATAGCAACTGACCTGGATAATAAGATGGGTGCGCTGATTTCACCTCGATGAACTTCCACAATTCCTTCAAGTACTGACAGGTTCCAAGGGTATAATTGGACCACCTGAAAGAAAACTTTCGAATTGATTAATTTATTCACCTGTATGTCGATTATTCGTATTATTCCACCTGATCTGATTGGCTGGTGGCAGGTATTGAGAAAATTTAGAAAAAACATCTAACAGCACATTGGATTGGATAAGTATAACAACAGGTGGATATGGATGATTATCCATATATAATAAAAACTATTTGGTTAGCGTTGGCAGGAAAAGGGGCATTATTTATTGTGTCCCCCACCTTTAATTGAGAAATCTCACATTGTAATTGAAATCGCTGGGTAGAAGCAGATTCGATACAAGCATTTACCAAGGATATTTGAGGACTTAAATGGTTCAAAATAATAAAAATGTACAATTAAATTTCATATTATCAATTATCGCGTTCCTGGAATTGATTATTTCAGGGGTTTTTACTCTACTGGTTTCTCCAGATCCCAAGAACGCCTGGTTGTTAGGTTTTTCAAAACAACGCTGGGGACTTGCTTTAATTATACTTCTTCTGGCACTCTTGTTTTTGATCTCTGGAAGAATAGCAAAAAAGCGCAATACAACCTTTTATAATTTTATCTCAAATAACACATCTCGATCTTGGTATAAGGTTATTGCAGGTGCTGTCTTTATTTTGATCCTGTTGGGATGGTTTTCTGTATTTTGCCCACCATATTTATTTTTCAATTGGGCTAATTATTACGAGCGTATTCGTCCATTATCGATTGCGATTGGGCTGATTGCATTTCAATTTGCCTTATTTCCCATTGTGTCAGACAACAAGGATAAGTTAAATATTTTAACCCTCTTTGATCGAAAACGACCATTTTTCAGAGCTTCATTATTTTTTACGGTTTGGTTGTTAGTTCTGGCTGGCTTTATAGGTATCTCTAAAATTGGTTTGGCGAAAGATACCGCTTATTGGAATGTTCTTGGGATCCCTATTACTGGTTTACAGTTCTTTATTGTGGTTATCATAATAGGTTTGGGGATATATTTTTCCACCGGAACAGATCAAACTCAGCCTTCAAAAGGGATCTTCAGATTTAATAGATATCTACCTTTTCTGATTTATTTTGGGACGGCACTGGTCTGGGGGCTGACTCCAATGCTCAAACATTTTTTCTCCCTTCAGCCAACCCTTCCAAACTTGCAACCGTTTCCATGGTCAGATGCCAGGTGGCTGGATCTTGGTGGTTTGTCAATTATTAAAGGGTATGGTATCAATTTTCACCACCCCTCCGATAAACCACTTTACATGGTATTTCTCGCATTCTTGCACGTGATGGCTGGAACCAATTATTCATTAATCACCTGGTTGCAAATTCTTGTATTAAGTCTTGTGCCAGCTATTTTGTTTTTATTTGGGAAGAAATTTTTCAACCAGAGTTTCGGATTTTTCCTGGCAATAACCATGATCATCAGGCAAAGGAATGCCATAATTCTTTCATATAAAATAGCATCGGTTAATCCTAAACTACTGGTATCTGAGATGATGACAATGTTGGGAATTGTATTGTTAGCCTATCTTGTATTCTTATGGATCAGAAACCCAAAACCATGGTTGGCTTTATTGGCAGGTGGTGTTCTCGGTGTCACGGCATTGATCAGGATGAATCTCCTGCTCATATTCCCTGTAATTGGATTATTGGTTATAATTTCCTTGTGGAAATTGGCAAGAGCCAAATGGAGTCTTTTAGCACTTTATACACTGGGATTTTTGATAATTGTGACGCCATGGCTTGTTACTGGTGTGGATCAAAATGGGACACCATTTGTTTTGGTGAAAATAAATTCTATTCTTAGAAATCGTTATCAGACAGACCCGGAATCTACTCAAAAACCACCTGGTTTACCCCTAAGAATTGATGTGTATGATTCAATTCAAAATAAAGTTACCCCTAAAAAATTTCTTACAATTTATCAACAGGGATCAACTTCTCCTCTAAATATTTCAAATCCCTCACTATCTTTATCTGTTCAAACTTTAGTATCAAATGAAATTATCAATAGCCCTGGTTTTCTGAATCTATTTGCGAATCATTTCCTTCATAATATTGTTGCATCTACCATGATACTACCGGATTCATTGGTGTATGACGACTTGGATCACTTGAGGTTACGACCTTATTGGATAGAAGGAAGTGGCTGGCAGGGGAATCTTCCTCCCACCCAGGTTTTCTTGATTTTGCTTAATATCATTTTTATTGCAATAGGTCTGGGATATGGCTGGAGCCGTTATCGGTGGGCAGGTCTCATTCCACTGGTCATATTTCTTGGTTATGATTTTTCTTTAACCTTAGCCATGAATTCTGGAAGCAGATATATTGTCCCAATAGATTGGATCATTTACTTTTATTATGGGTTGACTTTGATCTGTATTATTAGATGGATAAACAACATTTTACACAGGCAAGATCAGTTAATTTCGGACGAGGATGAAACTCGAGGATCTGTAGGTTTTGATAACAATAAAAGAATTTGGCAATCTTTTGCCATTCTGATTATGATCGCGAGCTTAATTCCCATTGCGAACAATGTTTTGCCACTTTTAATAAAACAACCCGATATTTCTGATAATACAGATTTGTATCTACAATCTATTCCTGAATCCCAAAAAATAGGAACAAAACTTTTTATTGGCGAAATACTTTATCCATATTATGGAACCGATTCTACTTTCAGCTTTGATTTTCTCGCAAATGAAAGAATTTCCAGTTATTCAATAAGTTTAGATCGACAACCATTAAAAGTGACTCTTTCAGGTGGAGAAAAAATTCTAATAGGGAAAAATGCTGGAAACCTTGATTTTATATATCTAATTTCGGGACCTTCTCTCAATTTGATTTGGGATGGAAATTCTTCGGATTGACCAGGATCTTCAAATTATCAAAGGACATGGTTTCCGGATTTTTCTGAGGACCTTTACTAGTAAAGAAAGGATCAAATTCGATCCAAGATCTACAGATTAATTAAATTAACCTAACTTCAAAAATTGAGAATGTAATTTACTACTTCTAGACTCAATCGAGAGAAATATGGATCTTTTTGTGATTTCAATTATTTTATTATTCTTGTTTCTCTTGTCGATATTTAATTTATTCAAGAATTTTCTATTTACAGAGAAGATCCTTCTTATATTTATTTTGAGTTGTTCCTATATTGTAGTCACTCTCGAGTTGGCGGGTCTTTTAAGTAAACTAAATAACCAATTATTTATATTATCAATACAGGCAATGATCGTTCTGGTAGCCTCATTGCTGAACATCTTTTTAAAAATTGGTTTTCATCCTATTTCAATTTCCAGTTTAAAAAACAAAATCGTAACTCTTCCAGGTCTAATTAAGCAGAATGTTGGAACTTCCCTTTTTTTCTTTTTGATATTGTCCACATACATTTTCTTGGCATACCTTCAGATTCGATTCCCCCAAAACACCACAGATAGTTTGTATAATCACTTATCCAGGATAGGACACTGGCTTCAACAAGGTTCACTTTACCCATATATCGGTTCTAATACCATTGGAAGTAGCTTTCCTATCATTAATAGCTTATTAATGTTGTGGTCTGTTGTTTTCTTACACTCGGATCGACTGGTTGGATATGTCCAATTGATCGCAACAATAATGATCTCAATTTCGATTTATTCAATGGGTAGAGAATTGGGTTTTCCCAGGAAATCGAATTTCCTCACAAGTTTGTTCTTCTTGACTTTTCCAATTATATTGTTTGAGTCTATCACTGCTCAAAACGATATCCTTGCTTCGTGTTTCTTAATAATTGCTTTTTATTTTCTTGCTCGGTTTACTCAAAAACCTGAAACGATGGTTCTGGTCGTGTCCATATTAAGTTTTGCATTGGCTGTAGGTACAAAACAATATGCGTTATTTGCTTTACCGGGATTTACCTTACTTTATATTTTCATGCTTTTGAAAAATAAATCCAAGATCAAGTTAATTTTATTTACAAGCACCCTATGTGCTATTGGATTTATTATTGTTTTCAGCTCCTATTCTTACTTTCAAAATTGGATTTTTTATGGCAATCCGATTGGGGAGCAAGATTCAATTGAATATAATTTGAAAGTCGCTCAAAATGAAAACTATTTAAGAAAAATAACTGTAAACTCCTTGCGTTTGTCTTATCAGCTTCTAAGTTGTGAGGGATTTCCGCCATCTATTGAAACTGCTTGTGTTGGGGCTAAGACGAAATTATTAAAACCAATTCTGGTGTCTTCGATAGTGGATCTTGAAAGTGATGAATTTCTCCTTGATATAAAAGAGTCATTTACACTTGATAAAGAATATTCTTTAAATGAAGAAGCCTCCTGGTATGGAATGGTTGGTTGGCTGTTAATTGTTCTTGCAATCCCGTATGGCTTTATTACATTCATAAAGAAAAGAAGATTCGAAGGTGTAATTCTGATCGTAACATCAACCATCTTTTTTCTGATCACGTCATCTGTAAAAAAAGGGTGGGATCCATATGTTGGCAGATATTTGATATTTGCAATTGCCCTGCTTCTTCCTTTTGCAGGAGGATTTCTAAATGATAAAAAATGGTTTAATAAAATATTTCTTGGATTTGTTGGTACAGTAAGTATTTTCATTATGACATATTCAGTTCTCAACAACGATTCCCGTCCATTAATTAGTCAAAATCAATTATTAAGTCTGCAACGTTGGGGAAAAGCGAATTCTTTATTGATCCAAAAAATCGCTTATAAATTAACCCCTTTTGTACGCAATGATCTGGATTATTTGAATATGTGGACCGCTTCCGATACCTATATCAGGACGTTTGGAGATCAGGACTTCCGACCTCCTTTGGATATGGTGAATATTTATACCAACGAAAATTCGACACTGGGTATCTTAATCCCTCATGGATCTCTTTTTCCAGATTACTTGTTCTTCGGAAAAACATTCAAGCGAAAATTAGTTATTATCATTGGTTCTGAAGGGTTCTCAAGTGATCCTCAAAATGTAGATTTCTTATTGATATCGCCAGATTTCAATAATATAAATACTCCCGGATATAGTTTGGTCGTTGAGAGGAGTAGTTGGAGATTGTTACAAAATACGAGTGAGAATTAAACATTGTTTGTAACCGTTCAGTCAGGTTATCTTCTCTGCGCTGAAGAATGATCCTTCAAGGCATCCGACCGGTTAAGCAGTGAGCAACCATAAAATAAAGTCGTTACTCTGAAATACTTGTAATTATATTTTAGTTGGATTATTGAAAGGATCAAGGGGAAGTTCAGGCAGCAATCAAGGTATCAGCTTGGGGACAAACAACAATCGCGCAATCCTCTTGAATCACAATTTTCTCGATCATGAAGAAGGAATTACCTGATAAAAGATCATCTTGACCGGCTCACGCTTCCGCCTCAGCCTTGAGCGGTTTTGTCAATTGAAAAACCTTCCCCCTGTAAGAATGGTTTGTTTGGGGGGAAGGTTTTTGTATTTTTTCCCGATTGGTGGTCAGGATGAAATCAGTTTTGGAAAAATATTTATCTATAGAGGCAATAAACCTATAAAAATCAACCAGTCAAAAAAGAATAAGGATTGAATAGACTGCTTGTTTGTTTCTCCTGGTCGCGGAAAAAAATTATGGGGTCACCAATTTTGCCCCAGCCGCGACCGGATCGAAACCAATTGGCCATACGGTTGTGTTGTCGTATCTGGCATTGGTCAATATTGCATCGGTCAGGACAGCATTGGTTAGGATTGCCCCAACCAAATTGGCATTGTTCAGCAATGCTTTCGTTAAATTCGCATTGTCGAGTTTGGCACTTTGAAGATTAGCCGCTTTCAGGTTCGCGCTCACCAGGATAGCCCCGCTTAGGTTGGTGTTCGCCAGGATTGCTTTAAATAAGTTGTAACTGGTAAGATCAGCACCCTGTAGATCAACTCGCCTCAAATTGGGTTTAATGCCCGGATGTTGAGTTCTCCAAGTATTCCAGGCTTCCATGCCTTCCTTTAACTTGGCTAAATGTTCTGAAGCAGTATCAGGCGTAGGCACAGGTGTTCCTTCCGATACAGTGGGAGTTGCTCCGCCTGCTAGGGTCGCCACCATGGTTCCAATCATATCGGGAGTCTCACTTGCCGGGATGCTGGGAGTAACTTTTTGGCACGCACCAAGCACCAAAGCAAGAAAGACCGACATTAAGATAATTTTTTTCATAGTTCACCTCTTTTTTCAATTAATTAATAGATTATATCACACGATAATTTTCCTCTTTGAGACTGCAGATTTTTTTGGAGGTTTGAAAAATTTGATTTAATTAGATTAATTAATTTCTCTCCCTTTAAGCTCGGGTCGGTGTAATTATTTGAAAAGATGCTGGAAGAAGATTAATTTGATTGCAGATGCCTTGCAGATCGTGGTTTTACCTGTTAATAAAACATTGATCTATTTTTGGTCAGGTAGAAAAAAGAATAATACCTGAATTCAAACACTGGTTGTGATCATTCAGGTTTGGAAAGAAAAAATTCTCCAAGTGGTTTAGGTAGATTATTTTGTTCTTTGTCAGCATAACTTCCAGAAAATAAATACCATCGGTATGTTGGGGCAGCATAAAAATAATTGTTTGAACAATGGTAAAATAACGTTCCACAATGAGGTTATTGGATTTTGAATCCTTGGCCAACAGGATCATAGTTTCTATACGTTATTATCAGTAATAATTAAGGATCTTATTCTAAGGTTTTGGAGAAAGAAAAAATGAGTAATATGGATCTATCTTTCGACGATGAAATTGATCTGCGCAATATTATTAAAACAATTTGGAAAGCTCGCAAAGCCATCCTGATTATCACTTTAACTGTGACGGTTGTTGCCTTTACCATCAGTAAATGGGTCCTGCCAAAACAATACAAAGCAACCGCCTTTGTGATAATTACTGAACCTGTTTTTCAATATAATCAATCCCAAATAGATCCGGGTCCTGAGATTGTCCAACAGACCCCTGATGTAGCAGATTTAATGAATTTGATCGTTTCACCAGCATTCTTAAAGAACATCCTCAATGACCAGGCAGTTGAAACCTCCTTTGAAGGCGAGGAAATCTCTCCAAACTCGCTCGGGTCAATGCTCGATGTAAATAGAATTACCAATCGTCAACTTTCTCTGAGAGTTACGGATTCTCAAGCTCAACGGGCTGTTTTGTTGGCTAACACCTGGGCTGAAAAAGTAACCGAATTGATCAACTCCATTTATGGATTGAATGGAATGGAAAAGACTCTCCAGACACAGGTACTTATATATCAGGAAGAATACGAGCAGACACAAGCATCTTTGGAAGAGGCTTTATCCAAGAGCCAGGTTTCTATTCTGGAGTCTGAGCTCAATAATAATATCCTTGACATGGATCATGTCTTAGCCGATATCTCAAATGCAAAAAGGGTATTGGATGACCTCCTTTTCTTTGAGCAGGGATTGAGTGACAATCCCGGTGAGTCTCTTTTATCCCTGGGCGATGCGCTGGCTTTGACCAATTTGCGCCAGCAAGCGTTATTAGCCAAGAGTGGGGATTTGTCCCTGCAGATCGATAGTATCTCCTTTACAGAATTTACTGTATTAAAAGCATTGGAAGCCACTTCACAAATGCGTACCGGGCTTCAGGACCAGTTGCTGCGCTTGCAAAGTGAACAAGAACGCCTGATGGAAGAAATTCCACAATTAAAAAGCGAGCTTGAGAATGCCCTTTCCGAGATAAGACAGTTCAATCTTCAAAATGACCAGGCATATCAAAAATACACATCGCTCTTAAATCGCCAGGATCAAATCACTACCGAATTAATTGTAAACCCGCAAATTGGACAAATACTCCAGGAAGCAATTACTCCAGATGGTTTTGAAATGCCGAAAGTATATTTAAATACATTTCTGGCGGGTATTCTCGGGCTGATCCTGGGAGTGATTTGGGCGTTGATAATAGATTGGTGGAACCGCTCTTAATATCGAAAGTAACAATTACCAGATGCTTTAGGTTAGTTTTCCAGTAATGATCAGAGAATAAACCAGATTGTAGTTTATGACCGTGGTTTTAATTATTATTATTGGATAAATAATCCAATCATCAAGTCGGGTTAAACATGTATTCTTCCTTGCTCAAAAAAGCAACTTTTTTTCTAGTGATCATCCTTGCCCCTTTCCAATGGTTATCTTTATTTCAGGTATTCGGGTTGTCCATTAAACCGGTGCATATCTCACTTGGGCTTGTAGGGTTCGCTGTAATTTTTGGTGGAAACTACAGGATCTGGAAAAGGCTCTTATTGGGGAAGTTCTTCTTTATTTATGTGTATGGTTTTTATTTGTTATGGTATGCCATCAGCTTATCCTGGACACAAAATTTAACCTACGCAACCCCGCTGATTATTAAGAATGTCACATACTTTTTTTGTTTTATCGCCTTTACGGTCTTAATTATTGATCTGGTTCAACGAGGCGGATTCATCCAACTGGCTGGCGTTTCCGCATTGGTTGGATTATCGGTTTTTGTCATCTATATGGTCTATGTTTTTGCCCACCTCGGATATAATCTTTTCTTTGAATACTACCGGGCTATCACTTCAAACGATTCATCAAGCTTGATGCACTGGTTTTACCCAAAACTATTCAATTTTTCTTTGGCAACGGTCCAGGATAGAGTAAATTATCTCACTGCATTGCGAAATACAGTCATGGGAGGGATCATTATTGATATCATTCTGCTTTCAATGTGGTTCCAAATTTTAAAGAATAGAGTATTAAGGATTGTCGTTATTTCATTTATCATCCTGGGAATTTTTTTAGTTCTGGTAAGTGTCAGTAGATCAAATACAATCATATTAGGTTTTTGCCTGATATTGCCGATAATTATTCGCATGAGGTTTGCGCTGAGAAAATTCTTCAGTAATAGAAAATCTCTCATCACCATTCTTGTATCATTGTTAGGTCTTATTGTTGTTTATATCTTATTCTTTTCAAATGGATCCTCCCCCTTAACGTTTATTTCATCGCTGGTCGGAATATTAACCACCCGTCTGAATGCGATTGCAACTGATGCGCGCTGGTTGATGTATGAAAGTGCATTGACACAAATTTATGACAAAGCCATTTTGGGTTATGGTATTGGCGAACCTTTGTTGGTTGCAAAAAATGCCACTACCAGGGTTCATAATGTGTTTCTGGCATCATGGTTCGAAACAGGTATATTCGGGATGTTATTATCCGTCTCATGGTACTCCTTAATTGTGATGTATTTATTTAAAGCGATTAGATCAGTCAGGATCTGGACGGATCAATTTCCAATAGAATGGGTGGTAACCTTACCCATTATTTCCTTATTGAGAGTACTGGAATCTGGTGCTGCCAGTTTTTCTTTAATAGAATGGCTTGCCCTGGCACTGTTTTTTGGAATCATTAAAGGTTTGAAAAAAAATCCTGGAATGATTGAGGTAAAAAATCTGAATGCGGGATTCATTAGATGATCATGGATGGCATGAGATAACATCAAAGGAATAACATTTGAAGTATTTTATCCTTTCTATTGAAAAAAAATACAAGGAAACGAAAATGAAATTTTGGTATATTTTACGCACAATAATACGGTCAGAGGTTTCAAAAATCCCAGGCTTGTTTATCCCCATAAAAAAGATCTTAAACCCGTCCAAAAAGGATCGCATCGTAGGTTTGGATACGGAATTGGTGATTGAAGGCTACCCTCGCAGTGCCAACACGTTTGCTGTCAAAGCATTTCAATTATCTCAACCTCAGGCGGTTAGGATTGCTCATCACACCCATTCTATTGGTCAGGTATTATGGGCGATTCGACACGGAATTCCAACAATTGTTCTCATCCGCAACCCCAAGGATGTGATCGCCTCTTTGGCAATTCGATATATAGAGATTCGTAATTTCGAGATTCCTCTTTCAATTGCCTTTCAAGAATATATTAACTTCTACAAACCTTTATTACACGATAAACACAGAGATGAAATCGTTGCCGCAAATTTTGATGATGTAATAAATGATTTTGGAAATATCATCATGCAAACAAACAAAAAATTTAATACCAGCTTTACAGTTTTTAAAGCCACTCCTGAAAATGTTCAGAAAGTATTCGAAAGCATCGAAAAAACGCATTTAAGCATAACTGGCAAGGAAAATGTGAACGAGATTATGATCGCGCGTCCTTCACAGGCGAAGAAACAGGCAAAGGAAAAGGTTGAACAGGCAATCGAGTTCGAATTTGCAAAAGAATTAAAAGCAGCTGAAGATATTTGGAATCAATTTCGCAGCTATTACAAGATCTAATTTATCTGCTTTGATCCTGATATTCCAAATACTCTACGAATTCATTTCTGATGATCTGTATAAAAAATTGGAGACCAATGCTTATTGAGCGTGCCCGATTGTACATTGATAAAGCCATTAGATCTCGAATTGGTCGTGAAACTTTTTATAGTTTGATACTGAAATTAGTCAGCGTTGGGCTTGCATTTGCCAGCACTGCCATCCTTGCGCGCATACTTGGTCCAGCAGATTATGGGGTCTATTCTTATGTAATTGCACTCGTAACCTTGTTAACGGTTCCTTCGGAATTTGGCTTACCGGCTCTCATCATACGCGAAACTGCGAGTGGAATGGCAAGAGAGGATTATTCAGCAGTCCAAGGAGTATGGGTTTGGTCCAGCCGGACAACCGGGATCATCTCGCTAAGTCTGGTTGGATTGTCGGTAATTACAATCCTGTTATTTAGACAGTCCCTTGCTGGCAGTCGTTTGGAAACCTTTATTTGGGCATTGGCTTTGGTACCCCTTATTGCTTTAGGAGATCTGCGCGGAGCAGCTTTGCGAGGCTTAAAGCGGATAGTTTCTGGACAATTACCGGAATTCTTACTGCGCCCCGGAATTTTTGTCCTTTTGCTTTTGGGCGGTATGTTGATTGGAAGTGTAAAGTTCTCTGCCCCATTTTCAATGGCATTATATGTGATAGCCTCTGCACTGGCTTTTGCCATTGGTGCCTGGCTACTCTGGCGGGCTACTCCCGAACTGGTTCGTCTTGCAGAACCGCGTATTGAAAATCGTTCCTGGTTGATCAGCGCTCTCCCACTGGCATTCATTGGTGGTATGAATATCATTAACCATCAAGCTTCGATATTGCTCCAGGGATTCTTTTTAGAGGATGCTGATATTGGTATTTTTCGTGTGGCTACACAAGTATCTTTATTGGCTTCTTTTGGTCTCTTGGCTGTAAACCAGGTGGTTGTGCCTCGATTTGCGGAATTATTTGCTCTGGGGAATAAAATAAAATTGCAGCGCCTGGTTACTGCAAGTTCACGTGTTATCTTATTCTTCAACCTGGCCATCACGATCGGTTTCATTGTCTTCGGGAAACTATTTCTACGGAAGGTGTTTGGACCCTCTTATGAATCAGCTTATATCCCGTTGATGATATTATTGGGAGGGCAACTTATCAATTCAGGGGTTGGTTCAGTGGGCAACTTGTTGAATATGTCCCACCATGAAAGAGATACCGCCAAGGCATTGGCATTTGCAGTTGTGTTAAATGTCGTGATCAATTTGCTGTTACTTCCGATATGGGGGATCATCGGTTCTTCAATTGCGATGGTGATTTCGTTGGTAACATGGAATATGATGTTATGGTGGATCGTGTATAAAAAATTGGGAATCAATTGTCTGGCATTTTACAAATCCCCCAAAATACTTGATCCTCATTGAACATAATTCGGGAGTTATAACGTGGTTAATAATAAAAAAATTGATTTATTCATAATAGGTACACAAAAAGCCGGCACTTCTTCACTAAGAGAATACCTGATACAACACCCGGAACTTGTTTCCCATAACACCAACGAACTTCCATATCTCACTTTTGAGGAAGAATATCAAAAGGGATTTGACGCTATTTGGTCCACTTATTTTTTACCTAATATAAAAGGGTCAAGTCGGATCGTTATCGCCAAAAATGTTTTGGCAATGTATTCTGAGACCGCATTAAGACGGTTGTATGATCACAATCCAGAAGTTCAAATAGTGGTTTTTTTACGCAATCCTGTTAATCGTGCTTATTCAGCATATTGGTATGCCCGTCGGAGGGAGGAACAAAATACATCCGATCCAATGTCTGCCATCAAGAACTCCATTAATTCACAGGATCTTGATTCATTAAAGAAGTTCAACGTTGCCTACCTCGAGGTTGGTAAATACGTGAAATATTTACGGAAAGTATATGAGATATTTCCGGCAAACCAAATTAATATTTTTACTGTAGAGGATTTTAAAAGTGACACTCAGGGGGTTTGCAATGATCTTCTAAAGAAAATTGGTTTAACCCCGATTGAAATTGAGAAGGATCGCCAGGTAAATAGTGCAGCGAAACCGCGCTTTCCTGCATTAGCGAAAATACTCTATTCAACTTTTTCGGGGAGCAGGTTGCTGGCACAAATTCTTCCTCTTAAATTTCGTGTTTGGATGAGAAGATCCAAAATTAAATTAGCCCGTTGGAATGATGTTCCCTTCGAATATCCGAAAATTGACGAGGATTTAAGGCAATGGTTAATAGATTTCTATACGCCCCATAATAATGAATTGGGAGTATTTCTAAGTCGCGATTTTTCCCTTTGGAACAGGTAGCCTCCAGGAAAACATTTATGGAAACTATCAACGACCGAAAGTTCGTCATTATTGGTGGAGCAACAAAATCTGGAACCACTTCCCTTTATAGGTATTTGGAAAAACACGAAGAAATTTGTTGTTCCACTCTGAAGGAAACACGCTTTTTCCTGGATAAGACTTATCCTCTCTCCGTGGAGTCCTATTATGAAGACACTGGTCTTGATCAATATTTGGACTATTTCCATTGCAACCGTAAGTTATACCTTGAGGCAACACCTGATTATCTCTTTTCGCCAGGCACACCTTCACGGGTAAAAGAAGCACTAGGCTTGGACAATGTACGATGGATTTTTATACTGAGGGATCCAATCGACAGGTTGAGATCGTGGTATCAATTTGGTAAGCAGGTTGGACAAATTAACTCTAGGTTGAATTTAGTGGATTATATTGAGGCTCAATTGGGAGGCAATGCGGATCGAAATATACAAGCATTTCGAGCCCTGGAGCAAGGCAATTATTCAAATTTCCTGAGATCTTTTATTGAAATATTTGGGGAAGAACGCATTTTAGTTTTATCCTTTGATCGGCTAAAAGGACAACCAGAAGAAATGATGAGAGATATTTGCAGTTTTTTGAATATTTCATGCGATGGTTTTCAAGAAAAAGATTTTATTCAACACAACGTGTCAATTTCCGTTAAGAACAATAAACTTCAAAATGTCTATCATGGGTTATCAAAGTTCTTATACATGCGTGTATATAATAAACCCTTCATCAGGAAGGGGTTGCATCAAATTAGAAAAATGATCATTGAACCAATTTATCGAAAAGTAAACATTTCTCAACAAAAGGAAAAGGAAACGATCCCTCCCAATTTAATGGTAAAACTGAAGGAATACTATCGAGACTATTATCATTCAAAAGAATATGGAACCTTGGGCAATTAATTATTTTCCAGGATCGAGATCAAACAAGAAAGAAAAGATTTGAATTGCTCGATCAAAATCCTGGCATTTTGTTTATTCAGAAAACGATCGCTCCTTTACTTCGGATACCATCAAATTTGATTCAAATTAATGGAAAGTGACCAGAAGTGATACATCAAACCTTCAACCTCGCACAACAATCGATAAAGGGAGAATTATCATTATTGATTTCGTGTTACCGCAGGTCATCTATTTTATGAATATTTTATTTATCACACCAGATCATTCTAATGCTCTCTCGGGTGTAACGACACTGACATCCCAGCTGGCTAATTGCCTGGTTAACAAGGATGAAAACCTTAATATATATATTTGTTCAGTTGCAAGGGAGGAAGTAGAAAAGGATGAAAAGGTAAAAGAGATCATCCTTCCACCTTCCCGATCAGGATCTTTTTGGCATTGGTCACCTGGGATTGTTAAGAAAATTGAAAGTATTTTACAGAATTATCATATCGATATCGTTCATATCCATTCCATTTGGTTGGCTGCCCAATGGGCTGCATTAAAGGCTGTTGGGAATAAAAATATACCTGTGGTAATCTCTTCTCATGGAATGCTGGAACCTTGGTTGATATATGACCAGGGATTATTGCAGAGAATAAAAAAACTGTTATACCTGAAATTAGTCTTTAAACCACTCATCCCAATTGGTACAACCATCCATGCGATAACAGCTCTTGAAGCAAAGAACCTTCAAGTTTTCTTCCCTGGATTTAATTCCGTCTTGATCCCGAACGCGATCGATATTTCCGCACCACTTGAGTTATCCAAAGTTGCTGATAATAATAAACAATTGTTGTTCTTGGGAAGATTACATCCTAAAAAGGGGATTGAGTTAATATTAAATTCTTTATCCAGATTAATTGAAGACCTTGGTTGGCATCTGAATATCGCTGGTTCTGAAAGTATCCCCGGGTATACAGGCTCATTGCAGGATCTATGCGCTCAATTAAACCTGGAAAATAGGGTTAGTTTTGTTGGACCCATCTATGGAAAAGACAAATGGAAAGCTCTGAATAGATCGTGGGTTGTATTAGTGCCTTCCTATTCTGAGGTTGTCGGGTTGGTTAACCTGGAAGCCGCCATTTGTAAAACTCCTACGATTACTACTTTTGAAACAGGACTTCTGGATTGGGAGAAAGGCGGAGGATTGCTCATCCATCCTACGATTGATGAATTAACAGATTCTCTTCAAAAGGTCCTGCGCTGGTCTCTTGATGAAAGACTTGAGCGTGGAGAACGATCCTTTAAATTGGCAAAGGAAAATTATTCCTGGGATGTGGTTGCAGAGAAATGGTTATCATTCTACTCAAGCATCCTGAAATAAATTCTATATGGAGAATTGAATGCAACAATTTCAAGAACTGGGTCATGTAAAACCTGATAAAGAATTTCGTGGGCGTTCAGCTTTTATTGTCCAACTCTGGTGGATAGTGCAGGGAACTTTTTTTGCCTGGTCGCCTCAATTCTTGTATGGATGGAGAAATTTTCTGCTACGAATATTTGGCGCAAAAGTAGGTGAAAATGTTCGCATACGACCTTCTGCCCGGTTCACTTATCCATGGAAAGTGTCGATTGGAAATTATTGCCGGATCGGTGACAATACGATCCTTTATTCTCTGGGAGAAATTTCAATCGGAAACCATTCCGTCATTTCGCAACAGTCCTATGTATGTGCAGGGAGCCACGATTACACATCCGTAACTTTCGATCTCTATGCCAGCCCTGTCAGAATTGCAGACCAGGTTTGGGTTGCAGCTGATGTTTTCATTGCGCCAGGAGTTTCCATAGGTACAGGCAGCGTGATCGGTGCCAGAAGCACTGTATTGGATGACCTTCCCGCAGGAATGATCTGTTATGGCAACCCGGCAAAACCAATGAAGAGAAGGGAAGTAAAAGAAAGATAGGATCTGTTACCTATCCAATCCTATCCAACATGTTATTGATTCAGGAGAACTATGTTAATTAAAATTGAAAATTCTTTGGAAAAAGCAATGCGATCCTATGTAAAAAAATGGCCGGGATCAGCGCGGTTCTTTCTAAAGATTTTAATTTATCCGCGTTATATTCTTGAATTGTGGAATGGTTATCTGGGGCATATTCGCTTTGGGAAGAATTACCCCCATCCAAACATCTTGATCTTGGGACTTCCAAAGAGTGGCACAACATGGTTGGAGAAGATGTTGGCTGGTTTACCAGGTTTTCAAAGTACGATGTTTCCTGGCATGTTATTCTTTGGGCTGAAAGAAGGTGAGAGTATCAATTATGATATTCCCAGTCGTTATTTCTCCAGGAATCGAAATAAATTATTGGTGGTGAAAACGCATTCCCATCTATCCGACCATAATTTAGAAATGATCAAGATCAATAAAATCAAGTATGTGTTCATGTATCGAGATCTGCGTGATGTGGCTATCAGTTATGTACATTTTGTAAGTAATAGACCCTGGCATCCGATGTATCCTTTTTTTAATTCTTTATCTCTGGAAGATGGATTACTCCTCTTTTCAAGAGAATTGGGTCGCTCATATGCTGATTGGATCATCCGTTCATTAAAGAATATCGATTCAAATGGTATTGTTGTAACCTATGAACAAATGCATCAGGATCCAACAGAAGTCTTTCTCAAGGTCTGTTCATTATGTGAGATCCAAATTTCAAAAGAAGAAATTGAAAAAATGATCAAGAAGTTTACTTCTTCTAAAGATCTCAAAGAAGCGGCGCATTTCAGGGCTGGAGAAACAGGTGGGTGGAAGAAAGTATTTTCAGAAAAAGTCAAAGATGCATACAAGGAAAGCATTGGAGACGCTCTGCTTGAATTGGAATATGAGCAAGACCATAACTGGTAAATTTTGGTGGTATTCTTGCCAAATCTACATAATTTCGGATTTTAGTAGGATGGGTTGAGGGGCTTCAATGTGCTTTCCGGGAGCGGAGCCACAGCCCAGCGAAGTACCCGCCGTAGATCCTGGTTGCTTTTCCCAGGGCAGGGTTAAACCCAACGAAATGCTTAATTATTGAGTTTCGCTCTCTTGTAAATTGATTTTGGCAACTTCAGATACGCTCCACCATATCTTAGTCAATTGTTTAGCGGGAGAACCATTTAGATCCGATCATTATTATGGATATAATACCTAAGATTATTAGTTCATTAGTATTTGCTCCTAAGCTTTAAAGATTCTGCTATATCGAATCCCTCAATTACAATAGGTGTCTGGTTTAATTATGCGTATTCTCATCGTCGGTATCAACTTCCACCCAGAACTTACCGGTATTGGCAAATATACAGGGGAGATGGCATCTTTTTTTGCTGAGCAGGGATCCAACGTACATGTGGTAACTGCCCCACCTTATTATCCACAATGGGAGGTTCAAGCAGGGTACTTTCCCTGGAGGTATCAACATGAGTCTTGGCAGGGAGTATGGGTGCAGCGCTGCCCCATCTGGGTTCCCCGCAAGCCAACCGGGATCACTCGCCTGTTGCACCTGCTCACTTTCGCTATTTCAAGTTTTCCTGTGCTTTTAGGTCAATGTCTTTGGAAACCCGATCTTGTTTTGTGCATTGCCCCCACCTTATTTAATACGCCTTCTGTATTATTAATGGCACGATTAAGCGGGGCAAAAGCCTGGTTACATATTCAAGACTTCGAATTGGATGCTGCTTCCAACATGGGGATGTTATCTAGCAATAATTTATTCACAAAAGTGGCAGGTGGAGTAGAACGATGGATCTTAAAGCAATTTGATCAAATTTCCACTATCTCAAATCAGATGCTTGCTCGAATTGAATCAAAAGGGATCGCTCCTGGAAACTATTTTTTATTTCCTAATTGGGTGGATACCGGATTGATTTATCCTTTGTTAAAGGAGCAAGAATCAATAAAAAAGGAATTGCATATTCCTGATAAAAAAACTATTGTATTATATTCAGGAAATATGGGACACAAACAAGGGCTTGAATATGTGTTGAAAGCTGCCAGGCATTTGAAGAAACAATCAACTATTCACTTTGTTTTATGTGGAGACGGAGCAATTCGGAAGAATTTGGAGAAGGATGCACAAGACCTCCCTAATGTCCAATTCATACCTTTGCAGCCTCTTGAAAAATTGAACCAGTTGTTGAATATTGCAGATATTCATATCTTACCCCAACGGGCTGATGCAGCTGACCTGGTCATGCCATCCAAACTCTCAGGGATGTTGGCAAGTGGAAAAGTTGTCATTACAACCGCAAATCCCGGTACGCAATTGGCTGAGATCGTCGGACAATTGGGAGTTGTTGTACCGCCACAAGAGACTGTGATCCTGGCTGATGCTATTCTCGATTTATCGAAAAACCCAACTAAAATGAACTCCCTCGGTCAAAAAGGAAGGTCCTGGGTTGTTGAAAATTGGTCAAAGAGGAAGGTGCTGACTGATTATTTTGAATACATGAAAAAGTGGTTGGAAAATAATTAGGTATGGATTCTTATATTTCTGATCTCTGATGAATAACAAATGTGTTTTTTCTCAATTTCTTGGTCATATAATTGCTTGGTCTTCCAGGACGACAATTCCAAGATGAAATAACCGTACAGGAGGAAAGATTGGATATCAATTGATATTTATCTTGATCAATTAGAAGTCAATATAAAAATTATAGGTTTTGGAAAAAAAATGGAAAATAAAATAAAAACTTTATCGTATAAATTAATAGAATTAATCTTTTTGCCCCTTGCTAATTTCCTGCCCAGGACAAAATTCCTAAATTCTATGCGAATAACATTGTTCCGAATGGCGGGGATTAGGATCTCAAGCAAATGTACCATAGTGGGGCCAATAAGCATACGACCTGTAGGTGCAGCTCACAATGTTTATATAGGAAAAGATACCCTGGTAAATTCTGATATAAGTTTTGGATGCCCAAAAGACAAGATAAACATAGGAGAACATGTTCAAATAGGACCGAGAGTCTTGTTTGAGACCGTTAATCATGAAGTTCAATACTCACAGGGAAAAAGGCGAAAGACACACACTAAACCCATCTTCGTTGAGGATGGAGTATGGATAGGTGCGGGCGCTATTATCCTGCCAGGAGTAACTATTGGCGAGGGTTCTGTAGTTGCTGCTGGTGCGGTCGTAACAAAAGATGTTCCTCGATTGATAGTTGTTGGGGGAGTTCCAGCCAGGAAAATCAAGACCATTGAAGCGAATAATTGATCCTTCAGGATGTGAGAATTAACTTTCTGTAATGGAAACAAGAATATTCGATCTGAATATAAATCCTATTCAAATTCTGTTGGTATGGCAGATCATTTTTAATTAACTGCAAACCTTATACTGATATAATGGGATTTATTAAAAAGAATGAAATTTCAATTACAAGACCACGAAGCATCGTGTAATCTTTTGAAGAGTTCCTTTTGGAAATTTCAAGAGGCAGTTTCATTTCTTTTTTAAATAGGATTGCATAAATGGATAATGGATGAAAATAAATCAACTCACCTTTTTTCGATTTGTTGCAGCAGTTATCGTGGTGATTTTTCACTTTGGTCGCAAAACATGGATTGGGATTAATTTTCCTGCCCTTACAACCGGACCTTTCATGGTTGTCTTCTTTTTCGTTCTCTCCGGTTTTATCATGACAGTCGCTTATGGTCAACAAGAGAATATTGACAAGGGGAAATATTGGGTTGCTCGCTTTGCCCGGATTGCACCTGTCTATTATTTAGCAATAGTCATTATTTTAATTGATAATTACCTTTCCGGGACAAGTTCAGATCCTTATGCTGTCAACTATTCCATCTTCTTTCTTCAAGCCTGGTTTCCAAAAACCCCAATATCAATTAATGGTCCTTCCTGGTCTTTGTCTGTTGAGATGTTTTTTTATTTTATATTCCCATTTCTCATTATATTTCTAAGGAAAATATCTGTTTTCAAAGCGAGTCTGATCACACTGGTTATCTGGGGAATTACTCTTTATATTCGTGTTACATTGAATTATTCACCAACATTTAATCATGTAGACACAGATGTGATGCATGCGATCGTTTTTAATCACCCATTGATTCACTTGTCTTCATTCATGCTGGGAATCGTTGGAGCTCTGATTTATGTTAATTACCTTTCTTTGCGAATAATATCAAAATTGGTTTCTTCAAGTCTTGTCCTTCTTTCTTTAATTCTGATTGCGATTACTTTAACATATCGTACAAAACTTTTTTTATTCCCAAATGTGATCATTGTGTATGCTGTTTGTTCCTTATTATTTTTTGCGCTAATTTTGGCATTATCCATCGATCATTCCTGGATATCCTCGATCTTATCGAACAAGGTATTTTTATTCTTGGGGGAACTGGGGTATTCGATTTATATTCTTCAAGTTCCATTTCATCTTATGTATTTGCGCTATATATCTCCATTGATAAAACCAACCAAATCTCAGGATTTCTATATATTCCTTTTCCTCTTAATAATATTGTCAATGTTGACATACACATTCCTGGAAAGACCTTTAAGGATGGGTATCAGAAAAGCAGCGGAGAAAATATTCTTAAATCTACGAAAACAGCCATCCGAACTCAATTGAGATTTCAATTCTCATTAGATGATATTGGAGCTACTGTATGAAAAAACAAACGATTAATTGGAGTACCTGGGTTGTAAGCTCGATCCTGATGATAAGTGATGCGGCTATTCTGCTTGGAGTCTTTCGTTTGGCTGTGTTACTTCGAGATCTGTTAACACCTGTTTTAGGTAGACAATGGAACCTTTGGCTGATTGTTTTACCTTTGGTACAAATGGGTATATTATTCGGAATTTCGGTTTTTCTGATAGAAGGACTCTATCCCGGGTATGGTATGACAGCGGTAAAAGAATTGGAACGTATGTCCAAATCAGTTACCATGGTTTTCTTTTTTTTAGTGGTCATCTCATTTTTAAATTTACCCAATAAAGGTCTTCCTCGCAGTTTTCTGCTGTTTAGTTGGGTATTAGCACTTGCCATATTGCCGTTGAGTCACTTTCTCATTAGGAATATAATCTCCAGGTTTTCCTGGTATGGTACGCCGGTAGTTATCTTTGGAGAGAATGATAAAGCAATGCAAATTGCGGATTCATTGAAAAGAGTTCGCCGCCTTGGGTGGCGCACAAAATTGATTCTTCCTCTCGAAGCGATCAATTTAGATATAAGTGATGACGATAGATTCGATGTGGCAATATTTATCCCTCCTACTGGATTGCAAAACGAAGGATACGCACATAAATTAAATAAGACTTTCCGCAAGGTGATCCTTATAGGGCAGACGGGTGGTCTTGGGTCTGTCTGGGTTAAACCACATGATATGGATGGAAGATTAGGGTTGGAATTTCATTACAATCTTTTTGATGGTTATGCCATGGGCATCAAACGCGTGATGGATTTAGGGATGGGTCTGGTTATATCAATTTTGCTAAGTCCATTATTGCTAATTCTTTGCATATTTGTCCTTCTTGACTCACCTGGTCCGATTTTTTTCAAACAAGAACGTTTGGGAAAAGGTTATAAGCGTTTTAACATTATCAAATTTCGCACAATGGCAGCAGATGCTGAACTAAAACTAAAAGACCTTTTGGAAAAGGATCCTGTTGCAAAGGCTGAATATCAAGAATTTCATAAACTTACGAATGACCCGCGCTTGACACGGATTGGTAAATGGTTGCGTCGATTTAGCCTGGATGAACTTCCTCAGCTTGTGAATGTATTAGGCGGATCCATGAGCGTGATTGGACCCCGTGCCTACATGCCTTCTGAATTGGATGATATTGGAGATTATGCACCTATTATCCTGCGAATTCAACCCGGATTAACAGGTTGGTGGCAGATCATGGGAAGACATGAAACCACATTTCAGCAACGCCTATTAATGGATGAGTATTATATAAGCAACTGGTCTTTATGGATGGATGTTTATATTCTGCTAAAAACAGTCTGGGTGGTCTCTTCAGGAAAAGGTGCATAGATCATTTTGTATTACCACTCAACCCAATAATGGGATTAAAGTTCGATGGATGAGGGGAAGGTTGTTGATAATTTCTGTAGGATTTACATCAACTTGTCATTATTGAAAAAGAAGTTGGATTATCAAAAATTACCAATAAGATCAATTTCTCTAAGTTTAAATAGAATAACAGCGACCTTGTTTTATCCGGAACGTTATCAATTCTCATTTCGCTCGTTCAAATATTACCTGCTGAAAGAATATTAACTATGAATACCAAATCATCATTTATTCCAGTATAGACACCTGTTGCTTCACGTTGCATTAGAACCCCCTCCACAGAAGAGTAAGACAACTCAAAACCGCATATATAGTCAGATAATTGCAAACACCCCCATGGGTGGGGGTGTTTTGGTGGGCGCAACCCCACAAGGGGGTGCTTCGCGAAGGGACTCGAATAACATCCCCCTTGAGGGGACCCCTGACCTTAACATCCCCTTGCTGGGGGGCGTCGGTGTAAAAGAAAAATCCTGTCAAGCAGGATCTCTTGTGGGCGCAACCCCAAAAGGGGGTGCTTCGCGAAGGGACTCGAATAACATCCCCCTTGAGGGGACCCCTGACCTCCTCGGTGTAAATCAGCTTGGGGCACTGTCCATAATTTCCAACCCGTACATATGGTGGTATTGGATCCGTGCAACCAGCATATATGGAGGTCAGTTCGTCCACTAAATCCTTATTTTCCATGTTGTGATGCAA
Source organism: uncultured Anaerolineaceae bacterium (assembly GCA_964370815.1). Classification (GTDB taxonomy): domain Bacteria; phylum Chloroflexota; class Anaerolineae; order Anaerolineales; family Villigracilaceae; genus UBA12087. The sequence continues at coordinate 3,144 of CAYJKQ010000013.1, read as the reverse complement.
CGGTTGCATCACAACATGAAGCAAGTAAGGCAAGTCGAGGTCCAGATCAGAGTTGGTCAGGTGATGTAGATTTTTGGTTATGATCTTTGCATATTACATCTTATCTGAATAAGAGGAACCTCCTTTTATATTTGGTTTTCTGAATTTCTAAGTATGGATTGTAATTATTTTTCCAGGGTATACAAGAGATGGAATAAAGATGGCCGAACTCAGTTTGTTAAAAGTTCTATTAATTTATTCAAAAATTTCCATTCGATACGAGTTTCGAATATTATGTGAAAATAATCCCAAAATTGAAGTTTGGTATATTTTCTTGTAAAATAATAATTATGTATTTTATTCGTTATTTTCATCTCAAATTAGGTCGTTGTAGAGATATTTATGAACTCCTAGAAATCCCTGTAAGTAAATTGGAAATTCAATAACTGGAGAATGCTTATGGTATGAACCTGATTTAATTTCATTCAACTTTCTTTTTTATTCAATCTAATTCTTTCAACGCCAAAGGAGGAAACCATGAGAGCCTCTAGCTTATTAATAGGTGGGCTATTAATAATATTATTGGTTGCATGCGGTCCATCACCGGAGCAAATCGCAACTCAAACTGCTTCAGCATGGACAGCCACACCTAATCCAACCAGCACTCCAGTACCGACTTTCACCCCTACACCTGTACCATATGATTTGTCAGTATATGTCAAAGACAAGGATGGTAATCTTGTCCTTAACTCATTCATTAGTTTTCCACAGGCTGGAATCAATGACCCCATGCCAGTGGATATTTCCGGAAAAATGTCATGGAGTAATCTGACTGGTCCAAATGGATTAATCTCTGTAAATGCCCAGGGTTATTTTAATGCTGAGCAATCTCTCAATCTTGAGCGGGGATCAAATGAAATTGAGATCACCCTTGAACGGGACCCATTTGGTCTTCTTAGTTCAGAAGCCTGTGCACCGGATGAAGGTTTATTGTATTTAGATGATTTTCAGGATGGCGAAGCTCAGAATTGGCGAGGAAATCCAGATGTAGCTGATGCCATTTATGTCGGACCAGCTCCAGACAACGAGGCTAATTCTGTTTTTACATATGATGGCAATAAATTAATTGCTGGTTTAAACAATTGGTTGGGTTTGGGTTACCAGGGAGGTGCGGAGTCGTATTTTGGAGATGTTGTCTGGAGAATGCATTTCATGGTCAACGAACCCAAATTATTAACTTTTAATTTCCATGAGGCAGGACCCTCTGAATTTGATGGAAATGAAGTTCAAGGAACCGTTTATACTTACAGAATTCAACCCTCTCCATGGAATCTCATTACACTGCATCGCACCATTTTTGGAACAGGCGGAGATTTAATTTCAGATTTGGAGTTACCCCCCGGAACGTTCATAAATGTGCCTGAACAATGGCATTGGATGGAAATTTCACTTTTCCAGGGGCATCTTCAGATTTGGGTGGATGGCAAATTGGAAGATGAATATCAAGAAGCTCTGGCTCTCCCACCTGGTCTAATTAGCATGTATGCGGGATTTGCTCCAATAACTGAACCTATCACTTTAAAAGCATACTTTGATAATATCTCAGTCTGCAGCTTGAATGGTCCCTTCATGTCTTTGCCTGACCCTATGAATTTGAATGGACCCAATGAATAAAAATTAGAAAATCAAAAAGATGGGCAGATTTACCCCTAACCTAATATGCGATTTCCAAAATATTTTTGGGGGTTCAAATTTATCCATCTTTCATTGTTTCAAAATTAAATTATTGAATAGATTTTCTTCTCCAGTGAATTTCTTTATCAGGAAATAAATTGAAATTCAATTAGAAATTGTGATAATTAAAAGGTAGATTATGATCAAAAAACCTTAATTACCTAATGTAGGAACTCCCGCATCTCAGGCTGCAGGTCCCGCCAAGTCCACAACTACTCAGACTTCGCCTCCGGATTCCTGTGCCAAAGCATCAGCAAACTCTGCCTCGCAGGCAGCCGGTCCCGCTAAAACTCCTACCCCACAGACAGCGCCTCCGGATTCCGTTGCGAACGTATCAGCAAGTTCTGTCTCTCAAACTGCCGGTCCTGTGAAATCCTCAGCCACACCGTCTTCACCTCCAGATTCCGGTGGTCAAAGACCTACGTATCCCTCCTCGCAAATTGCAAAATCAACCAATTCTGTATCAAATGTATCGAATGTTAAGAACACAGCAAATGTGGGTGTCAATACCGTCATTAACACAGCCAGCAGTATTTCCATAAAAGCAATAATTTCAACACTGGTCGTCAGTTTGGCAGTGGTTACCGTAATAGGAGTAGTAGGAGCGATAACCACAGGTTTCCTTCCAACTCCTTTTGCTCCAGTGTCACTTCAAGGTGATTGGGTATTTCAAATAAACGGAAATGTTTCGTGTGATTGGGTCGTTCCTTATAACAATTGGTCAAAAAGCGTAATTCAAGAAAACTCTTCTTTTTATTCGGATCCAAACGATCAACCAGCCATTTTTAATGGCACAATTAAAAAGAATAAGGTCAACTTTTCAATTATTTTAGAGAATGGTGTTTCACCTGACGGTTGTGGAGATTTCTCAGAAGTTAGCGGGGTGCTCAATGGGAACACTATTACAGGTGATTTCCAAGGGCACGATTGCGGAAATAATTGTGTTTGGAATGGAAAATTTACAGTTGAAATTAAGAAGTAAATTTTTTAGTATTAGGCTAAAACGGGACCACAACCAAATTACGGCCCAATTTTGTGAATATTCCCCGTTTCAAGGACACACCAAATTTCCATTTCTGCTTCTGCTCAAATGATAGCGACCTTGCTATCCCCTTGCTGATGAGCGTCGGTGTAAAAGAAAAATCCTGTCAAGCAGGATCTCTTGTAGGCGCAAAGGGACTCGAAAAACATCCCCCTTGAGGGGACTCCTGATCTTAACATCCCCTTGCTGATGGGCGTCGGTGTAAAAGAAAAATCCTGTCAAACAGGATCTCTTGTGGGCGCAAAGGGACTTGAACCCCTGACCTTAACATCCCCTTGCTGGGGGGCGTCGGTGTAAAAGAAAAATCCTGTCAAGCAGGATCTCTTGTGGGCGCAAAGGGACTCGAACCCCTGACCTCCTCGGTGTAAGCGAGGCGCTCTAACCAACTG
>CAYJKQ010000012.1:51983-78629 GCA_964370815.1 uncultured Anaerolineaceae bacterium | reverse complement strand
GCCGGTATCAAGCCGGAGGAAGGTGGGGATGACGTCAAGTCCGCATGGCCTTTATGTCCGGGGCTACACACACGCTACAATGGGCAGTACAATGGGTTGCTAAGCCGCGAGGTGGAGCCAATCCCCCAAAGCTGTCCTCAGTTCAGATTGCAGGCTGCAACTCGCCTGCATGAAGCCGGAGTTGCTAGTAAACGCGCGTCAGCTATAGTGCGTTGAATACGTTCTCGGGCCTTGTACACACCGCCCGTCACGTCATGGGAGCTGGTAACACCTGAAGCCGGTAGCCTAACCGCAAGGAGGGCGCCGTCGAAGGTGGTGCTGGTGACTGGGACGAAGTCGTAACAAGGTAGGTGTACCGGAAGGTGCGCCTGGATCACCTCCTTTCTAGAGTACGTGAGCGCTCCCTTTTGGGAAGTCGCTCTAAATATGCCCACACGGTGAACTTGGGCGCTGGATCGCAGAATGAGTTTCCTGTCACTTCTCAGTTGTTGAGGAAAACCCCGGGCTTGTAGCTCAGTTGGTTAGAGCACTGTGCTGATAACGCAGGGGTCACAGGTTCGAATCCTGTCAAGCCCACTAACCAGGCAAGTCCTGGGGATGTAGCTCAGCGGGAGAGCAGCGCCTTTGCAAGGCGAAGGTCGCGGGTTCAAATCCCGCCATCTCCACTGAGTACGCAACCAGTTAGTAAATGGAGAGCAATAAAAGTTTGTTAAACAGCGGGCAGGCATAAGTTAGATTGGTAACACCGCAATGGAAGGGTTTTGATGACCCGGCGGTGTGCGCTGGGTCGTTTTGTGTCTGTAGCCCGAACATTTGAAGAGTGACCGATGCCCTTGATCCATCGAGAGTATCGGTCACCGGTCAAACGGTGAGTGAACCTTAAAAACTGAATAGCAATTGATGTAGGCCGATAAAGTAATTTATCAAAAGAAAAGTATCAAATTCTCCGCATCACGTGGAGAAGCTACTAAGAGCTTATGGTGAATGCCTTGGCGCCAAGTGCCGATGAAGGACGTGGGACACTGCGATAAGCCTCGGGAAGCTGTGTACAAGCGTTGATCCGAGGATTTCCGAATAGGGAAACCAACCGTTGCGAACCAACGGTGTCCTCTTGCTGAACACATAAGTTTGAGGATGGGAACCTGGGGAACTGAAACATCTAAGTACCCAGAGGAAAAGAAATTATTCCCCCAGTAGTGGCGAGCGAACGGGGAACAGCCCAAACCGCCCATGCTTGCATGGACGGGGTTGTAGGACCGGCATATGGAAGTTACAAAACAATCAGTTAGCGGAAAGGTGTGGGAAAGCCTGCCACAGAGGGTAATAGCCCCGTATGCGAAAACTGGTTGACTTCCGCCGTGTTCCTGAGTACTGCCGGGCACGCTAATCCGGCAGGAATCTAGGGAGTCCACTCTCTAAGGCTAAATACACTTGGCGACCGATAGTGAACAAGTACCGTGAGGGAAAGGTGAAAAGTCCCCCTGTTAGGGGAGTGAAATAGAACCTGAAACCGTAAGCTTACAAGCAGTTGGAGGGCTAACAGCAAGTTGAGCCCCCTAGAAATAGGGACGTTCCTTGCTATGCCTGACAGCGTGCCTCTTGGAGAATGAGCCTGCGAGTTAATCTCAGTGGCGAGGTTAAGGGAGTGACACCCGAAGCCGTAGCGAAAGCGAGTCTTAATAGGGCGTATAGTCGCTGGGATTAGGCCCGAAACCGTGTGAGCTACCCATGGGCAGGGTGAAGCGAGTCTAATCACTCGTGGAGGCCCGAACCCACTAACGTTGCAAAGTTAGGGGATGACCTGTGGGTAGAGGTGATATGCCAAACGAACACGGAGATAGCTGGTTCTCCCCGAAATAGCTTTAGGGCTAGCGTCATGCGTTTAGTACTGGAGGTACAGCACTGAATGGGCTATGGGGCTTACAGCTTACAGAACCCAATCAAACTCGGAATGCCAGTACTCCATAGCATGGCAGTCGGACTCCGGGAGATGAGTTTCGGGGTCGAAAGGGAAACAGCCCAGATCATCGGCTAAGGTCCTCAAATCTATGCTAAGTGGTAAACGAGGTGAGGTTACTTGAACAACCAGGAGGTTGGCTTAGAAGCAGCCACCCTTTAAAAAGTGCGTAACAGCTTACTGGTCTAGTGACTTTGCGCGGAAAACTTAACGGGGCTAAGCATAGTACCGAAGCTATGAGTCTCAACGCAAGTTGGGGCAGTAGGGGAGCGTTCTGTCAGCGGTGAAGGTCGATCGTAAGGGCGACTGGAGCGGACAGAAGTGAGAATGCAGGCATGAGTAGCGTACAAACACGTGAGAACCGTGTTCGCCGTAAATCTAAGGTTTCCGACGCCAGGTCATTCCGCGTCGGGTTAGTCGAGTCCTTAGCCGAGGCCGAGAGGCGTAGGTGATGGATATCCGGTCAACATTCCGGAACCGCTAGATAGTGCGATGGGAGGACGCAACGAGGTAGGCCAGCCCATTATTGGATTTGGGTGCGATCCATCTAGGCGTTGAGACTGGTAGGTAAATCCGCCGGTTGAGCTGAGGTGAGAGCGAGCCTTAAGGCATAAGTGGTTGAGCCTTGTTGCCAAGAAAAGTCTCTAAGCATAACTTTCTAGCGCTCGTACCGCAAACCGACACCGGTAGATGGGTAGAGTATACCAAGGCGAACGGGAGAACCCTCGTTAAGGAATTAGGCAACATGACCCCGTAACTTCGGGAGAAGGGGTACCCTCCTTAGTGTCAAAGCTTCGGAGGGTCGCAGTGAAATGGCTCTGGTGACTGGTTAACAAAACCACAGGTCTCTGCTAAGCCGTAAGGCGATGTATAGGGGCTGACGCGTGCCCAGTGCCGGAAGGTTAAAGGGAGAGGTTAGCGCAAGCGAAGCTTTGAACTGAAGCCCCGGTGAACGGCGGCCGTAACTATAACGGTCCTAAGGTAGCGAAATTCCTTGTCGGGTAAGTTCCGACCCGCACGAACCGCGTAACAATTAGAGCACTGTCTCGACGAGGGACCCGGTGAAATTGAAATGGCTGTGAAGATGCGGCCTACCCGCAGCAGGACAAAAAGACCCCGTGGAGCTTTACTGCAACTTGGCATTGAGTTTGGGTATGATTTGTGTAGAATAGGTGGGAGGCTATGAAGCTGGAGCGCTAGCTTCGGTGGAGCCATCAGTGAAATACCACCCTGATTATACTTAGACCCTAACCCCATTCCGTAATCCGGATGGGGGACCGTGCCAGGTGGGCAGTTTGACTGGGGCGGTCGCCTCCCAAAAGGTAACGGAGGCGCCCAAAGGTTCCCTCAGGCAGAATGGAAACCTGCCATAGAGTGCAAAGGCATAAGGGAGCTTAACTGCAAGACCAACGCGTCGAGCAGATACGAAAGTAGGGCTTAGTGATCCCACGAATCTGTGTGGAAAGGTCGTGGCTATCGGATAAAAGCTACCCCGGGGATAACAGGCTGGTGAAGTCCAAGAGTCCATATCGACGACTTCGCTCGGCACCTCGATGTCGGCTCATCGCATCCTGGGGCTGTACAAGGTCCCAAGGGTCGGGCTGTTCGCCCGTTAAAGCGGTACGCGAGCTGGGTTCAGACCGTCGTGAGACAGGTCGGTCTCTATCCGCTGTGGGCGTAAGGGATTTGAGAGGAGCTGCTCCTAGTACGAGAGGACCGGAGTGGACAGACCTCTGGTGTGCCAGTTGTCGTGCCAACGGCATTGCTGGGTAGCTACGTCTGGCAGAGATAACCGCTGAAAGCATCTAAGTGGGAAACTCGCCTCAAGATAAGATCCCTGTATCCTTTTTTGGAATAAGACCGCAGGTAGACTACCTGTTATATAGGCAGCACGTGTAAGCGCAGTAATGTGTTAAGCTAAGCTGTACTAATGGTCGAAGGCTGATCCGCGTGGTGCGGAGAACTTGATACTTTTCAACCACAAAAAAACCTAAAATCAATTATTGTTCAGTTCTAATTTGTGAATAAGTCTCTTGGTGATCAGAGCGACGAGGGTACACCCGGTCCCATTCCGAACCCGGAAGTTAAGCTCGTCAGCGCCGATGGTACTTGGTGGGCGACTGCCTGGGAGAGTAGGTCATTGCCAAGAGACTTTTCTTTTTAATCATTTACCCGTCAGCATATTGCTGACGGGTTTTTAGATTCAGCCATCAGGTTTTCAATGAACTTGTTCTGGTTTCAAGCGAAGATCGACATGACCGCGATGATGGCGACGCTCGTCAGGCATATCGTGAATAATGCCAGGATGGTGGTTGCGATGCCAGTCCCTTTAGAACGCAGCCAGCCTGATAACCCTATCCCGGCTAGAAAAACATCGATTGCCCCAAAAATGATCAGCAAGGCATAGTTGCCATACCCTTCCAGTTTTACAGGAACAATATTGCTCTCTGCCGCGGCTGCAAATAATAATACAAATACCAGCAGGGAATATATGAACATGACGGTTGACCCTGCGAAGGCGACAATGGTGACCGTCATCAGTTTACCCGGTTTATCCGTGGAGAGTAGTTGAATTACGGCAGAAATTGCGAACCCGGCCATGATACCTGCCAGAGTGGCAAGCGCGCCTGTTTCTTGCAGATAATTATCGAGGCTCATAATTTAAGACTCCTATCTCTTGAGAATAATCCCGTGTCGATCAAATTCAAACCATTGTAACCCTGCCATAAGGATCTCACAAGGTCCTCTATATAAATACAAGAGAAACGCTAAAAAGCTGATCTGACCTATGACCGAAAATTAAAAAAAAAATTCCCACAAGCTTTGACCTCTCCGCCTGGCAATAGGGGAGGATCGTGAGAAACAGTAAGATCATACGATTTTAATCCTGAAGAAATTAATTGACATAAGCACCTTTTTCGCTATATACTACTAAGTAATTTCCATATCCGTTTCTCATCCCCATTTCATAGAGAGGTACCATGGACCAAAAATTGACTCTCGGCAGCAAGGTACGTTACGGTTTAGCCGATCTGGGCTTTGCCCTGATCACATCCGCCATGCAGTTCTTCCTGCTCTTCTATTACACCGACGTGGCTGGGATCAATCCGGCTCTGGCCGGAGTAGCGCTGATGGTCGGAAAGTTGACCTGGGATGCAATTAATGATCCCTTGTTCGGTTATTGGTCAGATCGCACACGCTCCCGCTTCGGGCGCCGGCGCATCTACATGCTGATCGGTGCCGTCCCGCTGGGTATAGCTGCCTGGATCATGTTCTCCCTGCCCAAAGGGCTGACCGGCGTACCTGCTTTCCTGGCTGTGTTGTTTTCCTTCTGGCTGGTGGACACCTTCCATACCATGACAACAACCCCCTATTACGCCTTGACTCCCGAGTTGACCCGCGACTATAACGAACGCGCCAGCCTGACCTCGATCCGAATGGTTTACAGCGTGTTTGGTTATATCCTCGGAGCAGCACTGACCACCATCCTGGCTGGCATCTTCCAGGGTTCCGGTATGAACCTGCAGCAAGCCTGGAGCACCACCGGAGCAGTCTTCGGAACAGTTGCCGTGATCACAACCTTAATAACAACCTTTTCGATCAAGGAACGTCCTGAACTGGCAGGGGAGCCATCCACGCTCCCGCCTGTAAAGGCTATCCTGACTTCCTTCAAGAACAAACCCTTCCAAATTTTAATGATCGCATTCGTTCTGAGCAGTTTCAGTTTTACCGTCCTGACCGCCCTGGTACCATATTTCATCCAGTACCAGTTGAACATGGGCGACCAGGTCTCCTTCGTGCTCCTGGCAATGCTTCTAACCGTCGGGATCTTCCTTATCCCGGCAAAACTCGTTTCAGACAGGATCAATAAAGGTCCTGCCTATGCCCTGGGTTTGTTTATCGCATCCCTGGCTTTAATAAGTGGTTTTTTTCTGCCGCATGAACCCACTCCACTGATCTATGTGGTCGCCATCGTGGCGGGATTGGGGTTCTCAGCCCAGTGGGTCTGCCCCTGGAGCATGCTGCCCGATGTGATCGAGTATGATGAAAAGATGACCGGTGAACGCCGTGAAGGTGTCTATTACGGTTTGTGGGCTTTCCTGGGCAAGTTCACAGGCGCTTTTGGTGTGGCTGTCAGCGGTTGGGCATTGGGATTGTTTGGTTATATACCCAACGTGGAGCAAACAATCCGTGCCTTGTTCGGTATCCGCTTTTTCTTTGCCATCGTCCCGGCTATCGTTCTTTTGATCAGCCTGCCCTTCCTGATCAAATATCCGATCACGCGCCAATCCCACGCAGCACTTGTCAAGGAATTGGCCGACCGTAAAACAACAAAAAGCCAGGAGTAGAGCATGAAAGTCGTCATCATCGGTTCAGGCATGGCTGGTCTGACAGCCGGGGCATACCTTTCCAAAGCAGGCCACTCTGTCACTGTATTCGAGCAATTCCCGACCCCGGGCGGGGTGACCGCAACTGTATCCCAGGATGGATTTGGTTGGGATATCGGTCCACTGCTGGTTGAAGGGTTCGCCCCGGGTGACAAGGGAAGGATCATTCTGGAAGAACTTGGAGTCAGCGAGCAGGTACCGTCGATACATGAAGACAGGGGTTTGTCGATGTCCGAGTTCACCTTATGGAGACCGAAAAATTACGAAGGTCCGTATTGGCGGCGCGAGCACTTGAAGGAGCTTTTTCCCTCGGAGAGCAAGTCCCTGGATAGCTATTACCACTTCTACGATAAGATGATCCGGTTGATGTCGCTCAGTCGTCAGGCAGAGGCTACCCATGGGTTAACTGCGCTTTGGTATAAATTGCAGATGTGGTTTGCGTTCCAGCAGGTCAAGGATAAGGTGGATTGGAGCGGTGGTCAGTTAATGGATTTTTACTTCAAATCACCAGTTCTCAAGACATTCTTCCTGGGAATCCTGGCTGATTTTGTAACTGCGCCAAGTGAATTCCCGGCGCTGGGAGTCCCCTCCATTCACCTTGAAACAGCTTTCGACAAACGCATCCCGACCTTTCCAGGCTCCCGAAGTGCCCAGACGGCTTATACCTATATCCTTGACGGTTGCCAGAGTCTGGTCAATGCAATCATGGGTGTGATCCTGGAAAATAACGGCAGGGTGTTGACGAACACTGCAGTCCAGCGCATTGTTATCGAGAGTGGTCGTGCCAAGGGTGTGGAACTGGCAGATGGTCATATTGAATCTGCCGACCTGGTACTGGCTTCTGGAGGCATGAAAGAACTCTTTTTCGATCTGGTCGGTCGTGACAAGATCCCGGCTGAACTGGTTGCACAGATCGAAGCCAACCGCATGATGGAATCGGTTCTGATGGTGCAATTGGGCATTGATTTCGACCCAACCCCCTATCAACCAGCCGCCCTGTGCTATTATTACAAAACAAATGATCTGGAAGGATCCGTCCAGCGCCTGCGAACAGGTATCTACCATGAGGGCAAAGAAGGCTTCCTGATCTATGTACCCTCATTACACTCACCTGCACTGGCTCCCCTTGATATGCACGCCGTGACCATTTACACGATCGCACCGGATACTCTGGCGGAAGGAACCTGGTCTGCACAAAAGGAAATCCTGGCAGATAAGCTTGTAGCCGAGGCTGAAGCCCATATCCCCGCTTTGCGCCAGCACACACTGACGCGCATGATCCTGACACCGGATGATTTTCGGAAACGTACTGCCCAGAAACATCACTCCTTTGGTGGAATTCCTCCAGTCATGGGGAACAAGGCTCCGGCTCATAAAACCCCGATCGAGAACCTTTGGTTCATCGGAGCACAGAGTGAGAGTGCCGGTGGGGTATTAAATGTTATGACCGGTGCTCAAAAGGTGACCAGGCGGATCATAAGGGGAGAATAAAGAATTTTCTGAAAGAATTAAAGATGACCTGCCCTAATTTGGCAGGTCATCTTTTTGTTATCAGTTGAACCAGCATCAATCTCGAGAATATCCTACTCTCATATATTGGGAAAACCGTTTTTAAGATCGTTTTGCCTGAATTGGAAAATTCTCCGGAAAAAGGAGGCTCCCTCTCAGGCTACATCATCTGGTCTTACTTCACGTCCGGTCGCGGCGGATTGCAATGCCGCCAGTGCGAATTGTAAAACTGCCTTTCCGGTTTGCCCATCCAGTTGGGGTTGTTTACCAGCCTTGAGTTTGTCGATACAGTCCTGTGTTGCAGCAATAAAGCTGTCATGCCATTCCACACCTTCCACAGGGATGGGAGTGGTCTTGCCATCTTTAAAAAGCATCAATTCCGGCAGATCAACTGTCCGGGCTGTGTACCGGTTGATGAACAGGATGCCTTTCTCACCAATGATCTCAATACGGTCATCGTCAGCATAATACTGTGAGTTGATGCGCATCCTGGGTGTGTGTTCAATATCCAGAACGCCATATCGGTGGGATGCCTGGTACTGGAACATTATCATGGCTGGTGCGTCGATCTTTACCAGACCGACAGCCTCAGAAACGGGTGTCTGATCGATCCAGGCATAGACTCTCTCCACCGGACCGCCAAGTGCATATGCTATCGAGAATAAATGGTAACCATGGTCAAAGACCAGGGGTCCCCCACCATTTAGTTTCTCGTTGAAACGCCATAACCAGGATGAAAGTGGCACATCCCAGGAAGTATCTGCCGTTCCAGTCGTTACATGCAGGCGGATCGCACGTATATCCCCGATCTCGCCAGCCTCGATCATCTGGCGGGCGCGCACTGCCGGTGCATAGTAAACAAAGTTTTCATAGACCCGTAACATCACACCGGCTTTATCAGCGGCATGTATCATTTCGTCCGCTTCGTTTGCCGAAAGTGCCATCGGTTTTTGCACAGAGACGTGCTTCCCGACAGCACAGGCATCCACTGTCATGGAGCAATGCAAATGATGCGGGGTTAGAAGTTCAACAAGGTCAATATCCTTGTCTTCCAGCACTTGCTGATAACTGGAGTAAACCTTTTCAACTCCCCACTCCCTGGATTTCTTTTTTACGTGGGATTTATTGGTATCGCAGACCGCCACGATCCTGGCATCATCACGCCCGATGTATCCCATCTGGTGCAAGTCCGAGATACGTCCACAGCCAACAATGGCAACTCGTAACTGGGTCATATCTTGCTTTCCTCCTGTCTGGCAGCATCCATTGCTTCCAGGATTGCGCCTCTATTAGCCTGTGAAACAATTTTGCTGTAAGTTTCTAGAAATCCATGCTGGATGGCAGGCGGATGGGGTATCCAGCTGGTCCGGCGTCGTGAGAGTTCTTCCTCATCCACCAGCAGGTTCAGTTTCCTCCCGGGGATATCGATCTCGATGGTGTCCCCATCCTGCACCAGCGCAATTGCCCCACCCACAAATGCTTCCGGGGCAACATGACCGATACACGGACCACGCGTTGCCCCCGAAAAACGCCCGTCCGTGATCATGGCAACAGAATCATTTAATCCCATCCCGGTTAACATGGCTGCGGGAATCGATAACTCACGCATACCTGGTCCACCGCGCGGTCCTTCATTGCGGATGACTAAAATATCACCTGGATTGATCGTCTTCAGCGAGGTTTCAAGTTCTTCTTCACATTCGAAAACCCGTGCCAGTCCTGTATGCTGTAACATTTCAGCAACCACGCCACTTTGTTTGACAACAGCGCCGTCTGGTGCCAGGTTGCCATGTAATACCGCCATTCCACCTTCATGGGAAAGAGGTGTTTCCAATGAATGAAGTACTTCAGGACGCAGGTTTTTTGCACTTTCAACCTGGACACGCAAAGTTTTACCGCTAATTGTCGGAAGGTCAAGATGCAGGAGCGGAGAAAGGATCTTCAAAACGGCAGGAATTCCTCCCGCTTCGTGCAAGTCGATGACTGTGAAGGGACTGGCAGGTCGAAACCTGCCTATCAGTGGAGTCTGTCGACTGAGGTCATCGAAGACATCCAATTCCAAATGGATTCCGGCTGCATGTGCGATGGCCGGGATGTGCAGTGTGGCATTCGCTGATCCCCCCAACGCCAGTACTACCCGGATGGCATTTTCCAGGTTTTCCCTGGTGAGCATGGATCGGGCGGTCAGGTTCTGTTGAACCAATGCAATGATCTGGCGTCCACTTGCCTGGCATAGCTCCTGGCGGTCCGGGTGGAGAGCCGGCAGCGTTGCACAGCCAGGCAGTGTCAGTCCCAGTGTTTCGGTTACGCAGTTCATCGTACTGGCAGTGCCCATAAAATTACAAGCGCCCGGGCTCGGGCAGGCATGGCTCTCGATCAACCTGAATTCATTTTCGGTGATCGTGTTGGTGCTTAGTTTTCCCATCCCCTCCTTGACATCGCTGGTCATCACCACCCGTCCACCGACCCTGCCGGATGCCATTGGACCTCCGGTTACAAAGATGGTGGGAAGATCCAGGCGAGCCGCGGCCATTAGCATGCCCGGCACGATTTTGTCACAGTTGCATAACATCACCAGCCCGTCAAAGCGATTGGCACCTGCCATTAATTCGATCGAGGCCGCAATAACATCCCGCATGGGGAGTATATAGTGCATCCCTTTCCCCTGGGCGATCCCGTCACATGGGGCAACCGTATTGAACTCAACCGGGGTACCGCCTGCCGCGCGAACACCAAGTTTGACCCATTCAGCGAGTTGACGCAGGTGGAAATGACCGGGATTAACTTCACTCCAGGAATTGACGATCCCGATCAATGGTTTGTTAAAATCGGAATTCTGAAAACCCATCGCACGATACAAGGCACGGGGATAGGCTCCATGCAAGCCTTCGAAGATACCACGATCATCCGTCATTAAATCCCTATTTCGTGGCGAAGAGCCTGGACATCGGAGCACCAGTTGCCCACATTCCAGCGCCCATAGACACCCATTCCACCCAGGGGATCCGGTCCGAAATAAACTGGTACATGGATCAGCGTCAGACCTGCATGCTTGCCAGCCTCTTCCAGTGCAGCAGCAAGCGACTCGGGTGTCTGCCCGCCATTCAATGCCAGAAGACCGGGGATGGCTTGTGCCCAGGCAAGATAATTGATCTGAATGGTGTTCCATGTGGCGAAGCTTTGCCCGTACTGGTCATTCTGCAAACCGGTGATGGCTCCCATCCTACCGTTATCCAGCAACAGGATGCAGCCTTTTGCACCATGTTCAACCCCATCGATCAGGATCTGCGGATTCATCGTGAACGAGCCATCACCTGTCAGAGCCAGGCCATAAAAAGGTTTCGAGGCAACCCCTGTAGCCAGCAAAGCTGAGATCGCGAAACCCATATACGAAGCGCCGGTCTCGGTGAAAGTCTGGCCGGGGTTCTCGTCTTCCACGATCTGGAAGCCGTTAGCCTGCACATCGCCGGAGTCAAAAAAGCAGACCGCCCTTTGTGCCTTTGCCCAATCAGTTGCCTGTTTGATCACCGCCGGCTGGGTCAACACAGGTTCATCCCAGTAAGCGTCAAATAAGATCGGGTGCAAGACACGTTGTTGTTTGAAGGTTTCCCAGACCTGTTTCTGTTTTGTGCAGGCAGACAGCCATTTGCCTTTGCTTTTGATTCGAGTTCCCAGGGTCTGGTTCAATTTCACGAGAGTCTGGCGTACATCCCCAACCAGCGCCAGGGTGTGGTGGTAGTGGGTGGCATCATCCGGGTCGGCATTGATATTGATGACATGTTTTACATTTGGATAACCCGTTCTTGAACAGTCCGACTGGCAGACAGAACGGGTTCCGACCGCGATCAGCAGGTCGGCATTTTCCATGGCGTGATTACCGGGTAGTGAGCCCTTTGAGCCGCCTACGGTCATATTCTGTGGATGAGAATAAGGGATGCAGCCGGTAGCAATAGGCGTGTGAACCAGCACACCGCCTGAGCGCTCAAGTAGAAGTACCAGTTCTGGACCGGAATTCCGACCACCGCCACCGACCTTGACAACGATACGGTCCGCCTCCCGGATCCATTGTACCGCCTGGTTGTAATTCCCCTCCGCCGCACCCGGTGAAACCAGGCATGTTTCCGGTAGTTCGTCCAGGTTGAAATT
The DNA here is from genome assembly GCA_964370815.1 of uncultured Anaerolineaceae bacterium. Classification (GTDB taxonomy): domain Bacteria; phylum Chloroflexota; class Anaerolineae; order Anaerolineales; family Villigracilaceae; genus UBA12087. The sequence goes on along the minus strand of CAYJKQ010000012.1, from coordinate 66,629 downwards.
TGGCAGCCATGCAGCCTGGGTATTCATTGGCAGCAATAGGAAGAATGGACCGGGGCGGTATGGATGGTCCACTGTCGCGGCACCACGTTGCAGGGCAGTCGGTAGAGCCAGGGGGGTGTGAAGTGAATAAGTGCGACCCATGATCGCTGAGATTTGCAGGAATAATCCCTGTTCATGTTTCGGAACTTGCTGCATATTGAAGCCTTCATCCTCGCTGGTCTCGTCACCGAACAGGTACCAGACGCCGATCCCGTTTGAGGCTGGAGCAAGTGAAGCAGCCAGGGCTTGTAATGCCCCCGGGCCAATGGAAGTGACCACTGCGGCTTTCTCGCCAGTCACCCATCGTAAAGCGGTCGCGGCATGTGAAGCCTCGATCTCGCTGCGCACACCACAGACCTTCACCAACCCGGCTTCCTGGTATACACGCAATACCTCGCCTACCTCGGTCGAGCCATGACCGAAAACCGAGAAAAAAATTTTCACACCCTGCCGGATCAAGCCCAGCACCAGCGCTTCAGAGAGGGTCAGATCGAGGTGCTGAGGCAATTTATTTTCCGAAAATGCTGTTGCATGTTCGACCCGCATGCGGGCCAATTCGTTGGGAGAGGGAACTGGAGATGAGTTCATATCAACCTATATTTTACCAACAAAAACACTTGCAGGATGAACTACAGGCGATCCCTGGCGGGTAAACGATCTTGTGCTCTGAAAGCGCTTTCACGAACTCCACCAAAATTATGGGAAACAGCACTGGAAACTCGCAGAGAGTGTGCATGTCCAGTCTGGGGATGTCTCTTGAACCAGCCAGAAAATCCTCAAGATTCAGAAAGCCTTGCGACAGAGACCCTAAATTTTTTTCAACCTTGGATTGGGGTAGGTTTGTTCAGTGGGCTAAACGCAATGCTTAATTCTTAAGACATCTCGCACTTGATCAAGGAATATCCTGGGTTTGGGAATTGCCAATTCCTGTGTTTGTGCTATACTTCACCGAAATATTCATCAAATTTTATCCTGTAATCACCTGATGTCTATATTTAATTCGGTGATTCGACTATCTCGGTCCAAAAGCTGTTGAGTCACCTGAAACGTCCGAGCACCTGGTTAGCCCACCCCTTCTAAAATTTTTATAAAGCCAACTGCAGTAGATGGGGGAATGGAAGAGGAAACGACACTATGCCAAAGCATACTGATCAACTCCATAGTCAGATTGCAGAGAAAGAAAAACAGTCAGCGGAATTAATCCTTGCCAACAAAGAACTTCTCTTTCAGAATGAGGAGAAAGAAAAACGGGCAGCGGAGTTGGTTCTTGCAAATAAAGAACTTGCATTTCAAAACGAGGAGAAAGAAAAACGGGCAGCGGAATTAATCCTTGCCAACAAAGAACTTGCTTTTCAAAACGAGGAGAAGGAAAAGCGGGCAGCGGAGTTGGTTCTAGCCAACAAAGAACTTGCTTTCCAAAATGAGGAGAAAGAAAAACGGGCGGCGGAGTTGGTCCTTGCCAATAGAGAACTTCTCTTTCAGAATGAGGAGAAAGAAAAGCGGGCAGCGGAATTGGTCCTTGCCAACAAAGAACTTCTCTATCAGAATGAAGAGAAAGAAAAACGGGCAGCGGAATTAGTCCTTGCCAACAAAGAAACTGAACACCAACTTCAACGCCTGCACGCTTTACGGGAAGTTGACGTTGCCATCATGGGCGTGACTGATGTTTACCTGTCACTCCAAGTTGTTCTCGAGCAATTACTCACTCATCTGCATGTTGACACCGCAAATGTACTTTTACTTAATTCCTATACACAGACTTTGGAATATATCGCAGGGCGTGGCTTTCACTCAAAGAATATCGAACGGTCAAACATAAAACTTGGGCAGGGCTTTGCGGGGCGCGCGGCACTTGAGCAGAAAACAGTACATATCCCAAACTTAGCCAGTGCAGGCGATGATTTTATACGCGCCTCCCTTTTGGCATCCGAAGGATTTGTTGAATACTACGCTATACCCCTGGTTGCCAAAGGCAATCTTAATGGGATCTTGGAGATATTTCAACGACAACCGATGGAACTTGATTTGAATTCGTATGGTTTCCTGCATTCCCTTGCAGGTCAAGCATCCATCGCGATTGACAATAACATTTTGTTTTCCAGATTGAACCGCTCCAATCAGGATTTATTGTTGGCATACGATGCCACCATTGAAGGCTGGTCTCATGCACTGGATTTGCGTGACAAAGAAACCGAAGGTCACACCCTGCGCGTGACCGAATTGATCATAAAATTTGCACGGGCGGCAGGCATAGCTGAAACGGAATTGGCTCATGTACGGCGCGGCGCGCTCCTGCATGATATTGGAAAAATGGGTGTACCAGATCACATTCTTCTCAAACCAGATAAGTTGACACATGATGAATGGGTGGAAATGCGTAAACACCCGGTCTATGCTTTTGAATTATTGTCGCCGATAGTCTACTTAAGTCCCGCGCTGGACATTCCCTATTGCCACCACGAAAAATGGGATGGGAGCGGTTATCCACGCGGATTGAAAGGTGAGCAAATTCCGGTGGCAGCACGCCTCTTTGCAATAATAGATGTTTATGACGCCCTCCTCTCTGACCGTCCATATCGTCAAGCCTGGTCAAAGCAAAATGTGATCAAATATATCAAATCACTTTCTGGAACACACTTTGAGCCAAAAGCAGTGGAATTGTTCTTGAAAATGATGGATGAAGATGAAAAGAACGTGAGCTAAAAAAGCGAGCACAAGGTTAAATGGTTGATCGGAAGCTTTTCCAACATCTACTCCTGCTCAAAACGCGAACCAGCCAGAAAAACCTCAAGATTCAAAAAACCTTGCGAAGAATTATTGCCTTCGCAAGGTTTAATTTGTGCCCCAGGCGGGAATTGAACCCACAACCTTGGCCTTAGGAGTGCCCTACTCTGTCCATTTGAGCTACTGGGGCGGTGTGAAGGAGATTATAACGCGCTTTTTGCTATTCTTGGCGGTTGGATCGTGTCTAAGATCTACCATCCGAATTTGATCCTTCCCCCATCCTTAAAATTCAGCGTTTAATAGGGTTGACTGTTTTATAACGGGCTTTTTAATTGCAGGTATCTGACAATTAATTGATCCTGCCTGATAGCAGATTCTTAATTAATCCTGGGCCTTTGTATACCAGCGCGGTGTAAACCTGCACCAGGACTGCCCCGGCTTGCAAGCGCTGGTCGACATCGTTGGGTGTCATCACGCCGCCTGCGCTGACCACAGGGATCTGTCCGTTCACTTCTTGCACAATATGCTTGAGCATATCCAGGCTGAGTGATGTGAGCGGAACTCCGCTCAAGCCGCCGCTTTCTGACTCAAAGGGTGAGTGCAATCCCGGACGGGAAAGGGTGGTATTGGTGGCAATAATGCCATCCATGCCAGTGGCAAGGATGACCTCCAGTGCGTCGTCAAGCTCAGCCTGGTCCAGATCGGGTGACATTTTTACCAGAACGGGTATTTGCCGGGGTAATGTTAGCCGATGTTGTCTAATTGCTCCCAAAAGGTCGTTTAGCATTTGTCTACCCTGCAGACGGCGCAAACCGACCGTGTTGGGAGAACTGATGTTGATGGTCAGGTAATCAGCCAGTGGGGAAAATGTGCTTATCAGGCTGAGGTAATCCCGAAACGCTTCCTCCAGTGCTGTATCTTTGTTCTTACCCAGATTAACACCCAAAATAATTCTGGAGGGTCGTTTATTGGCAGCCAACTTTTCAGCCACAAATTCTGACCCGCCTCCCGGGAAACCCATGCGGTTGATGACGGCCTGGTCTTCCACCAGGCGGAAGATGCGCGGTTTGGGGTTGCCAGGCTGCGGCAGAGGTGTGACCGTTCCGACCTCGATATGCCCGAAACCGAGTCCTGCCAGTCCGGATACAGCCAACCCGTCCTTGTCATATCCGGCAGCCAACCCGATCGGATTCTTAAAAGTAAGGTCAAACGCGCTGACCGGTTGATCCGGTACAGCATAAATGGCCTGCAGCAGCCAGCGAGCCGGTGGAAAACTACCCGCCAGCCGCAACAAGTTAAGTGTCAACCCGTGGGCGGTTTCGGGATCCAGGCGGAACAAAAAGGGACGAAAGTATGGATACATGGGATAGAAATCTTTTCAAGAAATGTTACTGTTAACCATAATAAAAATTGTCACTGCGAGGAACGTAACAGTCTCCGGAATTGTGTGGGGATGGTCACGTCGCTGAAAAAATGCTCCCCGCAAGGACATAATTTTGAACATTTTCGCTTTATGTAGTTTCATTTTAACTACCCAGATCAAGACCCTGAAGGTTTCCCTGGCAGACGAATTGGAACGATTAATCTGTTAATCATGCTGTCGATCACACTTTTTTTCAGTGTAAACCTTTAAGGTCTGAGTAGTTACGAAAATTGTGGAGATCAATCAAAAGCTGTAGGTCGGGTGGGATCTTTATAATGCTCATACACTTCTGCCAGCATGGCGCGCGTGGTGCGGGATGTGGACAAAGGAGGCAATTCGTTCAAGTCAAAAAAATCTACCGCCAGGGTCTCATAACTGGTGTGGGGTTGACCTCCCAGGATGCTGCACTGGAAAATGAGCTTGTAGGCGTGGTAAAACTCCAGCGGCTCAACATGGTTAGCATCAATAACAGCGATCACTTTATCCACATGCACCTGAAAGCCGCTTTCCTCCCACACTTCACGTTCCACTGTTTTAGCCGGGAAGTCACCAATGTCTGCCCAGCCACCGGGCATCGCCCAACGTCCATCCGACTGTTCCTGGATCAGGAGAATTTTTCCATCCTGTATGACTGCACCGCGCACATCGATCTTGGGTGTGGCGTAACCCGATTGCATTGTAAAACTCTTTAATACAGATTCCTTGGAGAGTCCAGAGTGGCTGGCTAAAATTTCGGAAGCGATTTCCTGGAGTTGCTTGTAGCGCTCCAGATCAAATTCATTCTGGCAATACGTCAAACCGGATTGACTGATGGAGAAGAGCTGGCGAGCCCAGCGCAGTAGATCAGGGATCTTTTCTTCCATCAAGGATCCTTTGAGGTTTTCAGCAACATCTGGATGGCTTTTGCGATCCGGTTTCGGCGGGTCTCTTCCCTCTTGGCATCCAGAATGGCTTGCACATGTTCCTTCTGGTGAGTGTAAGCCAGCTTTTCGAAGGCAGTTCTTGCCAGAGGTTCCTGTTCGAGTGCCTGCTGAAGATCAGGGGGAATTTCCACACTTCTAGGCTGGGTATCTTCCAGCAAGGTGATCTCGACCGTGTCTCCAAAACTTTTTCCAATTGCGAGACGGATCTCTTTAAGAATGATCAGCATATGGCAGGGTTCGCCCATGCGCACCAATGTGCCGCGGTAGGCTACCCCGTCAATTCTGGCGCGGACCGGCACGCGCTTCTTACCGAAGACCTTCTCAACATCAAGGGGAACGCGCACAAAGGCTCCACCCCCGCCGGCATCGACGATCGTGGCATGGAAAGAATATTCCTGGCTCATGGGCTTTATTTTAGCATGTTCTGGGAGGCTGCGTACAGAAATTCTTTTGCAGATAGTTATGTATTAAATTACTAACCTTACGTTGAAGGTCTCGAAAGTTAACGTAGTTCAAACAACTATTCCATCCTAACCTTCCCGCAAAGAGCACGCGGGACTTTCCCGCTCAGAGCACGCGGGATTTTCAGAACGCTGCGTAACATCCATAAAGTTACACAGACAAGTTATTGTGAAGGATGCTTTATCCCGGGGAGATCATGCCCTCTGGGCGGACATATTGATCAAAATCCTCTCCGGAAATATAGCCGCTGGCAATGGCTTCTTCCCTGAGAGAGGTGCCATTCCTTAAAGCAGATTGGGCGATCTTGGCAGCCTTGTCATAACCAATGTGAGGGATCAGCGCAGTTACCAGCATGAGCGATCTTTGCATGAGATCGGAAATGCGCTCAAGGTTAGGTTCAATACCCACAATGCAATTGTCAGTAAGGCTCATGACCGCATCACTGAGCAATTGGATGGATTGGAGTACGTTATAGGCGATGACAGGTTTGAAAGTGTTGAGTTCCAGCTGACCCTGTGCACCAGCAAAAGTGACCGTAGTGTGATTGCCCATCACCTGGGCACAAACCATTGTCATGGCTTCACATTGTGTCGGATTCACCTTGCCTGGCATGATGGATGATCCTGGCTCATTTTCCGGCAAAGCAAGCTCCCCGATCCCGGAACGTGGCCCTGAACCCAGCAACCGGATGTCATTGGCTATTTTATTCAGGCTGACCGCCAGGATGCTCAAGACACCCGAGATCTCGACCATGGCATCATGTGCCGCCAATGCTTCGAACTTGTTGCTGGCAGTACAGAAAGGCAGACCGGTAAAACGGGCAACTTCCTGGGCGAACATCTCTCCAAAACCCGGTTTCGAGTTTAAACCTGTTCCTACGGCTGTGCCTCCCTGTGCCAGGGGATAAAGTCGTTTGAGACTGTCAATAACGCGTGCGATGCCCAATTCGATCTGGGTGGCATAACCGGAAAACTCCTGTCCCAATGTGAGCGGCGTGGCATCCTGCAAATGTGTGCGACCGATCTTGATGATGTCATTCCAGGCCTGGGACTTGTCCTGCAGAACTTTATGGATATGCTCTAAGGATGGAAGTAAAACATGCTGAACTTGCTCAAGTGTGGCGATGTGCATGGCTGTGGGGAAGGTATCATTTGAAGACTGGCTGCGATTGACATGGTCATTAGGATGGACAGGTGATTTTGATCCTTTGATACCTCCCAACCGTTCAATGGCCAGGTTTGAGATGACCTCATTGGCGTTCATGTTGGATTGGGTGCCGGAACCTGTTTGCCAGATCACCAGGGGGAAATTGTCGTCCAGCCTGCCTTCGATCACATCCCCGGCTGCCTCCACAATGGCGTTGCCAATGATGGCATCCAGGTTATTTTGCTCCATATTGATCAGCGCTGCGCAGCGTTTGATGATCCCCAATGCCCGGATCAAAGCGCGCGGCAGGCGTTCACTACCGATCTTGAAATTTCCCAGGGAGCGTTGAGTTTGAGCACCCCAGTATTTGTCGGCTGGAACCTGGATCGAACCCAACGAGTCAGTTTCTACGCGGTATTTGTTATTTTTTTCTTTCATTTTTTCATCCACCCCCACCTGCCATACTCAGCGTGGCGATGAATAGACAGATACCGGTCAGGCCTAATATCAGCCCGAGGATGGCAGTGGCTTTGGTGCGGTTTGAGCCAAAAAGGCCGGCGACACCAAGTATCAAGCCAAGAAAACCGAGAAAGGCTGAACTTCCCCCGCACACAAACAGGGGTGTACCGGCTAATTGGATCCATTTCTGTGTAATACCGGTTAATGCACACAGACCAATGCCGAAAACCAGTGCTGCAGATAGGATACCCATCACGAGGCTGGCGTTGCCCAATGGATTGGATTGCTGTGGGGAATTGCTCATATCGTTCTCCATTTCAGGTTTAAAATGATTGCACACAATAATTTGGATTGTGTGAATATTTGTTTGAAGTATAGATTGATTTCATCACAAAATCAAGCTGCCAACAAATAAATGTAAAAAGTGGTTACTACTCAGACCCTGAAGGATTTACCGAAATGAGGGATCGATAGCAAGAATATCAGGCGAAACGTTCTAATTCTCCTGCCAGAGAAACCTTCAGGGTCTTGGTCTGTGCAGCTACATAAAATGGAAGCTAGCGGTTTTGAAGTCGGTAAGGAATTCCAAAAAAGGTGTCACTTTGGATCAGAGCTTCTATTTCCAGGCGGTCCTGGTGGGAAGCGTACCAGATAATCAGATCAGCTTTCCCGGGGCAAAGCGATGGATCCACTTCTATTCCAATTAAGCCTGGATTGATCTGTTCAATTTTCCGGATCATGTCCGGATGTTGTTGAAAAATTGTGCGAACTTCCGTTTCAGTTGGCAAGGCTTCGCAAGGAAGATAATGGTTCCAATTATCCAAAATAAAATTGTCATAGAAATGCCTGACAAATTTTGTGCGTGTTTCGATGACGAGGACTGCCAGGCAGATAACCAGGGATAATACAAGAATAATTGCAATAAACTTTGTGACCTTGTTAATTAACATTCTTTGCTGGTTCGCATCTTTCAATAAACATTAATGGTGTATTGATATATCTTGAGTTACCTGAGATTAAACAACTATCAAAACCGATCTTGAATTTGTGGGATTTTCCTGCCAGATGAAAATAAATGGAAATATCTTTAGTTATTTTACCAACAAATCCTGGCTTGGGTTATTTCCTAACGGTTAATAGTCAAAGAGAATTATGGCATTAATCTCTACGAGTGGATTTGGAAAATTTAAAAGCCATTCAATAGCAGTACTTACAGTATTGCTTGATAAAAGAAAATGATAACTGCTCAGGTCGGATTGCCTTCTCATGAAGGATATCTAGCATCGGCGGGTTCGCAACCCTGATAATTGTTATCCTGAGCAGTATTATTTTGATTTATTAACATGGAATGCGGGAATAAGTTACATTAATGACCGCTGCCGGGGGTGGTTTCTCCATTAAAAATGTCCAGGTTGGCATCACCTTCAGCATACAGATAACCTGCCAGGCCGCGCTGCAGGCGTGAAAGAGCGTGGTCCACGAGGATGTAGCGCCCGGGGACTTCCAGCTTGAACTCGACCATTGTAGCCCCACCCGGGGGAACCAATGTGGTTTGAACGTCGGTCAAGGGCAGAGAAGTCAGTGATGCAAAATCATATACCCGGTCGAATATTTCACCGATGACGTGGAAGGATGAAACAAAATTTGGACCACCAACTCCAAAGAAAATTCGCACTGTCTCACCCACCTTGGCTCGCAAGGCATGGGTATTGCCTGCCAGGGCAAGAGCAGCGCCATTGAACACAAAATATTCAGGACTTTCGTTGATCAATTTAACCGTATCATCCAGAAGAGCACCGCTGGTGCCGAATGGCTGGGCAGTGTAGATCTCGCCTTGCATGACATAGAATTCCCTGTCCACGACCGGCAAACCACCAGCCGGTTCGACCAGGATCATCCCATACATGCCATTGGAGATATGATGGGCGACCATGGGTGTGGCGCAATGGTAGACATATAAGCCGGGGTTGATCGCTTTAAATGTGAACATGGTTTCACCACCGGGCTGGGTCTGTGTGGCGACAGCACCACCTCCCGGACCTGTCACGGCATGAAAGTCCACTGAATGCGCCATGAGGCTATCCGGAAAATTCTTTAGATGCACCTCGATTGTATCTCCGACGCGCACACGGATGAAGGGTCCGGGAACTTTCCCATTAAAGGTCCAATATTTATAGGTGGTGCCATCGGCAAGTTGACCGCTCACCTCGATCGTTTCCAGGTCAACGCGGATGAATTCGGGTCCCCGGCTTCCTATCGGGGCGGGAATATCGGTGGGATCACGAGTGATGTCCACCGCATTCGGATCTACAGGTCCGGCGGCAGCAATTGCCGGTGCGGCAGGGGCTTGTGCACCATTTGAATTCGGGTCAGCACCATTGGATGCTGTGGAATTTCCTGAACCTACAATGAATTTTCCTTCCATGCCGGCCTGGCGATGCCCGGGAATGGCGCAAAAATATGCAAAAGTACCTTCCTTGTCCGGGGTGAATTCCAGTACGACACTGTTCCCTTGCCCTACAACATCCTCGGATAATGCATCAAAACCTTCAAAAGAAATGTTATGAGCCGCACCTTCACCGCTGAACAGGGTCACTCTCACAAGATCACCGGGGTTTGCAATAAGATCCGGATTAGTTTTTCCATCCACGTCACCCCCTTTTCCGATAAAAATCATTTTTCCATCTGCCAGGGCAGATTCAAGGGTATATTCCACGGTAACCCCACTGGATTGGACACCCATGTTCATGGAACCTTGATCTCCCACTGGTGCAACACTCTGTGAGGCGATCACCTCACCGACCAGCAAAACACCACTCATACCCAGGTTGACATGGGAGCTGTCCTGATAGGTGAGAGCTATTTCTTTTTCAGGAACAGTGAACGTGAGTGTGGTGGTTTCGCCTTTTTGGTGGATCACATCGGAGTGGATGTTGAGTTCCGGGAAGACAATATCATGTTCTCCATATCCACCATTGATGAGAATGACCGTGATCTTCTCACCGGGATTTGCATGCAAGGCAGGGTTTTCGGTGCCATTAATGTCTTCATTTACACCGATGAATACGAATTTACCCTCGCTCATTCCCGTGGTGAGGATATATTCTGTGTTGACAGCCAATTCAGCTTTTGGGGCGCAGGAAACCAGCAGGATTCCGAGCACCAAAAAGCTGATAATGAATTTGATTTTTTTCATTCTCTACTCCTGTTAAATGTTTGGTAATGGCTAAAAAAGGAAAATAATTATGGATATATTCTATCTTCTCTGTATGAAAATAGTCATTGCGCTGGCGCAAATTGGAATTAATAATGCCCGGGATGGATGGAAACTGAAAGGAGTTAATGAATGAGATCATCCGCCAGACTCACCAATCCATGCGGTTGGCAAATACACACTTTTTCCCTGCCTAATCTAACCATACCCTGGCGCTCCCACTCCTTGAGTGTACGGCTGACCGTAAAAAGAGTTGTCCCGCTCATCTCGGCAATATCCTTCCGGGTAAGCGCAAAGTTGATTTGCACACCCTCTTCCACTTTTTTGCCATATTGCGTTGCAAGCTTAAGCAAGATCCTGGCAATGCGCTGCTCAACCCGATCCGTGATCAGTGCTTTTTGGCGTTCCTGTAATTCCGTTATATAGGCATGCATCAGTTGCATGGCATTCAGGGGTATGGACGGTTCCATTGCTGCCAATTCTCGTAGATGGGTTGTATCCCATGCCAGTGCCGCGCTATTTTCCATGGCCTGGGCTGCAGCCGGATATCCTTCACCGGGATTGATCAAGGCGATCCCGCCATAGGTTTGCCCGGGGGTCAGGATGCGCAGGGTGATTTGTTGTCCATTGGGTGTTATCTGGAGCATTCGTACCCGACCCTCTATCAGTACATAGGCATGTGTGGCGGGGTCAGCCTGCATGAAGAAGAAACCATCCTCCTCCACGGAGCGTATTAAACCCATATCCAACACCTGTTTAAAGCTCTGCTGGCTGACATCTTTGAACAAGCTGGAGCGGTGAATGATCTCCCGAGTTTTTTCGTTCATAAAAGGATTTTACCCTAATAAGATAAAATATGTGTAAAAAATAAAATGTTGGTTGAATAAACCCTGGATGAAAACACTTCTTACGCCAGCACAAATTTAAAACGCCCGGTGTGGGATGGGATCTTAATTAAAATAAACAGCAGGAACTACTCAGACCCAAAAGGTTTCTCTGAAAAATAGTGAGATCGACAGCTTGATGATCGGGTTAATCTTTCCAATTCGTCTGCCAATGAAACTTTTGAGGTCTTGGATGGGTAGATACCATAAAAGATATAAATATCCCCTCACAATAATTTCCTATTTGAAGATTAGTGTCGAAATGGATTAAATAATGACTTCCAATCCAAATTCACTTGACCTTTGATTGAAGAATATCTATACTATTGGAAATGGAATTATGTAAAATTCCAATAGGACGATGCTGATCAAATAATGGCGATCAGGCTGCCAGAAAACGCCAGTATTAATTCATGAGAAATAGCTCTCCAGATCTCGTTGGAATTGACATGGATCAATAAATGCCGATAAGCATTTCAAACCTTCATAAGAATTATAAACAAGGCAATGAATCTATCGAGGCAGTTAAAAATGTAAATCTAACCATTACCCATGGTGAATTCGTCATCCTGATCGGTCCCAGTGGTGGGGGAAAATCAACTTTTCTTAACCTGATCGGGGGGATAGACCGCCCTACCAGTGGTTCGATCCGTTTTGATGATTTTACACTCGAATCAGCAAACGAAGAAAGGTTGACCAGATTTCGGAGAGAAAAAATTGGATTTATCTTTCAATTTTACAATCTATTGACATCCCTCAATGCCCTGGAAAATGTCATGTTACCTTTGATGGCGCAAGGGTTTGACCATGGGATCGCAAAGAAGCAGGCAGCAGAAACTCTCTCTGAAATTGGCCTCGGGCACCGATTAAAACATCTTCCATCCCAACTCTCAGGAGGAGAACAGCAAAGGGTTGCCATTGCGCGTGCAATTATCGGGAAACCTTCGCTTGTTATCGCAGATGAACCAACTGGGAACCTGGACTCTGTTTCTTCTGAAGAGATCATTCAGCTCTTGCATGATTTGAATGACAAGTTGGGCATTACTTTTATTGTTGCCACGCACAACCTTTCTTTGTGTGAAAACGCAGATCGTATCCTGGTAGTCAAAGATGGCAAGATCCATGAAAAACAAACTGCCAGGGATAATTAATATTTCTAGGTTAATCCTTCGTGATTTGATCAAGGATGGTTGGAGAACAACCATCACGATCATTAACCTGATGATCTTTGTTACCTGTTACTTCTGCCTGGCAGCACTGTCCCAGGCCTCCCTGCAATTTGGAGAGCTGGAGGAAAACAAGAACAGCTTGATGGTGATCTCAAAAAATGTATTTGATCCCGCCGATAGCCTGATCACCCTGGATCAATTTGCGCCCATACTCGAACTGGAACCAGCCCAGGTGGAAAAAGTTGCTCCACTGATCTTCAGACTAATGAAAATTGAATCTTATCTCATTCAAGTGCGGGGAACCCAGGTTGAAAATATGCAGAAGGTTTTTTCTTTGGAATTAACCTCTGGCCGCTGGCCCGAGAGATTGGATGAAGTTGTTGCCGGTGAAGGCACAGTTCTATTGACAAAATGGCAGATAAACCAGGTGATTAGAATATTTGGGAGAAATTTTACGATCGTAGGGACGATCAGTTCACCCGGATCCAAATCTTCAGCTGTTTGGATGACCCTGGAGGCTGCTGAAGATCTCTATAATACACAGGATGTATACCAATTTGCGTGGGTAAAAATATCGCCAGGAGTTGATGCGGAGATCGTAAAAGAATCCTTGCAAAATGATCCAAGAATTTCAAGGAATTTCGATGTTTTTTTTGTGGATCACTTATATTCTCAATATGCCAATGCTTTGGATGATGTTGGCGAAGTCACTGGATTATTGGCGATCCTTTCAACCTTGCTGATCATGTTTGGTACTTATGGCTCGATCTACCTCACCCTCTCTGAAAGAAGTCGTGAGATAACCATCTTGCGCGCCATTGGCTTAAGAGCTGCAGCAATTAGAATGATATTGGCATTACGAACAGGATTTATGATCGTGATTGCATTATTAGGTAGTTGGGGTTTATCAAACCTCCTTCTCGATCACATCCAAAAAACAACCCCTTTGATTGTGCGTGCTGCCATGATCGATGTTGTCATTAATGGAAATATTTTTATGATCGGAATATTTCTCGCTTTTCTTTTTGGTGGAATTGGTATTTGGATCCCTACGCTAAGCTTGAATAGGTCAAGTGTATACAATGCGATTCGGCAGCCATAAACAATGATAGCGATCTTATTCCTGGCGATCAAAGATCTACTAAAACGTTGGAAACTGCTGATCGTTCTTGCCGGATTATTGGGTATCTCGCTTGCGAATTTTCTGGCTTTGTTCAGTTATCAAAAAAGTGCTACGAGTATTTATGAACAATTGGAAACCAGCTGGCTGGTGGTGGGAAGCAGTGATGGATTGAGTGAAGTTCATGGCAGCCGGTTGACTTCGGCTGTCAAAGATGTGCTTATCCAAAAAGGATATTCCGATCCGGTCCCGGAGATCCATCAATTCGTTGGCACCTCGTTTACAAATGGGATCCTGATGCGAGGTTTTCGGTTGGAAGATTATCGGAGAATCAGCTCATTTACATTGCTTTCAGGCAGAGCACTGCAGCAGGGTGATCCTGCCCGCCTGGTAATGGTCGGGGAAACCTTGTCCAGAACCAAAAAGGCCCAGGTTGGGAGTGACCTCTTGCTAAGAGGACGAAAATTCCGTGTCATTGGAATATTCATTACAGGATCGATTCAGGACAACGAAGCCTGGATCAGCCTGAAAGATGCCCAGGACTTATTAAATTATGGTGATGATGTTTCATTATTTCTAATTCCTGATAATGGCAGCCTCCAACCCGGCGATCTGCTTGAAGAAGGTATATCCGTTACCCAAAAAGGAGAGACAACCGGGGCTTTTGGACCATCCATTTATTCTTTTTTTAATTTTTTGGGGATCATGGGGAGGTTGGGGTACATCGCAACTGCCATCACTTTGGCAAACCTGTTATGGCGTCTTGCTTACCTCCACCAACGTGAGTTTGGCATTATTAGATCGTTGGGATTTGATTTTCGTGCAATCCTGCTTTATTTCATCACCCAGGCAAGTATGATCATATTCTTTGGTATCATATTCGGGTTGACGGTTTCGGTCTTATTATTGGACCCAATAATTCAGGATTTCTCGGCTTTTGGTTTTGGTGTGACCAGGGATTTGGACATTAAGGCTGTTGGAATTATGGCGCTGATCACTTGCGGATTGTTGGCGATAGGGGTGATCATCCCTCTGGTGAGTATTAATAGAACTTCCATCCCGCATCTACTGGGAAGAAATTAG
>CAYJKQ010000012.1:50186-51883 GCA_964370815.1 uncultured Anaerolineaceae bacterium | reverse complement strand
TTTGTTCTTAATTCTTCAGACTCAAAAGGCGCAAAAACAAATATATCTGAGTTCATGGAAAGATCAGTCGTTGATAAGAATACCCATTCAGTTATCACAACCGTTAGATTTGATCCTGAAAACGATGATGAAGAATCCAGTGACTCTCAGGAGACCTATTCGATCGGGCTTGTAACTTGCACCAATGACGGTGATGGATGGGAATATGATACGGTCACTGAACAGGAAAAAGAAATGCGTGATATCTTTTCCAATCTGATTGACGTATTACCCTTGATCGACAACCCTCAATTCATTGGTGAAGAGCTTGTGAACGGAGTGATTACGAATCATTTTCAATTTAAGATCGAAGGGATCGGAGATAATTCTGGTTCAATTGCAACGATAAATTCGGGCGATTACTGGTTGGCAAAGGATGGTCAATATATCGTAAAGTATCATCTCCTGCTTCAGGTCAGGTCCGCTGCCGAAGGAACTCCGGATGCAGAAGTGGCTGATCTTGAAGCCTCTTTTGAACTTGCCGGCATTAATGTCCCGCTTGGTTTTACTCTACCGGTTGACTGCCATCCTTAATATACCTGCTTGCAAAAACCTATTCAAAAATCTGGAAAAAAGTGAGGTTGTTTGCAGTATGCAAGGTGTTCCACAACCTCTCCTCCCCCTTTTTTTGAGAAGATATCAACTCCTGAAGATTTCTCAGGTTTTAAGGTTCATAATTAAAAGCATTGATATGGATCGACTGTACAGATTGCTGTTATCAATGACGATCAAGGAGACATAATGGAAGCAAATGTTAAATGGGCTCAAAAGGGGTTGGAGTTTGATGGGAATGCAGGAAATGGTATACAGGTTCACCTGGCATCCGCTATGGATGTTGGTCAGGCAGGCTTCAGACCTATGGAACTACTGGGAGTTGGTTTGGCGGGATGCACTGCTATGGATGTTATCTCCATTCTAATGAAGAAGAAACAGGATGTAGTCGGTTTTGAAGTGTTTGTCCACGCCAGGAACGCAGATTCCCATCCAAAGGTTTGGGAGTGGGTGCAGATCGAGTATGTGGTCACCGGCAGGAATATTGACCCGAAAGCGGTTGAAAGGGCTATGGAATTGTCATCCCAAAAATATTGCCCCGCTCAAAACATGATCAATAAAGCTGTGAATATAGATCTGGTTTATCGGATCGTGGAAGTGCAATAATTGCATGAGGGAACCAACGGGAGCACAACATGGCAGAAACCGGGATCAATAACTTTGGATTAACAAGCATAGGACAGATCGCAGTTCCGGTGAGTGATGTTGACCGGGCGATCGCTTTTTACCGAGATGTTTTAGGAATGCATTTTCTATTCAAGGCTCCTCCAGGTCTTGGTTTTTTTGATTGTGATGGCGTTCGCCTATTACTGGATGCAGCGGGCGAGCCAAGGATTAAGAATTACAGTTCCATCATCTATTACAAAGTACCCGACTTGCAGGCTGCCTATGATACCTTGATAGCCCGGGGTGTGGAATTTGAAGAGAAACCAAACCTGGTTGCCAGATTACCAGACCATGAACTGTGGATGGCTTTTTTCCGGGATCCGGATGCGAACCTGCTGGCTCTTATGAGTGAAGTGCGCTGAATGGAAAATATTAAGATAAAATATCCAGCCGTGCAATGGGTGGATATTTGATCGCAGAGCATCCACAGCACTTTTTAC
>CAYJKQ010000012.1:0-50086 GCA_964370815.1 uncultured Anaerolineaceae bacterium | reverse complement strand
TCCAGCCGTGCAATGGGTGGATATTTGATCGCAGAGCATCCACAGCACTTTTTACCTGTATTTCGTACCTGTTTCACTCCACCTCATAAACCTGGCTGAGTCTGCCATCAGAAACAGAGAAAACTCTCTAATTTATTAAGAAGCTTACATTAAAGTTATTTATTCCTATAAATTATCAGCTTTCCAAAAAGGGTATAATAATGTAACTGCTCAGCCATACTGACTTTCATCGAGACAATTCGAACACGACTGTCATCCTGAACGGAGTGAAGGATCCCCTGGCAGTGCAGGAGACCCTTCGGTCGCAAGGAACGCTCCCTCACACCGTCCCGGCGTCCTTCGGGAGGGTGACAAGCCTGAGTAGTAACATAATATTTACAATTAAATATATCTCTCCAAAACAGTTCTTTCTCGACCCACTCAGGATATCCAATTTAATAAATGTCCATGGCGGGTAGAACCATTCCGACTGAATATATATATCAGCAGTTTACGATTAAGAACACCTTTCAGGAGATGTGGGTTGGCAAAGCAAGTAATTAAAATTCTGGCTATCGATGACAATCCCATAAAACTGGTAGCTCTCAAGACAGCCATTCAGGATTCTTTCCGGGATGCTGTGATCTTGACTGCTTCCAGCGGGGAAGCCGGGATCGAGCTGGCTTTGAAAGAACAACCCGATGTCATTCTGTTGGAGAGTGTCATGCCAGGTGTGGATGGATACGAAATTGCCCATCGCATGAAAGCGGAGGATCGTCTAAAACATATTCCCCTGATTCTCCTGACCGCGTTAAAAAAGAATAAGATTAATCGCAGTAAAGCCCTGGAATCAGGCGTTGACGCATTGTTGACAATTCCCTGTGAAGATAGCGAGCTGATCGATCTCGTTCAGGCTATGTTAAAGATCCATGCCGCAGCTGCACAGGAGAAACAGGAGCTGGCAGGGCTTTCTCCGTTGGTTGGGGGACGCACAACCGATATTGAGAATGAGCTTGAACAGAGGCGCAAAGCAGAAAAGGATACACTGGCAGCCAACACTAAACTGAAGCAAAATCAGATCGCCCTGTTGCACCTGATGGAAGAAATGAAAGATGAGATTTCTGCTCGCCAGAAAGCCGAAGAAGACCTGAAACAACATCTGAAGGAACTGGAGATTCTGGCAGAGTTCAGCAAAGCGGTGGGGCAATTGATGACACCGCAGCAGATCGGTCAAAAGATCGTCGATCTGTTCATACAGGAACTAAACTGGCATCATATAGCCATCCGGTATTACCTCCCGGAGAGTGACAGCCTATCCTTGCTGGCTTTCAATCAACCTGGATTATTAAACGAAAGTGATCGCAAAATGGTCAAGGATCGCTTTAATGCCATGATCAGAAAACCAGAGGATGGTTTGAGTGGCTGGGTCTGGCATACCAGGCAGACTGTTCGAGTGGCAGATGTAAAACAGGACGAACACTATTTGGATCTGTTTTCGGATATTAAATCCGGATTGTATGTACCAATTTTGGCAGGTGAGCGTTCCATAGGTGTCATCAGCCTGGAAAGTGAAACGTTGAACGCTTTCAGCCAGGCAGACGAGAGGATGGTCACAACCCTGGCCGCGCAGGCTGGCATCGCCCTGGACAATGCCCGTCTGTTCGAACAGACCATAAAGCGCTTAAAGAATATCGAATCTCTTCGCCAGATCGACAGGGCTATCTCTTCCAGTTTCGATATGAGGTCCACCCTTGCCATCATCAGTGAGACAGCCCAGAACCAATTAAATGTTAGTGCAGTGGATATCTTGTTATATAACCAGCACTCTCAATTGTTGAATTTTGTTTATGGACATGGTTTTCGCAATTCTGGAGTGCGCACTACCAACCTGGATTTAATGGGAAGTCTGCCAGGTCAGGTAGTTAAAGGTCGCAAGATGATCGAGATTGGGGATCTAAAAGGAGTGAATGCTGCCAGTGTGCCGGCAAATTTAATCTCAGAAGATTTCATCAGTTATATCGGTGTGCCTTTATTGGCAAAAAGCAAGGTGAATGGTGTTTTGGAAGTTTATGACCGGTCAAATAACATACATGACCGTGATTGGTATGATTATTTGGAAGCATTTGCCCATCAGGCTTCGATCGCCATCGATAATTCAGGTCTTTTCGAAAGTTTACAAAGGTTGAATATTGAGATGGCAAGTGCATACGATACGACCATTGAAGCATGGGCGCAAACCCTTGAAATTCGAGATCCTTTTTCTGCGGGACATGCCAGGCGTGTGATGGATATTAGTGTAAAGATCGCGTCCGCCTTGGGCATTAGTGGGGATGAGATCTTACACCTCCGACATGGCGTTATGATGCACGATATTGGAATGCTGGGAATACCAGAAAGCATCCTATTAAAACCTGGTGGGTTGACTGCCTCCGAGTGGGAATTGGTACACCAGCATCCCAGGATCGCCTATGATCTGTTATCCAAGATTTCCAACTGGCACAAGTCATTGGATATTCCATACAGCCATCATGAGAAATGGAATGGAAGTGGTTATCCGCATGGATTGAAAGCCGACATCATCCCACTAGGAGCGCGCATCTGTGCAGTTGCTGATGTCTATGACACGTTGCAGATGGAGCGTTCCTACCGACCAGCCTGGAAAAAAACCCAGGCAGCAAAATACATTCGTGATGGAGCTGGCAGTCATTTTGACCCCGAAGTTGTCAGGTTGTTTTTTGCCTTGATTAAGGATTAGAAGTGAGAGTCTGATAAAATCGCTCTCTATCGCTTGTAAGGATCTATCACCAGGTTTTAGTTCAAGTCGGAGAATAGGTATATTAGACCTCCCGTTCCAGAGTGGCGATGACATAAAAAGACTTCCGAAGTCAAATTGAGATTTCGGAAGTCTTTATTATTAAATATTTGTTATTCTTCGAGCGTGGAGATATCACCCTCCGGTAAACCTTGGGCACGCGCCTTTAATACACGCCGCATGATCTTGCCGGAGCGTGTCTTGGGCAGCTTCTCCACGAAAGTAACTTCCTCCGGACGGGCGATCGGTCCCATATGGGTGGCTACATGTTGGCGCAAGGTCTCACCCAGGTCATGGGAAGGATTGTAGCCCTGTTTCAATACACAGAAGACATGTATGCCATGCCCCTTGATCTCGTGGGGCAGACCAATGGCTGCTGCTTCCGCCACAGCTTCGTGGCTGACCAGGGATGACTCTACTTCTGCAGTTCCCAAACGATGTCCGGAAACCTTGAGAACGTCATCCACCCGCCCGATGATCCAATAATAGCCATCTTTATCACGTTTGGCTGAGTCACCGGTCATGTATTTGCCGGGATATTTACTCCAATATTGTTTCACATACCGATCCGGATCACCATGGATGCCGCGCAGCATGGCAGGCCACGGATTTTTAAGAACCAGGTAGCCCTCCTCTCCATCTGCCACAGGTTCGCCCTCCTCATTCAGTATCTCAGCCTCCTGGCCGAAGAATGGACGCGTGCCTGAACCGGGCTTGAGCGGAACTGTGGGAGTGGGGGCGATCATGAACATACCGGTCTCAGTTTGCCACCAGGTATCCATGATCGGACAACGTTCCTTGCCGATGACAGTGTAATACCACTTCCAGGCTTCTGGGTTGATGGGTTCACCCACCGACCCTAGCAATCGCAGGGAGGACAGGTCGTGTTTGTTCGGCCAGGCATCTCCAAAACGCATCAATCCCCGTATGGCAGTTGGTGCCGTGTAGAAGACTGTGATGCCATAGCGTTCGATGCATTGCCACCAGCGGTTGGGATAAGGGTAAGTTGGACCGCCCTCAAACAGAAACGTTGTGGCACCGTTTAACATGGGTCCATACACGATATAGGAGTGACCGGTGATCCAGCCCGGATCTGCGGCACACCACCAGCGGTCATCATCCTTCAAATCAAACACATACTTCAGGGTGGTATAGGTGCCCACCATATAACCGCCGTGTGTGTGCAGGATGGCTTTAGGTTTGCCGGTGGAACCGGATGTATACAGGATAAAAAGAGGGTCTTCTGCATCCATGACTTCCGTTGGGCATTTGCCGTTGGCAATGGGCAATGCGCACAAAGCATGGTACCAGTGATCCCTCCCGGCTTCCATGGGCACATCCTGTCCGATACGTCGTACCACAATAATATTCTCTACGCTGGGGCAGTCTTTCACAGCCTCGTCCACAATTCGCTTCAATTCGACCACCTTGCCGTTCTGATAGCTGCCATCACAGGTGATAACCAGTTTGGACTGACTGTCCTCAATGCGTCCTTGTAATGCGTCGACCGAGAAACCGCCAAATACCACTGAGTGGATGGCGCCGATCTTGGCACATGCCAGCATGGCAAAAACGATCTCAGGAACGCGCCCCATATAAATAGTTACCAGATCTCCTTTTACCACACCCATGGCTTTGATGATGTTGGCCATGCGTGAGACTTCCCGATTCATGGAAAAATATGAGAAAGTGCGTTCCAGCTTGCCATCCTCACTTTCCCAGACTAATGCCAGTTTGTTCTTGCGAAAAGTACTCAAATGGCGATCGATACAATTATGAACAATATTGACCTTCGCCCCGCTGAACCATTTGTAAAAAGGCTTGTTTGAATCGTCTAAGACTGTTTCCCATTTTTGATACCATTCCAATTCGCCCGCCTGTGATCCCCAAAATCCGGGCATGTCCTGGTTGGCAGAATGCGCTAATGCTTCCCAATCTTTAACAATAGCCTGGTCAATAGTACTTTGCGAGGGGTAAAAAACTTCCCCTTCCATTTTGGATTTATTCTCCGGGTTCAAAGTAAACCTCCTTGATGGAAATTAAAAGATATCTTATACCGGCTCGCAGTTTCTTTTTTACAATTCAAACAGCCCAGTGACGAGTCGATAATAAGACGGATGGATATGGTTTAGAACACTTTCACTCAAATTGAGATGCGTATCAACGGTTCTTTTGTGCCAGCCTTAAGGCAAAGAACAATAGCGGCGCGCCAGCCGAAACCCAGGCACCTATGGCAGCATAACGAATATATTGAAAAGTAAGTGCCAGCCAGGTTTCGCCCTCAGGGAAAATGGCTTTCAGACCGTAGCGGATGACCAGAACCCCGATCACACCCACCACATACCGCAGGGTACGCTGCCAACCGGAGCCATTTGCATGGAACCCCCCCCTCTTGGTCAGCCAGGCCAATCCTGCTCCCAGGCCAAACAATGTGCCGGTGGTCGAGAACAGACCGGAAAGAGAGGTGGGATTGGGCGGATCTCCTCCCGGAAAATTCAAGGATGCATTTTGCAGCCAGGTGGCAGGTACTTGCCAGCCAACAGACCGTAACCAGAAGGATGGGATCAAAGCCAGAGTGATCAGCAGCAGCGAAAAAAAGAAAACTGCCAATATCTGCTTTCCCATGCTGAGCATTCTCAACCAGGCTTCTGTCTTATCCCAAAGCTGCAATACCAGCCACAGGATCACAGATCCAGCCAGCCAGCCCATCAACACATCTGTAGGATAATGAACCCCCAGGTAGATGCGCGATAACCCGATCAGAACCATGAGTAGAATTGCAATGACCCAAACCCAGCGTTTCTTGATCTGTGATGCCAGCATACCCCACACACCCACAGCCGATTGTGAATGACCAGATGGCAGCCCAAATCCGGTTTCAGAAGCAAACGCCTGGATTTTGGTGCTCATCCAATAAGGGCGTGGCGCATGAAATGCCAGCTTTAACATATCATTTAAGCTGCTGCCAACCAGCAGGATCACCCCCACCCGTAAACCAAGCGCTGCGTTCACACTCCAATACAACGCCGGTAGAACCAGCATAAAGAAATCTTCCGAACCTAAAAAACTGAATGCTTGCATGGGTAAGATTAACCAGGATCCCATTCCTTGCAAAGTAGCTATCCAGTTGATGCCAGCGTTCATGATCGTGTCCATAAATACCTCCAAAAAATCGAAATCTCCCGGAATTTAAGGAAAGGATATCAGCAGGGAGCATTGACGGGTTGAATGGTATCATTGTACACTTAAATCATGAAAAGCAATCCCTCCCGGTCTTGGGATTTCCCGGCAGCCGCGTTAATAATGGTGACTTTATTACTCTCTGCTATCAGGCTCGTTGCCACAAAATGGACTACCGGACTTGAAATAACCCTGACACTCACAATTTTGGGTGTAACTCTCGGCATGATGTTGGGGGTCAGTCGCATTCGTCCCATCATCGCCAGCTTGCTGTCGTTTGTGTACAGTCTGGTCGCCCTGCCCTGGGTGATCGGTGCGGAATTCTATGAAGATATAACCTGGCTTGAGCGACTGGCGAGTATTCTTGGGAGATTGTGGAACTCATTAGAACTTTTTGTTCATAAGAAACCTGTTGATGATACTCTCATGTTCATCTTAATGGTGGCATTGATCTATTGGTGCATCAGTCTTCTGGCAGGCTACCAATGGTCACGGCACGAGAATATGGTGGGCACTTTGCTGCCGACCTGGGTAATATTGGTCCTCATCCAGGTATACGACAATATTCAATATAACCGAATTATTTTTGTGATCTTCTGCATGTTCTTTTCTTTGTTATTGTTGGGACGTAGGTTTATCTTACAAAAAAGACGCTTCTGGAAAGAAAACCACATTCACAGCTCTGCCGATTCCCACAAGGAGATGAACCTGACGCTGGTCATTTACGCTTCTGCCATCCTCTTACTCGCCTGGGTTATACCAGCCCCGACTCGACCGGTATTAATTGCTCAATATGCCTGGGACCGGATCAGTGAACCATGGCAGAATGCCCGCAAGGATCTGGGCAACGCAGTAGCCGGGCTTGAAGGTACTTCTTCCAGCTCAACTCATGATTACTACAATAGCGACCTGTTGGAATTGGGGCAAAGAGCCATCACAGGGAATACCACCATCTTCAATGTGGAAATCCCGTCAGACCCGGTAGTCGAACGCTATTACTGGCGGGTGCGCGTATATGATGAATACTCCAACGGACAATGGACAAATTCAAAGCATAGCAGCCAGGGGTTGAGTCCCTCCATGCCAGCTTTGCAGTTGCCAACCATATTGACCTCCGATGCAGGTCTGCCTGACCCAAGTGAGTTCACTTTTTCGGTCTCCCAGGGACGAATTTTCAACCTGTTCACACCTGCTCAAACCGTCTGGATCAGTCGACCTGTTCAAGTCTCACTCTTTCGGGTGGGGGACGACCTGGTGGATCCTATCCTAATACAGGTGGATAACATTATTCATGCCGGTGAATCGTACCAGGTGAAAGCTATTGAATCCAACCCAACCATTCTGGAACTTCGCCAGGCTGGGGAGGAATATCCCGATTGGGTTCTGCGCCATTACTTGCAGGTACCCTCAAACCTTTCCAGTAAATTAAGCACCCTGGCTGCCCGTTTGGTTTCTGAGAAAGACACGGTCTTCGACAAAGCCACAGCCATTACCAGCTATTTACGTCGTGAGATCACTTACAGCAAGGTGGTTTCGCGTCCGCCCTTCGGTGCAGATATATTGGCATGGTTTCTCCTGGATTATAAACAGGGATATTGTAATTATTCCGCTACAGCGGAAGTGATCCTGCTGCGGTTGGCTGGTATTCCTGCCCGCCTGGTGGTTGGTTTTGCCCAGGGTGAGAGAGTACCCGGGCAGCGAAATGTTCTAACGGTTAAACAAAATGATGCCCATGCCTGGCCGGAAGTTTACTTCCCGGGAATTGGATGGGTGGAATTTGAACCTACCTCTTCGCAGGAAGGGATCACACGACCAAGCGGTATTGCTCCTGAATTCAGCATTAATCCTATTCCTGCTGCCCTCGCCAGACCGGATCTGGAAGATGAAATTGCCACCCGGCAGCCATTCAAACCCACTACGGTACCGGAAATTGACATTCTCCCATCTGGAAATGAGAATCAGGTCGGTGCTCCAGGGATTGTGGTTGTTCTCTTTGGATTGCTGATCGTCGGGCTGAGTGGATTCTTGCTCTGGCGCGGACAGCAACGCCAGCGTTCCATCCCCACACCTCTGCCGGTCCGCATGAAGCTGATCCTCGAACGGAACTCCCTCACTGTGCCGGATTGGTTATTGAAATGGGTGATTTTAGCCTCTGAAGACCCCATTCAGAAATACTTCAAGGTCATTCATAAAAGTCTTCAGCGTTTTCATAAAGCTGCCAGCCAGGCGGATACACCAATGCAGGCTTGCAGCGCATTGATGGAATGCCTGCCTGAGGCCACATCTGAAATAATAATTCTACGCGACGAATATCAAAAATACCTGTTCAGCCAGGAAACCGAAGATGCCGGATCGGCACGTTCTGCCAGTTTAACTATTCGGCGACTAACAAACCGTGCGGTATTTCATAATTACTTCAACCGATTCTTTAAGAAAGAATTGAAAGATGAGATTATCTAGAAACAGCCAGGTTATCCCTCACCAACCCAAAAATGGGATTCAAAAAAGGGATGATAACAACCATCAGGTAAAAGGTGCTGAAGACGACTGAGAAAAACATCAACAATTCTAAATGGATCCAGGGTATCTCCGCCCAAAACTAGACCCTGCTCTCATGGGAAGCTTATGAAAAGCAAAAAAACAGGTTGAGTCCACCCTTTACCCCTCTCAAAGGGTATGGGTCGATCTGAACAAAGTTAGTTTACATGGGGATCATGTTGAAATTGAAGTTTGTAGTAAAGAGAACGGTTTATTAGCGCAAAGGAATTATTTCCCAATCTTTATGACAAGGTTAACCATCTGATCGATCCCCTTTGAGAGCGGATCTGTGAGGATATATTCGTGCACAGTATGGGCATTGGCTCCGCTGGTCAAGCCGATCGTGATCGCCGGAAGCCCCATGCTTAATGGCAGGTTGGCGTCGGTGGAACCGATGGTTAATACCGGCTGAACACTTTGCTCCTGCAAGCATTCTTTTGCCTTCAAAACGAGCGGATGATCATCGGATATTTCTCCACCCGGGCGTTGACCGATGACATCCACCTCTACCTGAACATCCGGTCTCCCCAGATCGCAAGCCAGTTGCTCCACTTGCTCCACAACAGATTGAAGAGCCTCCCGACTTTCCGAGCGCAGATCCAGCTCAAGGCAGGCTTGTGCAGCGATGGTATTCACAGAAGTGCCACCAGTAATTTTCCCAACATTAAGGGTGGTACGTGGTTTGGTAGGTAGGCGAAGCGCAGTTAACTTGCTTGCCAGACCTGCCAATTCGTGCACAGCAGAAGTCTGCCCATAATCCGTCCAGGAATGACCACCGTTGGTATTAATGCTGATGCGGTAGCGGCGCACCCCCAGGGCGCGATTATAGATATGCCCGAACGCCATTCCTTCCAGGATGAGATACGCTTTTGGTGCCTTCCCAAAACGATCGACCAGGCTGCGCATACCCTTCAAATCACCTAAGCCCTCTTCGCATACATTGGCTACCAGCCAGAGATCACTGGATAGTTTTATCTTTCGTTCGGTTAACTGCCACAACAATCCAAATAATCCAGCAACTCCTAAAGAGTTATCTCCGATGCCGGCTCCAAAAACCCGGTCACTTGAGCGGGTGAAATGTAAACTGGTATCCAGAGGGAAAACGGTGTCCATGTGTGCGCTGACCACAATTGGAGCAGCGCTGCCCTTGCCTCGCAAACAAGCCAGGACATTCCCGGCGGCATCCATCTCAACATTAATATTTCTTTCATAATGGAAGCATTCCTGAATAAAAGCAGCCCGGTCTTCTTCGTGGAAGGTGGGTGCAGGGATCTGTTGGATTTCGATAGCCCGATCAAGCACGCGTTCCAAGAGTGGATCCATCATATCTCCCTGATATTTTCCTGTAATGAATTCATGCGTGCTTGCGCCAACCCGATATGTGACTCCAGGATCTGAAAAGCCCCGCTGCCTTCAATGGTCAGGGATGCAGAAATATTACCATGCAAGGCAGCCTTTAACGGATCATTGGTTAGATGCAAACCAGCCAGAAAACCGCCACAAAAAGAAGCCCCTGCGCCGGTCGGGTCCATAACCCGGACAGGATAAGCCGGTATCTGCCAGCATTTGTGCGAAGAGCCATCGTACAATAATTGTCCTTGTGATCCGCATTTGATTACCACCAATTCACAGTTTTGGGCTGCAATGGCTTGAGCCATCTCGACCAGATCAGTTGTTTTTCCCCAGAATAGGGTACGCAATTCCTGCGCAGACGGGAGAAAGGCGGTCAACCCATTCAGGATCAAGCTGACCTCGCTCCAGTTGGTTGGTTGCATCCACCTCGCATGGGGATCCACTGTCAGAGTGGTGACCTGGTTTTCGCGAAAGGTGGAGATCAGGCGGGTGATGGTCGCATAATCCAATTCGCATAAATGAACTTGGTGGGAAAAAAGGTAATCTTTCGGAATTTCTGACGGTCGCGGAGATGATTCGGCAACCTTCGCAAAACCTTTCCCGGTTTCAACCGTTGGCTGATATCCCAACAGGATCTTGGGAAAAGGCAAACCCAAACGGGCAAATTGTGCCACAGGGTTGTTCTGCTGGATCTCATTTTGATCGTTGTAAGATATAAAATTTCGCAAATCCATTTGCTCAGGAAGAATGTGGATGCCTTGCGTATCCAAGCCATAATGTTCAAAGTTATTCAGCCACTCATGCGGGTAATCTTCACCTGCGCGCGCCAGTAAACCCGCGTTTTTATCCCAGATCAATAATCCACCTGCCGCATAGAGCAGATCACCTCCGGGCACATCGATCAGTGGTTTATCAAAGGTTGGAAGCAGAATATTACGTTGTAATTTTCCTGCCAGGATATATGTCGGTTCCATTAACACAACTATAATGAATCTCTAAAGTTGGAAGGTGCCTGAATGCTTTATAATACCAGCATTGTTGTACCATCATTTGCAGCCGGATTATAGCATACGTAATTAAATGATCATTTACAGGCAGCTGAGAAATTGGGTGAAGTATCTACTGGGTTCGACGATGGATTCGAAGAAGGCAATTTTGAGTTTAATTTATTATTTTTGTTGGTTACATTAGACAAAATATGAGAAGAATTTTCCTTTTATAGAAACACCTGTTATAGAAATTAAAGGAACTTCTCAAAAAAGTGGGGTGTGGGGGTGTGAATGTGAGCGAAGTTCGCTTTCACACCCCCACTTTCCCCCAGACAGTTGAGATGGCAAAAATTAAAGATTATTAGAAATGAGGAGATCAGTAAATGAAAAATAAGAAAGTTCGTGTGGCGATCATCGGTGTGGGAAACTGCGCTTCTTCGTTGGTGCAGGGTGTGCAGTTTTACAAGGATACGCCGGATGATGCCACCGTCCCCGGGTTGATGCATGTCAATCTGGGTGGTTACCATGTACGCGATATTGAGTTCACACTGGCAATAGACGTTGTGGATACAAAGGTCGGTAAAGACCTGAGCGAAGCAATTTTCGCCTTCCCAAATAATACATTCAAGTTTGCTGAAATATCCAAAATGAACATACCAGTGGTGCGTGGTATGACCCACGATGGTCTGGGTAAGTACCTTTCCCAGATCCTGACCAAAGCTCCCGGCCCAACTGCGAATATCGTCCAGTTGTTAAAAGACTCCAAAACAGATGTGGTTGTATCCTATCTGCCTGTGGGTTCCGAAATGGCTACCAAGTGGTATGTCGAACAAGTTTTGGAAGCCGGTTGTGCTTTTGTTAACGCCATTCCGGTCTTTATTTCTTCATCGGAGTACTGGGCTCAGCGTTTTCGTGACAAAGGGTTGCCCATCATCGGTGACGATATTAAATCACAATTGGGAGCAACCATCCTGCACCGCGTGCTTACCAGCCTGTTCGTTGACCGCGGCGTACGCCTTGACAGGACCTATCAACTTAATTTCGGCGGAAACACCGATTTCATGAATATGCTTGAGCGTGAGCGCCTGGAATCCAAGAAGATCTCCAAGACTGGCGCAGTCACCTCCATGCTCCCGTATGCTCTGGACCCCAGCAATGTACATGTAGGACCAAGTGATTATGTGCCGTGGTTGACCGACCGCAAATGGTGCCATATCCGTATGGAAGGGACCACGTTTGGGAATGTACCTCTTTCTCTCGAAACCAAATTGGAAGTTTGGGATTCCCCTAATTCTGCCGGTGTCGTGATCGATGCGGTACGTTGTGCCAAACTGGCACTGGATCGTGGCATGTCTGGTCCATTGATCGCACCCTCTTCCTATTTCATGAAGACACCTCCCAGGCAGTTCCGAGACAATATCGCACGGGATATGACCGAAGCATTCATCCGGGGTGATGAGACCAAGTAGACTGCGGATCTTTATTGATAACCACCCACTTGTTCATCACCTGGTGGTTCGGTTGTTACGCTGGAGAGAGAGGAAATCAGCGTGTGTTTTTTGCGAAATAATCAAAGGTGGAGCACCCGAAAGGGTGCTTTTTCGCGATGAGCTGGTGACTGCTTTCCGGGATGCTCATCCCGCCACCTCCACCCACATCCTGGTTGTGCCCAATCGGCATATCGAATCTTTGAATGATCTCACGCCCGAAGATGAATTCTTATGCGGGCATCTGTTGTTGGTTGTCAGTCAACTTGCCCGAGCCGAAAAGATCCACACGAGCGGTTATAGCCTGATCGTCAATACCGGGTTGGATGCTGGACAGACGGTTTTCCATCTGCATATGCATTTAAAGAGTGTTATGTAAGATAAGACATCATTGATCTTGGATCATAACTACTCAGACCCTAAATGCTTACACTGAAAAATTGAGTAGTCGATAGTATAATTTACAGTCTAATCGTTCCAATTCTTCTGCCAGAGAAACCTTTAGAGTCTTGACCTGCTGGGCAGCTGCCTTGTATCTTCTTAAAAAAGTAAAGCTGATTGTTTCGTAAGTATGCACTGGAAGCTTGCGAAACACTCATTTTCTCGAATTAAATCGATGATACTTATTATGGATATTAGAGTTGGAGAATTAGGAAAACTTCTATTTTTTCAACCGAAAAGCATATAACCCGAGCCCCACTCCACCCAACAATAGGATCGCCCCCACGATACCCAGAATTGGAGATCTCTGCTTTCCATTATTTGCTAGTCCACCCTGCGAATTGGATTGGGCGCCAAAGCTTACATAAGTCTGGTCACCGGGTTCCATCTGCAATATATAAGTCAGGGACGTGGTAGGATTGTAACCGTCCGGGACAGCCGCACTGACGGTATATTCTCCTACTGGAACATCTGGGAAGCAGACCGGGTCCAGACCACCAAGCGTTGGCATGGTTTCCGAATAGGTGCCGGACAAGCTGGTGAGACTGACGGCACCTGCCTCAATAGTCGGCTCTGTACCTTCTGCAATATAGGCATCAAACTCATCGGTGTTGGATTGTCGCAAGCCATCCCCGTTGGTATCGTTATACAGCGCTACACACAATTGTGCATTTCCCAGGAACGGAGTGGGAGATGGAATAATGGAAGTTGGTTCCTGAGTGAAAACGGGTTGGGTCGCAGTGGGAAGGGAAGGTCCACCAACACCAAGAACCAGCTCCTGCCCTTCAAAAATTATACAATTCTCCCCGAGTTTATTCATCTGGCGGATAAGATCCTGTGAAACACCTGTCAGGATCGAAATAAGGCTGCAGGTATCATTCGCTTTGACAATATAAATAATGCGGCCATCCGCCCCGGGGGTGGGGGTGGCAAATTGCTGCACTTGTGGGGCAGGGGCAGCCAGAACTGCAAAAGAGACCTGCAGAAGGATGAAACTTACTGCCAGTAGGCTGATACTGATCGATATTTTTTTCTTCATAATTCACCTGTTTTGTCTTCTTGAACAAGAAGGTCATGTGACCGACTGCTTAAGATGACAACATCTGGATTATATCATCCAGTCGTGAGCAATTCTGGCAGCTGATCTATCGCCTGTTATTATTCCCTGCTTTCCACTGCCTGATATAATCATTGGCGGGAAGGAGATCACAAGGTTCCAACCATATTCATTATTCTTATCAGGCATCAGGAGATATTATGGCACTCCAGATCATTGTAGGAGCACAGTGGGGTGATGAAGGTAAAGGGCGCATGGTGGATTGGCTTGCAAGTCAATCGGACTATGTTGCCCGTTTTAATGGTGGCGACAATGCCGGTCACACCGTCACCATCGGCAGTCGGATCTACAAGCTGCACCTGCTGCCCTCCGGGATCATTCATGCAAATACCATTGCCATGCTGGGGAATGGTATGGTCATTAATCCCAGATCCCTCCTGGAAGAGATGGAGTTGCTGCGGGCTGCCGAGATCACAATCACACCGCAACGTCTGCACATTTCACATGCCGCCCACCTGATCACCCCCGCTCACCAGGCATTGGACAAAGCCTTGGATGCCGCCCGTGGCAAGGATAACCTGGGCACTACAGGACGGGGTATTGGTCCGGCTTATACGGATAAAGCCTCACGCAGTGGTTTACGCATGGGAGATATGCTGGCATCCAACTTTATGGACCTTCTGCGCTCTCATTTTGAAAAAGCAAACCATATCTTAAGCCAGTACAAAGCCCCACCTCTCGATATTGACCCGCTCCTGGCTGTATTTAAAACCCAATGTGAGGTTCTGGCAGACTATATTTGGGATGTTTCTGCCGAACTGCATCAAGCCCTGGCTGACGGAAAAAATGTTCTGGCGGAAGGTGCCCAGGGGACGCTTTTGGATATCGACCACGGCAGTTACCCGTTTGTAACCAGTTCGGCTACCACCGCGCCGGGTGTATTGACGGGTCTCGGGCTGGGTCTGGATGCCGCCCAAAATGCACGCGTGATGGGCGTTGCCAAGGCTTTCCAGACCCGGGTTGGCAGCGGACCTTTCCCAACAGAGTTGGCGGGAGAGCTGGCTGGACGGTTGCGCGGCACGGGCTCGAACCCGTGGGATGAGTTTGGCACCACCACAGGTCGACCACGCCGCGTGGGCTGGCTGGATGGAGTCCTGCTGAAGTACGCTGCCCGCATCAACGGTCTGACCGAATTGGTCATTACAAAACTGGACATCCTGAGTGGTTTTGAGACCTTGCTCATCTGTACTGCCTACCGTATAGGGGGAAAGATATTGACGGATTTACCTTTTGGTCAGGCAGACCTGGGAAGTGTGGAACCAGTTTATGTCGAGCTGCCCGGCTGGCAGGCAGACCTGGGAAGCATCCGCCGCTGGGAGGATCTACCCCTGCAGGCAAAGGACTATATTCGCAAAGTAAATGACCTGGCTGGAGTTCGTGTCCGCTATGCCTCGGTTGGTCCGGAACGCCAACAGATTGTGGAGGTGCCTGCCCTTGGTATCTGACCTGCTCGAGCGTGCCAGCCGGTTACAGCTTGAAGCCGGGGAGTTGATGAAGACCATCCGTCTGATGGAATCTTTGCATCCCTTTGGTGATGTGGTTTTTACGGGAAGCTATTATCTGGATGTGATGGTGTATCCAGATCTGGATTTGTATGTACCCATGACCAGCATTAAAAACATCTTTGCAGCCGCCGGGCAGATGGCCAGCTGCGCCAGGGTTGAGAGAGTTACCTATGAAAATGAAGACCATCCCACTATACCGGGTGGATTATTTCTAAACCTCAGGGTCAATTCAGGTGACTGGGGTCGTCCCTGGAAGGTGGATATCTGGTGGCTGGATGAAGTTGTCATCCGGGAAAAGATGCATATCATGCACCACTTTAAAAAGGTACTCACTCCGGATTTGCGTCAGCAGATCATCCAATATAAAAGCACGTTGATCAACAGTGCCGGGCGCACTCCCCAGTTCAGCGGGTACTTTGTTTATAAAGCTTTTCTGGATGAAGGACTGCATGACCATGCTGAAATAACCAGATATCTCGTTTCAAATGGCATTAATATTAATTGATAAAAGATAATCTTCCTTGTCTTCCCATATTTTGTAAGATATTTAGTTCAAGAATAAGAAACGCCCGAATCCGTTCGGGCGTTTCTTGTATTTATTGAAGTGGGACTCCGACTTGTGACTCAGTTGGACAAGGATATATCCATCTGGTAATCCAGCGGGTCCTGATCTGTCCAGACCAGGTCATCACCAAAAGTGATCGTATATCCTTCCTTATAGACGACGAATGTATAGCCTATATTGAGAGCCAATTTATCAGGCATGGTGTAATTACCCTGGTTGTCGGATGTGGTGAATGAAAAAATATCTTCATCAGCATAATTATTGGATTTCCATTGGGCATAGGTTGTTCCCGGGTTCAGCACATAGACCTCTGCATCGGGCAGCGGATTATTGCTGTTGACGTCGTAAACCTGGCCAAATACTGTCACCACACCCCGGTCAACATTCGGGTTGGGGTTGCTGCCTCCACCTCCGCCAACGGTGACATCTCCCTGGGTCAGCCGGTCATAATTCTGCCCGGCATAAAACTCAACATGATAGTTGCCATCCGGCATGGGTTGGGTTTCATTGTATAAACAACTGTATGTTGTGCCCCGACGACCCAGGTTCCAGACATAATCACTGCTGTACAAAACGTCGCCATCCACAGTCCACTCTTCTGCCCAGGGTTCGCCATCCGTCATGCCGCTGAAATCAAAGGCAGCCGCCATTGAATAGGTACCGGAAGGGAATGAGTTGACCTGGCTGACCGTCTCGCAATCTGCTCCACCCGAGCCGGTGTACCATGTGATCTGGCTGAAGGATTCCCTGCCGCTGCCATCCGAAGTCGGTTGATCGGAACCGCCAAAGGGACTGGCGTACTGCTGCCCCGCTTGAGCGGCTTTGATCAAAGGTATGGCTAGATTGACAGGGCGCAGCCCGTTGATGAAGCCGCCAATGGGGATGCAGGTGTCTCCGGAATCCAACTGCCCGTCTCCATTGGTATCTTGAACGACGCGGCAGTCCGTGATGTTTCCTTCTGATCCTGAGCTGGCGATGGTCGGGACACCGATAATATAACCGGCATCGTTGGCAGCCAGACCTCCTGAATTTCCACCGGCGAAGGTTGCGTCGGTCTTGATCCAGGCCCGGTCACCTATGCCATCTTCGGAAGTGAAGCCGGATACATTGCCATCCGTAAATGTGATGGTATCGCCGCCAATTCCGGGGAATCCAAATATATCGATGTGATCACCGACATGCAGGTCGTCTGAATTGCCCAATTGAACGTATGGCAGGTTCAGGCTATCCGGGTCAACATAAGCGCCGTCCATGGTGGATGTTATCTGAATAACTGCCAGGTCCAGGTAACCGTCCACTGCCAGAACATTGGCATAATATAAAAAGACAGGAGGTTT
This sequence comes from uncultured Anaerolineaceae bacterium, assembly GCA_964370815.1. Classification (GTDB taxonomy): domain Bacteria; phylum Chloroflexota; class Anaerolineae; order Anaerolineales; family Villigracilaceae; genus UBA12087. The sequence continues at coordinate 32,783 of CAYJKQ010000012.1, read as the reverse complement.
ATCTTCCTTTTCCATCACACCGATAGCCAGGGCATCCGGTTCATCATTGATGTCGCCCTGTGAAGCTGGACTGGCTACGTGGGCATTGGTCAGGATGAGCCCGCTAGCGCTGATGATGGTACCCGAGCCTGAATAGACCGGGGATAATTGACCATTCATTGTGACAAGACCATAGATCTGAACAGTGGCTGCGATCAGGTCTGTCCGGCTGCCACCTACCGGGGTATTGTCAACAGGTTTGGGAGGTTCCTGGTTGGTCGGGGTTGGCTGGATCTGTGGTGCCTGGGTCTGAACGGGCGGGTTGGAAGTGCCACATGCCAGGGAAACCAATACCAGCACGATCGCCATAACCAGAATACGATTGAATTTTCTCAGTTTCATGTTGGTCTCCATTAAAACTTGAGGGATTTCAGAAAGAGTTGAAAACGTCCGAGATCATACTCGAAGTTTTGTTGGTCAGCCCAGTAGGTGACCACAATGGCATGGTCTGCGGTTAGATAGATATAATCCAACCCAAGAACGATGTTGGGAAATTCGTTGCGGGTCAGGTTGGGATCGGTCTCAACGAAGACATAACTCACTTCGTAGGCTGGTTTTCCGTAAACCGTGACCTTTTTTTGTTCAAGCACCCGGTAGGCAGTCAAATGCTGTCCGCGCTGCAAGGTTAACAGGCTGGCTGCCTGCCCAACCGCCGAACCTGCTTCGATCGGGATGTACTGAACACTGTAGGTTGTACCGAAGCCGGTCGAGAGCGGATCGCTGACATGCAGGACTTCATTGCCCTGCGGTTCAAGCGTATGCCAACCTTGTGGAGTTAGCGCAGAGATGGCTGAAGTTTGCAGCACGACACTGCGATTTTCGACGCTGGATTTATAGAACCAACCAGCCAGCAAGGCTATGAGTGCGATGGCAACCACCACCACGTCCGAGAAGCGGTCACCCAGTGATAAGGTATTGGAATTGCTAGTAGATTCTGTCATGCCAACCTCCCGGTCTCTGAGGCCAACGCCGAGCGGATATCACGGCGTACCAGCCACAGGATGATCCCAGTTGTGATGATGGCGAGGGCGGCTGCCACGATCAGTCCCATCCAGGGATTGCTGGAAGCGCTGGTCAGGCTGATCCCGGTTTGGACGACGCTGCCGCGCAACCAGTTGAAAAGCCCATTGACCGTGGCTGCCAATGTCAGCCCGAGCGGCATCCACCACAAAGGCTCCTGTTCAAATTTAGCCCGTCCCAGGAAGTAACCTGTGATGGCGGCGAAACTGGCATGCGCCAGGGAAACCACTGCCATGTGGATGACACTCGCCCCAAGGTCCACGCCTCCATTTGATATGACAAATTGAATGTTGAGCAGGGTGGCATAGCCCAGACCTGCGGCGGTGGCGTAGATGACACCGTCTGTGGCTTCATCGAATTCTGTGGAACGATAGACGCTGTAGCGGACGGCGGCATATTTTAAGAATTCCTGGGAAAAACCCACCACCAGGATGCTGCCAATGATGGTGGCGGCTGTATCTGCATGGATCCATTTGGAGATATGAAAAATATTCTCCAGCAAGGGGGTGCCAAGCGCGGCTGCCAGCAGCCCGCCCAGCAGGAAAACAGCCAGGATGTAGCCTTTGGGTTCCGGCTCGATGCGATCCTGGATATAGAAGAAAACCATCCAGATGGCGGCTGGAACCAGTGCCATCAAGACACCAGCCCAGACCAGAGCCGAGCCTGCCAGGACAGGTTTTATGCCCGCGTCCAGCAGGTAGACCGCTCCTACAAATACGATCTGCGCCAGGATCAGCAGCGTAAAGCTTCGCCAGGTATGCGGACGCTGATGAGTGGCTGAATTAAAATGTTCCTGGCAGAACCAGCGTGTTTTAATTCTATTTTCAGCCGGCTGCTTGCAGACAGAGCAAATATGATCAGGCATTGATTTTCCTCCGAAGGGATGGATTTTTTAATTGCATAACGATTATCCGAATTGTATCAAATTTTGGGAGGATTACCAATAGGGAAATGGGGGAGATTGTTGGGGAAAGAGGTCGGATATCTCCCAAAACAATTGAGAATTGGTCAGGTTCTGTGGATGGTCTCAGCAGCAGCGGCGGGATTGACGAGATGCCTCCTTAATTATGCATCATTTCCAGCTAAGTGCGTTTGGGTGCGAGCGGTAGAGCTGCTGTCCGACTGGTGCCTGTGTTGGGCAGCACAATAACCATCGATCACGCGGGAGAGGTCGGCGCAGGAGTTCGGCTGACCGCATACAACAGCGCAACATAGCTCAACGAATCAACAAGATTATGAACAATCACCCCGTACACAAGTGTGCCGGTCAAATAAAAACTTATGGACAGCAGTAGAGAAACCATCAATCTAACTGGAAGCGTTCCCAAGAATTCTTCCTTCTTCTCTACCCCGCTGATGACATTGGCATAATGATAGGCAATAAAAAGCACAAGATATACCATGATCGCGCCCCAGCCTAAAGATGGTGTCAGGACATTTTGCGCAAAACCGATAAAGAAGATATCTTCACTTAGACCAGCAAGAAGAATAAATGTTGCCAGGGTGAGACTTTTGTCGAACGAGGATACTGATGCCAAAGAACTATAACCACCGCCGAATCCGGCTTTAATTGCGAGAAGCGAAAGTAGAGCCACGATAATGGCAAACCCAAGACCGACAGCGAGGATAACCATCCCAGTGCCGGGCTCTGCAAAGGCGAACAGTTCACCCTTGAGCAAGCCAAAAAGAGCCAAAACAGCCATATTGAAAAATATGAGAATAAGAGCTCTTGTAAAAATCTGAACACTTGTCCGCTCAATGGGTAATGACCTGAATATGTGCGAACCCATTTTTTCAAACCCATACCGGATCAGCACCAGGAGGATGACAAGAATGATCAGAAGGATCGGATGAAGGTGAGTAATTTCCATTTTACACTCCGTGATTCTTTATTTACGTTTCGCTGCCCAAGGATAGAATTTTGAAGATAATTTCTGGAAATCGACTGAAGCACCAAAATCGATCATGGAGTACTTATTAATGGATGGCGCAAGTCAAAGACTACATACCAATCACTCTGGATGAAGATTGGGTATTGATCATACAAGATGTCCTTTAAGTAAGGTTGCAACTCGAACTCTCTTAAAAGCGTGACAACGAAATAATCATAATCTTTCACTTTACTCTGGAAAAATTCCTGATTTGGTGAATTTACATCGAATTCTTTTCCTGACATTTCAACCATTGCCCAATCATAGTAATGCATGAAACCTGTGATGACTTTGTTCCCGAAATAAGCCAGACGCATGTTGTAATCATCTGTCAGGCCAATGACCCGACCTGGTAACAATGCTCCCAACTCCTCCCATTTTTGAGGTTCCTTTCTGAAGTCGTAAGCAACAATTGCTTTACGGGACATGAAGACTGAGTAGCCGATGGCTATCAAAGCAGCACTGATAAAGAGAGCCTGCCAGAAAAAACCTTGTTTCGCTATCTTGGAAAGCAGGAGCATACCAAGAGGAGCAAGCGATATTGCCGTTATCCCAACTAATGGCAGGTCATAATAAATATGAGACGCGATGAGTGTGGGAAACGACAGACCTAATAAAACATATCCGATCCAAAGACCCAGAACAAGCCAGCGACCGCGCCTTTCCAATAATGAAATCGATGCAATGCCGATGAGGACAATTGCAAGATTGAAATTCGCGTTGATCATGTGAAGCCAACCAATGTAGAAGGTGATATCCAACAAACGATGCAAGAATGGGAGTGACCAGGTACTCAGGTAATTACTTCCAGCTTGAATATCAGGAAAGACATAATAGGATGCAGGAATTAGGATTGACAGGATCAATACCAACCAAGCTTGAGGATTTTTTATCAATCGTCGGAGACCGAACGATCCCAGGCAAATCAGGAAAATTGCAGGTACAAGTGGAAAAACAGCAAAGATTTTAGTCAGGATGGCCAATCCAGCCAGTAAACCAGTGGCAATTGACCATTTCCACGATAAGCTCTCCGCCCAGCGATAAGAAGAATATAACGCCAGGAAAATGAACATCACCATTAGAGGTTCGGGGAGAAAGGCGCGCGTCTCAGTATTCCCAAAAGGTAATAACATGAAATATGCAAGTGCCACTACTGCTCCATCTATGGATGTAATTTTCTTCGCCAGGAGGAAAAGAGCCAGCCCTCCAATCGTCCAGAATAGAGATGTCCAGATAAGTGAGAACCAGAGTTGCTCTCCACCTGCAACAACATAACTAAGGGCAACAATACCTTCCATGATTGGAGGTTCCGAATATGGGAATGCAGCCGAGATCAGGATCGCTTGTTGCTTTATCTCAGGATCTGAATTTGGACTCAGTTCATAATAAAAACCACGAGCTGTAATCGCTGATCGTAGCCAACGCCAGCCATGAACATCCAGGGGTGGGTTGTCGAATCTCATCAGCCGGAAGCCTAGACCGAGTACTAAGATCACCAAAACTGTAATAGATACCAGCCAACGTGAACGACCGAAGAATGATGAGGGTGGTTCTTTTTCAATTTGCGGCGATGTATTTTGTGCCATTCAAGAATCTCCTAAATGAATTCTATTATGGGTTGTCAGTTCACCCACCGATCTCACCATTTGGCATGGTGCTCCTCCGCAAACCCCACCAACCTGCGCAGCTCGATGCGCTCGCCATCATCCGCCACCACTGTGCCAGAATAGTGCCCGAACATCTGGTGTACCTGGCTGGTGATGACCCCCAGGTTGGTGGTGGCAGTGCGGTCCTTGAAAGGCGTAAAGGTCAGGTCCAGGCGGTCTTCGCTGTCCGTGAAATGCCAGGGGCGCATATAGTCCCCGGAGACATAATCGAAACTGACCTTTTCCAGCTTGTGGATGCGCCGATCCAGGATGATGGCGTTCTCCCCGGCACGGCTCAGGTCACCGAAGCCCATGCCCAGGTTCAAGCCAAGGCTGCGCCCGTCCGGCAGGAAACCGGAAGCGGAAGCCCAGTTCCAGAAAGATTTGTAAGCCCACACCCCACGACCCCAGTCCAGCGACCCCAGGCAGGTCGCCGGGTCAAGCTGCTCACTGCTTTCCCCATACGTGATCGATCCGCTGGCGGGCATGCAGTTGATCTTGCGGTTGTAGTAAAAACGCTTCTCTTTGATGGGGATGACGATATTCATCGACTCGTCTTCCGGTTTTGTAGCCAGGTCGATCTCAGCTGATATACCCTTGCCATCGTGGAAGCCCGGCCAGGAGACCGACAGGTGGCGCCGGGAGGGTTTCAAAGAAAAGTCCAGCCGGACCTGCTTGTTCTCGAAGTGACTGTCACCCTGCGTGCTGTTGCGCGGCAGTGTGATGCCCTTGCCAAGCGGGATGACCTGACCTTCCTCATGCAGGTCTCCGCTCTCAAAGTTCATGTGATACACAAAAATGTTACCGGCATAACCCAGGTCTGCGATGGTGGCTGAGAAGAAATTCTCCGGTGTAAACACCGCGTAATAGTCCCAGCGCTTGATGCGGAAGCGTTGCAGGGCGCGAAAAGCATAGAAGCGGGCGGCTTCCAGGTTGCAATCCAGCAGGGGCTGGCGCGCCCAGCCAACATTCGCCAGTCCTCCGTCAGGTTGCAGCAGGGGTCCGGGCTGGGTCAGTTCATTTTGCATGGCAGGTTCCTTTCATGATTTGATCGTGTTACCTCAAGTATTTGGGGGCAAGTGGGGCTCCCATCTTGCGGGTATAATTGTAGTATTGATTCGAGGCGAGAGAGGTCAGCATATCAAGTATAATTCTGAAATGTGCTTAACACAAACACTCCCCCGCATAAAGAAGGGCAGATAGGATCATGGATCCTGAGGCGATCTATACCCGGGCACTGACCGCCCATCAAGACGGGCAATTGTCTGAGGCACAGAGCCTGCTGGTGCAGGTCATCCAGATCAACCCACGCCATGAACGAGCCTGGCTGTCACTGGCTTCGGTCGTACCCACCACGGACCAAAGCATCGACTGCCTCAAGCGTGTCCTGGCGATCAACCCGGAGAATGCTCAAGCCCAAAATTTACTGGACCAGGCTCGAAAGGAAAAAGTGCGCCAGGAAGTGCTGGCAGTGCTCACGCAGGAATCAACCGTTGAACAGGAGGGTATTTCACGCTTGGGAAAATATCTTATCAATGCCCAATTCATTACATCGCAGCAACTGGAACTTGCACTGGCAGAACAACAAAAAACAGCAGCTGCTGAACAACCCAAACGATTGGGAGAGATCCTGGTTGAACTTAGTCTCATCACCGACCAGCAATTGGAACAGGCGATCCACGATCAATTGCGGGATTATAACAACCTGTTCGTGGATTAAGCAGTATTCGGTTGAATGAGGTCGAATTTTTTTTAAGGCGTGCATGCCATACCATGACAGCTAAAAGTCCCGCGGATCTTTTGCGGCTTTTAGCTCTGCGTGCACTTGGCAGAGGAAAGTCCTGCCCGGATAAATGGCAACCAGCCAGCCAATAAAGTATAATTAAGATATGAGTACTCCGCATCCATCCTCCCAGGAAAACCTCGACCGCCGAATCGAAGAAGAGCGCATCCGTTCGGAAGGTCGCCTGCCACCCGGGCAATCCCTGACCGTCAAGTTTCCAGTTTTGCACTACGGGGATGTACCCAAATTTCATCCATCCACCTGGGATCTGCTTGTCTGGGGGCAGGTCGAAAAACGGGTCAGCTGGGATTGGGAAGATTTCAACCAGTTGCCGCGCACCCAGGTCAACATGGACATCCACTGCGTAACACGTTGGAGCAAGGTTGATACCCTCTGGGAGGGAGTCTCCGTGCGATCGCTGATCGAGGCTGGTTTGATCACTCCCTTGCCGGACGCTACCCATGTCATGCAGCATGCCGAACATGGATACACGGTCAATCTTCCGCTCGAAGTTGTAATGCAGGATAACTTCCTGCTGGCAACCCACCTCAATGGCGAACCCATTACCCTCGAGCATGGTTTCCCTTTGCGCGGCGTGATCGGTGCCATCCCCAAACGTCCCGAATTAGCCTCTCCCTACCTGTGGAAAGGTGCCAAATGGTTGCGCGGCCTGGAATTCATGAACCGCGACCGGCAAGGTTTCTGGGAGAAAGCCGGCTACAGCAATAGCGCTGACGTCTGGAAAGAAGATAGATTTGCATAAAATATGAGCTGGTTGGTCAGATTAAGCAACCTGCTCTTTTTCTTGATAAATCGGTAACCAACCTTAATACCTGAGCAGTGCGCCGATGCCCACCTCCTGCAGAGCCGGGTTGTCGCGCACGATCTCGACCTCCCCACCCGTCTGCATCACCTTACGGACAGCCAGTTCAACTGCATCGTCGATTTTCACAAAACTTTTCCCACAGAATAGGCAGGTGTTCATTGATCTTGTCAGCAGATGGTCACAACCTTGGCATTGGTATGCTGGCAGGCGCAGCCCCTCCTGTACGATCAATGTCTGAACCCGGCCAGCCTGGACAGCCTCAAGCGTGGTGTCCAATCCCACTGCGCCATCCTGTCCCTTGGCTGCTGCAGTCAACATTCTCTCCACCAGGGCAGTCTCGCGCTGCTGCTCCGCCAATTGACCGATCTGCATGGCGCGTGTCAGTACATCGCTATGCGAGGCACTCATGCTCACGGGGAAGGTTCCTACCACCAGGCTCTGCCAGGATTTTGGTAAATACTGGCGAAATTGGGCAGTAGTCTCATCGGTGCCTCCGATCAGGATGCGCCGGGCATGCACCTCATCAAAGAATCTGGCTGAAAAATCAGCAGTTTCGCGCAGGTTTCGCGCAATGACCTCTTCGTTGAAGTGTGACTGACCGGATACACCACCTCGCCCACCGGAGTTGCTGGATGCGCCTTTAACGTGTGTCTGACGTACTGCATCGCCCAAGATACCTTCCTGCTCGATCAACTCTCCCAGGTGAAAGTGGAACAGGCGTGCTCCCTGTTTGTCCACCAGTGCTACCCCATAATTTCCGTAATTATCCAATAGATCTGCCAGTGGTTTTACATATGGGTGTTCTCCCACAAATACACGGCTGCGCACCGGCACCGCCAGGGTATACCCCCTGAAAAAATCTTCAGCAGCATACGAGAACATGGCCAATCCGCGTCCTTTGGCGTCCCTGAGTTGTTCAAAGTGTTTCAAGACAGCAACCTGGTCATCGGGTTGGTCAACATTCTCCAGCAGCATCCGCAATTGAAGCCTTTGGGCATCACTGCCACCTTCAGATGGGGAGGTGTTTAAGTAAACACTGAGCATGGCACCTGAACTGGAATAATTAAGTAATTCGTGGATATCACGATCGGTTAACATGTGAACCTCCTATGGTTTTTTGTATTAAGAAATTTTCAAAACAGCTTCCACAACCTCATAAAGTTGGAGGCCACAGAAGCTGTGAAATTCATGTCAGGCGCGGAAATAAGTTTAAGGACGGGTTCCAAGTGTCAGGTTAAGTTTCACCTTTTCGGTGCCGCGCAAGACTGTGATAACAACCGTGTCTCCGGGGGATTTCCTGGTATAAAGGTAACTGATCAGGTCGTCAAAACGAAGGACTGGTTGCTCATCAATGGCGATGATCAGGTCGCCGCCTGATTGAACTTCAGCCATATCAGTACTGGAATTACTTGGGATCACACCTGCCTTGGAGGCCGGACTGTCTGGAGTTACCGAGGTAACATAAGCACCTGTGAATTGGGTCAGCCCAAGTTTGGTTATCTCATCCAAAGGCATCTGGTCAAAAACATCCACGGTTGAAATTCCGAGATAAGGATACTCATATTTGCCATCTGAGATCAGGCTGGGAACAACACGTTTGACAATATTGACAGAAATAGCGAACCCGATACCCGAATTTACAGGTTCACCATTGGTGGTGCTGCCTGTGGTGCGGATCGCCTGGTTGACACCCACTACTTCACCATCCAGGTTTAATAATGGACCACCTGAATTGCCTGGGTTGAGAGCTGCATCGGTCTGGATGATATCACTGGCAGAGAAGAAGCCTCCACCGGGTGCGCTGGATTGACCGGAAGGCATGGCGCGACCCAGGGCAGAAACGATGCCGGTTGTCATGGTGCTGTCCAATCCAAAAGGATTGCCTATTGCCACAACGATCTGACCGACACTGAGCAAATTGGAATCACCCAAAATAAGCGGGGTCAATTCATCTGCTGGTGCTTTTACCTTAATGACTGCCAGGTCGGCATGGGGGTCAGTGCCGATCACCTCTCCATAAGTTTTAAAACCGGAAGTAAAATCCACTTCCAATTTGGCAGCTCCATCTACAACATGATTGTTGGTAACAATGTAACCCTCACTGCTGTAAACCCATCCAGATCCCAGTCCAAGCTCATTTCCATTGACATCGAATATCTTGATCGAAACAACTCCCGGACTGACATTTTTATAAATAGAGATGAACTGATCCTGCCCGCCAAACAGACTGGGAACTGTGACTGCCTGTGCACCCTGTGTTGCGGCAGAGGATAAATTGGTTATTTGGGTCGGTATGAGACTGGTTGCCTGGCAGGCTACCATGGATAGGATCAAGATGCTGATCAACAGGGTAATTGTAATTTTCTTATTCATTCGATATCTCCAGGGGAAGTGCTGTTTGCCTTTATTTGGTTTGTGCAGCTTCTTCCAATAATTTTTTTTGTTTGGTTGTTAACTGCCGGGGGATTTGCACTTTGATACGGACGAAAAGATCACCCTTGACCTGCGGATCTTTTAATAGGGGCATACCACGTCCGGCAACCCGGAAAACTTGGTCTGGCTGTGTTCCGGGAGGAATGGTCAGGACAACTTTTCCAGACAGAGTATCCACCTGGACTACACCACCAAGCATTGCCACAAAAACATCAATTTTCGCCTGGGTGTGCAGATCGTTGCCCTTCCGTACATAAGAAGGGTCATCTGCCACTTCTACCAGCAGATAGATATCCGAAGCTTGCCCATCTGGTCCAACGGGTCCGGCGCCTGTCACGCGGACTTTCGTGCCGGTTCTGGCACCTGCAGGCAGCGATACTTCCTTAAGACGATCCCCGACTTGCATCTGGCGCTTGGCGCCATGATAGGCTTCTTGCAGGCTAATGCCAACAGACTGCTGGTAGCGGGGTGCCATGCGTTGACGGGGGCGCGCCTGCCTTGCCCCACCGCCCCCAAAGATGGAACTGAAAAAATCGGAGAACGTTCCACCTCCAAACAGTTCATCAATATTTACCTGCGTGGAACCACCTTGCCGGCCCTGGCCTCCCTGTTGAGAAACCCAGTCATCCCAGTTAAAATTACCAGGAGCGCCTCGTCCCTGCCAATCAGAATAGGATGAACCCAACTGGTCGTATCGGGCACGTTTCTTCTCATCACTCAAGACCTGGTAGGCTTCATTAAATTCTTTAAAGCGTTCTTCGGCTTTCTTATCATCCGGGTTCCGGTCGGGATGGTATTGCATGGCTAATTTACGATAAGCTTTTTTGATCTCATCGGCGCTGGCTTTGCGATCCACACCTAAAGTTTTGTAATAATCCTTATATTCCATGATTCCATCTTTCCAGGTCAGTCTCTCATTTGTAATTCGGGGGTACAGTGAGAGTGTAAGTGCACAACCCCATCGACCAATTATAAGCGTTGAATATACACTATTCTATGCCGCGCCAATGTGAGTAGTCAAGCATCTGGAGCTTAGTCTAATGTGATTCTAACCTGAATTTACATAAATTACATAATTGAGGTATTTTTATGAGGGTTTCCTGGTTGGGATCTTTTCCTTCAACCTTACCACATTTTTCTCGGGTATACTATTTTATAAATTGTAACTCGAGAGGTGGTCTATGAAAGCAGTATGTGTCTATTGCGGTTCGTCGGATGATGTACACCATGATTATCTCGAAGGAGCCTACCAGATGGGGCTGACCCTGGCGAGGCATGGCTTGAGTTTGATCTATGGGGGCGGCAAAACGGGGTTGATGGGTCGGGTTGCAGATGGTGCCTTGGCAGGTGGGGGGGAGGCGATCGGCGTGATCGTGACCAGTATGAACACACCCAGCCTGGCACACCCGGGCTTAACCCAACTGGATGTTACCAAGACCATCCATGAGCGCAAAGCGCGTATGTATGAACTTTCCGATGGGTATATAGCCTTGCCAGGTGGTTTTGGCACCCTGGATGAGCTATTTGAGACCCTGACCTGGGCTCAGATCGGTGAACACGCCAAACCGGTTGGCTTGTTAAACATTCGGGATTATTTCAGATCTCTGTTGATATTTATCGAATATGCTGAAAAAGAGAAATTCATTTTCCCCGAACACCGCAATAGCCTGGTGTGTGCTGCCAGCCCGGATGAATTACTGGCTGCCTTTCAAAAGCATGTATACCCTGCTGAGGCTGTTAAAAGGTGGATGAGGCAGGAGTGATTTTAGCAGGGATTCCCTTTGTAATTCTAACGTTTCACTGAAAAAAGAATTTTTTCTTCAGACTGGTTGCCAGCCCGATCTGTGGCAAGTACCCGCAGATAATGTCCACCCTGGCGAGCCTGCCAAACCAGGCTGAAAGGTGCATTGCTGAAATCCGCCAGCAGGTCATTATCCACATACATCTTTACGTTTGCAAGGTATGAATCGCTGACCTGGACCTCAAAAACGAGTCCTTGCTCTTGCGATATGCTGAACTCCTGCCCGATCTGTGGGGTGATCACACTGATCTCCGGAGAGGTGTTATCCACTGCCAGTTGACTGACTGCCATCCGGACGCTCTGATCAGCTCCAACAACCAGCAGACGCAGGGCAACCAATCCATTAACTTCACTTGAATCCCAGGTTGCCAGCAATCCTTCTTCCACAGGGTTGCTTACATCCTTCCCGATCTGTATCCAGGCTTGTGGATCCAACCCATGTCCGTATTCCAGCCTGTAATATGAAAAATCTGCTCCAGCCGCACTACCGGTGATCCGGATATTTCCACGCACATCAGCAAATAACCCGGGTGAGCTGATATGTACGTCTGCCAGTGGGGAAGGCTGCAAGATGGTATCGTACTGGGTGGGAGGCGTCTGGATACCTGCAGACAAAGCCCAGGATTGCGCCATTGGCGGTACATTCATGAAAACTCGATTTGTGACCAATTCGGATGGAGTGAATACCGTGGCTAGAAAACCAGTCTCCTTGTTCACCTGGAATACCTGGTAGAGTGTATCGCTATTGAAAGGCTGGCTGCCAGACAGGAAGACCTCATTGACAATGTTTGGGCAAGCCGGGCTGGGCAGCATTCCGGAAGGGTCGCAGACATTTAGTTGGAGTATGTCGGGCGGGACAGCCCAATCCTCGGTAGGCATATCCCGCAGGCTGTATTGCATCAAGGCACGCCAGAGTCCGGCAGCCGGAACTGGGGAGTTGTAGGTGGAACTTGTGTCAGTGTCTCCCATCCAGACCAGCGCCAACATCTGTGGTGTATACCCAACGACCCAGGTTGCGCTGTCGTCCAGGGTTTGCCCGAGTTTGAAGGCTGCTGGACGTCCGATCCCAAAAGGATTGGGTTGTGAGGGACTAAAATTACGGACATTTTCATCACTTAAAATATCATTAATCAGGAAAGCCAGGGCTGGGCTGACGACTGCCTGCCGGTTTGGAAAGGACCAATCCCCCCACAGCGCATTATCAACACTGGTTAGTTTAAGCATGGTGTAAGGTTGCGGTTTTCCGGACCGAAAAACCTGCCCGGTCAGGATCCCCTGGTTGGCAAAAGTTGCATAGGCTCCAGCGATATTCTGCATGGATACATCCATATCTGCATCCAGCAGGCTATTGGAAGACCCCTGCAACCCAAAAGATCGGGCAATATTCCAGATGTTATCAGCTCCCATCTGGGCTTCCACCTGATAGGCGGGTCCCAGATAATCATTAACCAGGGCGGTACGCAAACTGACAGGTCCCAGATAGATCTGGTCAAGCTCTGGCAGCTCACCTGGTATATCCCAACCCAGGGAAGCCGGGCTCAAACCGCGTGTAAATCCCGTCAGGTAAATGAAAGGGCTTAAAAGGGTTCCGGCTGGATGAATCACACCACCTTGTCCGGCTACAGCCAGGATCTGGCCTTTCTTTGTGTCCAGGATCATTGCGCTGGCGGAAACCTCTCCAGATAATGCTCCAGATTGAAGTGGCGGAAGTAAATTGGAAGCCGGGCAATCATTGACCAGGGGTTCGACCTGTTCTCCCATACGGAATAGCTGAGTCTGCAAACTACAATCAGCCTGGACTTGCAGGTCATGATCCAGTGTGGTTAGGATGATCAACCCCCCGCGTTCGATTCGGTCACGGTTGAACAGTTCTCCCAATTGTGCCAGTGCCAGGTTGGTGAAAGCCGGGGCAATATCAGTTCTTGTGAGCTTTGCAGGAGTGATTGCTGGTGGAGTAGTCCCAGCCAGTGCCATCTGGTTTGCATCTACTAGGTTGAATGCCAGCATGATCTGCAAAGTCTCAAGGCGGCGTTGCTCGGCTGCCTGGGGGGAATCAACCGGATTCAAAGCGGGAGCCTGGCTGACGGCTGCCAACATGGCTGCCTGGCTGAGGTCAAGATCAGATGCGGATCTGCCGAAGTAGAATTGTGCAGCAGCTTCAATACCATAGGACTCGTGTCCGAAATTGGCGCTGTTCAGGTACCATTCAATAACCTGTTGACGCCCAAATTCAGCGGTAATTTGACCTGCAAGTAAGCGCTCGCGAATGGCACGTTGGATGGATTTGGGTTCATCAAACAGCAATAGATCCGACACCAATTTTTGCGCCAGGGTGGGATGCCTTTCGGGATCCTGCCAGCCATCCAGCGAATAACCGGCGTGATCCCAAAAACCCGGGTCAGCCAACGTAAGTGTGGCATTGACCAGGTCCTGGGGGATGTTTTCATATTTCAGGAAGGAGCGGTTGGCATCGTCCGGTGCGATCGAACGCAATAGCTGCTGTCCCGTTCGGTCGTACAGGCGTGTGGGTTGCATGAGTTGTCCATCAACCGGGTCAAGCAATAAGGGTAGCGATTGGACAGAAGGCAGGTCGCGCCTCAGTTGGACGTAATACCAGGCACCTGCCAACATGGCTAGCATTAGCAATGTGCCAATCAGGATACCGATCCCCAGGCTTAAACGCAAAAGAAGCCCTGTGAAACTTCGTTGTGCATGTTGGCGCCTTGCGCGCCTTTGCTGAATGATGGTTGGAGTAGCTGGCATGGGATCCGGTTACCGAAAGATTATGAAAAGGTCATTTTTCCACCACATTTTGGGCAGGTGAAGCGTTCTGATCCAGAATTTTGTAGAAAACCTGCCGGAGATTGAGGCAGGTTTTCCGGGTCAATGATCTCATTGGGTTTGAGCTTTCCATCCAGTATCGCCAGCGACCGGCGAGCCTGGACATGCTGAAGATCATGAGCCAGGGCATTCTCTAATTGGTTGCGTTTCTCAGACAGATCATGGCTGATTTCGCTCATCCAAAACCAGGCGTCCGCCAAAAGGGTATGATCCTCTGCCAGGTCGATGACACGTTCAAAACGGCGGCAGGCTGTATGGATATCCCCTTCTTTTACAGCCAGTATCCCGCTTCTTAGAAGATCAAGGGCAAATTCATCCACACGCTAATGCTTTCCAATGATGGCATCGGTCATACGTGCCACCCGGGACATAAATTCCACATCATGCACCCGGATGATATCGGCACCGCGTACGATCCCGACCGAAACTGCCGCAGCCGTGCCCTCCAGGCGTTGGTCGGGTGGCAGGTCGAGCGTATAACCGATAAAGGATTTACGGGAAGGACCCAGGAGAACCGGGTAACCAAGCTGCCTGATCTCTTCCAGATGGTTGAGAAGTTCCAGGTTTTGTTCCACGGTTTTTCCAAAACCAATACCGGGATCCAGGATGATGTTTTCAGATGGAATACCTGCTGAAAGTGCCAGGTTGACACTCTCGAGGAGTTCATTTTTTACATCTTCGAGCAGGTTCGTGTATTGCATACCTATGTATCGCCCGCCTAAATTTGCTTGAACCTCAGCATTGGCAGGTTTACTACGATTATGCATCAGGATGATCGGAGCCTTGTAACGGGAAACCACCCCTGCCAGATCCGGATCAGCCCGCAAGCCCCAGACATCATTTACGATACGGGCACCTGCCTGGAGGGCTTTTTCTGCCACGGAGGCTTTATAGGTATCCACGGAGATAAGCATTTCCGGAAATTCAGACGCTATTTGTTGAATAATGGGGATTACGCGCTGACTTTCGGTCTGTGGATCAACAGGCTGGGAGCCGGGTCGGGTGCTTTCTCCACCCACATCCAATATGTCCACACCTGATCCAATGAAACTGTGAGCCTGCTGCAAGGCTTCATCCAAACTTGTGGATGCAGATAACAGGCCATCACCAGAAAAGCTGTCCGGCGTCAGGTTCAAGATACCCATCACATAGGTACGCCTGCCCCATGCAAGGGTTTGATTTCCAATTATTAATGGAAGCATGGATTAAAGGTCAGACCATCTGGTCCATAGGTCGGCTGAGCCAGGCTTCAGCTTCGTCCAAATCCGTGAAGATCTTGATGGCAGCTGAGGCGGGGGTTAATGCCAGCGCCGCGATCTTGCGGATGGCGTCAGCTACTTCTGTGTTTGCAACTAAAACAGCCAGGCGGATCTTGCGCGCAGATGGGTCGCTATTGACTTCAATGGCGGTATTGATGGCTGACTGGGATACTTGCTGAACCTGGCGCAGATCGTACAGGTTGCGGGTCAGGCGGTCGGCATCCAACAGATGTTGATGCGAAAACTCCTGCCAGTGTTGGACCGTGGTTTCGGAAAGATCTGTAAATGTGTAGTGCATGCCGCCATCTGATCGGCGGACAACGGTATATCCGATCCCGGGTACGGGTTGCCAGTTTAAGGGTTTGAACTCGGTCATGGTTTGCCTCCTTTTGCAGAGGGATTATATCTTATAAGTAGGGGTGGGTCATGGTTTTCAGCCACTGATCGGGTTCAGACAGGAAGACTCGATTCTATGATCAGGATAACCTTCCTGCTGCCCACAGGACCGCCAGAGCATCCACAGTAACAAACGGGTTAGCCTTCTTTTTACTGACACCACCCCAACTCACTGGCGAATAATTGCTGATATCAGGTCGCGTCAGATGGTAGTAAGTTGCATCTGCCGGGAAACCTCCATCTGGCAGGCGGCGGGACTCGAGCAGATCCAGGGCGGGCTGGCAGCGCGGGTCGCTGATAAAACCCGCTTCCACCATCACTTTAAGTGCAAACAGGATATCGTAATGCCAGTAACATGGATAATGCAGCGCTACAAAGTGCCTGTCCATAATTTTTCCATCACTTATGCGCAGATATAAATTGCGTTTCAAAAAGATCTCGGCAGCTCGTTCGCAGGTACTCCTGGCGCGTGCATCTCCCCTAATTTTTGCATACAACGCCAGGGCGCGCAGGGGGATGAGGCTTTCCATAAAGGAGGAAATATTCACTTCGGGACGTTTATCACAGTTCCAGCCTCCATCCAGCCATTGCCATGTTATCAAACGGGCTGCCAGCTCATCTGTGCGTTCATCTGCCAGACCCAAAGTCAGGGAGGAAAAGACCAGGTTGCTTTCCTGGGAGGCACAACGGCGTACCCTGCCATTGATCTCCCGAATATACCGGGCGTGGGCAGGGCTTAGCAACCAGTTGTAGGCTTGCTCCAGCAGTGGACGCAGCATCTCATCGGATGGAGGATATCCCAGGTCTGCCAGCAGGGATAATACCCAATGACTGCCGTTCCATTTTTTGTAAGGATGATTTGGCAGACTTCCATCCTGGATGCAGTTGGATAACAGGTTTTGAACCAATGGTGAATTGCGCACGATCCCGGAGGCTTGTTCGGCAGCCTGACCTGAAGATGGTTGACCTAAAACATTAACCGTCAGTTTGTAACGGACGGAGGGTTCTTCATATAATTTATCTGTGATATCCATGGGAATAAACCCTCAAATAAAAAGCCAATTGATCAATAATTATGTGAATGAATCATTGATGTACCCGTTTAAAAGCTTTACTGTTCAAGACTCCCTTAAACTCAAAGCGTGGGCAATGTCAGAAAAATTGGAAGGTCAACGCAAATATATATGAATGTCCTGACTATCAACACGGGTTAGAAGTTGCTGCATAGTGAACTGTAAAACAGGGTGCAGATAGTTTGGAGCGATCTCTGCCAGGGGAACCAGCACAAAGGCGCGTTCAGGGATGCGTGGATGGGGGATGACCAGGCCCCTCTGATCGAATTCGAGATCATCGTAAAAGAGAATGTCAATATCGATCAAGCGTGGACCGTTTTGGAAAGTGGGCTGACGCCCCATGCGGCCTTCCAGTTTTTTTATGGTTTTCAATAATTTCCAGGGAGAAAACAGGGTTTCCCCCTGAATGACCATATTTAGAAATGGGGGCTGGTCTTCAAATCCCCAGGGTGGAGTTTCATAAATGGAGGAGCGCTTTTGTACGAGTACACCTGCAGGCATGTTTTGAATAGCGGTTTCCAGGTTCTCCAGGCGGTCACCCAGGTTGCTGCCAAGTGCAAGGAAGATGGTATGGATCATGATTGAGAGCTATTATATTCTAAAACCAATTACGGATCGTTGGTTGTGACCTTAAGGCTCCGCTGGTGATCACCAGATACCTGGAATTAGGCGATAACGAACCTGCTTTGCAAATTCCCTGTAACCCGGGAGTTCATCCTGCAGGAACCTGTCTTCCAACGCAGTGCGGATCACCAGGATCAGCGTGACAAAGACAGCCGGCAGGAAGACCCAATAGGAATCCAGGAAGATCGGAGTTGTTAGGTAGGTCAAGATAGCCCCGATGTAGCCGGGGTGCCGTATCCAGCGATAGGGACCTGTTGAAATAACGTGATGTCCGCGTTCTGTTTGTATGCGAACTGTTCCGGAGAAAAAACGGTTGGCGATCAAGGCGTAGGATCCCAGAACATAACCTGCCAGGATGATGATCAGCGCCAGGATCTTGAGATTTAGACTGTAGGAAGGGGACCACCCAAAAAGTGCATCCAGTCCAGCAATGAGAGGGATCAAGCCACCACCGATTCCGGTCAAGGGAGCCAGGATCTTATCCCAGGGCTGGGTGTTATCATGCTGCATGAATTGGGCGCGTTCTTTGATGATATCCGGATTTTTTCGGGCAGCCAACAGTCTGCTGATCGCAAAGCCAACGATACAGACAATGACATAAACCCAGGCTTCCCACCAGTTCCAATGCCGGGAGATCAGCAATGGTAAAGCTGGTACGACCACAATGAAAAAAAGCATGATGATGATAATTCTTGGTGAGATTGTTTTTTGTCCTGCGTTCATCTATTTCTCCATCAGTTAAACCGAATCCAAACAGAGTTTATTCTGTGGATCATCATCGAATCTTGGGTAGAAGAAGAGGCTTCCAGTTATCGAACTATTTATTTCGCGATCACAACCTCTCCAGGATCGTGGCAGTTGACATTCCGTGACCGATACACATGACCTGCAGACCATAACGGGCTTTGCGACGCTCGAGTTCATGTAGCAGCTTGGTCAATAGAACAGCTCCAGTGGCTCCCAGGGGATGCCCATGGGCGATCGCCCCACCATTCGGGTTGACTTTGCTCATGTCTGGATGCATTTCTTTCTCCCAGGCCAGTATCACGCTGGCAAAGGCTTCGTTGATCTCGATCACATCCATATCGTCCAGAGTCAGTCCGGCTTTTTTCAAGACCAGGCGGGTGGCAGGGATGGGTCCATCCAGCATCAGGGTTGGGTCTGAACCGACCACGGCACGTGCCAGGATGCGGGCGCGCGGGTTGAGATTATAGCGCCCGACCGCCTCAGGTGAAGCCACCAGCAGGGCGGCAGCTCCATCGCTGACCTGGCTGGAGTTGCCAGCCGTGACGACGCCATCTTCTTTGAAAACCGGTTTGAGGGCGGTCATTCGTTCCCGGTCGGGAGGCAGACGCACACCCTGGTCGATCTTAAATTGAGTACCATCTGCCAGTTCAACGGGCAGGATCTGTGTGTCAAAGTAACCAGCCTTGATGGCTGCACCGGCTTTGATATGGCTGTTATAGGCATATTCATCCAGATCAATTCTCTTTAAACCCCATTTCTCAGCCATCATCTCAGCGCTGACACCCTGATGCACCAGGGCATGTCCGACATCCGGCCATTCGGGGGGATAGTCAGCTCCCAATGGCTGATGAGACATCATCTCGGTACCCCCAGCGATGATCAGGTTCATATCCCCTGCCAGAATGGCCTGGGCAGCGAAATGCAAAGCTTGCTGGCTGGAACCGCACATGCGATTCAGGCTGACAGCAGGCACATGCACCGGGAAACCGGCTTTCAACGCAGCCAACCTTGCCAGATTACCACCCTGGTCTGCGACGGGAGTGACCACACCCCAGATCACATCTTCGATTTTGCTGGGATCGATCCCGGTGCGTGCTATGGATGCCTGCATGACCCTGGCTGCCAGGTCTACCGGGGCAAAGGGTTGCAAGGCTCCGTTGGGTTTTCCAGAACCGATGGCTGTGCGTACAGCTGTGATGATGTAAGCCTCGCGATTCTCTTCCATTTTTCCTCCATAGAAACTGTATTTTAATTAATTGTCAAGTTCTTTTATATCAAAAGAAGATTAATTCCTGAAAGACTATGTCTCGAATTATGTTAAAGAATCTCAGTTCCAACTCGACTTCGTTAGTAAAAAAGCCGTTGTGGTCTGGTCCTGTTTATTCTGAAATATCATGTTCTTTAAAATGCTCCACAACGCAGGCTTTCAACCAGCCATTGATGCGAGGATTGACAAGTCCGCTCTCCGGTATTTCAACCACCAGGGTAAGCAGGGATTGGCGAACGTTCTCAAAATGGATCAACATATCCGCTTCTTGCCAGGATTGAAAATGCTCAAGGGCAGCTGCGTTGAAGGCATTAATATCATATTCCTTCCTGGGTAATTCCATGTTATCCAAAATGGAGGTGACGATCTTGTCCGCTTCTTCCCACCACGCCAGAATGTGCGCCAACAGGTCGTGGAAGCTTTCATATCCCTGTGATTTAAGGAAGGCAGCCTGTCTGTCCGGTGTAAGCTGGTTGAAGCGTTCAGGATAAGTTTTCCAGTCTTTGCACAGATTATCCAGAAGTTCCTGGCGGTTGAGATGTTTTTCTTGATCGGACATAAGGTCTCCTTAATTATGATTTACAGCGTTAATAAAATCTGCCATTAATCCGTAAGCTGTGGTTTCCGGTCCAGGATCGGTCTCGCACAGGGAGAGTAGCCCAAGCACATCGGTTTCAAATTCGACGATGGATGTCGTCCCCTCTATATTGTACAATGGAGAACTTACCGATACAACCTCCGGGGCGACGCGGGCGTGCACAGAATCACCCTCCCGCTGCGCCTTGCAGACCAGTTTCCAGCGTTTTCCTTCAGCCAGGGCAGCTAGAATTTTGTCGGGGGTCAGAAAGCGGATGCCCTGGCGTTCCACCTGCTGTGGTGTCAGCGGGATGCCCATCAATACCGTTACCAGGGCTGCCACCTTGATGGCTGCGTCCCAGCCATCCACGTCTCCGGACGGATCAGTCTCGGCGATTCCAATGGATTGTGCGTATTTGACCGCATCATCAAAGGATTCGCCACTTTCCATGCGGGTCAGGATCAAGTTTGTGGTGGAGTTGAGCACACCACGGAAAGCTTTTAATTGTGCTCCCGGCAAGGCAGCACGGAAGAGTGAAAAAATAGGAGCTCCATCCATGACCGTGGATTCAAACAGGAAACGGCGTTGATGCATATGCGCCAGATCCGTCAATTCGCGGTAAGCATGTACAATGGGTCCCTTATTGGCGGTCGCGACATGCATCCCAGTTTCCAGCGCCAGGCGGATATGTTGAATGGCTGGTTGCCCGCTGGTATGGTTAACTGGCGTGTTTTCAAATAGAACATCAGCCTGACAGCGGCGGATAAAATCATAATTATCGACAGGGGTGGGCACAACACCGAGCAGCTCCAAATTCCCGTCGGATTCAACCAGTCGCAGGGCAGTTTCCAGATCCAATCCATCCGGTTCTATGGCTCTGCCATGCTTTCCGGTGGCGATCCCGCTAACCGAAAAATTGATGTCATATCGGGTAGATAATTCGGACTTTTTTTGAATAAGCAGCCGGGCTAGTGCGCGCCCGACATTGCCGAACCCGAGAAAAGCCAAGCGATAATGTGACATGCTGATCTCCTGGGTGATAAATTAATTTTCGAATCTAAAAAGAATATAGGGTCATGAGGTGTGAAAGGCTCACAACCCAACCATCCCATATTATAGCGATGAACCATTAGATCGGTGGATAAGGAATAACCCGTCGGTCCCGTGGTGGAAATGGAAAAATTCCGTCTGTTATTAATTGGGTGCAGCGGGATTGCAGGGCTTTCAATTCATCAAGGCTAAGGTGATTCGCCAGGTCAACATACAAGCCTTGCAGGTTATCGAGAGCCATCCTTACATTAACCAGTGGGGTCAGCAACTCTTCCGGGATGGGTTGACCTGCAAAATCCCAGATGACCGTGCGCAATTTTTCTTCTTCATGAAAGCACAGACCGTGATCGATGAGCCAGACTTTGTTATTCCCATCCAACAAGAGATGACCACCTTTTCGGTCGGCGTTATTGATGAGGATATCGAACAAGACGACCGGACCTAATTGGGACCTGATCTCTGCATTGAAGGTAAAGAAGTGCATCTCAGGATCGTGTTCAATAAAACGTTGCAAAGATCCGGGTCCGAAAGGACCTGTCTCACAAAGTACAGTAGTGGGTACCAGATCCCAGCCAAGTGCCTGGCTGACTAGATAAGCCGCCATTTCCCGTTTGGATAGACTGTCAGGTGGGAAATCCCATAAGGGTTGTTCCCCCTTGCTTGGTTTATATACAGCTTGGATACTGTTATTCTGGTAACTTACTTGTACCAGGAAGGTATAGTTATATCCAAGCACGAACTGTCCCTGCAATTCGATCTCACCATTCAGAAGGATGTCCTGTATCGATCCGTCTGGTAATTGTGAAGTTATATCCATATTATATTTTTAATCTGTAAAGAAATTCTTCACGGGAAATTGCCTAATGTTTATGACCATTCTTTTTGGGGCAGAAATGTCCTTCAGCTTCCATGGGTAGCCCACACTGGGCACAGATGGGGCGGCCGCGGCTGAAGACTTCCTGGCTCCAGCGTGCCATGCGACGGGCTTGCGTACGGGTGCACCAGAAACGAGCCGCCGAGGAATTGTCGATCTGGTTCTCTTCTGTCAGGATCTCCTTGACCATAATTACCATCAAGTCGGTTTCTTCTTCGTAACCCAGGCCGATCTCTCCCGAGCGGAAGAGCGGGTCAACTGGAGGAGAGATGCGCATAATTTCCGGGTCATAATCTGCCTCTGCCTGGCTGAGATTAGGTTTTTCGATCTCCAGGTCAGCGATCAATTTTTCAATTCCGATCGCCAGGGATTGAAGTTGGATCTTTTCAACAATGACAGTTACTGGTTGGGGACGGTCGTCCTGCCAGGCCTGGATGTAGAAAACCCGTTGTCCTGGACTGCCAATGGCATCAGCGCTGATATGGCTGACAGGTTTAAGATCAATTTCAAATTGGGTCATAAGTGAATTCCTGTAGATAAAAGGTGGTTTGAAGGGTCAATCCCAGTATTAAAATTAGTATACCAGAATCACTGGCATCTTTCTTCGCAATTACGCACCAGGGATGGATCCTAAAACCCTGAAGAATGGAAAAGTGTATTGCGTTGAAAGACAAAAACAGCCCCACCCGGGTCAGGTGGGGCTGGAAATTGATTTTGTCACCAACTAAACAGCGGGGGTTGAGATCTCAGGAGGTTGTGTGGTTCCAGTTTCAACGGTCAGGGTTTCACTGGGCGGATAGGCTTGTGTCCCAAAACGGGAAAGAAGTACCCCGCCAAGCCCTAGCAAGCCTATCAGGAATGGAACCAGCCAGCCAACACAAGGAATGAAACCTATCCCATTTGCCACGAAGTTCAACACGAAGGTACCCAGGGCGGCAGCCAGTGGCATTGGCCATTCCAGGTGAAGTGCCAGGGCTATGCGTTGTCCGACTTCCAACCCGATGGCGATCCAGCCGAAGGCTATTGCAAAAGCCAGGATCAATACACCTATCAGGGCTACGGGGATCAGGATTATGGTGATGGAAAGGATCACAGCCAACACAACAACCACCAACAGGGTCAGCAAGCCGATGGAACCACCAATGACGGGCTGGTGCAAGATTGCACGGCTGACGCGCCGGGTATGGTTATCGAAGAACAGCAGCACCAGGGCAGCCAGGGCTGCCCACCCTAAAGATTTCAGGAACAACCAGGCAAAATCGGAGAATGGGTTGAAATTGATGGATGATCTGATCGATCGTGAAATATCATCGGGGATATTGGGGATCACAGGAGCTGTAAACTGCGAGGGCAGATCATAGCTGATGGAAGGAGGCGATGCAAAATTATTAATGGCCCCCACAACCCGCGCACCGCTTTCCATTTGATAACTGCCACCAACCATGTTTAAGTCGCCTTCCACAATTGCTGTGGATTTTAACAAACCTGATCCGCCGATCAGTACCACATCGCCAGTTGTCTCCCCGGCGATGGTCAGACTGCCCCCAAATAACACAACGTCACCGATCACATGGGCACCACTCTCAACAGTCACAGATCCGCCGAAAACCACCAGGTCACCGGTCAGTGTCTCACCACTTGCCAGAGTGAAATTGCTCCCAAAAATGACCTGACCATCGGAAAGCCCGTCCGCAGACGCAGTCTGCAGGGGGAGGAACAAGGTTAAGAGCAGGATAAAAATTGTATATACTTTCAGGGTGGTTTTCATACCAACCTCCTTATACTCGTTGAATAGGATAATTTCCACAAAGAAGCGATCCACACCAGGACCAGGAGAAAACTCCCGCCTGCCATCCCCAGCCACAAGGGCAGGGGGATGATCCCGGCTGCGATCCTCAGTAAAACCAAACCAACGGTTCCAAATGTTCTGATGGAAGTCACAAGCGTGACCCACCACGTCACCCAGGTGACGAATATCTCAGCCGGTGAACTCAGCCAGAAGGAGACAAGTTGAATCCCCAGGTAACCAACAGAAAAGACGGAGATCAGACCCAGCAAACCGATCCCCCAAAGTTGGCGTTTGCGCAGCAATTGTTTTTCAACAGACATCTGTAATTGGAAGCGTTCTGTGAATCCCGCTCTCGGAGTAACCGTATGGGATGATCTTAGAAACAAGTCAACTTCGGTCAGCGCCATACAGGAAGTGCAGGTTTTCAAATGCGCTTTCAATTCCTGATTTTGCTCAGGTGTGAGAGGCTGGTTTTCGAGCAGCCAATCTTCAAAAGGCCGGTGATTCATATGGCCTCCTTTCAACTTCTGAATGAGTGATTCCTTCTTCCCATAGTTTTGCAAGTGCCCGGCGGGCACGATGCAAGCGGCTTTTGACTGCTGGAACAGTTAACGATAATGCCTGGGCGATCTCCACTTCTGAGCAATCATTCCAATAACGCAGGACGACTGCAGCCCGGTCTGTGGCATCCAGAGATTTCAGCAGGATCTGCATTTGTGCCTGGGTTTCACGCCGAACCGTTTCTTTCTCGGGATCAGGAACATTGGTGTCTGGGAGTTCAATGTGGTTTTCTTCATCATCGATCGAAAATGCAGTGAATTTTCTGCGGCGTAAGCGATCAATGCAATGATGGGCAGCGATCGAAAGCAGCCAGGTCGGGAAGGACCGGTTAATATCATATCTGGCCAGGTTTCTATAGGCTTTAAAAAAGGTCTCCTGGGCTGCATCTTCAGCTGCTTCTGCTTCTCCCAGCATCCGGTAACAAAGGTTATAGACCGGGTTTTGGTAGGTTTCGACCAGTTGGGTAAATGCTTCATCGCTTCCATTTTGAGCCTGTTCTATCCAGGCCATTTCGTCGGTCACATTTGCTCCTGAGTGGTTCGTTCTGATTTATATACGTTAATAAAACAGTTTGGTTGCATGATATTTTATTTTCGTTTGGGAGTAGGGATCCGCACCAGCAGGAGAATACTCAGCAATGCACAAATGGTTCCAAAAATGAACATCGCTTTGTAACCCAACCAATCGCCAGCCTGGGCATTGTTAAGCCCATCCAGGATGGGTCCCCACAATCGTCCCAAAGCACCGGCTCCGGCTGTTGCGATATTGGTCAAACCCAGGTATTTGCCTGCTTCGTTGCTGGGAGCAAGCTGGTTGGCAAGTGCCCAGTTGGCAGTCAGGAACAAACCCATGCCAACTCCGACGACACTGCCCGTGAGCACCAGGCTGTTCTGATCATCAACCAGCAGGAGTAACAAGCAGCCTGAAGCCGTGATGAGACTTGCAGCCACCAGGATGGGTTTCGCCCCCAGCCGATCTGTCAACCAGCCTCCGATCAGAGCCATTACCACCAGGCCGATCGCCAGGGCTGCCATCAGATCACCGGTGGCTTTAACCGGATTTTCCACCTGGAGTACATCCCCGATATAATACTGGGCAAATTGCTGGATGCCAAAAACACCCAGCAGGAAAACAAAGCGCTCTGCAATTAACCACCAATAAGCCGGATTGGCTTTGATATCCACCTTGAACAGGTCTTTGAACTCCTGAAAAATGCTGCCTGAGTTTAAACCTGTCGGACGGCTGTTAATAGTGGACTCTTCGGTAGTCCCAAATAGGGTAATTGCTGTGGTTACCAGTACCAGCCCCATGACCACTGCGATGATCAGGGTCGGGTCACGGGTGACGGGATCGATCAGGCTGCCAGCCACCAGTGAAGCCAGGATGAGTGCGAGCATATCCATGAAGGTTTTTATACCGCTGGCAACACCCAGTTGGTGGGCAGGCACCCGGTCTGGCAGCAACCCCTGGACTGGACCGTGTGCGATGTTGGAGCTGAACTGTAAGAAGATATAACCAGCGAACAACCATGCCAGTCCACCAGCCCAACCGAGAATGACCAGGAACACCAGATCGAACAAGGTGCCGATCACGATCAATGGGCGGCGTCTGCCCCAGCGCGAGACCCAACGATCGCTGATCGCCCCGGAAATGGGCTGTACAAGGGTGGCGATGACCAACCCCACAAAGGTCAGGATACCCAGATAGGTATTCTTCTGTGAATCCGGAACATAATTTAGCAGAACGGCTGGCAGGATGAGTGGGTGGATGGCATTCCACTTGAAGGAAAGCCCAATCCAGTACATATTCAGAATGAACATTTGCCCGATCGATGTGTTTTTCTTCATTGGAAATCCTCATAAGGGTCTGTCTCAAAAATCGGGATCATTTTGCCGGGGAGTTATTCAAAATCCCCTCGTAAGGAGGATGGCAATAAATTGGCAATATTCTGCATAATTATTCGGGCTGCCCGGGTGTCTTTTTCGCTGGCAGTCAGCCCGCTGGGAACTTGCAGGTCATATCCGCGTCCAAAACGTAAACATAATCTGCCATCTGTCTCAAATGCTCCAACAGGTACAAACCTTAACCCTCTGGACGCCAACAGAAGCCCAAAACGACCTGCGCCAGGAGCAGGCATGCACACCTTTCCGTCCGGATTGTCACTGCCCTCGGGAGCCAGACCCAGCATGGTTTTTTCGGTGTGCTTGATAGTAGCCAACACCTGGCGGACTGCCAGGGCGCGTGCTTCTGTATCCTGCGGGCGGGGTGGCATGGGTGGCATGCTGGAGAAGGCATAGATCTTCGCCAGTCTTTCCAACACCCGGCGTGAGAGGGGTCTGCCGATAAAACCGTACCATTTATGCGGGTAGGTCAGTTCATTGGTTACAACCCAGTGCAGCTCTTGTTCCACGGATGCAGCAATTGCCAGTGCCAGCCACCAGGCTTGAAAACCAGGCCGGTGATAGTGATTGAATGTGATCACACACGGGCCATCTGTCGGGATAAATTCCCTGTCCAGGATCAGTACCTCGGGTTTTTGACTGGCGATCATCTTGATTGCATCCAGGCGAAAAGACCTGCTCCGGCCGAGCAACATGCCGGATATGATCTTAAGGACAAGGGAGAGTGGGTAAGTGTAATAGGGATACATAAAAATAATGGATGGCTGTATGCCATCCATTATTTTACATTGAAATTGGTTATTTTCTCTCCCACCTTCGCCCACAGGATCGATATGGATCTTAATTATTGATCACTTATTTCCGGCTTACCAGGCGTAAGCTTCGGGGGCTTCTCCACCGGTTCCGGGCCAGATCTCATCCAGTTTCTTGAGACTTTCTTCACCCAGCTGGATATCCAGCGCTCGCAGACTGCCGGTTAACTGCTGAAGCGTGCGCGGGCCAATGATCGGTGCAGTCACAACCGGGTTATGCAGAAGCCAGGCTAGCGCCAGGTCTGCTGGCTTTTCGCCAAAGGCTTTGCAGTATGCTTCGTAGGCTTCCACTTGAGAACGGTGTTTTTCCAGTTTCTTTAGGGAATTCTCTGAAGTTCGGCGTCCTTCGTTGGCTTTTTCGAGAATGCCACCCAGGATGCTGCCACCCAAAGGGCTCCAGGGGATCAGACCCAAGCCATAATCCCGGCAGGCGGGAACCACTTCCAGTTCGATCATGCGATCAGCCAGGTTGTAAAGGCTCTGCTCTGCGACCAACCCCATGAAATTCCTTTTGCGGGCGGCTTCATTGGCTTTTGCGATCTGCCATCCGGCGAAGTTGCTTGAGCCGACATACACAACTTTGCCTTGCTGAACCAGGGTCTCCATTGCCTGCCAGATCTCTTCCCAGGGACTGTTACGGTCGATGTGGTGCATCTGGTACAGGTCAATATGATCGCTCTGCAGACGCTTGAGTGAGGCTTCACATGCCTGGCGAATGTGCAGGGCAGACAGGCGGGATTGATTGGGCCAGTCACCCATGCGGCCATATACTTTGGTGGCCAGTACAACTTTTTCGCGGCGGCCTCCTCCCTGTGCGAACCAGCGCCCGACGATGTTTTCAGTGATACCTTCACCGATCTTCCAGCCATAGACATTGGCACTGTCAAAGAAATTGATGCCGGATTCAAGCGCCTGGTCCATAATGGCAAAAGAATCCGTCTCACTGGTCTGAGGGCCAAAGTTCATGGTTCCCAGGCAGAGCCGCGAGACACTTAATCCGCTGCGTCCTAATTGTGTGTATTCCATGTCTGATCGCCTTTCTTTAGTTTAGAATTTCATATAGGAGAGATTTTCAATAAAGGATTTAGGTGGGTGGTAACCCACGCCAAACATCCTTGAATTGGTTCATTTCAAAACATCAATGCTCGCAGTTCCCACAATTGCCGCCGGAGCATGATCCACAGGAATCTGATGAGCTGCCTGCCAGGGCTTTGCCACCGCTTTCTGAGTAGCAGAGCGAAGGTTTTCGACGGGTATGCTCCTTACCACAGGCAATGCAGGCGATACTGGCATCCGCCTGGCTCATGGAGCGCAGACTCTCGAATTCTTTCAGACAATCTTCGCAAACATATTCGTATATGGGCATGCAGATCTTCCTTTCCGCAATGGCAAACTCCCGTAATTTGTATTAACTTTATTATTATCGTTCTTCTCCACAATCACAAATATTTGGATATTGTGAAAGGGTCGATTTCCATAAATTTACCGCGGAATAGCCTGGCGTGCAAGTTCATCCACCCGCTGATTATATTTGTGCCCGGCATGTCCACGCACCCATTTCCAGGTGATTGTATGTTTTGGCAGGATGGCATCCAGGGTTTGCCACAGGTCGATATTGGCCAATGTACCGCCTTTTCGCTGCCAGTTGCGTTTTTTCCAGCCGGGCAGCCATTCGGTGATCCCGCGCCGCAGGTATTCAGAATCGGTGACGAGCTCAACCTTGCTGGGTGTTCTTAGTGCCAGCAGGGCTTGCAGGGCGGCAGTCAACTCCATGCGGTTGTTGGTGGTCTTTTTCTCTCCACCGGAGAGAATCTTTTCGTGAGACCCCTGGCAGAGAATGGCTGCCCAACCGCCGGGTCCGGGGTTGGGACTGCAGGAACCATCCGTGTAGATCACGATGGTTGGGTTGGTCATGGTGTTCGCAGTCAGGGTTTCGCCTCGGTTAATTCTTGAACGGTTTCATCCATCTGGATCAGGAGATCGGGGATCAAATCCAGGCTCAGGTTGTTGCGAAATATAAAGTTGGCAGCATCACCCAGAACGGGTCGCGCTTTACGCCATGAAGCAAGCTGTGGCTGGATATCCAGGCTGTCCATAAATCCAACCGCATGGTCCCATTGCGGGTGACTGCTGCGGTAACCTGCCAGGGCTTCATACGATGATGTTCGCAGGGGAAGCATACCGGTCCCCACCACCCATTTGGCTTGGTTCTCACTTGAAAGCAGCCAGCGGGTGAACAACCAGGCTGCCAGCTGCTTTTCGGGCGTGGATCTGAGGATCGAAAAAGTGGGTCCCTCGGCGATCAACTGACCCTGCTGACCGGGGAAGGGGATAACAGTCCACTCATCGCTATTATTAGCTTGCTCAAAAGCCAGGCTTTGATTGGGGATTTCCGCCAGGTCAGCGGAGATGAATAATGCTGAACGGTTTGCAAAGGACGGATATTGGTTTGCCTCTGTTGTCAGATAAGCGCAATGATCATCGTAAAGTTTCTTAAGAAATTCGAGAGCGGACTGGTTGGCCTCATTGGAAAAAATGATCTGATCATCTTCCACTACCCCACCTCCGAAAGCCTGCATCCAGGACAAAATGGATTCTGGAGATGTTGTCACGATCCAACCACCGTAACCATCGTTTTGAAGGTTGTTATCCGTCCGGAAAGATTGGTTGGCAGCGCAAGCCTGCTTACGGAAATCAGCGGATGAGACCGGCATCCTGGAAAATCCCAATTCGCGCGCCCAGGTCTGGTTGTAATAAAGGAACGAAGCTGAAAGTTGAGCCGGGAGACCCAGCTGCTTTGCATTTTGCCCGGCCAGTTCCCAGAAGATCGCTGCAAAGTCGGATCGATCTGCAGCACTAAGGCCATATTGTGGATCCTCCAGGTAGGGTGCCAGATCAATGACGGCAGCCTGTGCATCCCATTCCTGGACCTGTTCAGGCAGGGTGATCACCAGGTCGGGTTGTTGTGGAGTATCGAGACCACTGCTAACCGTTCCAAAAAGTGTATTGTATGAATCATTTGCCTGCGGATAAACGATGATACCCCATTCATTAAGTGTATTAAATTCTGCCAATTGGTCGCTGAAATGTGAATTGGAGGTACCCACAAATGCATAAGCTACCTGGATGTGGATACCTGCCAGGTCTTCCGGTTCAATTTGGATTTGAGTGATGCTCTCGGTTGGGGTGGGTGTGACTGTTTTTTTGAGCGGGACGGGCGTATTGGTGGCCAGGGAAACCAGGGGAGCACCGTCTGGTGAACAGGCAGAGAACAACAAGGTCATGAGAACCAATAGAGAGATCTGGAGGAGTTTGTTCTTTTTTGGCATGGGTTAAAATACAATGAATGGAACCGGGGTAAGCACCAGCAGGAAGATGACCAGCATCAATCCAGCCAGAAGCTTGCGATTCGGGTCCAGTTGGGTGATCTGATCCAGTGGCTCGGCCTGGGAGCGACCGAGGAAGAAGATCAATCCAGCCCACAGCCACCAGCCGCTCCAGATGAATCCCAGAGCCAGCATGGGGATCAAAATGAAGAATAAGAGCTTACGGGCATTACGCCCATAAAGGGCGTACAGGACATGACCGCCATCCAATTGTCCAGCCGGGATCAGGTTCAGAAAAGTTACCAGGATGCCCGCCCAGCCAGCCATGGCGACCGGGTCGAGCATGATATCCCTGCCCCCGATCGGGAGTGGCTGACCGGTGAAGAAGAAGCGCAGCCAATAAAGCACAGCGGAACCATTCATTTCTGCCGGTGCAGGCAGCAGTTCACCTTTGAGGAGGTATTTAAGTCCCAGGTAAAGGACAGAATTGCCTTCCAGCAGGTTGTCGCTGGGACAGGTGTAACTATCTCCCACGCTGACGGCATCCGGGCAAATGGCAGCCTGCCCGCTGTGTTGGGTGTAGCGTGTGTTCAAGAGGGTATCGGGTTTGGATAGGTTTAGCCCGATGATCAGAACCGGGATGGCGACGATCAGTCCAGCCAGGGGTCCGGCAACGGCGATATCCAGCAGGATACGCGTGTTGCGCGGGCGTTCTTTCATGTTAATGAACGCGCCCATCGTACCCAGCAGGCTGCCCGGGAATGGGATAAAGTAGGGCAGTGAGACATCTGTATGGTGATGGCGACCTGCGAAATAATGCCCAAACTCATGCGCCAGCAGGATGGAAAGCAGGCTGACAGCGAATGGCCAACCTTGCCAGAGGTTGAGGAACAGGGTCCAGATCAGAGACAAGGGGTCTTCCGGCAGGGGTCCGTGATAGGAGTACATGACTCCTGCCAACATGACGCTCAACAGGGTCAGGATGAAGAGTGCGATGTTTACCGATACCCGGCCCTGTTTGGGTTTGACCGCGCTGGACATTAAGATGACCACCTGCTGTTCGTTCTCCAAGCGAAACAGGGGAGTGATATGGAGTGGTTTCAGGGACTGGTCAAGCTGGTCATAAGCGGTGGCTGTATCCTCCAGCAGGAGATGACCGCGGTAACGGACGATGAAGTCACGTTGGGGATCCCCCAGGGTGATGTCCTCTATTCGAAAAACACGGGCAACAATGGCGTTCAAAGTTTCAGAAGCGGGTAATGTCATGTCTGTACCTCAAATCAAGGCAGGCAACAGGCGCATGGATGATGATCCGCCTGCTGCCTCCAATTTACAAAAAGGCGGGAGTGGATGGGAGTCGAACCCACCGCGACCCGCATAGCGGCCCGCCGCCGATGTTGAAGACCGGGAAGCCCACCGGGACCTAACCACTCCCGCCGACAAGGATACTCTAAGCTGGAAAGTTTGGCAAGATATCCAATAACTGCTCAGGCTTGTCACCCTGAGGTCATGTTTTTTCGACCGAAGGGTCTCCTGCACTGCCGGGGGATCCTTCACTTCGTTCAGGATGACAGGCGCGTTCGAATTGTCTCGATGAAAGTTAGCATGTTTGAGCAATTACGATATCTAGGGATGGACTTTGGATCCTGGACGATTGACGATGAAAATAAAGATCTCCCTGTCCGCTGTGCCTGATGTTTGAGACTGTCCCAGGCTTGGGCTTGGATCCGGATGCGATGTATAATCGTCTTGTGCAAACACGAAGAATCCTGTTGGTGCTGGTAATGCTTGGGATGCTGTCTGCCTGCCGGTGGATCCCCTGGTTGAAGGTGCCACCCACACCCACGCCAACGCTGACCGCCACTGCCACTCGCCCTGTGGTAAAGATCCCGACGGACACATCCACTCCGGAATTTCTGCCGATGTGTACACCACCGCTGTGTGCCATTGGGACGAACGAAGTCTATTATTGCTCCGCGACCTGCCCGAACGGCTGTGGCACGACCTGTGCCACCTACACGCCGACCCCTAAGCCGTGATGTAGCGAATACAAAGCTTATGACCTTGTATTAGCATACTTGTTTTCGAATTCGAATCAATGTTTCCTATATAATAGACCTGACAGGTCTCAAAAACCTGTCAGGTCTGGTTTGTCGGGGCGCAGGGATTCGAACCCTGGGCCTCTTGCACCCCATGCAAGCGCGCTA
>CAYJKQ010000011.1:0-79621 GCA_964370815.1 uncultured Anaerolineaceae bacterium | reverse complement strand
GCGAAGCGACGAAGCATCTCCCCATTGCTCAAATAATGAGATCCTCACCTGCACTGGCATGCAGGTGCAAGTGTCGCTTCGCTCACACCGTCCCCCCTTTCCCCTGCGGGTCGGGGACTTCGCCGGTGTCCTTCGGGAGGATGACAATAACGTTCTAATTTTTCTGCCAGAGCAACCTTTAGGGTCTTTTCCTGAGCAGGTAAAGATTTTTTTATTTATTGAATAATCTTGCTACCCAAGCGGCGATATTTTCCAGTGCTTTTTTTGTTTCCGGCAGGAAGGGGATCAATTGGAAGACATGGAACATCTCTTCCCAGATTTCCAGCGTGACATCCACTCCGGCTATTTGAGCTTTTTCGGCAATCCGCCTGGCATCATCCAACAGGACCTCATCCGTCCCAACCTGGATCAGCAGGGGTGGCAGACCTTTCAATTCGCCGTAGAGGGGTGAGATCAGCGGGGATCGCAGATCATGCCCCCCGGCATAACTTTTGGCAGATCGTGAGAGGCCATCCGGGCTAAGAATTTTGTCCAACGATGCTTTTTCATGGATGCAGGCACCGGTGCAAGCCAGATCTGCCCAGGGAGAAAGGCAAACCGCCCCAAGCGGGAGAGATTCACCGGCATCACGCAGCGCGAGCAGGGTTGCAAGAGCCAACCCACCCCCGGCAGAATCGCCAGCTATGACCATTTTTGCAGGGTCAATACCCTGCGTTAGCAGCCAATGATAAACCGTGGTGGCATCTTCAACGGCAGCAGGATAGGGATGCTCGGGGGCTAAACGGTAATCGATCGCCAGGGCGCGCATTCTGGTCGAGCGTGAAAGCCGGGCAACCAACTCTCGATGCGTATTGATCGACCCCAGGGTATAAGCACCACCATGCAGGTACAGGATCGTCCCCTGATCATTCACTGGTGCATCGATCCACTCACCCGGAACACCCTTCACATTTACAGGTTGACAACGAATATCCGCAGGAAGTTTTAAATACCTGGCGGTTTTCTCCTGCTGGGCGCGCTTATCAACTACATTCCCCTCCGACCAGCCAGCCAATTGGAAAGAAAGTATCTTCTTGGTGATCTTTGCCTGCCAGCTCATGGAGTGATCCTTTAATATTTATTTGTATCTTCCCTGAATTGTAACTGCTCAGGTCAAGACCCTAAAGGTTTCAATGGCAGAAAAATTGAACGCCAAGCCTGATATTCTGACCATCGCTCACTTTTTTTTCCGGGTAAACCTTTAGGGTCTGAGTAGTAACCCTGAATTAATGAAAAAAATCTTGTTTATTATCTCATAACATTATGGCATGATTATTGGCTTTATTGTGGTCAAACGGGTTCGATCTTCGAAAAAAATGCAATATTCCTCATTGGAAATAATGGGAACTTCCAAAAAAACACCTTTTCTTGGATGAACCTTGCTCCAACCATTTTTATGGTATGATTCTAGTTAATTGAATTCAGGGTGGATGACAACAACCTCCATCCTATTCTTGATCATTCTGCCGCCCGATTTCAGCGTGATCGTTCTCTTTAAGGAGAATATTATGAACACAAAAAAGACCCTGCTATTTTTAGCGACAGCCCTCATGCTGCTGGTGAGCAGCGCCTGTGGTCCTGCAGCGGAAACAGAGGCTCCAACCCAGGAAGGCGCCCAACTGACAGCCGTTTTTGAAACTGCCCAGGCTGCCGTGGCGGGCACACTGACCCAGATGGCGCTCTCCAACCCAAGCGACACCCCCGTGCCTTTCTTGACCGAAACACCTTTTCAGACCGGCACAGCGCTGCCCCTGCCAACCTCGAACAAGGCGATGATCAGCGTCAGCAAGGAAACCAACTGCCGCCTGGGACCGGATGTCGTCTATGAGAAAGTTGGGCTGCTGGCTCCTGGTATTATGACGGAGGTCTTCGCCCTGGACCCCACGCGCGGTTACTATTTCATTGAAAATCCCGGTCAGCGCGGTACCTATTGCTGGGTGTGGGGCTTCTACGCCACACAGGTCAACGATTTTACGGGAATGCCCATTTATACGCCTGCCCATACCCCCATAGCGGCAAATACCTCCACGCCTACATTTACCCCCACAGGCACGCTCAATACCCCCACAGGCACGCTCAATACCCCCACAACCAAGCCCACCACCCCCGTGTATAAATGTTCCTTTGTCTCCATAATTCCCAAGGATCACGACAAGTTCAAAGTTGGAGAAACACAATATGACCTTATCTGGGTCGTAAAAAACGACGGTTTGACCACATGGAAACAAGGAACTGTGTTCTATCAGTTTAAGAGCGGCACCAATATGCACAATAATTTGACTAAATCCGATCTCACTAAAGATATAGCCCCGAAAGAAGAATCTACCTTGCTCTTGGATCTGATCGTACCGGCTACACCCAAAGAATACACCGAAACCTGGGATCTGGTTGATGGCACCACGATCCTCTGCTCTATAACAATCATTATTGAAGCCATTCCCTGATCGAAGAAACCGCTTGATCGCTTCCAATGATTAACAGGCATTGACCCGGGCAGGCTATTTTCCTTCCTGCCCTTTAGAAAATAACTCCCCGCAAAAGGGAGTTATTTATTTTCTTGCGTTCTACGATCATTCATGCTCTGCTGCTTTTCTGCCTCTGCCCGAAAGGTTTGATCGCTTCCAATCCATATCCATACAATATATGGACAAACCCTTGACAAATGATTGTAAATGGGGTTACAATGCCTGCTGATAGGACAAACCTGCGCCATGAAAAACACACCCACCTTCAACCTGAAAGCCGTCATCCGTTTAACCGGACTGAGCGCAGATTCCCTGCGAGCCTGGGAGCGTCGTTACAACCTGCCTGCCCCGGGACGCACCTCCGGCGGGCAGCGCATCTACTCGCAACGTGACATCGCCATCATCCGCTGGTTGATGGCAAAACGATCCGAAGGCATCAGCATCTCCAATTCCGTGGGTTTGTGGCACGACCTGATCCGAAAAGGCCGCGATCCTCTGGAAGAAGATCATCCATCCTCCTCCATCCAGGCTGCAAATTTTTCATCAGGGGGGATGGGTTCTGCGCCAGACAGTCTGCGCGCTCAATGGCTGGAAGCCTGCCTTAATTTTAACGAAAACCTGGCTGACCAGGTCGTCAACAGGGCTTTCGGTCTCGTCAACCCGGAAACAGTGTGCAGCGAGATCTTCCTGAAAGGCATGTTTGAAATCGGAGAAAGCTGGTACCAGGGAAAAGCCAGCATACAACAGGAACACTTCGCGGCCGGGGTTGCCCGGCGGCGCCTGGGCAGCCTGATAGCCTCCATGCCCCCTTCAAACCGGGAGGAGACCATCCTGATGTGCTGCCCACCCGGCGAGGAGCATACACTCCCGGGTACTTGTCTGACCTTCCTGCTGCGAAGGCAGGGCTACAAAGTGATCGACCTGGGCGCCAACGTCCCCATTGCACAACTGAAAGAGACGGCTGAAAGCATTCAGCCCCGGCTGGTTGTCCTTTCCGCACAACAATTGAGCAGTGCCGCACAATTAAAACGAACCGTACAGGCATTGGCAAATAGCCATCCCGTTGGTTTTGGTGGACGTATTTTCAGGAACAATCCCGGGCTCCTGAAGCAGCTCCCGGCACATTTTCTCGGGGATACGCTCGCAGAAGCTCCCGCTGCAATTGAAGAATTGATCCTCCATAAAAAACTTCCTGCCAACCCTGATGAAGGAGAAAATCCCTTCCGGAAGCTTTATGAATCATTCCAGCTCAACCTGCACACGATCCAAGCACTGATCTCAACTCAATTTTCTGCAGGAGATATTTCAGGAGGAAACCACAACGATATAACCCTTTTTATGAACAATTCGGTTGCCGCAGCACTTTATCTCGGCGACCTGGACCTTCTCCTGCCTGAAATGCACTGGATGGAAGGTTTTCTAAATAACCGCCAGTACGGCATTGACCAGGCAAGCGCAGCCTGGAGCGTTTATTTCGATAGTGTCCGTAAAGCGCTCGGGCAGGAAGCTGCACCCCTATTGAACTGGTTTGACCTGCAGCCTGCCGGGCAAAGAACCACGTAATTTCATTCCCAATTAATTTCAACCAACCTATAAGGAGTAGTAATGACTAACACAGAAGTTCGTTCCAACCAGGCTAAATTTACCAGCCTGCGCCGTTTCAACCTGATCATGGGTATTTTGCACCTGATCCAGGGTGTCTTTATGTGGCTGGTCAGCAATGACACCACCTATCCTGTTTTCACCAATTTCCTGAGTTTTAACACCAGTACTTTCTCGCTGGCTCCAGTCGCAAAACTCTTATACGAGTTACCCCTGGGTCCGGCAGTCGCGATCTTTCTCCTGCTTTCCGCCATCGCTCATTTTTACCTAAGCGGCATTGGTTACAAGAGTTATGTACAAAAACTGGAACAAGGCAGGAACCCCATCCGGTTCTATGAATATGCTCTCAGCTCATCCCTGATGATCGTTCTGATCGGGATGCTGGCCGGGGTCTGGGACCTGGGTGCCATAGTGGTGATGTTCGGTTTGAATGCCATGATGAACCTGTTCGGTCTGTTGATGGAAAGCCTGAACCAGGGCAAGGAAAAATTGGACTGGGCGCCGTTCACTTTTGGCTCGATCGCCGGCATCATCCCCTGGCTGGTGATCTTCATATACTTCTTCGGTTCGATAGCCTCGGGTGGGGAAGCCAAACCACCTGCCTTTGTGTACGCCATCATCCCGACCCTGTTCGTGTTCTTCAATACCTTTGCCGTCAACATGTACCTGCAATATAAAAAGATCGGACCATGGAAGGATTACCTGTATGGTGAACGCGCCTTCATTATTTTGAGCCTGGTCGCCAAAACCGTATTGGCCTGGATGATCTTCGCCGGAACATTGGCGCCAGTCTAAAACCCGTGAGTATCCATGAAAATTGCCATCGTCACTGACAGTACTTGCGATCTGACCCCCGATATCGTGCAGCGCTACAGCATAGAGGTCATCCCGCTCTTCATCCAGATGGGTGAAGAGCGGTTGATGGACGGAGTGAACATCACCAAAGACGAGTTCTACACCCGGCTGCCGGAATATGACCCCGCACCAAGCACTGCCACACCCGGACCGGAAATATTCATAAAGCGCTTTGAAGAGCTGGCGGATAAAGGTTTTCAAGCCATCCTATCCATCCACATTGCTGAAGCGCTCAGCGCGACTCTCAACTCGGCACGCACAGCAGCCAAAGAATTCACCCGCATCCCTGTCACCGTACTGGACTCGGGTCAACTCAGCCTGGGGTTGGGGCTCCTGGTGGAAAAAGCAGCCCGGATGGCGCAGTCCGGTCATAAGATCGAAGAGATCCTGGAATCCTTGAAGGATCTCATGCCTTGCACCCATGTCTTCGCGGCGCTGGACACACTCGAATACCTGCGCCGAAGCGGACGCATGCATGTTGCCGTGGCACGTTTTGGAGAGATCCTGAAGCTTAAACCTCTCCTGCATATGAACCAGGGCAAACCTGTCGCACACCGGGTCCGTACCACGCGGCGGGCAATGGAACGAATGATCGGCTGGCTGGACGAATATGGTCCTTTCGAACAGTTGGCTGTTCTGCATGCTGGCGTGGAAGCGCGTGCCAAAGATTTGCGCACGCAGGTTCTTAAATACCTGCCCGATACAGAAATTCCCATTCATCAGATCACACCCGTGCTGGGTTGCCATCTTGGGGTGGGTGCGCTCGGATTCGCCGTGATCTCACAAGAGAATACTTGATCCAGGAACAACCTGTTCAGAGCTGTCTCTCAAGAATGCCAATGAGCCTGCCTCCGGACCTCCTACCTGGCTAATGAAAGACAAGGAGAATAAATGAACCTGCTAAAGATACTCCAGATCATTGCTGTTATCGCCACCTTACTAACCGGACTGTTGTCCCTGGTCGTGCCGACCAAAATTGAAGGCTTTACCGGCATCCATCCGGTCGGTGGGCGCGGCATTACGGAGATCCGCGCCATATTTGGCGGACTATTCATCGGGCTTGGCATCGCAGCACTAATATTAGACAAAGCTGTAGCTTATCCCATGCTTGGCATGATGTACCTGGCAATCGCCGTGGTTCGAGCCATCTCGATGTTTACAGATAAATCCATCGAAAGCTCCAACGTCATCAGCCTGGTAATTGAGATCGTGATCGGCGTGATACTGGTGCTGTGATGAAGACCGCGAAACTCATCTCCATTTTAGGCCTGCTGGTCATGACGGCTGTACTGATCTACGGTTTTACGGTGGGTGATTTCTTCACTGAAGGCAGCGAGCTGATGAAAATGCCGTGGGGTATCGTCTCCCTGGTGGACCTGTACACTGGCTTCCTGCTGTTTTCCGGTTGGATCCTGTACCGCGAGAGGTCGCTGCCGGTTGCCATCCTGTGGACGGCGGCAATGCTCACGCTCGGTTTCTGGGCTGGAAGCCTGTATGCCCTGCTGGCGCTTTTCCTCAGCAAGGGCGACTGGCGCAAGTTCTGGTTGGGCAGGCATGCCGTCTAATTTGCGCGAACTGGCAACGCCAGCTGACACCCTGATACCAGCGCTCATGCTCACTTCCGCGACAATGTGAGAGCAGGTGGAAGGAAAATTGTTTGTTTGATTTTCGGTTGTGAGTAAGATCAATTGATGGCAGAATGAGGTACTACTAAAATTCACAGGAAAGGCACACTCATGGAACAAACCCTGCCGGACACAGAAATAATGTATTCAGCCTTGGTCAACAAGGACAGTAATTTTGAGGGGATCTTCATGGCTGGGATCAAGACGACCGGTATCTTTTGTCGGCCTACTTGTACTGCCCGAAAACCAAAACCGGAAAACGTGGAGTTTTTTGGCACAGCTCATGAAGCACTTGTGAGTGGTTACCGACCCTGCAAGGTTTGTAATCCCTTAAGTTATAAAGGGACAGCGCCCGATTGGTTGAATCCTTTATTAGCTGAGATCAACGAGAACCCGCTGGTCAGGATACAAAGCAGCGACCTGCGGTCCAGGGGGTTGGAACCCAACCGGGTCAATTACTGGTTCAAGAAACATCACGGCATAACTTTTCAGGCTTATTTGCGTGCCTTGCGGATCGGGCAGGCTTTTGGAAGGATCAAATATGGAGAAGGGGTTACGGAAACAGCTTTTGAATCCGGCTACAATTCGTTAAGTGGCTTCACGGATTCGTTCAAAAAGACGGCTGGTTTTAGCCCCGCTAAAAGCCTGGAAGGGCAACTGATCGTTACCACCCGGATATTGACACCGTTGGGTCCAATGCTGGCTGGAGCCAGCGAAGATGGCATTTGCCTGCTGGAATTTGTCGATAGAAGAATGTTGGAAACCCAGTTGGGAAGGTTGAACAATTTATTGAAGGCTGAGATAGTCCCCGGTTTCAGTAAGCATTTTGATGGTCTCAGCATGCAATTGGAAGAATATTTTTCCGGCAAGCGCAAGGTATTTAACATTCCCCTGGTGCTGCCCGGAACACCTTTTCAACAAAAAGTGTGGGCGGGCTTGCAAATGATCCCCTATGGTTCCACCCGCTCCTACAAAGAACAGGCTGAGCTCATAGATCAGCCCAGTGCAGTGCGGGCTGTGGCAAGGGCAAATGGCGATAACAGGATCGCCATCATCATTCCTTGCCATCGCGTCATCGGGGCAGACGGGAGACTTGTCGGTTACGGGGGTGGGTTGTGGCGCAAGCAATACCTGCTAAACCATGAACACAAGTTTGGGTTGATATAATCTGGCAACGACAGATCCCCGGGTAATTCCGGGGATAATTTAAAGCGTCGGGGATTTCGTACGTTGGCGGATTTTGCTTTTTTTACCATTCATCTCCCCAGGGGTATTGATAGGGCACATCCCTTAGATATTTTTATTCCGATGGATGAAAGGCAATTGCCAGACCCGCCAGGCAGCCTCCACCTGGATCTGGAACGACATCTTGGTTTTACCACCTTTCCGGTCAGCAAAAAAGATGGGAACCTCGACAACCTGGATTCCGAGCCGATGTGCCAGGTAAGTCAATTCGATCAGGAAGACATATCCTCTTGAATGAATTAGGTCAAGCGGAATTCTCACAAGCGCCTCGGATCGCCAGAGTCGAAAACCCGTCGTAATATCCTTGTAAGGGAGTCCCAGTATCAGGCGGGCATATGAATTCCCAAATGCTGAAAGCCCGCGGCGAGCATAGGACCACTGGCGGTCCACGCTGCCCCCCTTGATATAACGGGATCCGATAACCAGCCCGCAGCCCTGGAGATGTTCTGACATGGTAAGTAGATCGGCAGGATCGTGGGAGAAATCGGCATCCATTTGCCCGATCACATCCATACCCTGGTTTAAGAAAAAATGAAAGCCTTGAATACTGGCTGAGGCATAACCCAATTTTCCGGGTCTATGCAGGACGTTCATTCGACCGGCATGTTTCAGGGAGAACTCATCAGCCAATTGACCGGTACCATCCGGGCTATTGTCATCCACCACCAGCAGATGCAGATCAAGTGGAAGAGCAAACAAGGCAGGGATCAATTTTGGCAAATTATCCGCTTCATTGTAAGTTGGAATGATAATGCCAATTTTCATAGCCACTCGATATTTATTTACATCCTTATTTTCACGTCATGAATTAATGAGCTTTTATTTCCAGACGGTGAAAAATTTCAAATAGACAGCCTGTATTTTACCTTATACTTCGCCTTCCTGTCGCCAGACACAGGGTGACCGGTTGCCCTTCCAGGAATTTTGGAGGATCGAGCTGCTGCGGTGGCTTGCTGGTCTGTCTTCCTCCCCCCGCTGCCTGCAATTTCATGCTATCATAGCCTGTATAAACTAAAGTTCGAGGAAGCATGCCAAAGTCGTTTTCTGCCACCCTGATCAAGGGAATTGAATACCTATCCCTGCCCTTCCAGTACCCGCACCGTTTTCTGCCGCTGCTAGGTAAGGTCTTGACCCAGCGCAGCCTGGTGCATGAGATGCCGCGACTGACCCCGCACATGGTCTGGTTTCAGAAGATGGGCATAAAAACCGTTCTGGACGTGGGCAGCTACATTGGCTCGTTTGCCTATGCCATCCGCCACATCCTGCCGGATGCACGCATCTACTCTTTTGAACCACTGCAGGACAATTACGCCCAACTGGTAAAAAATCTAGCCCCCTTTGGTAATTTTCAGGCATTCAACACCGCCATCGGCGAGCAGACCGGAGAGATGAAATTCCATCGCAGCGATTTCAGCCCATCCTCTTCAGTGCTCGAAATGGGTGAGCTGCACCGCCAGACATTTCCTCAGAGCGCACATTCCACGACCGTAAGTGTTCCTGTCGCCCGCCTGGATGATTATCTGGATAGAATAAGCCTGGATTCGGCGGTCTTTCTCAAGATCGATGTGCAGGGCTATGAAGATGCCGTTCTGAGGGGCTCCGGACAGGTATTGAAGCAAGTGGATTTCATCGAGATCGAGGTTTCCTATCAGCCTTTGTATTCCGGTCAGGTGTTGTTTGAGGGCATCCACCAGTTGCTGACGCAGGCGGGTTTCCGCTTTGCCGGAAACCTGGACTCGATGCTTTCGCCCCTGGATGGGTCCATTCTGCAGTCGGATTCCCTGTTTATCAGGAACAAATGACCAACGCGCCTGTGGAGCTATCCCTGATCATTCCGGCTTACAACGAGCAGCAATTGATCACAGCCAATCTTGAAATACTGGATCAATTTCTTCAGCCACGCTTCGCAAGTTTTGAGGTTTTGGTTGTGGATGACGGCAGCCAGGATGAGACAGCCCGGTTGGTGCGCCAGTACTCCGAAACCCGACCGAATGTGCGCTTACTGGTGCAGCCATCCAACCAGGGAAAGGGCCGCGCCATCCAGCGCGGTGTGCAGGAAAGCCGCGGGGAATACATTCTCTTCATGGATGCAGACCTGCCCTATGAACTGGCAGCGGTGGACGTTTTCCTGGCAGCCCTGCGCGGTGACTATGACCTGGCGATCGGCTCGCGCCACCAGGAAGGCTCGGAACTACGAGGTGTGCCCCCGCTGCGTTATCTTACCGGGCAGTTCTTCAGCCTGCTGGTGGCGCTGCTGATGTTCCCCGGTATCCGCGACACGCAGTGTGGGCTGAAGGGCTTCCGGGCAGAGGCTGCCCGCCAGATCTTCAAGCGGGTCAGCATCCAGAAATTTGGTTTTGATGTGGAAGCCCTGTATATTGCCCGCAAGCTCAAATACTCCATCCGTCTTGTGCCTGTGCGCATGACCGATTTTCGTATGGACAGCCGCGTCAGGATCCTGCATGATTCAGGCAGAATGTTCCTGGATCTGTTCTTGATCCGTATCAATGACCTGCGCGGGAAATATAAATGAAATTGGTACTGCTCATCCAGGGTAATTACATGACATATCAGGACTCTCACAATTATTCGGGAAATGTTGGACTTGCAGGTGAACTTGCCCTGCCTGTAAGCGCGCCTCCCCTGTTCAAGAAGTCGCGATCATAGCCAGTTAACATTGGAGGTGACATGTCTCGATCGTCAAATCGCAAAAACCTGGTTCAATGGCTTTCAAATCTAAATACGTGGATTTTTATAGCCGCAGGTGTCGTACTCGCAGCCATCTGTGTATATGCATATTTGGGACTATTTGCCCGATTCCAGGCGGATGATTACTGCATGGCCTGGAATGCCCAGAGACCGCTCCTGGACTCCATCACCTACTGGTATAAAAGTGATTCAAGCCGCTATGCTGCAACTGCTTTATTCACCTTGATCGAAAAAATAAGTCGTGGTCCCATGCCGGTCCTGACTGGATTAATGCTGGCTTTATGGTTGACAGGGACTTTCTTTCTGGTTCATAACCTGCAAAAAACCTTAAAACTTGAAATTCCCCGCATTGCCTCCTTCCTGCTGGCAGGTCTGCTGGTGTTCTATGTACCATTGTTCTCACCAAACCGGTACCAGATCTTATTCTGGCGTCCTGCCCTTGTAACCTACACAATTCCCATGGCTTTGCTCACCTTTCTTTGTTGCCTGCTACTGATCCAGGCTCAAAACCCCGTTAGAAAATGGAGACCCCTGGTTGCAACCCTGCTGGTCATTCTTTTCTTTTTCAATGGAGGTTTTTCGGAGACGATGGCTGCTTTGCAGATCGGTGGGTTGGGTTTGACAATCCTGGCAGTTTTCTTCCTGGCTAAAGGCGAAACCAGGAATTGGACATTGATCCTGGTGGGGAGTGCCCTGCTGGGTTCACTCCTGGCGATGGCAACGCTCTACTTCTCCCCCGCTACAGCCATGCGCCAGGGATTGATCGGACCGCCGCCTGATCTTCTCAACCTGATCAAAATGTCATTCACGTTTAGCTTCCAATTCATGTACATTTCTCTCAATGAATACGCGTTTCCTTTTATCATCATCCTGCTGACCAGCATGCTTCTGGCTTACGTTCTATTTTACAAACCGGGCAGAGGTGCTGGTTTGCACCCCACCAGCCTGGTGACAGTCATCTTCAGTCTTCCTCTCTTCGTATATCTGATAATGGTTTGCATCTGCGCTCCCAGCGCATTTGGTGAGTCCACATATCCAGAACCGCGCGTACTGGTGACTGCCTTCACATTCATGGTTGCCTTGATCATCATTGAGGGTTTCATCTTCGGGATCTGCCTGGGTTTGCTGCATCAACAAAGCTTCGAATTACCTCCAATTGAGTTGCGCATATTTTCCATCCTGTTCCTGGTGGTATTGAGCCTTTATCCTTTGTACTCCACCCGAAAGTTATTACAGGATCTTCCAGATTACCAGAAGCGTGCGATAGCATGGGATGAACGCCATGCCAGGATCCGTGCACTCGCCGGGCAAGGGCAGCAAGAGATCACCATAAATTCCTTCGACAGCATCTCCAGTTTAATGGAGCTGGGTCCCGAATCGTCCATGTGGGTGAATCAATGTGCAGCTTACTATTATGGTGTTCAATCCATAACCGCTGAAC
Organism: uncultured Anaerolineaceae bacterium; assembly: GCA_964370815.1. Classification (GTDB taxonomy): domain Bacteria; phylum Chloroflexota; class Anaerolineae; order Anaerolineales; family Villigracilaceae; genus UBA12087. The sequence continues at coordinate 67,640 of CAYJKQ010000011.1, read as the reverse complement.
TTCCATAGATCTGGAACCAAAGGTGAGTTGTGGAGCAGAGACTTTATTCGAATATCGGGTATGACAATTGATACAAAAAAAGCATACAAAAGGGACAGGTGCTTGTCTTTTATCTGTGTTATAGTATACAATAACAGGTATAGGATCATCTTACACCTGTAATTTGTGATAAAAGGAGGCACGCATATTCCGATAAATAAATCCTTGTTATTATATACGTCAATCCACCCTAACTTATAAAAGAGAAGAGAAAAGGAAAAAATCTTATGTCAAAGAAAATTTTAGTTGTAATTTCAATCCTGATGGTAGCCTCCATGCTGCTGTCAGCCTGTGGTGGTGGTGGAGTCATAGCGACCGAAGGTCCTGTGGTTACCGATGCCCCTACAGCAGCTCCCACTGTTGCCCCGATCGGAATCAAGATCTGCAACGTCAACGATATGGGTGGTGTGGATGACAAATCCTTCAATGCGACCGCATGGAAAGGTGTCACCGATGCCATGGCTAAATATGGAGTGGATGGTGTTTTTCTTGAATCCGAACAACAGTCCGATTATGAGAAGAACATCAATTCCTACCTGGATGGTACTTGTGACCTGATCGTTGGTGTTGGCTTCAACATCAACTTCGCCACCGAAGCCGCTGCCATTGCCAACCCTGACCAGAAATTTGGCATGATCGATATGGCTTGGGATCCGGTGTACCCCAATATGGCTGCCAGTGTTTACAATATTGACCAGGCCACCTACCTGCTGGGTTACCTGGCTGCGTCCCAGACCAAGACCGGTATCCTCGGAACCTACGTTGGAATGTTATTCCCATCCACCGCCAGTTTCATGGACGGTTTCTACATGGGCATGATGAAGTACAACGAAGTTCATGGTACCGATGTTATATTGAAAGGTTGGGATCCGGTTGCATACACAGGTTTGGAAGTTGGTGACTTCAGCGATGTTGACAAGGGTAAGACCATCACCCTCGGTCTGCTCGACGAAGGCGCTGACATCATCATGCCTGTGGCTGGCCCCGTTGGCGCTGGTACCCTGGCTGCTGTAAAAGAACGCGGCGCCTTGATGGTTGGTGTGGATACCGATTGGTCCGTCCTCTACGACGAAGATTCAGCTTTTGTTCTTGCCAGTGCTTTGAAGAACATGGATATGTGGCTGACGGATACCATTGGAACCGTTGTTGACGGAACCTTTGCAGGCAACACCTTCGTGGGTACCCTCGATAATGGTGGTGTTGGTATTGCTGTTGGTGTTGATTTCAAGGACACAATTGATCCCGCCATCCTGGCTGAGATCGAACAACTCCAGGCTGAGATCATTGCCGGCACACTCGTTTACCAGTACTCCCGCTAATCGAACCTTAAAGAAACAAAAAGAGGAGTTGGTGAAAGCCAGCTCCTCTTTTCTTAATGTTATAATGTTTTTCACAAATCTTCCTGAAGGAGAGTTATGACTCCTGTTCTCGAATTCAAGAACATCACCAAAATTTTCCCCGGTGTGATCGCCAATGATCATATCAGTTTTACGCTCCAAAAGGGTGAGATCCTCGCCCTGCTCGGTGAAAATGGAGCCGGGAAGACAACCCTGATGAATGTGCTGTATGGGCTTTATCAGCCGGATGAGGGGGAAATATTCATCGAAGGCAACCAGGTCTCGTTTCATTCACCCTCAGATGCGATCTCAAAAGGGATCGGAATGGTCCATCAGCATTTTATGCTGGTGCCTGTTTTTAATGTGGCAGAGAATGTGATGCTGGGGCAGGAGGATGTGAAAGCCGGGGGGTTCCTGGACACGGCAAAAACTGCCGAGAAAATAATAGCCATCTCAAATGATTATAAAATTGAAGTCAATCCATATGACCTTGTCAAAGACCTTCCGGTTGGCGTCCAACAAAGGGTTGAGATCATAAAATTGTTGTTCCGCGGCGCTGAAGTGCTGATCTTTGACGAACCGACCGCCGTGTTGACTCCCCAGGAAGCCGATGACCTTTTTGAGATCATCCGTTCGCTGGCATCGCAGGGAAAATCGATCATTTTCATCACCCACAAATTGCGCGAAGTGCTGAAACTGGCTGACCGCATCATCGTGATCCGGCAGGGGAAAATGGTTGGTGAAACCACCCCGGACAAGGCCTCCCGCAATACCCTGGCAGCCATGATGGTCGGGCGGGAAGTAGAACTTGAGCTGACCAAAATTGAATGCCTGATCTGTGACGAGGTCCTCAATGTCAATGACCTGATCGTGACGGATAACAAGAAACAGGTTACTGTCGATGATGTTTCCTTCAGTGTTAGTGGTGGAGAGATCCTGGGAATTGCAGGTGTGCAGGGAAACGGGCAGACCGAGCTGGTGGAGGCACTGACCGGACTGAGAAGTATCACAAAGGGTCAGATCAAGATCAATGAGGTGGACGTAAGCCATGCCACTCCCCGTAAGATCACGGAGCTCGGGGTGGCTCACATCCCGGAAGACAGGCAGAAGGATGGGCTGGTGCTGCCCTTCCCTGTTAAGGAAAACCTGGTCTTGTGCACCTATTATCTGCCGCCATTTTCTAAAAATCAATTTATGCAATGGGATAAGGTGGATGAAAATGCCAGTAAACTGACCGACCAATTTGATATCCGGACCCCGAATATCAATACAAGGGTTGGTAATTTATCCGGAGGTAACCAGCAAAAAGTGATCGTGGCGCGCGAATTGTCCCGCCCGATCCAGTTGTTGATCGCCTCACAGCCCACGCGCGGCCTGGATGTTGGCTCGATCGAGTATATCCATCGTCAGATCCTGAACAAGCGCGATGAAGGGGTGGCTGTCATCCTGGTTTCACCTGAATTGGATGAGATCATGCAGTTGGCAGACCGCATCGCGGTCATGTATCGGGGTAAGATCCTGGCGATCATCCCTTCCGGGAAAGCTACAAAAGAAGAAGTTGGTTTGGTAATGGCCGGCATCATACCGGATTCCCTGGCAGAGTTTGCCATTTCTTGATGATCTAAACCAAAGGTATCCAAGTGAAAAAAGTTAAAACCGACAAACCCAATGCTGGTCAAGTTTTTTTGGATGAAGTGAAAAAAATTTTCAAGCCAAAAGCAGAAAAACATTCAGTCTGGCGGTCCCTCTTAATACCATTCCTTGCCATCTTTACCGGGCTGGTATTTGGTGCCATCTTTAATGTCATCACCAATGTGGATGTATATACAGCTTTCGGGAGATCTTTTGCTGAAGGTCTCTCGTTTGCATGGAATACAGTTGCCGTTTCTTATACAGCCCTGTTCAAAGGCGCAATCGGTGATCCCAAACTGATTGCATCCGCCATGAGGTCAGGAGATGAGGCTTTGAAGATAAAGGCATTCAGCCCGATCCTTGAAAGCCTGGTGGCAACCACGCCGTATATTTTCGGCGGGCTGGCCGTTGCATTGGGGTTCAAAGCTGGTGTTTTTAACATTGGTGTGGAGGGGCAGATCTTTATCGGGGCTTCTGCTTCGGTTTTCGTCGGTTATTATTTTACCGGGCTGCCTGCCTATATTCATATTCCTTTCGCCCTGCTGGCAGGTGCGGTAGGCGGAGGTTTGTGGGGGTTCATCCCGGGCTGGTTGAAAGCCAAGACCGGCGGACATGAGGTCATCAATACCATCATGATGAACTACATTGCCTTCAGGTTGAATGACTGGTTGCTGCGCGGCCCAATGCGCAGGGAAGGGACCTATCAACCCGTCAGCCCTCAGATACAAGCCTCTGCGGAATTGCCGAAATTATTCCCGGACCCATCCCGCTTCCATATCGGTTTCTTCATTGCCATTGCTTTCATTTTTATTGTATATATCTTTTTGTTCAAAACCACCTGGGGCTTTAACCTGCGCATGGTAGGGGAGAATCCCAATGCAGCCAAATATGCAGGCATCAATGTATCCCGCAACATCATCCTGGCCATGACCCTTTCGGGTGCCCTGGCTGGTCTGGCAGGTGCCAACGAAGTGCTGGGGGTGAATCATGCCTTGTTTGTAGCTTTCTCATCCGGGTATGGGTTTGACAGCATTGCCCTGGCGCTGCTCGGAAATAACAACCCGGTTGGGGTTGGGCTGGCAGCCCTGCTTTTCGGCACCCTTAATAACGGCGCCACACGGATGCAGATGGATGCCAGGATCCCGGTCGAGATCATCGCGATCATCCAGGCCATGGTCTTGATGTTCATTGCAGCCCCGGCCATCATCCGTACCATGTACAGGTTGAAAGAACCCAAAGAGAAGGATCAGATCATAGCTGCAACCACTATGGGAGGAAAATGACCATGCTTAAGAGTCTTGCCATATCCCAGAAGAAATATGAGGAAGTTTCCCGCACCAGGCAGGTCGTTTTTGGGGTCATTTTCATCTTGATCGGCATCTTGATCCACCTTATTTTTACAAGCAAGGTGAATGCAACTCAGATAACCACCTTTGGGCTCAACCCGGGCGGACAGGAAAAGATCCTGCCAGATTGGACCATGAACTCATATTACACGCTGCTGGGTTTCTCGGCGGCATGTATCGTACTGGGTTTGATGCAGATCTTCGTCGGATTAAAGCAATGGACCAACCGGATACTGGGTATCCTGATCGGGCTCTTTATCTTTGGCTTTTTGATCTGGGGAGCGGCGGGTAAATCGTTGAACCTGGAAGGTCTTTTAATGACCACCATCCAGCGGGCGGTACCCATCACCCTGGGTGCCTTTGCCGGGATCCTGTGCGAGAAGTCCGGGGTTGTCAACATCGCCATCGAAGGAATGATGCTGGCAGGTGCACTGGTTGCCACCATCGTCGGTTCCCTCTCTCACAACCTCTATTTTGGTTTGCTGGCGGGCATGTTGACCGGCTTACTGATGGCCTGGCTGCTTGCCATTTTATCCATCAAGTACAAAACCAACCAGATCATCGCCGGTACGGTCATCAATATCTTTTCTATCGGTTTGACTTCTTATATATCCTCCCGTTTTGTCCAGCAGTATGAGTTCTTAAATAGCCCGGGTACTTTTCCGATCTGGAAGATTCCCTTGCTTTCCAAGATTCCCATCATAGGACCGGTTTTCTTTCAGAACAGCATTTTCGTGTATGCCATGCTCATCCTCATGGTCGTGATCCACGTTGCTTTGCAAAAAACACGCTGGGGTTTGCGGGTGCGGGCTGTCGGTGAGCATCCGAAAGCTGCCGATACGTTGGGAATTAACGTCTTCAAAACCCGCTATATGGCTGTGTTGCTGGGAGGCCTGATCGCCGGACTGGCTGGCTCTTTCTTCACGCTCGGCTCTGTCGGGCGTTTTGACAAATTGATGACCTCCGGTAAAGGGTTCATTGGTTTGGCTGCCATGCTGTTCGGCAATTACACCCCAGCGGGGTCCTTCGGGGCTGGCATGCTGTTTGGTTTTGCAGACTCACTCGGCACGCGCTTATCCATCCTGAACGTTCCCATCCCGGCAGATTTTCTTTTGATGGCTCCTTATGTTGCCACCATGATCCTTCTGGCTGGAGTGGTCGGCAAAAGCACCCCGCCTGCCGCAGATGGCATTCCTTACGAGAAAGAATAGATGGTTTTTAGAGTGACTAAAAAAAGGAGCTGCTTCCAGTTCCTCTTTTTTTATTAATATTTTCCAAACTCCTGCACCGCATCCACCATTGCCAGGATGTTCTCAGGAGGCACATCGTCCATGATGGTATGAACCGAGGCCAGCATATAGCCGCCCCCCGGCGCCATGATGTCGATCACCCGCTTAACCTCGGTGCGTACTTCCTGCTGGCTGCCCATCGGCAGGATATGGTGGGTATCCACTGCTCCGCAGAAAACAAGCTGGTCACCATAGCGGGATTTTATCTCCTGCAGATTTGCCATTTTCCCAGCAGAGGTCTGGATGGGGTTGAGGATATCCACGCCGATCTCGATGAAATCCGGGATCAGGTCGAATACGTCGCCGTCGGTATGAAAGAACACTTTGGCTTTGGTGCGCTCTTTAATAAAAGCAATATAATCAGCATGGATCGGTTTCAGGTATTGCCGGTACATTTTGGGGGACATGATCAGGCTGGTTTGTGTTCCGAGATCATCCCCGATCTTGATGATATCCAGGTTGTCCCCGGCTTCTTTGAGGAAGTGTTCCATTAATGTTTTGCATAAGACTGTGATCTTTTTAAGCAATTCGACCGCGAATTCCGGTTTTCTGCCCAGGTTCAAAACAAATCTATCCATACCCTGCATGGCAAAAGCCCTTTCCAATGGGAACAATAGCCAGGGGGTGCCAATGATGGCATACTGATCTTGTACTGCTAATTTGCGGGCTTCCTCTTTGACATGGGCGACGCGTGATGGATCATCCATATCCGGCCAGGGGTAGGCTTCGATCTCAGCCAGAGTGGTAGCTTCCCGCATGGGGTGGATGCCAGGGAACCACTGCCCGGGAGACACTTCTTTCTGTCCGCTGCCCCAGTCATCAAGGAAGGGGTTGTGTGGCGGGCGGGCTTTGTTGCGGTCGTACACCCATTGCGGATATTTATCCAAAACTCCCCTGGCATCGCCATAAAGCCTTTCAAGGATACGTTCGGATGGAAGTACCGTACCCAATTCAGGCCAATCGTAGATAAATTCGGGTTCATTTTCTTCCCCCAGCAGCTTCTGCAAGCGCTGATAAGCAACCAATTTCATACTGGTGGTGTTGCTGGTGCCAATGATGATGGGCACCCGGTCTGGTTCCTGGTGATCCAGGCAGGTCAGAACACGTTGACGTGCGGTCATTGTCATAGGATGGCCTTTTCTTAAGATGGAATTTAAGAGGATTATAGCATGGAGGTTGGATCTCTTGATCCAACCTCCATTTTTGCTGCGGGGAGAATAAATTTTTATCGATCGTAGTGGATATCCACCTTGCCTGCTTTTATTTCTTCCAGTAGATGCTCGATCTCAGCCATGATAGCCGGATCAATGGAATTCGTATGATCAACACCCAACAGGATGCCAACTCCCCCGTTTTGCAGAGAACCTGTATAGGAGTTCCCGGCAAATGTCCCATTTTTTACTGATTCAATGGTGTTAAAAAACCACTCGTCCACATTCTTTGTTCCACTGGCCAGGATCTTGCTGCTGTAATCCGGGAACATGACCGACCAATCTCCATCCATGCAGACCAGCAGGGCATCCCTCTCGCTGACTGCATCCAGGCTTCCCAGTCCGGAGGCACCAGCCACCGGTAGAATGATGTCTGCTCCCTGATCAATGAGTTCGAGGGTGATGGATTTTCCTTTCTCCCGATCACCGAAATTCCCCACTTCTGTCCCTGTGCTGGTTTCAGGATCCCAGCCAACGAGTTCAACATTCTTGTCATGGATCTCGTTATATTTCAGCATGCCCATGTAAAAACCATCCATATAGATGGTTACTCCAGGAAAGATCATTCCTGCAAACGTGCCGATCTTTCCTGTCCTAGTCTGCGAGGCAGCCAGGTAACCAAGCAGGTAGGTCGCCTGGTCCAAGATGTATACACTGGTGGCAACATTCGGCAGGACAGGATCGAAATTATCATCCAACTGGCCAAATATTTGATCCGGATTGGCTTCTGCAGCCATCTTGATGGCATTGCTGAAACTGGTGCCAACTCCAATGATCAGGTCACAGCCTTCACCCATCAACAGGTTGATACTGCTGTCAAGCTCCGATATATCAGATTCAATAAAAATAACCTCAACTCCCAGGGTTTCCGCTGCGGTTGTCGTGGCTTTCCATGTAGCTGCACCAAAAGATCGGTCATCCAATGCTCCGGTTTGGTAAAGATTGCATATTAAAGTAATGTCAGCATTGGGTACTGCAGTGCTGACTGATCCGGTCATGGTAGCTTCCGGCAACTTATTCATTGATGTTGGTAATATGTTGGTTGGTGGCTGGGTGGTTGATGACGCTGGTCCGCAGGAGCTGATCGCAAATGTCAGGATAAGAATAACGGATAAAAAAACGGGGGATTTGCTGGACATTATAAATTTCCTTTCTTCGTGGGTTGGAGGGATCATTTATAAAGGACAGTAAATAAATATATTCGCCAAGTTTGACCATTAATATTATAGCAAATCCCACCTGGATATTCAACCAAGCAGATCGCCAAATCAGGGTTTTCTTAAAGAAATTCCTTGCAATGGATCAACTGGCTCAGGTCATTTACGATTTTGGAATGTCCCCACCCCGCCTTACTCCTGTCATCACGAGCCACGCCAACCCCATAAAGAAGGTGCTGAACAACCACAACCAGCGGTAGTCATTATGCATCGTCCCCACCAGGATCCCGCCCAGGGTGGGACCCAGTACTGAGGCAAGCTGGGATGAAAAATAATACAAACCTGTAAAAGCCCCAATCCTGCTCTCATCTCCATGATCGAACACCAGCGGCAGACTATTGACATTGACCAGTGCCCAGAAAAATCCGCACATGACCAATATGATGACCAGGCTTAGGGTGTTCCGTACGATAAAATAACCTGCCAGGAGTATGCCTGTCAACCCGGCCAACCCGATGCGGATGGAATTTCTGCGCCCCCATCGCGAGCCAAAAAAACCTGCGGGTACGGCAAAGAGAATAAATGAGATCGTCATGGTGCCGATCAAAATAGAGGCTGTGCCCGGTTTAATATCAAGGGAGAACACGGCAATGGATGACAACCCTGTTTCCAGGGCACTGAAAGCCATGAACCATAACAGGATACCCAAAAGAACATAAAGGCTGCTCTTATCGGGTTTCCTGAACATATGGCGGATGTTCTCGAGGACATTGACCTTTTCCACTTTTTCAGGGCTGAGGCTTTCGGGTTCTTTGATAAAGAGCAATACAACCAGCAAAGCAAGGATGGTTGTGAGCGCTCCACCGATGAAGGGGGCAGTACGCCCGTATGAATCGAACAGAAATCCACCGCCAAAGTAAGCCAGCAGACCACCGACTCCACCCATCAGGTTAATAACGCCATTCACTTTGCTGCGGTCCTTTGATTTGAAAAGGTCACCCAGCCAGGCTGCAGTCGGGGAGCGGAACAGAGCCATGCCAAAATTGGTGATCAGGATGAAGACCATGATGGCTAACACGCTTTGGGCAACCGGGATGAAAACGAAACCCAGCAGGGCAATCGGCGCTCCCAACAGGATCCATCCTTTTCTTCGACCGAAGCGGTTCCAGGTGTTGTCGCTCTTTGCACCCGCCCAGGGCTGGACGAAGACATTGATCAGGTTGTCCCAGGTCATGATGAACAAAGCCCAGGCTGGATTCAACCCAAAACCGACGATATTTGGTATTGCCCTGCCTTCGCTGATCAACTGACGGTTGAACTCCGGATTTCCGGCTTGCAGGAAGAGGGGAATGAACTGGTTGAAGACCGGCCAGAAACTGCTAATCCCAAGAAAACCCAGCCCCAACAGGATGGTCTTGTTCCAGGGGAATTTATCCTTTGTCATGCTGGTTAGAACACCATTTTTCAATCCGTTCGGTTAAACCAATAGTAATACAGGCACTCCCGAATTTATAAAATATCAGGAGTGCCTTTTTGAGTTTAAATTACTGTCTCTATACCGTTATTAAGGGAGTATTTGTGGCTTCACCGCGGCGCACGCCAACCATTAGCATAAAAGCGATCAGCATGAAGAAAGGAGAGATCAGCATGACGGCGTTGTAGTTGTTACCCGTCAATTGGATCATCCAGCCGTTCACGTTGGGTCCGACGATGGCGGACAGTGTGGAGAACAGGTAATACAGACCGGTATAAGTCCCCAGGCGCGCAGTGGTGGTCATGTCCACCACCATGGGCAGGGAGTTGATGTTGATCAATGACCAGGCAATGCCGGCTGCCATCAGGAACAGGCTGATGACCGGGATGGTGCCCAGTACCGGCAGTTTGGTCAGGACGATGGTCAGTGTGGCAGGCGATAGGAAGTACATGGCTGCGATCAATCCGCCCAGCAGGAAAATGCCGATCATGATGGTCACGCGCCGCCCGATCCTGGCACCGATCACGCCGGAGACCAGGGCAAACAGCACAAAGAACAGGGAGAGGTGACCTAGCAGGCGGCTGCCGTCAGCTTCGTTCAACCCGAGATGATACTTGCCATAAAGCGTAAAGAAAGCCTCAATGGCAGTGTAACCCAGGAACCAGAAAAAGATAGCCAGGAACAACCGAATGGCACTTTTTTCCTTGTCTCGCAGCACTTCCATCAAGCTTTCCAGCATGTTGGGTTGCTTTTCGGATGCACCATACTCTTTAGGCTCACGGATGAAGATCAATACCAGACCGGCAGCCAGGATGACCAGGGCTGAACCCAACCAGAACGGGAAAGCAGGGTTCATCTTGTACAATGCTCCACCCCCGATGAAGGAGATGATGGCACCCAGACCGCCCATGAAGTTGATGATGCCGTTGGCCTGTGAGCGATTTTGCGAAGGGGTGATGTCCGGCATGAGTGCCACCACCGGGGTGCGCCAGAAAGCCATGCTCAAGAGCAGCGTACTGGTACAGGCTACGAACAGAGGCAGGACGGCTGCCAGGGGGATGATGCCGAAGACCAGTGCGCCGATCGGGGCGCCGATCAATATAAAGGGCATGCGCCGACCGATGGGGGAGCGCAGTTTATCCGACCAGGCTCCCACCGGAGGTTGAATGAAAAGGGCGGCAATATTGTCGAGCGTCATAAAAAAGCCGATCCAGGCTGGTGCCAGGTGAAATTTGTCAGCCAGGAAGATGGGCACGAAGGCATTGTACACACCCCAGATGACGCTGACGCCAAAAAAACCAAAGCCGAGCAGGAAGATCTTGCCGTATCTAAATTTCATGGTACATCTCCTCTTTAAAGTAGTTTGTGATCGAAATGAAATACTTATTTCCTATAGAACACCGAGCCTGGACGATGGATTCATTATCCAAATTCGGGGTTCTAGCAGGTCAGGTTAGAGGGTTTTTCTTGACTTTTGTTCTCCAAGAATTTCAGGTCTTTATCGGATAGATTTGCTTTTTCGAGCAGGTCGGGTCGGCGCTGGCGGGTACGCAGGAGGGACTGTTCTCTGCGCCAGCGAGCCACTTTGGCATGGTCTCCCGAGAGCAGGATCTCGGGTACCTGCCAGCCGCGGAATTCGAGCGGGCGCGTATAATGCGGGTATTCAAGCAGACCGGAGGCGTGCGAATCGTCGGAGGCCCCGGTCGGGTCACCCAGCACACCCGGCACCAGGCGTGCCAGCACATCGATCAGGATCAATGCTGGTAATTCGCCACCGGTCAGGACATAATCCCCGATCGAGATCTCGTCTGTCACCAGGTGGGTGCGGATGCGTTCATCGATGCCTTCATACCGTCCACAGATCAAAGCCAGGCGTGAGTTTTGTGCCAGCTGGTCTGCCACATTCTGGTTGAAAACACGACCTTGCGGTGTCAGCATGATAACCGGGCATGGCGGGGGTGTTCCCAAAACAGATTCCACCGCTGCAAACATGGGTTCGACCTTCATGACCATACCGCCACCACCGCCATAAGGCGTATCATCGGTGACATGGTGCTGGTCGGTTGCCCAGTCACGGATATTGTGCACCTGCACATCGATCAAGCCGCGCAAGCGGGCGCGATTCAAAATGCTGCTATCCAAATAGGGGGGGAATACTTCGGGGAGGAGCGTGAATACATCAAAACGCATACATGCATTCTAGCATAATCAGGTAGTTTGGCAAGATGGATAATGATATTTTGGGTGTGTGTGCTATTCTTGAATATGGAAATCCCCTCTCCGGAATGGATATCGCCACGACCACTAAAAGAACGGTCTCCCCCAATAATGGGTTTGATATCGCAAAAAATCCAGATCAGGTTTGACTACTAAAGAAAACCTTGGGGTAATTCAATTATGAATAATGGAAGGTGTGAAATGCTATAATGAAGAGTACCAATTGGAGGTATAAAATGGCAAAGACCAGAAAGATCCGAAAAGTTATCAAGAGCACACCCGCAATTGAAGGCGCAGGCGTTCACTTGAAGAGAGTGTTTGGTTTCGGTACTACCGCTGCTTTTGACCCATTCCTGCTCCTGGATGATTTCCGTGCAACCAACCCCGGTCAGTACCTGGCTGGTTTTCCGTGGCACCCACATCGCGGTATTGAGACCATCACTTATATCCTGAGCGGGAAGATCGAGCATGGGGACAGCCTGGGCAATGAAGGCGTCATTGACCCTGGCGATGTACAGTGGATGACAGCCGGGAGCGGCATCATTCACCAGGAGATGCCAAAGGGCGATATAAATGGTCATATGGGAGGCTTCCAATTATGGGCTAACCTGCCAGCCTCGCACAAGATGATGGAACCGCGTTACCGTGATGTGAAAAGTGAGCAGATACCTGAGGTCTCTACTGCTGATGGCGTGAAAATCAAGGTTATCAGCGGGCAGGTGGATGGAACAGAGGGACCCGTGCAGGATATTGTCACCAAACCGGTATACCTGGACGTGAGTGTACCTGCTGGAACAGAATACATTCATCCAACCAATGCAGGGCACACCGTCTTTGCTTATGTCATTGCCGGAACAGCCAGATTCTGCCTGGAGAATGAAGATTGCAGCTACGAGGTCGAGGCTGAAAACCTCAGAGACAGCCACAAGGATGGTTATGTTTCCAATGGCGAGCTTGTGCTCTTTGGCGATGGAACACAGATCATTGTTTCCACGCAGGCTGAACCTGTTCGCTTTCTCCTGTTTTCCGGAGAGCCCATCAGCGAACCAGTGGCATGGGCGGGTCCCATCGTCATGAATACGCAGGAGGAACTTCGGATCGCCTTCGAGGAATACCGCAATGGGACGTTCATAAAGTGAACATCATCGTTCTTGCTGCACAGTGAAAGAGTTTCCCTCCGATAAGCCTGTCAAAACAATTGCATCTATGACATAATTGGGAAAGGAACTAACAAGTATTATTTACCCTCGCCTTGTCCACTTTTTTTAGCATTCTCTTACGTACCACCCTGGTCTATCTGGTCATCCTGGAGAGTTTCTAACAACTGCTCCTTTAAGTATGGAAGACCAAGCGAGAACCGCAGCCATGTTGGGACCAATTCTACTACGCTGAAGATCGAGAACATCGATCCAACCGTCGAGTACATTGAGAACCCGCTCGATTGTCAAACAGATACAGATTGTTATTGTCTATCAGGCAGCGGAGTACCTTTTTTGGGATGCAGCAATTTATTGTATGCATCCTTGAACTGGTCAGGTTATTATCCGGGTGATAATTGTGGTTGTGTATCCAAACAGTGTGTTGAAAATTAGAAATATTACCTCCTCATCCTCCTCCAACAAAGTTCAGGGAGTAAAAGGTATATGGATTACGAAACCTATCGCAAAAATTTTTTTAGAAATCCCTTACCCATCCCGCGTTTTGAATTTCATGGTCTGCACGGGTTGACCCTATTCTTTGAGGATTATGCCGCGGCTATAGATTTTTACCAGCGTGTCCTGGGTTCACCCGCCTATGTGGAAGGAAAATACACTCATGGCTGGCAGATCGGGGATACCTGGCTAACCCTGCTCAAAGGTCAGAACGGGAACCCGCAGAATGTTGAGGTCATGATCGTCATGCGGAGCTCTTCCGAAGTGGAGCGCTTGCAAGCTGCTTTCATCGAGGCCGGGGGAGTGGGCAATGCTCCGGGTGAGCAGTTAATGTATTCACCTGTTTATTGCTGTTCAGTCAGAGACCCATTTGGCACCAATATCCTGATCTATTATCCAAGCGCGGTATGATTGACCTGTATGCCAGAAAATGATGCCTTTTGGGATTTTTATTGGGAGACCCACCTGCAACCGATGGAGAACCTGGGCAAGCGGGCTGCCATTCTGTCTGTCTCTGCGCTGATCCGCCGCCTGGCAGGGCAAACCGATCACTCCTTGCGCCTGCTTGAATTGGGTTGTGGAGAAGGGCAGGTCATTGGCACTCTATTGGAAGCCCACTCTCAGGTCTGCAGCCTGCAGGGCTCGTTGGGTGTGGACTACAATGACCAATTCCTGGCGAAATGCAGGCGGGATTATCCTGGCTTGCATTGTATCGAAGGTGATTTCACAGACCCGATCCTGTTGGATGGATTGGGGAAATTTGATATCGTGCTGCTCGTCAATGCTTTGCATGAAGTTTTTTCGGATTGTTTTTCCACCGAGCTGGGTGAGATCGATATCCCGGCAGCCAAATTGAAAGTAGAGCAAGCCCTGGCTGGCGCAGCATGTCTCCTGGAACCCGGGGGTTGGCTGGTTTTGTTCGACGGTCTGGAGCCAACTGGTGATCCGTTGGAGAGCGTCCGTATCCATTTTCGTGACCACGGCGTGCGCCAGGATTTTGAGACATTTGTGCAGCAGTATCAGCCGCTGCGGATCACCTATCACCAGGTTGAAAATCCCCTGTGCGTTGAACTGCCCTGGCGATATTTTACCCGATACATCACCAAATCCATTTTTCTAGGGAAACCACTGTGGGAAAGTGAACGCCTGCAAAGCTACCAGTATTTCACAGAAGATGAGTATCGGTCTGCCTTTGATCGTCATGGATTGGAAATAGTCGATCTGCAAACCCTGACCGTGAACGAGGAAAAATGGCGTAACCTGGTGGACATCGATACTCCGGGGGTTAAATTCCCAGAGGAGCACATCCTTATCCTGGCTCGCCGATCCGGAAAGTTCGACCTGGCAAAGTGATGGATGTGCCAGGAAATTCCAAACTTATCCACCAGCCAGCCGCATTGTTGGGTTTTCCACCTTCCGAGAGCTTTTCCCAATAATGATCAACAATTCTGGTTCAATCTGAAGTTTTTTTATTTTTCCGGAACAACCCGAATATGCTGCCGATCAATGCCACCAGGAGCAGGAAGATTCCCAGCAGGACAAGGAAGGCGTAGATGTATAGGGCTTTCTGAACGATCTCAGGTAAAACATCCGTTGCCAGTTGAGTATAGCGGGCCAGCATGGCTTGAACGATGGTAGTTTCTGTGTTCTGGGAGGCATTTTCAAGCCAACCGCGCAGTCCTGCCAGCAGTATCAGATTGGGGATGGCAACCACAAAAATGACACATCCCGGGCTGCCCAAACGCCCAAAGCGGTGGCTGAAGAATACCAGCAAACCCAGAAAAAATAACGATACCAACCCAGAGATGCTAAAAAACACCAGCAGTTTGCTGTGGGTAGCAGCCGAAACTATGCCCAGCGGGCCGACTCCTTGTACCAACCCTTCTTTCATTTCAGGGTCAGTCATCAAGTCTGCCAATCCTTGGGGACCATCGTAATACAGGGGTTGTGCCCACTGTCGGAAGAACCACAAACGTGCCTCCCGGGCAGTCATCCCCTCAATATCTTCAGCGCGTACGATGATCTCCAAACCAGGAATGGGCTGCCATTGTTTATCAGGTGATTCGTTGATCTTTTGGCGCATGATAGCGATATCGCCCTCTGCATCCAACCCGCCAGACTCGAAACTCAACTGGCTGGCGAGTGCTGTGGCAAGCAGGTTGATGCCTTGCTCTGGTCCGGTGATCTGCACCAGGACAAACAGCAGGAAGGTGATATTCAAAAGGAAGATCAGGACAATGCCAGTCAGCCACTTGGCATCCACGTGCCAGTAAGGTCTTGGTTTGGATCCTGTGGTTGTGCTCATTTTTCTCTCCTATTGAAAAAAAGATCACTAAAATTTCCGAATGGGTGGTAGGAAGACTCAAAAGGTCTATCTCCGTCATCCGTCGTCAGTTATTTCGAGATAAACCTCTTATTCCATTCGAATATTAAAAGAGTTATAAGGTATATAAAGATTGTACAATAAAATAATCGTTAGAATCAAGCTGGTTTTCTTTGTGTTGTTTAATAAACCTTGCCTGAAGAAATGTTGTTTTATTTTGGAGATAAACAGACCATGCAATCATCTGAAAAGTTACTGGAAAGGAAAATATAAAAATGACAAGACAACCGACCATCGCAGAGATCAACGAGTTGATTGCTTTTCTGCCAAAATTACATGCAGAAGGTTTTGAACCCATTCGACAATGGCTCGGAGGGAGACAGGAAGGAAAACAGGAAATGACGATGCCCTTCCCGGAATATAACCAGGTGGTCACTGATTTTTTCTTCACAGCCGGGAAGGATTGTTGGTGTGATCATAGTTATGATCCGGAACAAGCAGAACAAATGATAAGGGATGTGGATACTGTCAGAAACAGTTCACTGGATCAAGTAAAGACCATGCTGACCTATTGCGTAAGGGGGGAACGATTCTGCGACGGACATTGGGGTGAGATGATTAAAAGGGGCTATATTCGTAATTTGCTTGAACGCCTGGCTGAACTTGTTTCTCTCATGTAATTATTAATTACGTAATGTAGAATAGCCCTTGCCATGCCATCACACATCTTTTCCAAAGATCGCATCGAACGCGAAGCGCATACCTTACAAGCCATGTTCCTTCTCTATTGTCGGAAACAACATGACAGTGTATCTGATTTGTGCAATGAGTGCCAGGAATTGCAGAACTATGCACTGAAGCAGCTCGATAATTGCCCCTTCCAGCAGGGCAAGACCACCTGCGCACAATGCCCGATCCATTGTTATAAAGCAGATATGCGTGCCAGGATCAAGCAGGTCATGCGCTTCTCTGGTCCGCG
Organism: uncultured Anaerolineaceae bacterium; assembly: GCA_964370815.1. Classification (GTDB taxonomy): domain Bacteria; phylum Chloroflexota; class Anaerolineae; order Anaerolineales; family Villigracilaceae; genus UBA12087. The sequence goes on along the minus strand of CAYJKQ010000011.1, from coordinate 50,984 downwards.
CATGCTCCTGACCCATCCTTTCCTGACTGTTCAACATTACCTGGACGGGTTACGGAAAGAACCTCTCGAAGAGTAAATCGCCTATCTTTCCTAAAAACGTTAAGAAGTGACCTCCGCTAGTGAAGGTCACTTCTTTTTTTAATTGGGCGATATTTATTCAAGCTTAGATCTGATTGGTGCGATAGTTCAACCAGATGTGTTTCAGATCCAACTTGTGTTGTGGAAACCTGTGAGAGTATTCTCAATAGCATTAACCTGAACTGAATAACTCGAATTTCCGTGTTAATTCCACAATTGGAATATAATGTAATTAACGGTCTAAACTGCGAATGTTAAGCCGTTTGAAGATCTGATCGGTCGTAACAATATCAAGAAAGGATAATAAAAATGGATAATAACGAGAATGAAAAATTCACCGAGGATGAGATCGCTCCTGATATAAAAACTTCTTCACAACCGGAAGGTGGAGCTCAGATTCCCCCAGCCAAACCGGAAAAACAACCTCTCAGCCGCATGCGTCGCTTCTGGCGCTCCAGCCTGATCTGGCTGGCAGTTGTCGCCATAGCCTTCACGGCTGGTGTTGTAGCCTTTAACTTCTTGCGCTATCAGCCACAGCTTAAAGAATTGACCCAGGCTTATGAAACAACGACAGACCTGCAAAACCAGGTCAACAGCCTGACCGCTAAACTGAACACTGCCGAAGATCGGCTTGCTGTTCTTGAAGATGCTCAAACCCATTTGGAGTTGATGCAAGTGCTGGTGGATGTCAACAATGCCCGCCTGGCGCTTGTTAAAAAGGATATACCGGCTGCAAAAGCAGCTCTTGAAAATACATCCCAGCACCTGGTAGACCTGGCTCCTCGCCTTGGCGCTGCAGATGCCAGCCTTGTAACAAGTTTGCCACAGCGCCTGGAGCTGATCCTGTCTGGCCTGGATGGTGATATTGAAACCGCCAAAGTGGACCTTGAATTGCTGGCGGGCAACTTGATGGATATTGCAACAACCTTGTTTGGTAAATAAAAGTTTTTGGAAATAAATATAAATTGAATTCCTGAATAAATAGGCGCTCCCAATTACGGAGCGCCTATGATTGTTAATTCTTGAGTAAGAAGTATAAATTAAAAAGAAATAGGGTTGAAATTGGTGCTCTTGTCAAAATAATCCTCATTTTCCTTCTTCTTGAGGAAGTTGACCACCAGGTATGTCAGCGGTGTGGCCAGGGTTTCATAAACAACCTTGAACATCCACTGCGATAGGATGGCAGTCATCAAAGCGGGTGGCGGCAGGATGCTCCAAAATGCGAGGGCAATAAAAATAGCTGAATCAACGCCTTCCCCCACAATGGTCGAGCCAATGGTTCGGATCCACAGGAATTTTCCCTGTGTTTTTAGTTTCAACTTCGCCAGGGCATAAGAATTTAAGAACTCGCCTGCCAGGTAAGCCATGAAGGATGCGATCAGAAGGCGTGGAGTGAAGCCCAATATGGCTGAATAAGCCTGCTGGGCTGTCTCAGCAGTGGAAAAACCTCCGACAGACCAAAATGGAACAGCCGGCAGGATGCCCGCCACCCAGATGGCAAGCACTGCCAGCAGATTGCAGAAGAAACCTGTCCAGATCACTTTGCGGGCGTTGGCATAGCCGTAAACCTCGGTCAAAATATCCCCGAATATGTAACTGATCGGGAAAAGGATGACAGCCGCTGGCAGGACCAGCCCCCAGATAGAAACCAGCTTCACCGCGATAATATTCGAAATGATCAGCACAGTCACAAAGATGGCTGTGATCAAGCTGAAATATCGGTAAGGTTTTCGCTCAGAGATTGGTTTAATGGGGGCCATTCATTCTTCCTCAGTTGTACCGAGCGGGTTGTGCTGCTTCCATTGCTGGCGAGCTGCGGGGGTGCGGGTATGTTCAGCCTGAACCTGGATACCAATACCTCCCCGAATATTAAAAACACCGGTTACCCGGATCCAATGAGCCTCCAGAATTTTTTGAAGATCATCCAGGATCTGGTTGACGACATGTTCGTGGAATGCGCCTTCATTTCGATATGCCCACAGGTAAAGTTTAAATGATTTGGACTCGACCACTTTCTTGTCCGGTATGTAATCGACATGGATGGTGGCAAAATCAGGTTGACCGGTCTTCGGGCATAAACAGGTAAATTCACTGGTATGCAGGGATACAAGGTAATACCGGTCGGGTGCACGGTTGGGGAAGGCTTCCAGGTTTTTACCGGGCTGAGTCTTGCCGCCCAGGGCTGTCAACCCGCTGATATCATCTGTTCCATTTTTCATAAAAAATCTCCACAAAACTTCCGATTAATCAAAATTTCCATGCTGCTGAGAAAAAAATTTGGTGGTTTGCGGTTATGCTCCGCATAATACCCCTAGATTCTGATCAGACATTAAATGAATGGTATTCTCAGTCATGTTCATATTAATTATATCAGTTTGTATTCCAGATGCCATCCTGGCACTCTTGAACTCACCAGTGCTCCGGGTATCCCCCACAATACAGCTTCATGCCATGGTCACAGATCAGCACTGCGATGGCATGGGTGTTTATTAAACAATTTGACCAATAACAACAGGCATTATTATTCAGATATAAATATTGTTTTTTATCTTACCTATGTCAACCGCTTCCTGACCTTCTTATACACCTCCCCCAATTTATTCAGCCCTAACAGGCAGAATAACGCAAACAGCACATGCTTCCAATCCCGCAACACGGTGGGCGGATGCAGGCGAAAAGCCCGGGCGTAGGCACGCAGGGATGCACCTGCCTGACCGCCGTCCAGCAGGTAAAAAGCGCTCAGACGCTGGGCACCCGCATTAATGCGCGACCTGTTTTCAGACAACCCGGGCACCAGGGCAGTCTGGGTTTCCATCCATTCCAGGATGCGAAAGGCTTCCTCGCCAAACTGGTTCGCCAGGGCTACATTCTTGGATTCAGCATGGAAACGCGCCGCCGAGAGCGTCTCGGGAATATAGTGTATCTCCGCCAGTTGCGCCATGCGCAGCCAGAGCTGGTGGTCGAGCAGATAGTGATAGGACGGATTGAGATGACCAACCTGCTCCAGCACACTGCGGCGCATGAAGACCGAAGGCTGCCCGATGACCCGGAAAGCCATCAGGTCGGGTAAGGTCCAGTTACCATAGCGCAGCTGGTTGGTGGTCTGCCCATTCTGATCGATGGCCAGCACATCCCCAAAGACCAGCCCGGTCCCGGGTAACTGTTCAAAGACTGAGACAGCCCTCTCAATAGCTCCTGGCAGATAGAGATCATCCGAGTTGAGCCAAGCTACGTATGCTCCCTGTGCGCGGCGCAACCCCTTGTTAATGGCTTCAGCCTGACCTGCATCCGGCTCGGAGACCCACCATTTGAACTTATCGGAATATTTGTGAATGATCTCCAGGCTGCCGTCCGTGGAAGCGCCATCCACCAGCAGGTACTCCAGGCGTGCATAATTCTGCCCGAGAACAGATTGGATGGTCTGCTCGAGGTAGCGCGCCTGGTTGAAAGAGGGTGTGATGATGGAAACCAGCGGGGGTTCGTGTGAGGGGTTCATCGGGTCGGTTCAGAACATGGAATCGTAGTCCACTTTGGGGAAGACCGTCAGCTTGCCTCCGAGCGTGGCATCCAGTATACGCCGCCCGGCTGCCTCGTAAGCAGACTTCGCCATGCGATAGGCGATCTCAGAGGTGTCCAGGTCTGGCTGCTGCCATCTGAAACCCTTGCCGAAATAAACGGGGGAAAAGTGATTGGGGTCGTCGCCAGTGGAGGTAACGGTCTGGTTGGGGTCTCCCTGGGAGACAAAGTTGTGGTCAACCCCGATCAGGACAACCTCTTCAAAGCCCATGTGAAAAGCCAGTTGCAGGGCAACATAGGTGACAGTGGCACCCTCCCAGACCCGTCCGCCGACGTTCCGGCTGAATTTGGGACCGGTGTAGGTGGTATAGAGAAAGCTCATGTCCGGGGTGGGTTGGATGTGAGGATGCGAACGCCACGCCAGGAATTTTGGCATGCTCAGGGCACGAATGTCTGCTGCACACTGCTGGATGACCAGGTCATTGATCGAGACAAAGTAGGTCGTGCTGAATCCCAGCTCGGGGAAAAGCAGGTAGATGCGGTTCATGCCAAAGGTAACTTCGTTCTTCAGTTTTCCCAAGTCGAGATGCTGCAGGCTGGGTCCATTGCCGATGATAAAGCAGCGTTTGCCGGTCTGGGTATTGTGGTATTGTGCCAGGTTGCTTTTGCTGGAACGCCGCCAGGGATGCAAGTTAGCTTGCGGGAGTTCCGGCAGGCGCAGGAGGGCATCATAGCTGCGTCCCAGCAGGCTCCAGAGTGGTGCAGGCAGGGCACGCTTGAAGGCATTTTTCATTCGGTGCTCAGGCGGGCTGTTGCGCCGCCGTCCACGATCAGGGCCTGGCCGGTCATGAAGGAGGACTGGATCTCATCAGCCAGGAAATAGATGGCATGTGCGATCTCTTCCGGTGTACCGATCCGCCCATTGACAGTCTTGCCAGCCAGGTTTTCCAGGCGGGCCTGAATGTCTTCGCCCATCATATGCTCACGCCCCAATCCGGCGCGCAGCATGGGAGTATCCACCGCACCGGGCAGAATGGCATTTACTCGGATATTGTCGTCTGCAAATTCAATAGCCATGGCACGGGTCAGCGCCAGCAGACCGCCCTTACTGGCCGCGTAAGCGGCAATATTGGCAGAGGTCTGCACGGCATGCACCGAGGAGACGTTGACGATAGCCCCACCACCAGCTGCGATGAAAAGCGGATACGACAGCTTGGCACTCAGGAAAACAGAGCGCAGGTTGGAAGCCATGACAGCATCCCATTCTTCCACGCTGGTTTCCAGCAGCGGTTTGGCAATTTGCAGGGCGGCATTGTTGATCAGCCCATTCAGCACACCTGAAAATGCTTGGACCTGCTGAAAGATGGTCTCCAACGAGGCTGGTTCAGAGATATCCGAATGGATGAACAGACCATCCTGCGGGAAACCGGTACCGAAGTCTGCGCGGTCCACACCGATGACACGCCAACCACTTGAGGCGAACAGGTTCACGGTGGCTCGACCAATGCCACCCGCTGCACCGGTGATCAGAACTGTTTTTTTAGAGTTTGGGTTTGCCATATTCTATTTTCTCACCTTATGAAAAAAGTCCTGATTTGCCCATGTTCACCGAACGGGAAGGTTTGGATCATCGAACAAGACAGACATACAGAAACCTTCGAGGCGGCGTTAATTGTACTCATATCTTCAATCCATCCGAGGCAATGCCCAAACCCTCCAGAAGGTTGCGGATGGTGTTCAGATGAACATGCTCCCAAGCCGTCGGGCTGGAATTGGAGTTGTGTGGCGCCAGCATGACATTATCCATCCCGAGCAACGGACTATCCAATGGCAATGGCTCCATTTCAAAGACATCTAATGCTGCCCCGCCCAGCTTGCCGGATTTCAGAGCGTGCACCAGGGCAGCTTCATCAACAATCGGACCGCGCGCCGTATTGATCAGCACTGCTCCCAGGCGGGCATACCCCAGGCTGGCAGGGTTGATCAGGTTCAGACTGGTCGGGTTCAGATCGCAATTGACGCTGATGAAATCTGAGCCTGCCATAAGTTGCTCCAGGGAGACCATGTGCACGCCATTTTCAACCAGGAAGACGGGATCGATCTCGACGATATCGTTCCCCAGCAACTGCATACCGAATCCATGCGCCCGGCGGATGACAGCCTTGCCAATATTCCCCAGCCCGATCACACCCAGACTGCATTCGCTCAACGAGCGACCGGGTAATTTATGCCAGCGACCGGATCTCATTTCAGCCGTCATCCAGGGTTGGCGGCGGGCAAAAGCCAGCATGTAGCCCAGTACCGAATCGGCTACCGGCAGGGTGAAGGCGTTCAGTGTGCGCTTGAGTGCAATGCCCAGCCTTTCACAGGCGGCGGAGTCGATCGAGTCCACTCCGGTGCCCCATTTGGATATGACCTTGAGGCGTGGTGCACAGATTTCCAGTACACGGGCAGTGAATCGGTCATCCCCGCAAATAGCGCCATCGAATTGACCGGCATAAGCCAGCAGATCTTGCTCTTCCAGGCGCTCATTCACAACCGGGGTTATCAAGTCCAGCTTATAGCGCTCAAGAACCAATCGAAAGCGGTCGATCTCAGGAAGCATATAAGGTGCAGAAAGAAGGATGGTGGTCATGGTTTTAATATTCTTTCACTTGCAGGCATTGGAATAGGGTTTGAAATCATAGATATACGGGATGGGTGAGAAGTAACTCTTGTCTTCAAGTAGTCCATAAGTTGTGCCCAGGGTTCCATTCAGCACGATCCGGAAAGAATTGACCGGTGAGATGCTGCTGTACAGATCGGAGGTGGGACCAGGCAAGAAATAGGCATTCAAGATCCAGAATCGTTTTTTCTCCGGTTGCATCCAGGGACCGTGATCACCCTGCAAAATGATGATCGGAGGGGTGGTGGATTCGTTGATAAGTGTGCCCAGGATCTGCTTCATGCGATTATTCAGGTAAGTCACCTGGTTGGTATATCCTATGGCATATTCCTTAGCCGGATATTTCTTGTCTGCATTGAGAAAAGATCCAGGATCGGTGAGTTGACCATCCGGACCAAAAACGAAGGGCGGGTGCGGAGATATAATGTGTATGAAAGCAAACGTCGGTCCAGGATATTTTACCAGTTCCGGGAGACTGTCCAGCACAAAACTGGTGCGTTCGCGATAATGATTGTTGGAGATCTGATCGGTATTGATCTTTCCGGAATCATCCAGGAATCTGAGCAGGGTGGTGTTGAGCAGCAGCTCTTCGAAGGAGGTCAGGTCGCTCCATAAAGGTGAAGGCCCCATATAGATATCCGCATCATCCCACTCCGACCAATAGAAGCCGGTTTCATAAGCGATTATCTGATATCCAGCTGATTCCAACGCTTTGCGAACAGTGCTGTGTTTTAACAGTTCAAATAACAAGGTACGGTTGTAAGTATCAGGTTTGAATTTATCGCTCAAATTCTGGATATAATCCATATTGAGCGTGGAAGCTAGTGAAATATCCGTGCGCATATAATTGCTCTGGCTGCAATTGGCAACATAAAACCCCATTTCCTCCAGGCTGGAAATAAAAGGTTGGTTATCGTATCCGTATGCCTGCTGCAAAAGATCGGCACGTGAATAAGAATCGAGGATGATGTAATAGATATCCGGCAGATCGTCGGGGTTAACCGGGTTCCCTTCCTGCAGCGCGGCGGCAGATGCAGAATTTCTGGAAAGAGTAATTTTTTGTACCACGACCGAGCCGATCTGATAGAGCGGATAGACCAGCAGAAAGAGCGTGATCAGGTTCAGGGAAGCTGTGGCAGCAGAAAACTTTATTTTCTGGTGGTATGCCAGCCAAAAAGACAGGATTGCCAGGATCAGCCAGCCGACCAGAATAAGGTTGACCGAATAAACGATCTCCTTGTCTTTCAGGAAAGAGATCAGGTGTCCATAGGTGGAAAATAATACCATCCAGATCAGGGTCACAAACGCGGCCCGATGCCAGTTGCGCAGGAGCACCCGAAAAAAGAAAAAGAACAATAGTGCAACTGCCATGAAAATGAACAGCGATCGGATCAAGGCTTCCGGTCGGGCTTCACCAACATTGTTGCCAAACAGCGCCAGAACAGGGTAAGCGCTGAACAGGAAAGGGTACCAGGGCAAGTGGATAAATTTTGAAAGACGTTGTTTCATATCATCCTGATGGAATAAGTATTTTTCAATAAATTTTTACGACCGTTTAATTATTAGGTTTCTGGGGTTCGATGATTTTGACTGTAAAAAAAACCACCACACTCGACAAACTTCCATAATAGTTGTCTTCTTCAATTATCAACCAGCAAGATCCCTGTGGTTCATCAGGAACTCCACGATGGAAAAATCGAGCTCCTCATCGATGTCCCAGGCTTCAGCGGCATCCATCACGAACATGAGCGGATGTGCTCCCAACCGGTTCCCACGCTCGATCAAATTCTGGCGGGTGAACATATAAATACAGGAGTTCTCTTCAAATACCGGTGGCAGGTCCTGGGTTTGCAGCAGGATATCCGGGTCGTGGTTAATGGCTTTGCCATGCCCATCCCACAAGCGGGTTTGCATTGGCGTCACCGAAAAAAGCGAGTCGTATGCCGGGTAGGCTTTCAAGAAGGTAGTAAGGGCACGCTCGAGCGTGTCTGCGCTGAGCAAAGGATTGGTGCTGTGCGTCTGCAGGTAGAGATCAGCTTCCAGGCAGGAGGTATCGTACAGCAATATCTCGTTCATCGTGATCGTATCTCCCCGTAAGGATTCGGGGCGCTCAAGGATCAGTACTTCCGGGAAATGCTGCCTTAAACCTGCCATGACTTCTTCAGAATCTGTATCCACCACCACCTGGTTGATGCGGGGGACCTGCAGCAGGGTGGTAATGATGTAATGGAAGAGGGGTTTGCCAGCCAGTGGCCGGTAATTTTTGCCGGGTACGCGTTGTGAATGGTGACGCATGGGAACCAGGGCTGCAATTTTCATAGGTGTCATCTTTCTAACCTTCCGGTTTATTATAATCAATCGGCCTGACAGGACGATCGGCCGGGATCTTGTCCGCCAGAATGCCAGGCGGATAAGAAAAGGTCTGGTGCAGGCTGGCATCCACTTTGCCAGAGTAGGCATAACCCCGGTAGGTTCCCCAATATTGCATCAACCGGAACCACAAAATGCTGCCTGCCTTGCCAGCCAGAACTCCCTCCCGACGCGCTTGCAGCAGGTCCGAGAGGGTCGAGCTCAACCACAGTCGTATAAAATTCCACAGCGTGAAGCGGCTTTTTGGCAGGATCTGTTTCATGGCAACAGCTTCGCGCTGGTAGCGACGGTAAACCTGTACCGGTTTCTCGTCATGCACATGGACAACCTCGGCTTCAGCTGAATAAGCAATGGAATGACCCTGGCTCATAGCCCAGCTACTCCAGGACAGGTCCTCCAGACCGGTAAGGTTTTCGTTGAAAGGTTGCTGCTGCCAGAGCGAGCGGCGGATGGCGGCATTGGCATTATGCGAATAGGGTTGTCCCTGGCGGGGTTGCGAGATATCCGGGAAATACTTGCGGAAGAATTGATGCTCGGAATACTGGTTGGTCTCACCTCCGCGTTGTTTACCATAACTGAGCGCAACCTTCTCATCTTCAAAAGGTTTGAGCAGTTGCTCGAGCCAATCCGGATAGACCGGGTAACAGTGCGCGCTGATGATCACAATAAAATCCGCCCGCGCAGCTGCAATACCATGGTTCAGGGCACGCCCAAAGGTGAATTCCTGCGGCGTGATGAAAACCAGCTCAGCGCCATAGCTGCGGGCGATCTCCACCGTGGCATCGCTCGAACCCGAATCCACCAGGATGATCTGCACCTCTTGCAGGGATTGCTGAAGAATACCCTCCAGAAGGCGGGGGAGATGCTTTTCTTCGTTATAAGCCCGGATCACGATTGAACATTGCATATGCATTTCTTCCGGGATCAATCCTGAACAAACAGAAAAGGAATACGTTCCGTGAGTCCCTTCACCACGGCTTTCAGGACCGGGGAGTTGGCGATAGCCTGCCAGTTAAATCTCTTCAACTGGACAACTCCGGGAACCAGGGAAGGCTCAAGAAATTCGTTAAATGGAAAAGAAGTCCGAAACAGTTGATAATAAAGAAAACGGCGGGCATTTTCACGGAAATGAGCCGGCGCCTGCACGGTGTCTGCCACCAGAAAGTCCTCAGCCTGCTGCCTGTAACCATCAGGAGAATCGGGGAAATACACGATCGGGTAAGGTGTGAAACGCGACCTGCCCGCACACAAAACTACTTTTCCCATGATGGCAGCTTCCAGGCCGATGGTCGAGTTGTAGATCATAATGAATTTTGAACGCTCGATCAATTCATAAGAACTGATATATTCAAGTGCATCCACATAAACCACATTATCCAGTTCGTTCACTCTATGTTCAGCCACCCAACCCGAAACGCTTTCCAGGCTGAGCTTGCCAGCCCGTTTTTCGTCCGGGTGGGAACGCAGCACGAACAGTGTTTCCGGATGACTCTGGATCAATTCCAGCACCTGGTCCAGCCAGGCGAACATATCCTTGAAAACGACGTTGGAATGAGGCTGACTGGTATCAAAGATCACGTTCGTAAAGATCGGAACGATCTGCTTGAATCGGGTGACTTTCTCTAAAAAAGCAGGATCGAGCGCTTTCATTTCCGGCCAAAAACGTATGCCTGCCATGCTGAAATTACCCTGCAGACGTTTCTCAAGGTAGGCATCCAGTCGGATATTTTGGGCAGTGGTCAAGCTGAAGTCTTTGGGAATATCAACAGGGTAAGCAGTAGCTTCACCAGGGGTAAAAAAACCGCTCAAGGGTTGCATGGCAACCTCATGAGTCACCGAGAAGATACCGCGCTGCAAGCATATCCAACGTACCACTGCTTCCGGGAAGAATTGACCGTTGAAGACCAGCACTGCCCGTGGATAAATATTTTTCAGCAGGGCATCAAATTCACGTGCTACATTCCAGGCTGAAAGAATATATTCCCGGAATAGAAAACGTGTGGATTCATCGTCCACCAGGTTGCTGCGGCGCAAACGCCAGCGTATGGATGGCAGTACCAGCGCACCCAGGGGTAGGCTATGTTCTGCAAATGGGAATTCAAAATTGACCAGCCCTTTCAAGGCAAGTTCTTTCAAACGGTCTTGCAAGTCCCGATCTTCCTTATAAACAAAGGGATGCACCTGGGTGGCATATTGATTGAGACGTGATTGGCGCATGCAAGCCTTGCAGGGAGGTTTCGCTGAAAAATCATCCTGGTCGGTGCCCAGCACACAGCGGCTCATACCGGCCTGGCACACAAAATGGATAACCGGCCAACCTGCCAGTTGAACAGCCCAACCAGCCAGCAAGGCAAAACCGGCGTTCTGACTTAGTGTATTCAGGCGCGTGGAGGCGTTAAAGAAGATGACCGGATTTTTGGATTCATCCACTTGAGAATATAGCGCAACCTGTTTTGCCAGTTGCAGGGTACGCCAGTCTGTTTGCAGACCAGCCAGGTGGATACGCACATGCTTCATAAAAGACTGCAATTTATAACTGCTCCCTGGCACGCGCATAGGCTTCGCTCAGACGCTGGATGGCCAGGATAAAGCCCTGACCTCCGTGCTGGTGGCCGCGCCATATCTCAGGGATCATGCTGCCCGTGTAGCTGTGTGCCACCTTGAAGAAATGCACCCAGTCAATAGTACCTTCCCCCACTTGCAAACCTTCCCCATCCAAACCGGAGGCATCCGAAAGGTGCAAATGTCCGATATAAGGCAGCAGGATCTCAACCTGTTCATAAAAATCAACATGCGCCCAATTGCAATATAACTTGGAATGGGATGTGTCGAAGCACATCTTCAGCCCCAGCGGGGTGATGAAATCTCGTATCTCGCTCGCATCCATGAAGGCATTGGTCAGCCACTGACCGCCAAAATACCAGGGATGCGGTGGCAGGTTCTCCAGCAGCAATTCAACACCATCGAAATCCAACTCTTTTACCGAGCGCAGCAAATTATCATACAAGGTTTTTTTATCACGAATTGGGTGATCCAGACTCATGGCGCCCGGGTGGATGATCACTTTGGGTGTTCCCTTGAAGTGGGGACCCATTCCCCGCGCCAGGTTGATGGATTTTTGCAGCAGCTTGATAGTATCTGTGCGTTGGCGCTCATCCATGGCGCACATATCCACCAGGGTGCGATCCCAAAATTCCGGGGCATGCACCACCAGTTGCATATCGAAATCCCGGCCAGGGTAGGTATCATCCAGGTCCTGGTCGGTAAAGTGAAATTCCAGCAAGCGCGGATTGAAATGCAACAATTCTTCATAATCCCGAAAACGGACTGTAAAGCCCCATTGTAAAGGCAGGGTATGTTCCACATCCAATTCAGTTTGGATACCAATATCACGGTCCAGAAAAGGCTCATCTTCATCGATCAAGCGATCAACTTTGCGACCCACCAGTTTGTGGAAAAGCTGTGGAGAGAGCCCCAATCCAGGACCTTTAACCGTGATCATATCTGCACTGAGCACTTCTCCAGGTTGGATCTGGCGGGCAGCCACCAGGCTCTTGGCCAACACTTCCCGGTTCAGGATCTCGCCCCGTGAAAAATACTTCTCCTGCCCGGTTCCAAGCGCCTGGGCTACCTGGCGGATATCCCGCACCAGTTTCTTAAATCCCTGCGGCTCCAGGCTTGCGGAATGGTCAGGACCGTCCATCGCCCGGTCGAGGGTCAAGTGGCGTTCAATGATATTGGCTCCCAGCACAGATGCCACGGTCGAGACGGCTATGCCGCGCTCGTGTCCGGAATAACCGACAGGTACATCAAACTTGCTCAATTGTTGCATATACAGCAGGTTGATGTCTTCAAATGCGGTTGGATAAGTGCTGTTGCAATGCAGGAAGGCAAATTCCACCTTGCGTTCTTTAAGATAATTGGCAGTGAACTCGACTTCATCTGGGCGTGACATACCAGTGGATAGGATGAGTGGTTTCTTCTTGGATACCAGGTGTTCCAATAGGGGCAGGTTGGTCATATCCGCCGAAGCCACCTTGAATGCCGGAACGCCCAACCCCTCCAGGAAGTCTGCACTTTTTACGTCAAAAGGGGTACACAAGAAGGTGATACCTTTCTTTTGGCAGTATTCGGCGATCTCAAAAAAAGTACGCTCGGGAAGTTCCACCTGTTGTAAAATGGGCAGCAGGTAACGCAGAGTCTTCTCGCCGACGTTGGCGTTGTCGAGATATTTCTGCGGGTACAAGCTTTCCAGGTCCCGCTTCTGGAATTTGACCGCATCAGCTCCGCAATCAACAGCAACATCGATCAGCTCAAAAGCCAGTTGCGGAATACCGTTATGGTTGACACCGATCTCGGCAATTATGTAAGTCGGGTGACCGTCTCCGATCAACCGCTCACCTATTTTAATTTCGGGCATACTTCCTCCAATATTATCAACAAAAGTTAACTTACATCTTCTCAAAAAAGTAGGCTTCTCAACACCACACTGATTTTAGAAACTAAATAGAAAAGCCTAATTCATCCAGCCTGATATCTCCTCTTTCGAGCAGGCGTTCGGCGCGCAGCCAATCATCCGGCGAGTCGATATCGATCCATTCTGCCGGGTCGATCACCACAGGCAGGATACGCTGACCTGTCATCGAATTTTTATTCAGGATCGTACTCACCCGGCAGGCATCCACATATCCGGTCTGCCAGTACACATTCGGCAAAGCCTGGCGTGGCTGATTATAGGGTTCGTACGGAATGCCCAGCTCGCTGCCTAGCGGTTGCAGAAATCCGTCGGGTGAGATACGCCACATTTTGAACGGGTTCTGGAAGGGGATGCACACCGTGCGGACTGCATCAGCACCCGGGTGCTCAAGCAGCAGGTGCACCGAATCGTCGATGTGCTTTACACGCCGGAAAGGAGATGTGGGGCGTAATTGCACGACGATCTCCGGCTGGTAGGCTTCGTTTTCCAGCAGCCACTCGAGGGCATGCTGGAAGACTGGCAAGTCTGGAGTGTTGTCCTGTGAATGTTCAGCCGGACGCAGGAAAGGGACTTCAGCGCCATACTTGCGCGCCACCCCGGCAATCTCATCATCATCGGTCGAGACGATCAGGCGCGAGACAATCCCGGTAGCCAATCCCGCCGCAATGCTATACGCAATCAACGGATGCCCCGCCAGGCTGCGAATATTCTTGCGCGGGATGCTCTTGGAGCCGCCACGCGCCGGGACGATAGCCAGGACTTCTACCATGCCGTCCAGCCTCCATCCACCACCAGGTTTGCCCCGGTCATATAGGTTGAGGCTTCGGAGACCAAAAAGAGCAGCGCTCCGTTCATCTCATCCTTCTTAGCCATACGCCCCAGCACTGCCCGGGCTGCATATTCCTTCATGAAAACTTCATCATGACCATTGAAAACCCCGCCCGGCGTGAGCGCGTTCACACGGATATGTTTGCCTGCATAATAAGTCGCCAGGTATTTTGTAAAGCCAAGCACACCCGCTTTTGTAACCGAATAATATACCGGTTTAAAGCGCTCTGGTTGTCCTTTGCTTTGATAAAGGCGTTGATCCGGTCCAACCAAGCCGTACATTGAACAGACATTGATGATGACACCACCCATTTGCGCCAGCATGGAAGGAGCTACGGACTGAGAGACCAGGAACATACCGGTCAGGTTTACATCCAGGGCCTGCCGCCAGGCTGCCAGCGGATAATCTTCAAAAGCACCGGTGGTGCCGGGTTCAGTATGACCAGGGTCAAATTTGGGATCGAGAGCAGCTGAGTTGACCAGGATATCCAGCCTTCCATATTTGTCCAGGATAGTATCTCGCATAGACTGGACTGCTGCCGGATCTGTAATATCGGTGGGCACAGCCAGAGCCTGATATCCGCATCCGCTCAGATCCCGGGCAATTTTTTGTGCTGCTACGGTGTTCACATCCACAACAGCCACAGCTGCCCCAGCCTGCGCCAGCGTCTGGCAGAACTCAGCTCCCAGTAACCCTGCCCCACCGGTCACCAGGGCTACTTTGCCAGTCAGGTCAAATTTTTCCAATATCGTCATGCCAGCTCCAATTCATACCTTCCCGAGATCTAAGGAAGTCGGTTTTTATCTCAAATGCAGGTCGGGGTTACATCCCGACAATTCATTTTTGTAAACATCCCTAGCAATAACTTCTTTTTCAGATGTTACTCCAACTCAACCAGGCGTCCCTGCTCTGCAGACTGCAGGGCTGCCAGAGCCAGGTGCAAAGCCTGTTTTCCATCCTGCCAACTGCAGATTGGGTCAGCTTCACCCCGCACGACGGATAGAAAATGGCTCATCTCATCCAAAAACAACTGGTTTCTCTCAAAACCAGCCGGTGGCATAAGATTTTTGCGAGTTTGCTTGTCTGCATCAAAAACATCCAGGCTGCCATCGCTGTTATCCCAGCGCAAATTGCCC
Source organism: uncultured Anaerolineaceae bacterium (assembly GCA_964370815.1). GTDB lineage: Bacteria > Chloroflexota > Anaerolineae > Anaerolineales > Villigracilaceae > UBA12087. The sequence continues at coordinate 35,913 of CAYJKQ010000011.1, read as the reverse complement.
TGAGTTCCAATGATTTCAAAGTGGTGAGCTGGGGGGCGTTGATTATAATCCAGGTGCAGGCTGCCAATAACGCCGGATTTAAATCGCAAGCCAATCTCGGCAGTATCTTCCACTTTCATGTCAAGACCCCGCGATGAAGTGAAAGCCCAGACAGACCCGACTTCACCGATCAGAAAGCGCAGGTAATCCAGCGGGTGGGAAAGGGTCAACACCACACCTCCGCCCAAATCGCTGCGAGCAGAATATCCCTGCCGAAAATCCTCCCAAGGATGCCAGTCCGGCAAGAACTCACCCCAATGAGCCTGGGCAGAGAGCAACTTGCCCAATTCTCCAGACTGGATGATATATGCGGCTTTCCTCAGGGTTGGGTGAAAGCGGAATTGAAAACCAACCAAAATTTTGCCTCCGCCGTTCTGTAAAGCGAGTTCAAGACGCTCCACACCTTCCAAACTGTGTGAAACCGGCTTCTCCAACAGGAGGCTGCAACCTGCTTCGGCTGCAGGAATTGCGACATCCAGGTGCAGAGCGGTCGGATTGGAGATAATGACAGCCTGTGGATTGTGCGCCAGAGCAACCTGCAGATCGGTTTCGACCGGGAAACCAGCCAGTTCATCATCCGGCAGGCTGGAGAGCTGTGTGCGGTACAGGAGAATATCGCGTTCGCCCAGCGCCAGAAGATTGCGAAAATGGCGGCGTCCGATGGAACCTAGTCCAGCGATAAGAAATTTCATAGATAATCAGCCTGCTTTTTACTCAACAAATGACTTCCAGGTCTGTGAAGGGAATAAACGGCTCATCAACCGGCGATACAACATACCCATGCGGCGTTTAAACCTGACAGCTCTTTCCGGTCGCCGGGAGGATATCGCCTTTTTAGTGGCGGGACAGCATAGTACTGTCAGATAATAAGGCAGGAAATTCGAACGCGGCCTGCCATGTTTTTCCATCACCATCACAGCAAAACCTGCTTTTTCAACTATTGTGCACAAGGAGTGCGCACTGAAGGAGCTTAGATGTGCCACCTCGAAGCTGTCGTGTATGTACAAGTTGGGTACTTCCAGCAGAAGGTAACCTTCAGGGGAAAGGTAGTGCTTACGCAAAGCAACAAGATATGCCAGCGGATGCGGGATATGCTCAAGAACATGTGCCATGCTGATCAGATCAAAGCGCGCCTCCCCCGCAGTTTTCATTTCCTGCAGGGTGGCATAGGTCTTGAATCCGGTCGTGGCGGCAACATCCCGGTAAGCATTACCCGGTTCTATCCCCACCGGATTGCACCCAAAGGTATGGTTAAAAGCTTGCATCAGCAACCCGGCAGAACAGCCTACATCCAGTACACGGGCAAGATGTTTAACATGCTTCTTTGTAAATGTTGCCAGGAATTCAGCTCGCTGCTCCTGGACTGCCAGGTCTTTGGGACTGGGGTCACTGCTGCCCTGGTATAGCTTGCGGTATTCAGCTGCATAGAAATCGTTTGTTTCGGCAGATGTCATGCGCGGCGACTGAAACACAAATCCGCAAGATTGGCAAATACGGTTTTCAACCATGCGTCCCTCAAAGGTTCGCTGGTCAAAAAGCTGGCTGTTCTCAGCATTACACAATAAGCATCTATCTACGGTTTCAGGCATAAATTCTCAATTGGACTTTTTTTCAGATCCTGTTGGTAATGAGATATATTTAAGTCTATTATTACCACAATCCAGCCAGATTCAGCGCTTTGCGGTAGGCGCGCATCAATACTGTAGGTTTTCGCCAGCGGTCAATAAAATCACCATGCTCCAGACAGGCTTTCTGGTTGGCGCGAATACGCTCCAAAATTTCGTGGTAGTCCGGTTTATTATCAATTACCTGCCCCTGTTTCTGGAGCCGCGACAACACGACCATGTACCCGAAGGATAGTTTGCGGTAATCGCGCCGGGTCATCCGGCGTGCATCGATATACTCATCCTGTACCCCGACCACTTCCAGTCCCGATAATCCCAGCAGATATTTGATACTTTCGATCGTGAACATATACGGGTGTGTCATCTCGGTCACCCGTTCGAAGGGGATATGAATGGTGTTGGAGATCGGGTCCTGAAGAATGAGCGCAAATATGCCATTTTCAGTCAACATGCGTCCTACTTTGGTCAGGTTCTCCTTCGGGTCCAGGGTGTGGTTCAGGGTGCGTGAAAGGATGACCAGGTCATATCTGCTTTCCGGCTTGTAATCTTCGAAGAGACTGGTGTATATTGTCGCCCCGGTACGCTGACGGGCATACTCTCCAATCTTGAGCAATGGTTCGACTCCGAAGCCAATACTCCCGGGGTAATTCTGAAGATGAGCGGATAACACACCACCATAACTGCTGCCTAATTCCATGATTGTTTTTGGCGACCAATCTGGAAGAAACTTCTTAAGGACTGGCAGGCTGGCGTAACTGGCAAAATTAAATTCCTTCTGAAATTGAGCGTCATCGCCTTCGTCAGAACCGGAAACTGCTTTGCGATAATCACTCTTGTAGAACTCCGCATACATTTCCTTGGTTGGACGTGGATTGATGTATATTAACCCGCAATTCTTACAGATGACTGTCCGCAGCGGCAATCCAAAGCGTTCACGATTTGCGACTAATTCCTGCTCCAACGATCCACAGGCATTACAGGCAACTTCCTCCAGTTCCCTTATATATTTTTCTGCAAATTCAGTATTATCCTGTCCCATAAAATACTCCTAAAATGTCTGCTCTTTTTATTAAGTATCTTCTCAATAATTAGGGGAAGACCTGGGGTTATCCAAAGATCATCATCGCTGAATAAAAACTATTTCTAAACATAATACCATTTAAAGATCTGGTCATATATTGCCAGTAATATTTTTTTGATAAAAGGCAGGTTCACAAAACGTGTCGTGCCTGAAGTTAGTCTGCTGGCACTGGGAATCGGATTATCGCCTTTGACAAAATCGACCGAATTCGAGAGATTCATGGTCAAAGGGTCGGAAACCATCAGGCGCAGCAGACCACTGGCATTAAGGCGTTGATCCAGCTGCCGGACCTGCCCCATCGGTTTATCCATATCAAAGGGGATGAATTGCTGTAACACAGATTTATATGCAGTAAATTGCCAGTGTGACGCTCCCACAAAAGCTGTCAGCCCCTTGTAGGTTATCCGCCAATCCAGGCTGGAAGCGTACAGATCCCTGTTGATTGACTCTTCCTGCCCGAGAGAGAGATTGAATTCCCAAAAAGTTTCCCACGGAATGAATTGACCGGATTCCAGTTTTACGGATCCATCGCCGCGCGCCCACTCCAGCGTTGCCTGGTAAAGCTCCAAATTGGTGCGAAAGGGCCGGGCTGTCACCATGCCAACATTGGGGAACGTCTCCAGTATCTCCACCGAACGGCTTAACCAGTTCGGATAAAAAAGAACATCGCTATCTGTATAAGAGATGATCTCCCCCGGAGAACCAGCAAAGATGATGTTCCAGGCTCCACCTTTGCCGATATTCTTTTCAGAAAGCAGCAGGTATTGAATTCGCCCAGCTGATCTTTCTGCAGCCAGAAAATCGCGAACTTCATCACACGACCCATTATCAAAGACCAGCAAGTCGAACGGCAGCCCTGCATGGTTGCGCATGGAAGAAAGGCTGATTTTGAGAACGTCCAATGCTTCTGTATAGAAACCGGAAAGGAAAGGGATGTAATTCAGCAGGGCAACGGTGATCCGCTGAGGTTTGACAACCTGGTCGACTGATTTTGCTGGATTTTGACCTTTACGCATGATTTCCTTAATTATTACCTGCTGCCCTTCCGGGCGGAGCTCTTAATCTTCCACTTTTTCCGGGTGCTGCATCATCACTTCCACCACCAGGAAGTCAAATTTTGTATCCACGTTGGCCGAACGGCTTTCAGGCATGAGATACGGGCGGCTGACCTTGCCCAGGAAACTGTTCTTCTCCATGACCACCTCACGCCTGGTGGCGAAAATAGCACCATTGCGGATGTAGACCGGGGGCAGATCCTGGCGGCGTTGCAATTCCTTTTGCTCGCCCATCGGCAATTGCACCAGAAGGTCGTCTTCTATAAATCGCATGCGAGCCGGGTGATGATGGGCAATGCGCACTACACTAACCACCGAATCTGCCCCGGTGCGGATCAGTTTCTCCAGGGCGGTATCAATATCAGCCCCGGTCCGCAACGGGGAAGTGGCTTGCAACATGACAACATAATCAAAAACGATGTCCAATCTGGATTCCATTTCGCGGACAGCATGCTGCACGACCGGCAGGCTGGGAGCTTCATCTGTTGCAAATTCCGCCGGACGGATAAAAGGCGCTGGTGCTCCATACTGGCGGGCAACCTGGATGATCTTCTCATCTTCAGATGAGACCACAAAATGGGTCATCAACTGACTGTTCTGGGCTGCCTCGATCGTGTAAACCATCATCGGTTTGCCATTCAGGGGTGCCAGATTCTTGTGGGGCACAGATTTTGAACCCCCGCGGGCAGGGATCACGCCTAAAATTTTGGGTTTGCTCATTTCAGTCATCCTACATTCCTTGAATAGTTAAGTATATCTGTTTACTTATATTTTTTCTTTCCGTATCCTAGTCTTGGAAGACTGGTTTGTCTTCCCAGTTGTAGATGATCTCCTTGCCCACCCGGCTGGCAAAACGCCCGCGGTAATAATCACGGTTGAGTTCTTCAGCAGGGCTGAGGTCGCGCGAGCTCAAACCCAGGGTCTGCTCGTACTCCGGGATTTCAAGGTGCACGATCTCTGCCTGGATTCCCTTGGGCATCAGGCTGAAATCCACCAGTTGTTTAAGCTGCTTGGGGTTAATTGAGACCGGACCGTCTTTGGTGGCATCGGCAGGCAGAACTGAAAAATGCCGTTCGATCACATTAGCTCCCAGGCTGAGCGCCACCAGGGAGGCTTTAATGCCATCGCGTGCCACCAGGCTGTGATCACTCAAACCGACCGAATCGGTGAACTGGCGTAGATGTTCCATGCGTGCCAGGTGAAATTCGTTCAACGGGGTGGGGTAAATGGTAACCGCATGCAAGAAGCTGAACGAGGTACCCAACAAAAGGTCGGCTGCCTGCTGGATCTCCGAGTCATAGGTTGCCCCGGTAGAGATGAAGAGGTGTTTGAAATTATCTTTCAACTCTTGCAGCATGGGCAGGCTGGCACAATCATAACTGGCGATCTTGACAGCTTCCCAACCCAAGCTTGCAATGAATGGAATACGTGAGCGTGAGAACACCGTGGTGAGAGGTTGGATACCTGCCTGCCTGCATTCTTCGGCAAACCAGACATGATCCTCATCACTCATATCCATCGGCTTGAGACGATCATATTCTGGTTGGTAAGGTCGTTTGATGGTGACCTGGCGTTCACCGTCCCATGCACCGGTCTCAAATCTCTCACGATAAGTCAGATCGTCCGCCAGCATGGATTGGATCTTGGCAAAGGTGGCACCGGCTTCAGCAGCTGCCCAGATCATATCCGAGAGCAGCTCCCGGTCTCCTTTGTGGTTCTGACAAAACTCAGCAATAATTACAGGTGTATTGAATTGCATTTACTCTCCTTAATTTTTTTTTCTTCCCTAAAATTCGGGGAAGAAGGGAGGTGATAGTTGTGGTGTTCATAACCACCACCCCCTCCTGCTCCCTTTTAATTGATAATTCATCCATTTTCCATTAATAGTTGAAGTTCAATCTGCAAGGTTTTGCCTGGCAAATTTCACAAAAGAAATCCCGGGTAAAGTGGTCAATTCATCCAAAGATTTAATAATGGCATCCGGTTTATAGGTTTGTAGGGTGGCAGAAGAATACGTGCCTGCCCGTGCGATGGTGAAAACTCCGGCAGCCTGACCCAGGCGGATATCAGCCGGGTCATCACCCACGAACACAAGCTCATCCACACCTAAATTATGCGAGGCGCAGATATATTCAACATGCTGACTGCCCTTATTGAAACCGGGATGTGAACCAAAGATATCTCCACCCGATCTAAAAAAATAATCAGCCAGCCCCAGGTTTCCTGCTATATCCTTGATCTCATCTGTCGCGGCAGAACTGGAGACAAACAACAGGCAGCCTATTTGAAACAATTTCTCAAGAATCAACGGGGTTGCTGCTGGTATCAAACCTTGTATTGAGCGATCCTGTAAGGTGTCCCGGTTCGCATCTGAGAATACCTGGCTGAGTAAAGAAAATTCCTCGTCATTCAGCGCGGATTTTCCCAGGTCTGTCAGGATGGTATCGAACAACTGGCGGCGCGGAATGCCCGAATGAACCCGGTAAGCCTTTTCCACCTGCCCGGGAGAAAGGTTAAAACGTTGATGAAACAATATGCCAGCATTGCGAATTTTGACATCCAGCGAATTCACCAGGGTTCCATCCCAATCGAACAGCACAGCCCGCACCAACTTTGTTTCCAATTTTCCTTGAACTCCCATCATTTTATAAGTACGCTTCCTGTCCACGCCGGGTTAATTCAGCGACAACATTCTTGATCTCCTGAGCTTTATCCTTCGGGCAAACCAGGATGATCTCACCTGCCCTGATCACGATCAGATCTTTTACCCCCAGCAATGTGACCAGTCCATGATCGCTGTAAACAATGTTGTCCTGACTGTCCTGGGCGAACACCTGGCCCATACTGACATTTCCCTTGGCATCGGACTGCCAGATCTCGGACAACGACCCCAGTGAACCGACATCGATCCTTTCAAAATTCGCCCGTACTGTCAGCACATTTTCCGCTTTTTCCATTACAGCACGGTCGACCGAGATGTTGGCGAAAGTCGGGTAGACCTTGGTCAATAAGGCTGCATCCAGCGGGCTGCCAAGCGACCTAAGATCGGAGAATAATTGCGGAGCATGTAGTTCAAGCGCAGCCAAAAAAACATCCACCTTCCAGGCATACGTACCCGTATTCCACAGGTATTGACCACTCTCAAGAAAGGTCTGTGCCACCTCTTTGGAAGGCTTCTCGACAAATTCCTGGATGGTATGCACCGCCAACGGTAGATCCAGGTCTATTGTGTCACCCAGATGCTGGTATCCAAAACCGGTGGCGGGATAGCTCGGCTGGAGTCCTATGGCTACCAGACTGTTCGTCTGCCTGGCAACATCAATCGCTATTCGTACAGCTTTGTACCAGGGTTCTTCATCTTTAAACATGTGGTCAACCGGCAGGGTCAGCATGACAGCACTGGAAGATCCCGGACTACCCAATTCTTGTGAAAGAGAAACAGCTGCCAATCCCAGGCTGCTGGCAGTATTGCGACCCACCGGTTCTATCAACAGGTTTTCTTCCGGTAAGGCAGCCACCTGTTCACGCACCAGGCTGGCATGGGCAGACTGGGTCAGCACCAACACCTGGCGAATGGAACCTGTTAATTCCAACGCTCTGCGCACTGTCTCCTGGAGCAGGCTTCGTCCATTTCCCGTCAGATCCAAAAATTGTTTGGGGTGCGCTTTCCGGCTGATCGGCCAGAGACGCGTGCCCTGACCACCAGCCAGGATGACCACGAAAACAGAGGTAACAGACATGGGCAACATCTGCCTGTTTACTCCCACCAATCCTTGCTGACCGAACTATAATTGATCCCCTCCACATGCACGATCTCATCCATGCGGAACATGGACCAGCCATCCACGAACAGTCCGGGTTTCTTCATCGTCTCCAATAGGGATATCAGGCTCCAATCTTCGTAGGAGGGATGATTGTTCATGATAAAAATGGCATCCGCATCCTTGAATCCATCTTCCAATGAGACACTCTGGATGCCTTCCAGCATATCCAGGTTTTCCAGCTTGACGACCGGGTCAAATCCAACGATCCTCACGCCAGCCTTGTTCAGCAATCTGACCAATTCCAGCGTGGGTGAATCGCGCATATCCGAGGTTTCCGGCCAGCCCTTGAAGGCAAAACCGGCTATGAAGACACGCGCTTCCGACAATTTAATCCCATTCCTGGCACAGAAACGTGCAAATTTCTGGTAAACATGCATGGGCATATATTCATTAACGATCCGGCTACGCCCCAGGATGGTCGTTTCAATGTTCTTAGCCTGTGCGGACACCTGCAGCAGGTAGGGATCTTTCTTCAAACAAACCCCACCCACACCCGGGCTTGGCAGCGGCACGGGATCACGGGGGTAGCCTTCATTGGCGGCTGTGATGACCTTGATGGCGTCCAGGTTATAACTGTCACACACCAGGGCAACTTCATTGGAAAATGCAAAGATGGTATCCCGAAAAGTATTATTGACAAGCTTGACCATCTCGGCTTCTTCAATGGAATCCAAGTTGATAATGGTCGGGGTGATCTCACGATACATGGCAGTAGCCACTTCCGCCCCCTGGCTGTCCAATGCACCGATGATCTGGGGCAGGGCGCGCAGCTCTTTCAAAGCCTTGCCAGCCACAGTTCTTTCCGGGGCGAAAACAAGGGAAAAGTCGCGACCAGCCGCCAGACCCGATTCCTGTTCCAGGATGGGTAAACAGACATTGCGGGTTGTTCCAACCGGCACTGTCGAGCGCAGCATGATGGTATCGCCGGATTTCATGACCCTCCCAATGGCTCGGCAGGCTTCTTCCACAAAGCCCATGACGGGTTGGTGGTTCTCATCAATGGGGGTGCCAACCGAGACAATGTACACATCGCAGGAACTATCGGTCAGCTTGTTCTCAACCTCCAGATTCCTGCCGATATGGGCGCGCAACTGGTTGGCAAGCCCGGCTTCGTAAAAATGGGGGGTGCTCTTTCTGAGCATTTCAACCACCGATTTTTGGGACTCGATGCCCAAAACTTGGAATCCGGCATCCGCCAGGACCACTGCCAGGGTCAACCCTACAAAACCCAATCCCAGCACTGCCACTTTCTTGGTCTTGATATCGGCTTGCTGCCACAAGGAGAGCAGCGAAACGATATCCTCCACCCGGCGCTCCTCGTCAATGACCAGGATCTTGCCAGCGGCGCGATCCAGCATGCGTGTGCGACCTTTAAGCAGGTCCATAGCCTCTTGATACATGTGCATCAAGTTGGCATGACTGGCTACGGTTATGGGATCTTTTGTCATGATGGAAGATACTTTTCCATCCAGGCTGATCTTGTGCAATATAGCCGAGCGAATATCCCCATCGGTAACCACACCCAACAGATGATTTTCAGGATCTACAACAATGGCAATGCCGGAGATGCCTGAATGCGGGGGAGCATTTTCGATAACGTCCATTGCAGCCAGGATCGAAAGATCCGGGGAGACAAAGAGAGATTTTATTTTTTCATTCATTTATGGTTCCTCACTTGATGTATTGATGGGGAAGATTTACCAGGTCCAAAAGAAATTTCGCGGTCCTGGTGGTGGCTTCTCCATTCAAAAAAGTCAGTTCCTGCAGAAGGAATTGGTGGCGCTGGTCTGCATCCAGGGTTGGGTCAAGCAGGTAAGCGCTAAGGATTTGCTGCAGCTCATCTTTGCTGCGGGCCAGCCTGCCAGCACCACTGGCATTGACCCGTCTTGAAGTCGGGAACATGGGCACATCCAGAATAGGCACCCAAAAATCATCTCCATAACCTTCGTTGGTGGGCAGGCAGGCATTCACGATCGGTTTGTCCTGGATGGCTACCTCCACCACCATGGTGGAATATAGTGTCACAAGGACATCACAATGAGCCATCATGGAGGCTTTCTCCGGGTAATCTTCACCTGCATACCGCTCCAGATCACCAGGCATTTCACGCGGCTCCACAATATGAATATGCGGGTAGCGCCTGGCCAATTCATGGATTGCCTCGGCTTCACGCTTGTAACGCGGCACATTCTTAAAGTGGTTGGGGTGTAGGCGGATCAATAACTGGCAGGGTTGACTCAATTGCTGGTTACCAACCAGCTCCGCCAGGGCCTTGATCATATGTGAGTTGGGTGAAAAATTCAATCCGGTAGCAGCAAAAGCGATCAGTTTTTTATTGGGATCCAACCCGTGAATCTCGAAATATTCATGGCGGGGGATTACCCATTTGCGGTTGATATAGCTGTCAAAGAGAGGCATCCCACCCACATGGATGCTGTCTGGCACTATATCAGAAGATGTCACCAGCTCATGCTTCTGGATCTCGGACCAGACGTTGAAATGATCAATATCTGCGCCGGGCAGACCCTGGCTGCTGGGATTATCCCAACCGACGATCACCACTGCCGTGGCGATGCCACGCCGGTTGGCCTCGCGCAGCAGGTATTGGTCCATGCGCCAGCCAGCCATATTTGAAACCACCAGTTCAGGTTGATATTTGTCGAACAGGTCGGCATACAAGTCCGGTGAAAACCGGTCTTGAAAATATCGACGAAAAGCATTCCGTACCGTTTGCGACCGGCGCATAAGCTGAATGAACGGGCGCAGCAGGATCAACTGCCACTTGCGCCGTCCACGTGCCTCAAACTCCTTGCGGTGTTTGGCTGTATCCACGTAGGATAGTGGTCCCTTGCCAGACATGCCAACCCGGCGCACATATTCATACAATTCCTGGATTCCCTCCTGGTGCGCCTTGCGGTAGGCAGATATTTCCTTCTCGCGCATCGATTCAAAGATGAGATTCTCCCCGGGGTATTTCTGCTGAAGCAAACCTTGCATATTCTCCGGAACAAGGAACACCAGGCGCAACCTGTTGCGGGTCAATTGCTGCGCCAGGTCGGTCTCAAAGAAATAAGCATGTGCCAACCCATGATCCAGGAGGATTAATATCGTTTTCATTTCATGTCAGAGTGAGTTTCGATCGGCTCACTTATTCTCCTTGGAATTCCCGAGTTTGTACTTAAAGCGGTGAAACAATGCGGTAATTTGACTGGTCATACCATAATTATTCCAGGCCAACAACGGGTAAGTCTCAAGTGCCCTGCGGAGTGTTGCCTTTTCCCATTTCCGTTCAATCTGAAGACCGGCAACCAGTCGACGGTCGACATCCAGAAGAGAGAAGCGGGTGATCTCCCTGCCGCCAGCCAGTCGAATGTTATCCTCGGTTTCAGGCACCTGGCGGTGCGATTTGCCTTTCGGCAAATGGGCGTAATCATGCCACTGGTGGACAATTGTGATGACCTGGGTGGCATCCACCGCCAGCCAGCCCTGCTTGCGGGCATGATAGATCATCCAATTATCCCACCCAGCCCGTCCGATAGCAAAATCAGGGATATCCTGATAACACGCCCGTGGAAAGATGAAATAATCACTTCCGGCGGGAGCATGTAACTTTCCCTGTGAATGGATGTCCTGGCGCAAGCGAGTTTCCCAGCCATCGGAAAAGTCCAGTGTTTCCAAAACATCCAGGTCCCAACGCTGCCCAACCAGGATAAATTTTCCCGCCAGTTCCACCATTCGGCGGGTGGCTGGTAAAAGATCTGGCAGCAACAGGATATCGGCATTTACATACCCCAGCAATTCTGTGGAACTGTTTTCCCGGGCAGCAGCAAAGATCGAGCTCACCAGGGGTGTTCCCTGTTCATTGCGAGACACCTTCGGTATATGCTTTACACCCAGATCCCTGGCAGTTTCAGCCAGCCCTTCTTCCTCACCAACCAGGATCACATCCACATCCTCTCCCAACTCAACCCAGGATCGTATGGCATTGCACTGGATGGTGGCAAGGTGGGGGTCGGAAAATGGCTTGGGAGCTGAAAAGATCGTCAGATAGGCCATAGGTCAGGCTTTCATGCCTCTTTCATCGATCTCGAGCAGGGATTTATGCTTTTCAGAAGAATTGATCCTGGCAAGATCCGGGTATTTTTGAACCAGGCTGAGCACATCCTGCCAGGAAAAATCATCGCGGCCGTCAAAATTGGCATATACCTGCCGCATGAATTCCAGGTCTGCAGGTGTATCCACCGTCCAGCGCAAATCGCCATGATCCGGGACATGATTCAGAAGCAAAACTTTGAAACCCCGCCTGGAAGTTGCCCGGGATTGGGTCGGGCTGATAGTTTTCAGGGCGGCATCCTCATAAAAATAAGGCATGACATGTTCGCGCTGATGAGGTTGATCTGCTTCATACCAGGCACGTTCGAGGGCATTGAATGAACAGATCTCTATATCTAACCCGATTGGAAAGGTGCGTCCAAAAGGAGGCGGCAGGCGGTTGGCGGTAAAATCCACTCCTGACAGAACAAATTCCTGCAAGGCATGGTCGATCAGACCCGGGTCTATGACCGGGCAATCCGCTGTAATGCGTACCACGCTCCCGGCTTGCAGTTTTTTTGCAGCCTGGTAGTATCGGTCCAGAACATCAAACTGGCTGCCACGCACATAATCATAGCCTCTCTCCTGGCAAAAATCTGCCAGCAGGTCATCCGAGACATCCTGCGTGGTTGCCACCACCAACCCGTCCAGCAGACTGGAGCGACGTACGCGTTTCACCACGCGGGTCAGCATGGGCTGTCCGGCAATATCCAACAGCACCTTCCCCGGCAGCCGGGATGAACTCATTCTGGCCTGGATGATCGCGATCGTTTTCATTACCTTAACTTTTCCAAATCTAGCCTTGATTTATGATTGTTAATTGCAGATTGGTACGCAGATAGAAGCAGGGGGAAATTCTTCTTCCAATCGGCGCGTGATTCCGCCAGGCGGCGAGCTTCCAAACCCATCTCATGCAGTTCAAAACGCCGGTCGATGGCCTCAACAATTCTGGCAGCCAATACCCTGTCATCATCATCCGGGAAAAGCCAGCCATTCTCACCATCTGTGACCCATTCCCGGTTGGCAGGGATGTCCGAAACCAGGCAGGGCAGTCCACTGGCCAGTGCTTCCATCAGTGAGACAGAAGAGCCATCCACATGAGATGGGCTGATATACAGATCTGCCATGCGGTAAAAACTCGGCAGATCGGGGTTGCTAATATAGCCACCAAAATCAACACGCTCATAAACCCCGCCGGATGTGAAGATGCCCTTCAACAACGCAGCCTGCGATCCGCCACCCAGCAACAACAGGCGCACCGTTGGCCTTTGTCGGGCAACCTGCACAAAGGCTTTCGCCAGCACATCCACGCCATAATTCGGTTCCCAGGAACGGTTGCACAAGAGCGTAAACCCAGCTGCGTGGCCTGCCAGGTTTTGGCGGGGCTGCGGTGAAAAATGTTCCAGGTCCACTCCCCACGGGAATATGGTCGTCCGCCCGGCTGGTAGCCCAAAACTGAGTGCTTTGGCATGAGTGGTTTCACAATCACTGGTGAACCAATCGGCACGCCTGAGCGAATATTTAGTAGCCCAGCGCCAGAAGAAACCACGCTCCACATCCTTCATCAGGTCAAATCCCCACGACATGATCAGCAACGGGTGGAAGCCGGAAAGGGCTGCCAACAAGCCACAACTCTGTATCGGACCAGCATGCAAAACATCCGGCTGAATGCGCTTAAGGATACGTCGTAATTCCAGCAGCAGCCGCGGCACGTCCGTCAGCCTGACCGGGCGCAGCCCCCCGCTCCAGGGGATCTGTTCGATCCCGGCTGGAACCGGGCGGGTTTCCGTCTGTCGCGGCCCGCGCTCCAACCGCAGGTAAAACACCTGGTGCCCACTATCTGCCAGGGCAGATAAAAAGCGATGATCGTGGGGGCAGTAATCTTTGCAGAAATATAAGATTTTCATATTCGATCAGGAACCCAGATCTGTCCAGCGCAGCTCTTTGCCAAAGGCAAGGTCATGTGAGGCTTTGGTGCCGATCACTTCCAGCAGGTGTGGCGGCAGGATGGCTCCCGGTGTGGCTGGACGCAACACATCGATCATGTCGCGCCTCAGGGTCTCGCCAACCTTGATATCACGGGCAGCTCTTAGACAGCGGCGCTGCACCACGACGGTATCCTTTTCGTTTTCGGCAACAAATTTATCAGCACTACCCAGGGCGCGCTCCAGATTGCGGGTCTCAGCCACCATGTCAGCCCAATCCTGTGGATTTGTGGCAAACTTATGGTCCGGGCCTTGGCGAGCATTGTCATCGGTGAAGTGCCGTTCAATAACGCGTGCCCCCAGCGCCACCGAACCCAACACAGTAGCCGGACCGTGGGTGTGATCGGAAAGTCCGAGAATCACCTGTGGGAACATGCTGGCATAGGTCTTGAGCACGTTCAGGTTAATGTGGTCATAATTTTCATCACTGGCGGTGTAATTCGTATTGCACTGCATCAGAACCAGTTGCGGGTTGATGACCAGGATGGCATGTACAGCCCGCTGAACATCTCCCATATCCGAGGCGCCGGTTGCCAACAGCACCGGTTTACCCTTTCGGGCGATGGTTTCAAGTGATTCGATCCAATCGATCTCGCCCGAACCGATCTTGAAAGCCGGGATGTATGGATCCACATATTCAATGGCATCAAAATCATAGGGCGATGTGAAGTAGTCAATACCGATCTCCCGGCAGGCATTCACCAACAGGGGTGTCCAATCTAATGGAATGGAAGCACCTTGGTAGACTTCGTATACTGATTTTTTCCAGGTCGCCTGGTGGGAAACCTGGCCGCCATCCATATGCTTAAAGCCATAATCTGAAACGATCTTGGGAGCCTGGAAATTCTGGAACTTGGCTGCATCTGCACCTGCCTCTTTTGCCAGACGAATGAGATGGAAGGCACGTTCCAGGTCACCGTCATGGTTGGCAGCTACATCTGCGATAAAATAGGTCGGGTACTGTGCACCTATCACTCTCTTTCCAATTCTTATTTCCATTTGACCTCCAAAAAAAGGCTCTTTCAATTAACCAAAGGAGAAGGGTGTTGATAACCGGCTAATTTCTGTGGATAACCCTGTTGGTACTGTGTATAAAACTTGACCAAACCAGTGGAAAAACCGGGGATAGGTCTGCCCAAGGCTGTGGATAACTTATGGACAGAAAGACGCAAATTATGCGAACGCGGCACTACCAGGTTGGATCGATCGACCGAACTAGGTATGATAAGACCGGGGTCATAACCGAACTGGTGCGCGATCGACAGCCCAAACTCATATTTCGTAAGCACTTCAGAACCGACCACGTTATACAGTCCTGCAAGCCCTTTTTCCAGCATTTGCAGCAGAATTTGTGCCAGGTCATCCACGAACATCGGGCAAAAATAGACATCTGTAAATCCGTTGACGGGTTTGCCCTCCCGTAATTCATTAACAAAGAATTCAGCCAGGCTGCGCTGTCCAGTCAGGCTCCAACCGAAGAAATTAACCCGCGCCAGGATGGCTCCCGGATTGACCTCCAGCACAGCCTGCTCACCTTCCAGTTTGGTTTGAGCATAGACACCCAGTGGATTGGGCACATCCTCTTCCGTATAGAAACCTGGCCTGGTGCCATCCATGACAGCATCTGTTGAAATCTGGATCATGGGGATGCTGCGTTTCTCACAACCAGCAGCCAATTCTCCCGGCAGAACAGCGTTCAGCCGATGGCTGCCAGCCGGGTCCGCCTGGCAGGCATCCACATCTGCCAGGGCAGCACAATGGATCAGGACCTCAGGTTTGGAAGAAGCAAACATCCTTTCCATGGCACCTTTTTCCAAGAGGTCCAAGTTAAGCAGTTCAAAGGGTACTCCTCTCAGCCTGCTGCGGTCCACACCGATCACCTGGTGGACAGGCAGGGCTGCCAGGGCAAGATTCAAACCCAACAAACCACTTGCCCCGGTTATTAGAATGCGCATTTAGCCTTCCAGTTCGCCTTTGGTAAATAGTTTTTCGAATGGCACAATGAATTTCTGTATCCCTTTGATGTCCAGCCAATCGGTATTGTTGTCGCTGGAGTACCGGAAACCACCTTTAAGCAGTTGCCCTTTTTCCTGCCAGGAGTATCCAAACCAGAGTGCTTCTGCCGGTTGAACCACGAACATGTTTTCCAACTCCACAGTGGTACGCGATTCATCTTCCGAGATAAGCACCTCGTGCAATTTTTCGCCAGGACGTATACCGATCACATTGATCTTTGCTTGTGGGGCAATGGCTCTGGCAAGGTCGATCACCTTCATGCTGGGGATCCTGGGAACAAACACCTCCCCACCTTCCATCTGCTCTATACATTTGATGACAAAGCGTACCCCCTGCTCCAACGAAAGCCAGAAGCGGGTCATACGCTCATCGGTGATGGTTATCTGCCCAGCCTGACGCTGTTTCAGAAAGACCGGCACGACGGAGCCGCGACTGCCGACCACATTACCATAACGCACACAGGAATAGCGCGTTGAAGCCCCGGCAGCATAAGCATTACTCTGAATGACCAGTTTCTCGGCAGCCAGTTTGGTAGCACCATACAGATTGATCGGGTTGACCGCTTTGTCAGTGCTGATGGCCAGCACTTTCTTGACACCTGCATCCAGGGCTGCTTCAACAACATTGCTGGTACCCATGATGTTGGTTTTGATCGCTTCCATCGGGTTATATTCACAAGCCGGCACCTGTTTAAGGGCGGCGGCATGCACAACAATATCCACACCGTTCATGGCGCGCCGCAGTCGGTCACGGTCGCGCACATCCCCGATGAAAAAGCGCAGGTTGGGATGGTTAAAACCAGAGGTTTGCATCTCATACTGTTTGAGTTCATCCCGGCTGAAAACAATGATCTTCTTTGGTTGGATCTCATCCAGCATCACTTTTATGAATTTTTTGCCGAACGATCCGGTGCCTCCCGTCACAAGTACTACACTTTTTTTCCAGTCCATTATAGGGTTTCCTTATTATATGATTCCAGTGTTTTTTTTAAGGTTAATAGATCGAAGGTGGTGCCAAATTTCTTCATCCCTTTAGCTGAGAGGATCGATGCCATTGAATAATCCTGAAAATCCGTTTTCCGGTGTGCCATATGCCATGGAAAAGGGTGCGAGTATTCGAAGAAGAACAAGTAAGTATATTTCCAGGCGAGGTTTACTTCCTCTTTAGTCAATCGCTCAGATTGGATGTTTCCCAGTAATAAATTGAGGATCTTGAAATATTGCACCCAGGAGCCTGGATCATGTGTGAAACCACGGTTACGGTAATGGGTCTTTCCAGAAACTACCACGGGAATACCACGCAATGCCATCTCAAGACCTACAGTTGTTGTGTATACCAGACCGAGGCTGGCAAGATCCATCAGGTCGTAAGTGTTCACATCCGCTTCCGGTTCGATGACGTGAATATGTTCCGGAAGCTCCGGAAGTGAACACTTGATTATTTCTTGGATCGAGCCATGCTTGACCAGCGCTTCACCTGGGTGGATACGGATGACCAGTTGAATATCATGGATCTGAATGAAGTATTGGATGGTACGATTGATCCACTCTGCCATGGATCTGGAAAAGACCTGCCTGCCAAGTGTCAGGCTGTCGCCCATCACGTTGGTCGCCATAAGCAAGACAGGGCGATCATCCAACCCGATCCTTTCTTTTAGTTTATTCGCACCTTCAGACGGGGTTTTTTGCCATTGGCGCGAGAAGTTCCCATACAGGGCGGCATTTTTTCGTGACGCCATCAATGCTTCGACCTGTTTGAATTCCTTATTATTGAGTTTTCGCTCTTTTGCATTCTTCCACAACAAGTCTGTATTCTGTTGCATGATCTCATCGTTTTGCGTCAGCCACATTACCTGGCGCTGGTCGCTAAACTCAAAGGTCACCGCAGGAATCTTGAGCAGTTGACTGACGCGATAAGCAATACCCATCTCAAGTATTGTTCCATTGGGGACGATGACAACATCTGGCTTGATTTTCTTCAAATACACACAAAGTGTTTTTGCAGCCTGCAAGTTCCTTTCATAACGAAACCTGTAAAACTGGTCTTCCTCATCCACTTCTTCGGTCTGTAATGCATACATATAATCGTAACCTGTGACTTCTTTGACTATTTCCAGAATCGGTCTTGGTGGATTGTTTATCGAAAGATTTGGTCGGAATAAATTAACAGCATTCATCACTTGGGAAACCTGGCGTAGTATCGATCTGCCATAAGCACTCTGCCTGCGAATATCAAACAGGTTGGATTGAAGATTCCATTCACCAAAAGGGTAGTAACCAAGATTTACATCATATCCCTGCCCGGCAAGCGCCAACCCGAGAAACACCTGGATCTCCAACCATTTGTGGGTGGAAGAAAACAGGAAAACTCTTTTTCCTACGGGTGCAGATTTGCGAGCCTTCGCTGCCGCGGTGACTGCCTCTGGTAATACATTCTTGATATTTCGCAACGAGAAGCCTGTATTGGTCGGTTGTTCCGACCTTCTCGCCAGCCAATAGATCTCCGCTGTGAGCGGAATTTCACCCAGTATCTTCTTTAATTGCTCTTTTCTGCCTGCCATGTGGGTTATCTTGCCTCAATTTTCCAATTCAAACGTGGTCGGATAATTCCGGGTCGTGGTTCTGACCATTGCATTCCTGGCGCACCGGTTGTATCCACAGTAAAATCCAGGACTTGCTCATCACGAAAATACCGACGCACATTATACGAACTGGCATTCATTGATACGGTATATCGCCCCTGGTTGAGCAGATCGGCTGGAATCGTGCAACGACTGACATATTTCCCGGCTTTGCGTCGGGTAAATTTCTCGAACATTTCCGGTTCATCTGTATCAAATGATGTCAATACAGGTTCGCCACGCGCAGTGTACAGGTAGATGCCTGTCCTCAAACCTTTAACAGCTGCGCTCAGGGAATATTCGATCTCTATAATGACCTGTTCCGTAGATCGGACAGTATCGATGATATTACCGTGCAGATCTATCAAGCGCAAAGCTTCCGGTTGGAATGGAGCTGCAGTTGTCGGGATCTCATTTGCATCCCAAATTCGCTCACCGGCTTTGTCATGTCCGGCAGAAAGGTAGAGATCGACAGCCTCTGGTGTTGGTCCACGATGAATGATCTTGCCTTTATCAAGCACTATTGTCTCCTGGGTCAGGCGCAGGATGGCAGACATATTGTGGCTGACGAACAGGATCGTACGTCCTCCCTGGGCTACCTCGCTCATCTTGCCCAGGCATTTTTGCTGGAACTCGGCATCTCCAACCGCCAGGACTTCGTCCACAACCAGGATCTCCGGTTCCATATATGCTGCAACTGCAAAAGCCAGGCGCAGATACATTCCGGAAGAAAAGCGCTTGACAGGGGTATCAATGAACAACCCAACTTCCGAGAAGTCAACGATCTCATCAAATTTCCTGTTGATCTCTGCCCGCTTCATCCCAAGAATGGCACCATTCAGGTAAATGTTCTCCCGTCCAGTCAGCTCCGGATGGAAACCTGTGCCTACCTCCAAAAGGGAACCAACCCTGCCATTGATGTGCACTTCGCCCTGTGAGGGTTCGGTGATACGCGATAACACCTTGAGCAGCGTGCTTTTCCCGGCACCATTCTTACCGATCACACCCAGCACCTGCCCCTTATTAACATCAAAAGAGATGTCCTTCAGAGCCCACAAAATGCTGGCGTCCTCAGGCTCGCTCCGTTTGCGTTGTATGCGGTGGACAACTTGGCTGGACCAATCGACGATCTGATCCCGCAAGGTATCGTTACGCTTCACCAAGGCACCGATCCGGTAGCGTTTGCCCAGGTTCATTACTTGAATAGCAATATCACTCATCAGTTAACCTAAAACCTTAAACATACTTCTTCCAAAAGGAGGCTTGGTGTGAGGAAAGAGCAAAGCTCTCTTTCACACGCCTACTCACCATTATTCTTGTGAATCTCCTTGAAATTCTGTTAAACAATATCTGCAAAGACTCGTTCCATGCGCTTGAAAAAGAACAGACCACTGACCAACAGAACCAGGACAACTCCGATGGACACCAACAGCGAAAGGTCCGGTGGGTTGGTGCCCAGCAGTGCCCAGCGGAACCCCTGGATCACACCAGCCATCGGGTTGAGGGCATAGACAACCTGCCATTTTGCGCTGGGTATAATGCTGGCTGAATAGACTACGGGTGAGGCGTACATCCAGGCACTGACAATTGGGCCGATCATCTGCTGCACATCCCGGTATTGCACATTCAAAGCCGAAAGCCACAACCCAACCGCCAGGGCAGTCACCAGTGCAAATAAAAGAAAAAATGGTAACCAGAGGACATTCCAGGTGACCTCAATATGATAGAACAACATCAATCCGATCAGGACCAGGAAAGAAAACATAAAATCCACCAGGCTGGATCCAAGCGATGAGATCGGGATGACCAGGCGTGGAAAATAAACTTTGGTGATCAAGTTCGAGCTGCCAACCAGGCTGCTCCCGGATTTGGTTAATGCGTTGGCAAAAAGCTGCCAGGGTAACAAAGCCACATAGCTGAACACCGGGTAGGGAATGCCATTATCCGTGGGAACTTTCAGCAGATATCCGAGGATCACACTGAAGATGATCATGGTGGTAACCGGCTGCAGGATCGCCCAGGCAATGCCCAGGACTGCCTGTTTGTAACGGACTTTGACATCACGCCATGTTAGGAAAAAAACCAGCTCGCGATACAGCCACAGATCACGCAAGTTGAGCGAGATCCAACCCCGCGAAGGGCGCAAGATGATGGACCTGACCTCAGGTTCGGTTTTTGTAAGTTTCATAATATCCAGCTGGACAATTTACCCTTGGGAATTGCGGAACCAGTCTATGGTTCGGCGAAGACCCTCCTCAAAGGAGGTGCCAGCCTGAAAACCAAAAGCTTGCCGGGCTCGGGTAACGTCCAACCCGCGGCGCGGCTGCCCGTTAGGTTTGGTGGCATCCCAAATCAGCTGACCCTTAAAACCCGTCAGGCGCGAGATCATCTCCACCAGTTCTTTGACAGGGATCTCGTAACCTGAACCCAGGTTGACAGGTTCCGGGCTGTTGTATTTTTCAGCCGCCATCAAAATACCTTCGGCAGCATCTTCCACATACAAGAATTCGCGCGTCGGAGAGCCATCCCCCCACACCTCGATCTCACTTTTTCCCTGCTGCTGTGCTTCGATGCACTTGCGGATCAATGCCGGGATGACATGTGAAGTTTCCAGGTTAAAGTTATCACGCGGTCCATACAGGTTGACAGGCAACAGGTAGATGGCATTAAAACCATACTGTTGTCGGTAGGCTTGCGCCTGGACAAGCAGCATCTTTTTTGCCAGCCCATAAGGGGCGTTGGTCTCTTCCGGATACCCGATCCAGAGATCATCTTCCTTGAATGGTACAGGTGTGAACTTGGGGTAAGCGCACACCGTACCGATGGCAACAAATTTCTCAACACCGCGCTGCCAGGCCTGGTGCATCAATTCGACCCCCATCATCAGGTTGTCGTAGAAAAACTCGGCCGGGTGCTCACGATTTGCGCCAATACCACCCACGTGGGCTGCCAGGTGGATGATAATGATGTTGGCAGGGTCCGTGGTTGCCGGTTTAAAATCAGGCAAGTTGGCAGGTTTTAGGTGAGTTGGGCGGCTTTCCAGAGGCAGGCGGGTATCATCCAGAAGTCTGTGGATGTCATCCCTGTCGGTCAGGTCATAGTGCTCAATTAGCGGCACAAGGATGTCTGCTGCGCCTCGCTGCACAAGTTTTTCTGTCAGAAAAGATCCCAAAAACCCCGCCCCGCCGGTTACAAGCACTCGTTTATTTTTCCAGAAAGTATCTGTCATAACATCTCCTTTTTTTCATTTTCATGTTACCCGCCAGCCTGGATCCCATCCAACTGGCTGATTTTTTCCCTTAATGTCCGTGCCGAAGGTTTGGGAATATTCGGAACGCTTTGTATCAGGCAAATAATTTAGTCTATTGGACAATGAACTGGGCATTGCGGTAATGCTCATCGGTCGGGTTGCGGATCAAGCCTGAGCGCAGGGCATGTACCACCTGGCGCACGCCATCATCCACATTTAACCCGGCCTCAAATCCCAGCTCCCGTTTAATTTTTTCAAACGAGACACGAATATCGCGCATATCGCCACCAAAGGTCAGGTCTTTATAACGGACCACGGTCTCAGGCAAGCGCTTGATGACCAATCCAACGATCTCATCTTTCGTGTAATTTCCATCATCAATTCCCAGGTTATAGATCTGCCCGCGCACTTTTTCTTCTGGAGCATTCAACCCGAGCAGGATACCCCGCACAACATCCTGAACATGCACAAAAGAGCGAGAGTAACCGCGTTGATAAATGATCAGCTCACGTTTGGTATAAGCATCCAGTACGAACTGGTTGACGATCAGGTCAAAGCGTGTGCGTGGAGAGATGCCATACAGAGTCGCCAGCCGAAAGATGAGTGGCGCACAGGAGGCATCTTTTTGGGAAAGCAGGTATTCTTCGGAAGCGATCTTGGTTTCGGCATACAGGGATTGCGGGTTAAGTGGTGAAGTTTCTGTGACCGCCAACCCATCCAGTGAAAGTCCATAATTACTGTAAGTGGATGCAAACACAAAACGTTTTACGCCCAGGTTGACAGATTGCTCAAAAACCTGCCGGGTGGCATCCACGTTATAGCGCCAGGCAGCCTGCTTGCCAATAGCCTGGCAAGCCGGGAAACCAACAATGGCAGCCAGGTGCACAGTCGCATCCGGTTGTGACCAATCACGCGGCAGTGAATTATGCAGCGCTCGCATCTCGGTCAAATCTGCCCGGGCAAAATAAAAATCGGGGTGAGACATGAAAGCCAGCAGCGATTCACCGCCAAAGATGAGCTTGTCCAGCACTGTGACACGATACCCGCTGCGCAACAACTCTGCTGTCAACATTGAGCCAATATAACCAGCGCCACCTGTCACCAGGATGTGATGTTTATCCTTCATATTCGGCCTCCATGTGCAAGATCACCTTTAATCCGACCACTTCAAGGACCGGTCCATTGCCATCAGCTGAAATGGCAATATCCTGCTCAATGCAGGTCAGTTTGCACACATCTGCTACGTCCCCATCTCCCAACAAGCGTACGGAGTTATAGCCAGCCTGCTGCACCATTGCCAGTTGTTCTTTGACACGCTGGCGTGTGCGTCGATACAGGTTGAACTGCTGTTCAATAAAATCTACTGTCAGGCGGGCGCGCAAGGCAATTCCTTCGGGGGTGATGATGTAGCGTAATTTCTTGCGCTCGGCGCGCTTGATCTTGACGTAGCCTTTTTCGATCAGTCGTTTGATATGCCAGTTGATGGTACCAACCGCCACGCCGAGTTGTAAGGCCAGGTTTGCCTGGGTTACATCCGGATCATGCTCGATCGACTCGAGCAAGGCCAGTTGATGGGTAATATCAGTGGAATTTTCCATAATTCAGTTGCTGAATTATAACCTCATCCATGCAAGGGTCAAGGGTTGTTTTTATCGTATGCAGGAATCTCATCAGCATAATGACTGAGATCTTAGGTGGTAGTTAAACCCATCTTCCAATTGGTCTTTGAAGGAGTGATCATAACTCACCCGGTTATCCAGATATCGGTTAAAATAATTTATCGGGATGTTTCATAGGCATAACTCACAAATTTCCCCACAGAAGTCCCAAAGATCCAAAATCATGGAAAGGTAATAATCCCGGATGAATTTCCGAGACAGAAAAGGAAAATGAATAAGATCGAGATATTCTGGTTGATGATCCATAATCTTCTGAAAACCACAGTTTTTAAACAAAAACAGGCTTCGGATGTGAGCAGATGGAATAATGAAACCTTTCTTTCCAAAGATTGGGAACCCAGAACCCGTCAGATCGCCGCTTTGATCCCACCCGGGTCATCTGTTTTGGAATTTGGTGCCGGTAGAATGGCACTGGCAGACTACTTGCCAGATGGATGCAGCTATACACCTTCCGATATTTTCGACAGGGGCAGAAACACAATTATATGCGATCTTAATTCCCCATCTTTACCGATCTTTCCACCCCACCAGGTAGCAGTTTTCAGCGGGGTTCTTGAATATGTCTGGAATATCGAGCGTCTAATAGATCATCTCTCTCCGGATATAGAGATGTTCATCTTGTCCTATGCTATTGCAGATAACCAGATGTTCAAGTTAAGCCGGCGGTTTTCAGGCTGGGTAAATGATTACAATTCACAAGCATTGGAAGATCTATTCAAGCAACGTGGTTACATATGCAATGCCTCCGAAATGTGGAACACCCAGAAAATCTTCCGTTTCATTCAAGAATAACTGCAAGATTTAAGTCCGGAGAACCAGGAAATGAATATCAGTCTTTTAAAACAACTCGCTGTTTTTCCTGGCTCTGTGCTTTAGATCGACCAGAAGCGTTTCCGGGAAAGGCTTCTGGTTCAACTCCTGGCTGGCAAGGACCAGTGTCCTGGTATTTAATCCCACCAGATTAAAACAAAGATCCGCCTGACTTATATCCTTGTAATAAGAATAAACTTTTGCATCCCAGGCCAGTCCCAGGGATGTTTTTCCAAATGCATTTGCAAGGATGGAAGCATGCAGCCGGGTGGCGATCACCAATGAGTATCCCTGTATTCTTGAAATTAGATCTGTAGTTGTAACCGGGCAACGCGCCAGGCTGACGGTATCCCAGCCACGGACCTGTGCCTTTTCATATAGATGGATCGCAAAACATTCATCCTGCGGGCTGCCGGTGGTGAACAATTCCACTTTCATCTTTTTACCTATCAGCCCGGACAGCAAGCCCAGCCATAGCTCCAACCAGGCTGTTGTCGAAAATCGTTGAGCAGGCAGCAGGCGGGAATTCACATCCTCACGACTCATAACCCCCAGGCCAACCTTATCCGCATTCGCCTCTCCCGGCGTACTGGGATATACTTCTGCTGCCATGATGGCAGGATCAAATGTGACCCGGGTTTGGATCATTGGAACAAAATTCTTCAACCTCTCCTGGGAAAGCTCATCACGCAGGGTAACGCTTTTTGCATTAACCAGCACCGGCTGGAACAGATGACTTGCCATGGAAGACCAGGATCTCCCAACGCCACAGGAAGCTATGTGATAAGGAATTCCTTTTTTTCCGGCTAATCCTGCCAGATTGAATAATTTCAAAGGAAAGTCCAGGTTATTGTCCATGAGCAATTGGCCACCCCCGATCACAAGCCCGTCAATTTTTTCAAACACAGGGTTCCAGATCCGATCTTGTTGACGTGCTTTTCGCAACCAATATAGAACATAATTGACCAAGGAATGTGTGGCACTAGACCCAGTCAAAGCTCTCAGATTGGAGAAAAACCGGTACCTGGCAGAAGAGGCTGCCCCATCCCACAGGGCTGATCGTCCGCTGATATCCAGGGACAGGATCTCCAAATTGGCATCCTGTTGCTTGAGGAGGTAACCCAGGCAGGTATGGATGGCCTGGTCTCCAATATTCCGGCTGAAGGCTTCTCCAGCCAGGGCGATTGTTTTCATGAATTGGTGTCCATATGAGCTGATGACTTCCTGAAAAACAAACTCATGATCTGGATCTTCCAAATGGTATATATAACAGGGTCAATCCACTCAAAAGGGTGTTATAGACACGTATTCCCAACAAAGCTGCACCAAGCACTGGTACCGGGATCCCAAATAAACCGTATAAGTACATAGCAGTAACTTCAGTCACACCCAACCCCCCAAACACCTGGATGGGAATAAATGAAATGATCTGGCTCATAGCAGAAACAAACAGGATGCCCGGGAGATCGATGGGGATTTGAAAAGCATGGATAACTGCATATGACCAGGCCAGTGCACAGGCAAAATACATGCTTGAATACAATCCGCTGCTTAATAACATGCTCTGGATCTGTAGCGGGTCTTGTGCGACGATCGCTTCAAGCGTATTGAGACCACTTTGCACTGGTGAAAATTTCAGCAAGTGCATCCGGTTCAGGGTTTTTCTCATGAATCCGACGAACCATTGGCGGAAGATCACCGCCCCAAAGAACAATCCCAGGACTGAAAGGATCCCAACGATCAAGAGCTGAATAAGACCCTGTATTGGGCTAACCCGATCCCAGACAAAGACAAGGGAGGATACCAAAATAAACAGGATGGCAGCCAGATCACCCACTTTTACAATGATAAATACCATCGCTGAACGCGATAACTTGACTCCATGCTCTTCGCGGAACATGGAGAAATAAGATACCACTCCGGCAGTATTGGAGACAAAATTGGAGATGGCATTTTGCAGGATAATAATATTCAAGACATTCCAGAAAGAAAGTTGAGGGTTGATCAAAGCCCGGTATTGAAGCCCCTTGATGATGATCATCAGAAAGAAAAAACCAACACTGACCAACAACCAACCTGGTAAAAGATTTTCCAGGGTTTGTTTCAATTGCTGCATATTTGTTAACGAGATGACATATCCGATAAGGAGGATGGCAATAATTATCTTGATAGCATTCCAGATTTTTTTCTTGGGAGATCGTCTGGTGACAACAGGTTCAATCATGGCTGCCGGACTCCATGGGCTTTCAGCACTTGTGTGTAAATATCAGACAAACGCCTGGATACAACAGGAAGATCGTATTGCTGAAGCGATATCCTGGCATTGAAGATCAGCCTGGCAGCCAGGCTGGCATCCGATAGCACTCTTTCCATATTGGTTACAAAGCCTTCCACATCACCGATCTCCACCAGCAGACCGTTGCTTTCAGACTGGATAATGGCTGCAGGTCCGGCTGTGCGGGTGGCGATCACCGGGCAGTCAGCTGCCATAGCCTCCAGAAGAACGATCCCGAAAGCTTCCCGGCAGGACGTAAGCAATAATAGGTCCGCCTCCTTCAAAATGGAAGGCACATCCTGGCGATCCCCAATGAAATGGACGTTAGCAAGACCAAGATCGGTTACCATTTTCCGCAATTGCTCTCCCAACCCCCCCGCTCCCACCAAAACGAAAGCATATCGGGACGGGTCCGGGCAGCGCCCGGCAATCTTCAGGAAGGTAAACCAATCCTTTTCAGGTGCCAGGCGCCCCACCATTACGATCATTTTACATTGATAAGTCAGCCCCAATTCGACCCGAAGATTTTGCTTGGTACTGGTTACATGGTTCTTCAGCCTTTCAAGGTCAATAGCATTGGGGATCACTTCAATTTTGGATTCCGGTGAATGAAAATGCTGAACATACCCGTTGCAGATCTCCGGCGTTAGACCCAACAAGCGCACACTGGAGCAGACAGCCAGTTGAAAAGCCCATGAATACAGGTTGCGGATGAAAAAGTTTGGAAAGTAGAATTTCAAGCTATCCGGGTCCAGACCGGAGTGATCATGCAAGATACAAGGGGTATTTGTAAGTCTGGCTGCCAGTGCTGAAAAGATCATGGATTTGAACAAGTGGGCATGGATCAGATCTGGTTTTTCGCGGCGTATGAGATTTATCAAGCCCGGGAAGGAGCTTACGTCTGCCCGGCTCTCGTTTGTCCTGATCTGATGCACCACTACACCCAGGGAATTGTAAATATCCGCATACCTTCCAGGTCGTCCCAGGACAGCAACAGAAAAAGAATACTCGCCGCGCAATCCTTGAAATATGGATTCCAGCTGTCTTTGTGCACCTCCGGAGACAGTATTATCGATCACGTGCAGAACGCGTGGTTTGAAATTCATATCCGTTGAAGTGTCATCCTTCCAACCACAAGCTTAATATGAGCAGTGCCCAAATGCGTTTGCCGTGATCCAATCGTCCACTGTGGTGTTCGCCCAGCATGGTTTCGACCTGATCGGTGTTGAACCATGCTGACAGGGGGTTATTTCCTCCCAGCAAGGTGTGGCTTGTCCAATCTGCCAGCGGTCCCCGAAACCAAGCACCGAGCGGGATGCCAAAGCCCTGTTTGCGATGGCGGAGCACTTCAGCCGGCATGTATCCTCTAAAGGCTCGTTTCAGCAAATGCTTTCCCTGCCACCCCCTCACTTTCGAATTTTCCGGCAGTCTTGCAGCCCACTCCACCAGCTGATAGTCGAGAAAGGGTGAGCGGGCTTCCAACGAAGCTGCCATGCTCATTCGGTCGGCTTTAACCAGTAAGTCGCCTGGCAGGTAGGTATTCACATCACTGTTGAGCGTCCGATCTAGGCGTCCGGCATCGTCCGGCAGTTCATCATAACGGGTGATCAGCCATTCTTCGGCATTATGTGCCCCGGATTCCTGCCAGAATTCCGACCTCCACAGACTGCGGCGTTGGTCCGGGGAGAAATAGGAACCCCAGCGTAGGATGCTGGCACGCTTGTCAATGCGGGTCAACTGTTCCAGTCGCTTCAAGCCATTGACCAGGCCGGCACCCACTGGTTTGTCAGCGCGGTCATGGAAAAGATTAATTATCGAAGGCAGCATTTTTCGGGTCAGCAAACCAGGCAGGTGCAGGTAGGCGTTCGCCCACGCGTCCAGCCAATAGCGCATATACCCTGCAAAAATATCATCACCACCATCCCCGTTCAGAGCAACTGTGACATGCGGACGTGTGATCCTTGACAACAAATATAGGGGCAGGGCAGAGCTATCGGCGAAGGGTTCCCCAAAATGGGTTGCCATTTTTTGGATGGTGGTGGGCAGATCACTATAAGACAATATAAATTCATGGTGATGGGTGGCGTAGCGTTCAGCTACCAGGCGGGCATAGGGCAATTCTGAAAAAGAGGTTTCTTCAAAACCCACCGAGAAGGTTTCCACAGGTTGGGAGCTCATTTCTGCCATCAGGGCTACGATGATGCTGGAATCAATGCCGCCTGAAAGATGAGCGCCCAGGGGTACATCCGCCAGCATACGGATGCGTACTGCCTGGCGCAATTTCTCGCGCAGGGTCTCTTCCAGTTGATGGGGAGACTGGTCCCACTTGGGTGCGTAATCCAGATTCCAGTAGCGTTTCAATTCCATACGACCATTCTGCCAAGTGAGCGTATGCGCCGGAGACAATTTATGGACACCCTGGTAGGCTGTCATCGGATCGGGGATGTACTGCAACCCCAGGTACAGATCAATGGCAGGCAGGTTAATCTCCGGGCTTGTAGGCAGTCCCTGCAGCAAGCTGGATAACTCGGAGCTAAAGAACAGGCTGTCCTCCTGGCGGGAGTAGAAGAGTGGTTTTTGCCCCATCCGGTCGCGTGCCAACAGCAGGCGTTGTTTGGGTACATCCCACAGGGCAAAAGCAAATTGCCCATTCAGGTACTTTACGCAATCATCCCCGTGATCTTCATATAAGTGCAGGATACATTCGGTATCCGAGCGGGTCTTGAAACGATGCCCGGTTGACTGCAATTTTTGGTGCAGTTCTTGAAAGTTAAATATCTCCCCGTTAAAAACGATCCACAAACTTTCGTCTTCATTGGATATGGGTTGGTCTCCGCTGAAAAGGTCAATGATAGCCAGTCGGCGCATGGCGAGACCCACCCCGGGGGATTGATAAAACCCATCCGAATCAGGTCCGCGATGGGTCAGGGCGACATTCATACGCTCCAGCACAGCCCGGTCAGACTGCCGGTTGTCCGTAAATGCCTGACCGCAAATTCCACACATCAGTCCGCCTCCACCATTTTTGCCAGCAATCCGGCATACTGCTCAGCCACACCTGCCCAGGAATAATTGGCTGCCACTCTGGTGCGCCCGGCGTTACCCATCTCCTTGCGGCGGGCAGCATCCGGGATCAATTCGAGCAAGGCAGTCTGGAGATCTGCCACCGATTCACTTGGAAACAACAACCCGGTCTCACCCGTCAGGACAAGTTCTTCATTGCCGGCGATGCGCGAGGCAATTACAGGCAACCCGCTCGACATGGCTTCCAGCACGGCATTAGGCATACCTTCATGGCGCGACGGGAAAACGAACAGGTTTGCCTGGTTGTAATGTTCAATCAAATCCGGTCTGGAGCGCCAACCCACGAGGTGGACCCGCTTGGCTATTCCCAGTTCGAGACACAATTTTTCGAATTCAGGGCGAAAGCTGCCATCCCCAACGACAACCCATTCCCAATCCAGGTCTTTCATATTCGCCAGGGCACGGGCTGCCAGATCAAATCCTTTTTGATACACCAGGCGTCCCACAGAAAGCAACCGGGGGGGTGACCATTCACGCCTCACTGGCACAAAAATATCCAGGTCCACCCCATTCGGGATCAGTTCTATGCAAACGCCCGGGTCGAATTTTAATGCCAGTTCCCGCAAACCAGTGCTGTTTGCCACCAAGCTGTCCGCATCCTGCCAGATCTGGCGCAGGAAGGGAGCAACCAGGCGGTGATAGGTGCTAAAATCGTACGGTCGGAATCCAGGCACATCACCCCCGCGCATGGAGATCATGTAGGGGATGCCGTACTGCTTGAGCATTAGCCACGCGATCGGTCCGGCAGGCACACCAAAAAAAGCCAGCACAACCTGTGCCGGGAATTTCTTAAGCACACTCGCTGCCCACAGGCTGCCCACCAGAATAAAACTGACCTGCTCCAGCAGACAAGAGCGATCCATGTGCTTGCGCGAAGCCGGCACGCGCACAATTCGAACACCGCACCAGGTCTCTTCGTGTGGCAAACTGGCATGGCGGACCGTCATTACAAGCACCTCATGTCCCTGGGTCACCAGATGCAGGGCGATGTTGGCGCTGGCATTACCAGCCCCGCCACCGATCGGTGGAAATTCACTGTTCAACAACAGGATCTTCATTTCAGCCCAACTCTTTTTCCAGCGAATTGCTGCCTGGCATGGGGTGAGAATAAAACAGTAAATTAGTCACTGCCGAAAGGTTCAGGCATGTTTTTCAAGCCGGTTTGGCGAGGAGGGGGCGATGTTTATTTTTTCACGCACTACATAGATTGGTTTATGCTGGGATTCGTGGTAAGTGCGTACCAACAGCTCGGCGATCAAACCCATCAGGATGGACTGAAAACCCAGGATAAAGAACATGGCACTCATCTGAAATAACGGCGATGCCAGTACTGAGATCGAAAAGAAGACCCGCCGCACCAGCAGGTAAAGCAGGGTCGCTGCGCTCAGCAGGATCAAGACCAATCCGGTACCACCAAATAAATAGATCGGTTTGGATGCATAACTGAGAAGGAATTTCACGGTCAGCAGGTCAAGCAAAACCTTGAAAGTGCGTTCCAATCCATACTTGGTTTTCCCGAATTTACGGACGTGATGATTAACCTCCACCTCGGTGATCTTGGCTCCAAATGCATGCGCATACACCGGGATAAAGCGGTGCATTTCCCCATACAGGCGGATATTCTGCAACACATCCATCCGGTAGGCTTTTAATGTGCAACCATAATCGTGCAGGTGCACTCCTGTGACCTTCGAGATCAGCCAGTTGGCCATATGGGAGGGGATGGTGCGGGTGATGAAGCTATCCTTGCGATCCTTGCGATATCCGCTCACCACATCGTAGCCTTCGTTCAACTTGTCTATCATCATCCGGATATCGGCCGGATCATTTTGCAGATCTGCATCCAACAGAACGACGATCTCACCACTGGCATGATCGATCCCGGCTGCAATGGCAGCTGTTTGTCCAAAATTTCTTCGGAAACTGATCATCCGAATATGTTGCGGGTCATTTCTTGCCATTTCTTTTAGCACAGCCAAACTATTGTCCTGGCTGCCATCATCCACAAAGATGACCTCCCACTCAGCCTCAAATGACGCCAGGGCTTTGTAAATGGCTTCCAATAATTCAGGCAAAGTCTGCTCTTCGTTGTAGACAGGGATCACAAGCGATAGTTTCATGGCACCTTCCTAAAAATATTGATCACGGACTCTCCGTTGCAGGACACGACCGGATTTGCAATGCTGGTATGCTTATACCCTGAAGAAATAACCTTTTGCCAGCCGGTTTCAATGCCAGGTTCTTCAATAACAATGAAATCAGCTTGTTCCAACCATTGTGCGGCTGCCTTATCATTCCATAGTCCCAACCTCAGCAGATCCAGTGTATTGCCACCGCTATAATAAGCGTACTTGCCATTGATCTGTTGAGGGTGGATCTGGATTCCCGGCAAGTATAGGATCAGCGAAACAGCAGACGAACTGACATCCCAATATACCTGGCTGCCAGCCGGAATAAGACCTGATAATTGTTGACCGGTCTTTTCGTAGGCTGCCAGGCTGTCCTGTTCACAATCATACATATAATTGCCACCGCCCAGTACCCTGCTGGGTGCCAGCAAACTCCCGATAAATACAAACAAGATGATCAGCAGGGTAGCATAGTGAAACTTTACATGCAGCTTCTTTCTGAGAACATTCACCAGCAAAAATACCATCAGCAAAAAAAACAAGCCTGTCAAGAAACCAGCCACAGCAGGTAATATGCGACGGTAGATCTCGATATCCTTGTAATAGTCTATCACGATCCCGAACTTGTTTTCCAAAAGACCTTGCAGCGTGACCGTGCCGGGTAAAAATTTCCAGCTGCTGAAGAAATCCTTGGTTCGGGGTAGATTGATATTCATGACTTTCATGAATACATCCCGCAGTTGGTAACCGATCTCTTCGAACGAACCATAACCAATACCCGTGAACAATCCCGTCACGATCAACACAATGACAGAGCTCCGTAAGAAACCCGGTTTCTCTTGCAGGGAATCTGCCATGACAACAAGTAAAAGAGAAGTCAGCATCCCGAAGAAACCGATATATACCGAGAAACAATAATTGCAATAGTCCTTCCAAAGGGAAGCCCAGGCATGCATTCCAAGCAATCCGCTCAACAGCATAAGCAGGAAGACAGCTGTCCGAAAATGGCGGTGGTTTTTCCATTCTTTAAGATCAGGTAAGAGTAAAAATGCCAGGATCAAGCCAGCCAGGGCAAGAAAATTATATCGAAAAGCCTGCAGCAAGGCCAGCAGTCGGTCGATTTGCGTGGTGGTGGATTCGTACCCTGGAAGTCCCTTGTCCGTCAGCCGCAGAAAATCCAGGAAGGGTGTCAACTTTTCCGGCAACCAGCTCAACCAGATGTACATTATGTTAGGCCAATATAGCATATGCCCGATAATGAAAACCCCCAACCCGGTTAACAACGCCAGCAAACCTATTTTTTTTCCATGCTGCCAGAAAATATACAAGATCAATAATGGTAGAACCAGGACCATGTTCTGGCGGGTGAAGATCATAAGGACAGCCAGCAGAGTACCCAGCAGCACCTGCCAGGTGCGGCGTCCCTCCCCCAGGGTCAGCGCCAGCACCCAGATCAACATACACTCCACCAGACCCTGTGAGATGGCCTGGCTGTACAATTTGATCGTGAACGGGTTTAATGCCATACCCCACACCACCGCCGCTGCCCACCAACCACCTCCCAGACGGCGCACCACCACCCATAATCCCAGTAATGCCAGCAGGCTGATAACCACCGCCACAAAACGCCCGGAGCGTAAACCCTGCCCCAACAGGTCCTGAAAATAACCCGGGATCAGAAAAGCAAGTGGCGCTTTGTTGGTCCAGGGACCAAAATCCTGGAACGGTTGGAAAAGTCCGCTGACAAACAGGTAGCCCTTATAGAGATAGGCACCCTCATCCAGCATGGATGTCAGCCGGTTGGCATAGATAATTGATTGAATGGCATAAACACAGCCCCCCAGAAAAGCAAGCACGCCAGCCAGTCGAAATTTGGATTTGAACATCCATTTTAGCTGCCGTCCATTGCGCATACTTGCTCCAGGGTTATTTGGTTGCGTTACGAATACGTTTCAGGTCTGCCTCGACCATCATCTCAGCCAGTTGTTTGAAATTCACCTTGGGTTTCCAGCCTAATACCCGCTCTGCTTTGGCGGGATTTGAGATCAGCAGGTCCACTTCAGCCGGACGGTAGAAACGCTGGTCCTGGACGACGTAATCTTTGTAATTCAGACCGGCATACCCGAAGGCAACCTCGCAGAATTCACTGACCGGGTGGGTTTCACCTGTGCCGATCACATAATCATCCGGCTTGTCCTGCTGAAGCATCAGCCACATGGCTTCAACATAATCCCCTGCAAATCCCCAGTCACGCTGTGCCTCCAGGTTACCCAGGCGTAACTCTTTTGAGAGACCCATCTTGATGCGCGCCACGCCATCCGTGATCTTGCGTGTGACGAATTCCAAACCACGACGCGGGCTTTCGTGGTTGAATAAGATGCCGGAGGCGGCAAAAATATCATACGATTCGCGGTAATTGACAGTGATCCAATGCCCATACACTTTGGCAACTCCATAAGGGCTGCGAGGGTAAAAAGGTGTTGTCTCGGTTTGTGGCACTTCCAAAACCTTGCCGAACATCTCGCTACTGGAAGCTTGATAAAAACGGATCCTGGGGTTGACCGAGCGGATGGTCTCCAAAAGGCGGGTCACCCCCAGGGCAGTCACCTCACCGGTCAGAACCGCCTGGCTCCACGAGACAGGCACAAAGGACTGGGCTGCCAGGTTGTAAACCTCGTCCGGTTTGAATTCTTCCAACATGGATACCAGCGAGCTCTGGTCATGCAGATCGCCAAAAACGATGGTAACGTTATCCTGGATGTGAGCAATACGCTCGAATGTGACAGTGCTGGTACGGCGGACCATTCCAACCACTTCATATCCCTTTGAAAGCAACAGCTCCGCCAGGTAGGAACCGTCCTGGCCTGTAATTCCGGTGATCAATGCAGTTGGCATTTTTTCTCCCTGTTTTCTCTTTTTGATATTACTTGGACCCTGGAGGTCTGAAGTACATACTTATAAGCCTGCCAGATTCCATAATTCAGTTACTGAATTATAAGCGCTCTTTGTCAAGCGTCAAGTGACCTGATTTTAACACCAGACCGAATTCTTATGGGAAATATCCAACATCCCGAGTTTTTGGGTAAAAGTTTGATTGATAAAAAGGTCCTTCGGGACTTTTTCTCCTAGCAAATCCATTAATCCTATTGCAAAGTTAAACGAATTCCTGTGTTCTTATTTTCAAATATCATGACTGTTGGTTTACAGCCAAGCTGTACACCAAGATGAGAACAAACTGATCAAAGGAACAAATAAACCTTTTTTACGAAATTTCAGTATAATCACTTCTTATAAGACAATGATCCAGCCGATCTGTATTATATTAAAAGTCATAATAATTGTTAGGCAGCCATAGTCAAGTGCATTGATCCCTGTGCATATGACTGAATGCTGGATTTTTAGAGGATAAATGACAGGAAGATCAAAGAATACAAATCGAGAATCACCTCATGCTCAATGTACTATCTGTTCGCAACTGGCAGATCAAGAATCTGCCTCTCAAAAAGGTGGATGGGAGGATGAAGCTACCTTCTTGCCACCTGCTTCAAATGAATTGCAAATCGTTCAGGATTTTGCACCCGGTAGCAGTCGCGCAATGCAACTTCTGCAATGCCCTGAGTGTGAAACCTATTACCTTTACACTTCTGATTATGAATTCCTGGTAAATGGAACTGAGGATTCGGATTTATTAACCCGCTTGACGAAAACAAGAGCTGAAGAGTACTTGGATCGATCTGGGCGTGGTTAGCGAAGACTCTTTTCCCAAGAATGCAATCCGTTTTTGTAGTATAAAATGAGGGAAAGTCTGACTCCCAAAATTGCACTTGATAGTTTGGTTGAAGAATATTCTCTCCGGAGAGAATTTATGGAATGGGATACCCCTGAAAATTATGAGCACCGCCAGGAAGTTCTTAAGACCCGGATTGCCGAAATCTTGTATGAAATTCCGGAAAGTGAGCCCTTCTCTGAGGAACTGAACCATCAACTTCGGGATCTTGTTGCTGAAAAATCAGAGTTGTTACACTGGTCTGTTTATAACGACTCATTCAGTCGCAACAACCGCTGGCTATATGGTGATTATCTTTCACTTAACAATGATGAAGCCCGTTTTGCTGTAATGGCATTCAGTAGAGACCCAAAATTAAAGAATAGTGAGTTTGGGATCGCATTTGAAAGGTACCTTGAAAGGGTGTTACACGGGCAGGTCAATGATCCATATATCAAAGCTTGGTTGAAAGAGAATGAATGAGTATTATTCTTCTAGCGTTGGTTTTGAGACAGGACACCAGAGAATATGCCGATCAGCATTGATCCTCTACCAGCGGATGACGAGATCGAATGCGGGCGTT
>CAYJKQ010000010.1:0-91401 GCA_964370815.1 uncultured Anaerolineaceae bacterium | reverse complement strand
CGCACGGTGCGCTAACAGTAGCCGGGATCGGTGCGTTCATCATCGGAGCCCTGGTGTTGTTCAATTCACCAGGCACACCCCAGGTCCAGATGGTGTCACTGCCCCTGGTGATCCTGATCAGCATCGTGACAGGAGTCATGTTTGCTGTCATTATCGGATTTGCAATAAGAGCTCAAAAAACGCCTGTCAGAACCGGCCACGAGTCGATGCTTGGTCGGCAGGGATACGCATCCAGCCCGGTCACCTTGAGCGGCCAGGTGCAACTGGGAGGTGAATTGTGGACGGCGGAAGCAGCTGAGGGGTCTGACCTGATACACAAAGGTGATCGAGTCGAAGTAGTGGAAGTTCAAGGCTTGCGGCTGATCGTTCGTAAAGTAATTAGTAAGATTTAATTATTTACCGGATGCTTGCCTGGTTAATGGACAAAAAAATGTATTATCCAAAATCGTAGAGCTAGACTCACCAAACCTGTCGGTTGGATTTTCGTGATCTGTTTTTTTCGCAATGTCTGTTGGTCGAATTTTTGAGATGTTTCCAAGCACTGTAGTATAATAGATAAACTAGATAATAATTAACTAATTTAGAGAGATGTTATGGCAGCAACACCTACACGAGACCGGGTAAAACCCGAACAGATCGATACCACTCCCTTACGACGCCCGGAATGGATCAAAGTACGCGCCCCATCCGGAGAAACCTACCAGAAGCTTCACCAGTTAATGCGAACCAAAGAACTGCACACTGTCTGTGAAGAAGCGATGTGCCCGAATATGGGTGAATGCTGGGGATCTGGCACAGCAACCTTCCTGATGCTGGGAGATGTCTGCACACGTACCTGTGTTTTTTGTGATATCAAACACGGCAAACCCAGTCCGCTGGACTGGTTGGAACCTGAGCGGGTAGCCCAGGCTGTCAGATCCATGAATCTCAAACATGCTGTCATCACCTCTGTCAACCGGGATGAGCGCGGGGATGGTGGAGCCCCCATCTTTGCAATGGTCATCCGGCGCATACGCGCTATTCATCCGGGTTGCTCCATCGAAGTTCTAATCCCGGATTTCAAAGGCAGCCTTGAAGCCCTGAAGATCGTAATGGAAGCCCGTCCAGAAATCTTGAATCACAATGTGGAAACCGTTCCACGCCTTTTCAAGAAAATCCAGCCACAAGACAACTATGCCTGGGCGGCAGCCACCCTCAGCAATGCCAAGAAACTTGACCCTGAAGTGCTGACCAAATCCGGCATCATGGTCGGGTTGGGAGAGGGGATCGATGAGATCAAAGAAGTCATGCGGGATCAGCGTTCATGGGGTGTTGATATCCTCACCATCGGACAGTACCTGCAGCCCAGCAAGAAACATTATCCGATCAGCAGATACTACAATCTCGAAGAGTTCAAAGAACTGAAAGAATATGGCTTGTCAATTGGTTTTAAGTGGGTGGAAAGCGCTCCCCTGGTGCGGTCTTCCTACCATGCCGGCGAACAGGTGCGCGCTTTGAGCACCGTCCATAAAAAACTTTATGGAGAATCCGGTGCTCATTAACAAGTGAGAAATCAACATGAGGTTCGCATATTTGATTTTAATGAGCACTTATGGATAATAATAAGATCCGCTTTAACTCCATAGATGAGTATATAGCCACATTTCCTAATGAAGTACAAATAAAACTGCATGAATTACGGGGAGTGATCAAAGCAGCTGCACCTGATGCTGAAGAAAAGATAAGCTATCAAATGCCAACCTTCTTTCAGAATGGCAATCTGATCCATTTTGCGGCATATAAGAACCATATTGGCATTTATCCGACGCCGAATGGGATCGAAGCTTTTAGCAATGAATTATCAAAATATGAAGGCGGAAAAGGTTCAAAGAGGTTTCCGATGAACGAAGCGTTACCGTTGGACTTGATCAGCAGGATCGTTAAATTCAGGGTTGCTGAAAACCTGAAAAGAGCACAGGAGAGGAAAAAATAAAAGCGATCGCTTATTTGGACATCCACGCAGCTATAATTTCTTTCGTGTTCAACCTAATACCTGTCTATCCTGGTTCCATCAAGCCCCTTGACAGTCCTGCTACAATCGGTTATCTTCATTATCCTGTC
This sequence comes from uncultured Anaerolineaceae bacterium, assembly GCA_964370815.1. Taxonomy (GTDB): domain Bacteria; phylum Chloroflexota; class Anaerolineae; order Anaerolineales; family Villigracilaceae; genus UBA12087. The sequence continues at coordinate 89,301 of CAYJKQ010000010.1, read as the reverse complement.
ATCTCGCCTGTTTCAAATCAGAGGTGATCAGTTCAGCAGTCTTTGAATCTGTTATCCTTTGAGCATCCGCTCGATCCCCCTGACAATAATTGACTTCTGAAACCCATTCATTCACACTGGTGGATTCAAACTGGTTTTAAACCAGAATTTCAGTATGTGAAAATATTGGACAACTTGCATTTTTCATCTGACCAAGATGGATTTTGCCAGGGGTCTATTGTAAAAAGGAAATACAGTGTCATTCGTTCAATTTGATCTTGATGCCCGCCTGATGACGGGTATCCAACGGGCTGGTTATACCACCCCGACACCCATCCAAATAGCCGCCATGCCAACCGCTCTGATCGGGCAGGATCTGATCGGCACAGCGCAGACCGGCACAGGCAAGACAGCTGCATTCGTTCTACCAATTCTAAACAGATTGGTCAACGGGGCACGCAATCGAACACGCGCCCTGATCGTCACCCCCACCCGTGAACTGGCAGAGCAGATCAACGAAACCATCCGCCAGCTCGGAAATGCCACCAACATACGCAGCGCTTCCATTTATGGAGGTGTAGGATCAACCTCACAGATAAAAGCTTTGCGATCTGGCGTTGAGATCCTGGTAGCCTGCCCGGGGCGGCTATTGGATCTGATCGCTCAGGGACATGCCAAATTAGACTTCGTTGAGTTCCTGATATTGGATGAGGCTGACCGCATGTTCGATATGGGGTTCCTACCGGATGTCAAGCGCATCCTTTCGTATTTGCCTACCAGGCGCCAAACCATGCTTTTCTCAGCCACTTTTCCAAAAGAGATCGAGCAATTGGCTACACTTTCTCTACGTAACCCAAAACGAATAGCCATTGGGCTAAGTCGCCCAGCGCATACTGTTTCCCATGCGCTTTACCCGGTTCCTCAACACTTAAAAGCAGGTTTGTTGCTGAATTTACTAAAAAAGACCGACACCAATTCTGTGCTGATCTTTACACGCACCAAGCACCGCGCCAAGAAGCTTGCCAATCAGATCGAAAGCGCTGGATACCGTGTAACCAGTTTACATGGCAATCGTTCACAGGGTCAGCGCCAGGAAGCCCTGAATGGCTTCAAAAAAGGTTATTATCAGATCATGGTAGCTACCGATATTGCTGCGCGTGGATTGGACGTTGAATCGATATCGCATGTCATCAACTATGATATCCCCGACACAGCCGATGCTTATATACACCGTATCGGACGGACAGGGCGCATGGAACGTGCTGGTGATGCTTTTACCCTGGTAACACCTGAAGATCATGAGATGGTGCGTGAGCTCGAAAAGATCATGGGGCAAAAATTACCCCGGGTAACTTTGGATGATTATGACTACAGCATTGCTCCACCTGCCAAACCAGTTGTCAACCAGCGTCCACCTCGCCAGGTGCTCGCATCGCGCGGTGTCAAAGTTATCAGCCGCCCGGCATCGCATACTAGACAAAATCAACGTTCCTGGAATAAATAATTTAATATATCAACATTATTCTGGCAATAAAGAAAAGGATCGAAGATCACCGGAATTGGTGGTCTCTGATCCTTTTATTATCGCACTTTTATGAAAAACGTAGATTTCAATATCGAGAAAATATTGTCCCATTTATATTTGAGACAATAAACTCTAATCATTCTCATATGAAAATCCGGTTGCTTTTTGGTAAAATCAAACCAGACTTATCTTATCTAATATTTACAAACTTCCATCTCTGATCGAAAAAAAGAGACGAACCCTGGACGGGAAATTAACACCACCAGTGGTTATGGGTCACATGAATGGATTGAAATAGAGCAGGAGTATTATTATGGCAGGCACGGAAAAATTTACCCAAAGAGCACGCCGGGTCTTAAGCCTGGCACATCTGGAAGCAGAGAAGACACATCAGATCTTTATTGGAACCGAGCATTTGTTGCTTGGTCTGTTGGAAGAAGATGGGGGCATAGCCGGACGTGTATTGCGAGAGTTAGGACTTGAACCCGCTCGTGTGCGCGAAATGGTTTCACGCATTTCTGCAGATGGCGAAAATACGTCAGCCAAGATCGAACTTGGTTCCGACACTCAAAAGGTGCTAGGATACGCAGTCGAGGAAGCTCAACGTTTGAGTCATCAATACATAGGAACCGAACACCTACTGCTTGGATTGGTTCGCACCGATGGACCTGCCATGGAGGTATTGAATAAACTGGGTGTAACTCCGGATCAGATCAAGCGCCAGACGCGCCGGGTCTTGCTTGAAGGCAGCACCACTGCTGTCCCTGAGGGTTCTCCCAAATCGACCTCCAAGAACGACCTCAAAACACCCCTAGTGGATCAATTGGCAGTCGATCTGACCACTTTGGCTGAACAAGAGAAACTGGACCCGGTCATCGGTCGCCAGATGGAAATCGAACGTGTCATCCAGATCTTGGCACGGCGTACCAAGAACAATCCCGCTTTGATCGGAGAACCCGGGGTGGGCAAGACAGCCATCGTAGAAGGGTTGGCCCAGCGTATCGTTGACGGAGATGTGCCGGCTCCCCTGATGGACAAACGCGTCCTGCGATTGGATGTCGGATCCTTGGTAGCGGGAACCATGTATCGCGGTCAATTTGAGGAACGCTTGAAGCGGGTCATTGATGAGTTGAAACAATCCGGTTCGATCCTTTTCATTGATGAAGTTCATATGCTGGTGGGAGCTGGTTCAGCAGGTTCATCTGTGGATGCAGCCAATATCCTCAAGCCTGCCCTTTCCCGTGGAGAACTGCAGGTGATAGGTGCAACTACGCTGGATGAATACCGCAAAACCATTGAATCTGATGCTGCCCTGGAACGTCGTTTTCAGCCCATACGAGTGGATGAACCCAGCGTGGAAGAAACCATTGAAATTCTGCGTGGCATCCGCAAAATGTATGAAGATCACCATCACCTGGTTATTTCAGATGAAGCCCTTGAAGCTGCCGCTCATTTATCATCACGTTATGTCACAGAGCGTTTCCTGCCTGACAAGGCAATTGACCTGATCGACGAGACCTCCTCGCGCGTGCGCATGTACAAGTCGGAAGCGGCTGTGACAGCCAAAGACTTATACAAACAATTGAAGGTGGTTCGTTCGAACCGTTCTCTTGCCCAGGAAGATGGGCAAACAGAAGAACTGAAGACATTAAACGATAAGGAAACAGCATTGACTGAGCAGATCAACATGATGCGCACAGGATGGGACCGAGCCAATTGCCCGGTGGTGAGTGCCAATGATATTGCTGAATTGGTTGCCATGTGGACCGGCATTCCTGTCATGCAGATCGCCCAGGAAGAATCCCAGCGCCTGCTGGAAATGGAAATTGAACTTAAGAAACACATCGTTGGTCAGGAAGATGCCATCCAGTCCATCTCCAAAGCTGTCCGGCGGGCGCGAGCTGGTTTAAAGGACCCACGCCGCCCGATCGGATCATTCATTTTTCTTGGTCCTACTGGTGTGGGCAAAACAGAATTGACCAAAGCCCTTGCCAAGTTCATGTTTGGCAGCGAGGAAGCTCTCATCCAACTGGATATGTCTGAGTTTATGGAACGCCATACCGGCAGCCGGCTGGTTGGTTCCCCGCCCGGATATGTGGGCTATGAGGATGCCGGGCAATTAACAGAAGCCTTGCGCCGCCGACCTTATTCAATAGTTGTTTTTGATGAAGTCGAGAAAGCTCATCCTGAAGTCCACAATATGCTGCTGCAGATCATGGAAGAGGGGCACCTCTCAGATGCGCGCGGCCGCAAGGTTGATTTTCGTAATGCCATCATCGTGATGACCTCCAATGTTGGCGCTGAAGATATCAAACGTCAAACATCGCTAGGGTTCCAGCTATCTCGCGACGAGAAAATTGAAGAGAAAGTTTCTTACGATGAAATGCGAAAGAAATTAACAATTTCGCTTAAGAAAGTCTTCCGTCCTGAATTTATCAACCGGGTGGATAGCGTCATCGTCTTCCGTTCCCTTAATAAGGATGATATCCGCCAAATTGTAAACCTGGAACTAGCCAAGGTTACAAGCCGCCTGGTCGAGCATTCCGTCACACTGACAGCCACGGATGAAGCCTTGAACTTAATGGCTACACAGGGCTATGACCCGGAAATGGGTGCGCGACCTCTGCGGCGCGTTATCCAGCAGGTGGTGGAAGACAAGCTCTCGGATGCTCTGCTTTCAGGCGAGTTTTTGGAAGGCGATGTCATCCTGGTGGATGTGGAGGCAGAGGAAATCGTTCTTAAGAAACAGGCGAAGAAGGCTGAACCGGAGCTTTTGATCGAAAAAGTTTAACCCGGCTCTTTGTTTGAATTGAAATAAAACAAGTCCCGGCAAATTTACCGGGACTTGTTCTTTAGGAAACTTCGAACAAAGAAATCATCCCAATAGGAGAAAACACATGGAATCAGGAAATCAAATTGGAACTCTGGCTGGCGGGTGTTTCTGGTGTCTTGAAGCAGTTTTTTTAGAATTGAGAGGAGTCCTAAAAGTCGAGTCCGGCTTCTCGGGGGGCAGCCTGGCAGAACCAACTTACAGGCAGGTCTGTGACCAGGAAACCGGTCATGCCGAGGTCGTCCAGGTGACGTTCGACCCGAAAGTGATCACATACAGCGACCTCTTGAAAGTATTCTTTTCAGTTCACGATCCAACAACTCTCAACCGGCAGGGGGGAGATGTCGGCACCCAATATCGCTCGGTAATATTTTGTCATTCAATAGAGCAGGAACAAGTTGCACAAAAAGTGATAAACGAATTGGATCATAAAAATATATGGGATAACCCAATCGTGACCCAGGTGGTTCCTCTTGAAAAGTTCTACAAAGCTGAAAATTACCACCAGAATTACTTCGCAAATAATGCCAACCAGCCTTATTGCGGGATCGTTATAGCCCCAAAAGTTGCCAAATTCCGAAAAGAATTCATCGATAAACTCAAATATTAAGAATCAGAGGATGCCTGGTCAAAACACATCCATTGCAAAATTGAAGAAATCAACACTCCCAGACAGGCAAATTGGCAGGGAATGTTGATCATTATCAGCGTTGCATGACAATTTCACCAGTACTGACATCCAATACAAATAATCTCACTTCCATCGAAAAATACAATAAATTTCCCTGCCAACCAATAATACCTGGAACGGAATAGAAATCTCCGCTTATACTTTTGAATGGGATCATCTTTTCTGCAGTGATGCTGCCATCTGCCATATTGATCGTTTTGATAACCAATTGGTTGGGTTCTGCCTGAAAATCAAGTAACAGCAGCCCTTCAGGAGATTCATGCCAGGTCCAGGCGAATTCATCAATATCCAATAGACTTTGATATTGATGCGGTGGATCGAGGGGTTTTGAATTTGTTAATTGCATCTGCCAGATACGATCGCCCTTGGGAACATTTATCCCCCATAGTTCGAATCTTTCAGTACCACGCGTGCGGCGAGCGCGCACCAACAAGTTATCTCCTGAGAGCTGCAAGGGTATCAGCTCATAATCCGGGTCAGCCAGCAGTATTTGCACAGACCCATCTTGTTTATTTATCGAATAGAGACTGTGCTCATAATTAAAGATCAGCTGCGATCCTGTCAAGATCGGGTGAAAATCATCCATAAAGAAATTAAAAGCATCCTGCTGGGAATATTGCCAGCTCAACTGCCCGTTTTGGAGGTTATAACGCTGCACACATCCATCAAATGAGCCGAAGATAATATACAATGAGTTTTCAATCTCATCATGGATAATTCCCGCATCAAGATCAATATCGTTTGCCAATGAATTCTCCACCTGGCAAAGTGGGGTTATCAATTGGGCTTCGTGCCCATCGGATGGGTCCAGGAAGATCAAACTGTATGAATTTTTCTCATCAATGGTATCCAGGATAACAACCCAACTCCCAAATTTTCGGATCTTCCGGTCATAACCATTGAGAGATCGGCTCCACACCTGCTCACCGGTCTGGGTATCATATGCCTGCAAGGTGCGGTCCTGTGTTATGGCAAGAATTCGATCATTCATGATCACCAGGCTATCTTCACCATACTCCAGATTGTCCGGCATTTCAACTTGCCAGAGCTGGGATCCATCCTGATCGTCCAAAGCAGTCAGCAAATTTTCATTGACATAGAATATATTCTTATTGTCTGAGAGCAACGCATCCACGGCTTTATCTTTGGGGAGAGGTGCACTTGTCCATAGAATCTTACCCGTGATGGTGCTGACCCGTCCGAGTAACCTGTGTTCATCATTAACATTGTAAAATTGCGTGACTACATCAGGGTTCGCATCCTGTTCTGCAGGAATTAATACACCAGGACCATAGGCGTTAAGCCTGGGGTTGATGGGTCCTCCTGGTTGTAATAAAACAAATCCCAAGACACTGCCGACTATCAATAGAATGAAAATTGGAAGGGCACACCCCAGAAAGCCAGCCCCGCCAGCAATTGAAGTAACCCCAGCTATTTGTGCAGTTGTCACTTGAACGGTTGGGTCTGTTTTTACTGAAAAACCAGCCTCAGGTGAAACAAGATTGCCTGATCGGATCTGTTCAATGGCGTAGCGCGCCCGCATTTGGCTGACATCATAAATTTCACGATAAAGTTTGGTGGCTTCAACCAGATTGCCTTTTTTTAACTGATCTATTATCTCCTGGGGGATACCGCGGGCTTTTTCTGGAGCAGTCCCTGGTTTTTCCCCCGGTCTTAGCGCATCCACTAAGATCACATTCTGACAAAAACTGCAACGCAGCACCGGATTGGTGCCATCAGTCTCCAGGGGAGCACCGCAGGTTGGGCAATTCAGGCTTGTGGGGTTTGAAGCTGGCATTTCACCTCCATTCGTTCATAAGAAAATTGCAAATTCTCAACAACCTAGGTTAGAAGGGTGGTTCGTAGTTTTTGAAATCCATACGAAACACGCGCCTGCCTCTTTATAGAAAATATTTCATGAGGAAAGGCTGTTTCCTGATGAGCAGTAGAAATTTCTCTTAACTGAACTACTACTATAAATTATAGGACAAAATATCAAAACCGTAACCAATTAATTATTCCGGTCACCAATCAAGTCTTTTGCATATCTGACAAAATATGGCAGATATCTATTGATATAATCCATCCATGTTAGAAACCACTTATCGCACCCAATCAATAACCAGCCCTACCTTCCATGTCGGGGATATCCCTGTCTATGGAGATGCCATCCTGGCGCCCATGGACGGATTTTCGGATTGGCCCTTCCGCTCGTTATGCCGGGAGCTGGGTTCAGCCATGAGTTATACAGAATTTGTGAAGGCAGAAATAATTCTGCGGAAATCCCAGCGACCGATCGCCAAATTGATGTACACTCCGTCAGAAAGACCGGTTGTTTTTCAGATCTATGGAGATGATCCAGAGCTGATCGTTAAAGCCGCTCTCAAGGTTCAACTTCTTGGACCGGATATCATCGACATCAACATGGGCTGTCCAGCCCGCACCGTCACCAATCACGGCTCCGGTGTGGGTCTAATGCGAACGCCTCTCAAAGTAGCCCACATTTTTAATAAATTGAGCAGTCAGTTGGATATACCTGTCACTGGCAAAATCCGCCTGGGGTGGGATGATTGCCGCAACCATGTTTTGATCGCCCGGATCATTGAGGAGAATGGCGGTGCGTTGATCGCTGTCCATGCCCGAACCAAGCAGCAGGGTTTAGCCGGACAGGTGGACATGGAAGCCATTGCGGAAGTGAGGTCTGCGGTAAATATACCGGTGATCGGAAATGGGAACATCAGACAGGTTGCCGATATTGAGCAGATGAAAAAGCTTACTGGCTGCCAGGCAGTCATGATCGGCCGCGGCGCAATTGTCAATCCGTGGATCTTTTCTGGTCTGGACCGTGACCAAGTTCCTTACGAACAGATCCGCAAGGTTGTCCGCACCCATCTCGAGCACAATATGGAATTCTATGGACCGGAAGATGGACAGCGCTTATTTCGAAAACACGCTGTTCAGTATCTATTACGGCATGGGTTGGATCGTGATGCCCGGAAAGAGATCTTGAGCAAGAAACCCCCGGAAGAGTTTCTGGAAATGCTCGATCAGATCAATTCATTTTCTCAATAAGGAGAGAAGATTTACGGGGGTGAAAAAAATATGCAGCACTTCTTTATCCCATGAAAACCTTTCCTTGAGAAGATGGTTTCAAAAGGTATAATACAGATATGGCAAAAACACAGAGTAGATTTGTATGTCAGCAGTGTGGGCGCGCTTCAGCCGGGTATATGGGACGCTGTCCCCAATGCGGTGAGTTCAACAGCATGGTTGAAGAGATCATCGCAGCCGAACTACAGAAAGGGAAAGGAGCTGTGCGTGGTTTGAGTGGACGCTCCACAGCCAGCCGATTGAAGGATATCAGCGCAGATGCGGAGGATCGTATTCATGTTCCAATTGGGGAATTCGCACGCGTTCTGGGTGGAGGCATTGTTCCCGGTTCAATCGTCCTTGTAGGTGGCGACCCGGGTATTGGCAAGTCCACCCTCATGCTGCAGTTGGCTCTGGAGATGGCTGACAGGCAGAGGATATTATATGTCTCGGGTGAGGAATCAGAACGCCAGATCAAAATGCGTGCCATGCGCCTGGAACAGTCAGGCGGAAAAACATCCATGGCAGACGAGCTTTTCCTGGTCACTGAAACCAACCTGGATACCATTTTTGAGCATGTTCAGGAAACCCACCCGCAGTTGTTGATCGTTGACTCGATCCAGACTGTATATCTGGCGGCGATGGAATCCGCGGCTGGTTCTGTCTCCCAAGTACGCGAATGCGCCTCACGCTTGCGAGAATTTGCCAAAACATCAGGGGTTTCTGTCTTCATCATTGGGCATGTTACGAAGGAAGGTGTGATCGCAGGTCCGCGTATTCTTGAACATATTGTGGACACAGTGCTCTACCTGGAAGGTGACCGTTTCCAGGCCTATCGCCTGCTTCGGTCGGTCAAGAATCGTTTTGGAGCAACTGCCGAAGTGGGTGTCTTTGAAATGCGTGAACACGGCCTGGTGGAGGTTACCAATCCATCCGAGGCATTCCTGTCCGAGCGCATGATCAACGCTGCCGGGTCCGCCATTGCTGTGACAATGGAAGGCACCCGTCCATTGCTGGTGGAGATCCAGGGGCTGACCAGTCCAACGCAGTTTGGCAATGCGCGCCGTACGCCCAACGGAGTGGATATCAACCGAATGCTTATGATCGCGGCAGTTTTAACGCGCCGCATGAATCTACGCTTGTCTGAGCAGGATATTTTCGTGAATGTGGTCAGTGGTTTGAAGGTGGACGAACCTGCAGCCGATCTTGCCATCGCTGCTGCTGTAGCCTCGTCCATGAAAGATGTGCCTGTCAAAGCAGATACTGTTTTGATCGGTGAGCTCGGACTGGCTGGTGAATTACGCATGCCCAGGCAAATGCCCGTCCGTCTGCGAGAGGCAGCCAAGCTGGGCTTTAAAACCGCCGTGGTTCCCAAACGCTTGCGAAAAGGTGAACCCTGGCCAAGCGGGATCGAGATCGTGGAAGCTCGTTCGCTCTACCAGGCATTGGAGGCGGCCCTGATCCTGGACAAACCTCTGCCCAAGGGTCGAAAAGTGGTATAACAACAATGTTTTGTATTTAGCTCTCACAAGGTTTCATTACTTGTGAGAGCTTTTTATCATCTTCTTCTAATCCAATTCTATTAAAATTCTACCTAAATCTACATTGACGGATGTTTTGATCGTGATAAATTTACACCCGTCCGGGCGAGATCGTTAAATGGTTTTTTCACAATTATTTGCAGCCTGAAATTAACTGGATGAAGTCCTATAAAAGAAGTTTTCCAGAATAAGACAGATTTCCCGCAGGTCGCCCCCCACATTAAAGTGGGTACCCAGCCGACTTTTGAACACCTTTTGCCAATGTTTTTTTTGGATAGTCTTTACTCCAAAACCTGTTCTTTTGGAAAAAATATGCTCCTTAAACGCATCCAACTTGGAATGATCCACGCTGCTGTAGCAATGACACTGGTTCCCATCAACAGCACCCTGAACCGGGTGATGATCAAAGAACTTGAGTTGTCTGCTCTCCTGGTGGCAATTTTGGCTTCGCTTCCCTATGTTTTTTCACCGATACAGATGCTGATAGGCTCCTATTCAGATCGCCATCCAATATTTGGATTAAGACGCACACCTTATATCCTGCTTGGTCTTTTGTTATGTGTGGTCGGCGTAATCGTCACACCCCAAGTGGCTTTTGAGCTGGCGGAAAATTGGTGGCTGGGCTTGTGGTTGGGTATTTTGGCATTTGGAGCATGGGGTATGGGATATAACTTTGCCAGTGTATCTTACATGGCTCTGGCATCTGAGTTGTCGGGTGAAAAAGGGCGCAGCAGGACCATTACCGTCATGTTCCTTATCATGATCGTGAGCATGATCCTGACCTCGCTTGGCATGGGTCGCTTGTTGGACCCGTATTCTCCCCAGGTTTTGCAAGAGACCTTCCTGATCATTGGTATGCTTGCTCTTTCAATTGGTGTCCTGGGTTTGCTGGGTCTTGAAAATAAGGTTTCAAAATCTACCATCCATACATCCGGGGGAAACATCATGATCCACCAGATCTTTCGCTCAATAATGGATAACGAGCAAGCGAAGACTTTCTTTGTTTATCTCTGGTTATTATTAATCGCATTACTTGGGCAGGATGTTCTACTTGAACCTTTTGGTGCGGAATCGTTTCAAATGAGTGTTCGCACAACCACCCAGCTTACTTCAATTTGGGGTGGATGTATGCTAGTAACCCTGGCAGTTGGGGGGCTGCTTGAAGGACGGTTTCCCAAACGCACTCTCGCACAAGCTGGAAATTTTGGCGCTTTATTTGGTTTCCTATTGATCGCAGCCAGCGGAATGTTCGGCCTGATCCAGGTTTTCTATCTTGGAGTTGTGATACTGGGTCTGGGAACAGGTCTTTCCACGGTTGCCAATCTTTCCCTGATGTTGGATATGACCACACCTGCCAATGTAGGACTTTTTATTGGTGCATGGGGCTTCTCCAACGCCCTTTCCCGACTAAGCGGCTCTGTGATGGCAGGCTCGATCCGGGATGTGGTAACTTATTTATCCAGGAATGCTGTTCTCGGATATGTGATCGTATTTATTGCCGAGATCGTATTGATGGGTGTGTCCATCTGGCTGCTGCGAAGTATAGATCCGGTTGCATTTCGTAAAAGTGCAGGGAAAATCACTTTTTCCGAAAAAATCAGTGTGGGTATGGACAATTAAAAATGAAAGAAAAATTGGATTGGATGACTCTCAGCCAGGTGGCAGGATTTCTGGGTGTGCACCCCAGCACAGTACGCTTATGGTCTGATAAAGGTCAGATACCTGTGCAGCGTACACAGGGCAACCACCGCCGCTTTCTCAGAGCTGAGGTCGAGTTGTGGGCAAAAACAGCACGCCAGACAGAAAACCTGGAACCTGCCAATGTTGTCCAGCATGCACTTGGAATTATGCACTTCCGGATCAAAGAAAACAATCTCGAATCAGAGTCGTGGTATCACAAATTGAATGAGGAAGCCCGTCTGCAATACCGCATGAGTGGCCGGATCTTGGTACAGGGGTTGTCGAATTTTCTTGTCAGCCAGGGGGATGATGCCATGTTGGAGGCGCATGCCATAGGTTATGAATACGCCTCGCGTGGGCGCACTTGCAATTTGGATAGCGTTGATGCTGTGCGGGCATTCCTCTTTTTTCGCAATGCTTTGCTTCAATCCATCGTTGATGTTTACCAGGAAGCCCGCATCCCATCCGGATCGGCCTGGAGCTCCATGCTCAATAAAATTCACACTTTTACAGATAATATTTTAATCTCATTACTGGAAACATATCAATCCTTTGAAAACAAGGCTCATTAAACATTCAACGTGAAGATTATGCATAATAAATTAAATAAATCCAACCCACCCTTACGCGCCTATCCAAAACTGTATGAAAAGATCATTCCAATCGCAATCGGTCTGGTCGTAATCGTCCTTGTGGTTTTATTGGTCATTACCTTAGGGGTTGCCCTGGGTGTTTGGATCTATCCGGTTCAGCTCTAAATAAACTGAAATAAAAAATTTTGTTATGGAGGAAGTTATGTTCAATATGATCGTTCCATTGCTTTCAGGAATCGTCAGTTTCGTGTTCGCTTTCTTTATCTTTAAGCGATACATGCAGCGAAAAGGTACCTATCTTCTGGTATGGGGAATCGGTACCATCTTTTACGGTATCGGTGGTCTCAGTGAGGCTTATTATGGAACCATTGGATGGAATCCATTTGTTTTCCGACTGTGGTATTTATTTGGCGCTATACTGGTTGCTGCCTGGTTGGGGCAGGGTACAGTATATATGCTTGCCAAACGCAAGTGGGCGAATTTCCTACTTGTTATTTTGATCCTGGGATCGATCTATGGCATTTTTAAAGTATTTACAGCCCAGCTCGACCCGGGATTGATGCTCGCCAGCGCACATACCGGCAGTGAGCTGAGTGGTGCCGCCATAACCAGCCCTGGTGTGCGCATCCTGACACCTTTCTTTAATATGTACGGCACATTAACGCTGGTAGGCGGCGCTGCATATTCTGCATTCATATTCTGGCGCAAGAGAGTTCTCCTACACCGAACCATTGGAAATATCCTTATCGCAGTGGGAGCAACTTTGCCGGCTTTTGGCGGATTTTTCAGCCGTTTACAGATCCCGGGGGCATTGTATATTGGAGAATTCCTGGGTATTCTTTTGTTGTTTGCTGGTTTCTTACGGGCAACCACACCCATGAAAAACGAGGCAGTTGTGCCTATGCCGGCAGTGGCTGACTAATTACATTAAATTTATCAGTGTTTATTTCATGCTAATTGTGTGAGGTAGAGTTTACAGTGTGGGTCAAACTCTAGCTCACTGTTTAATTTAATAAGAAATGGGAACCCTGCCATGGTAACATCTCCTTATACAAGGCTCCATTCGCCATCGTCAGGTAGATCTTCGAAAAACGAGCCAGAATAATAAATTAATTCGGGGCGGTGCGTAATATCGCTTGTTAATTCAAAGTCTTGCCTGCCTGTGTTGTGTAATTTGCAAATCTATTCGGGTTGCCTTTTCCTGACATAAGTTGGTATTTATTTGCGTGTATAATCCTGTCAATCGATTGGAGAAACCATGAGCATACTCGACCTACCTGTCATTTCACGCATACGCCGCAATCATGGGCTGGAACATGCCAGCCTAAACATCCTAGCCTTAAGTAATCCAACCCTTGCATTGGCGGGGATTTCCTTCCCGGCAGGATTCTTTGTGCTGGGTGAAGTGGAAACCAACCAACTCAGGGCAGCCGTTTTTCAGGCTTTAAACCGTATGCAAAATGGGGAAAAGCACCTGGCTGTTCACCCCAACTGTGGCACCAATTATGTTACCTCTGGTATTTTAGCGGGATTTTTGGCATGGCTGGGAATGATCGGTGCCAGGAACAAACGCGAAAAATTGGAACGCCTGCCAGTGTTGATCTCTCTGGCAACGCTGGCCATCATCTTTACCCGACCTTTAGGGCTGATCATCCAGGAACGCATCACCACCAACGGTGAACCAGCCAATCTTCAAATTGTGGATATCTTCCCTATCAGGTATGGAAATTTCTGCATGCACCGGGTTGTTACCAGTGATTAAACCAGGCAACCAATCCAAATGAATGGTTCAATAGTTCATGTTTTATATGGTACAGATGAACTTGCCATCCAACAAAAGATCCGCCAATTAATCGAAGAGATGGGTGAGTCCTCCACGGCAGAGATGAATATCACGCGCCTGGATGGTCACAATCTGAATATGAATGAACTCAATAATGCGACCAATGCCATCCCATTCCTTTCGACCCACAGGTTGGTAATTTTGGCAAATCCTTACTTTGCATTTAAAGGCGCAAAGGAACTCAAAAAACTTACGACATTAATTGAAGCTATCCCGCCCACCACAACCCTGATCCTGGTGGAAGAACTTGATACCCCCGCGAATAAGAATAAAAGCTTGAATGAATGGCTTCGTAAATTGACAACCAAATCAAATGAAGGGGTCAAGATCCATAGCCAGGAATTAAATAACCCGACTCGCGGGGACCTGCCGAATTGGCTCATTCAGGAAACCAAGAAACAGACCGGGAATATCAAAAAGCAGGTCAGAATTGAATCTGCTGCCGCCTCAAAACTTGCTGAAATGGTCGGAGAGAATACGCGAATTGCTGCACAGGAAATAGCCAAATTACTGGAATATGTAAATTATGAACGTAATATTACCGTGCAGGATGTCGAGAAAGTCAGCATCGTCACCTCCCAGCAGGATGTGTTTGCATTGGTGGATGCTCTTGGAAACAAAGATGGTCACCAGGCGCAAAGTGTGTTGCAACAACTGCTTCAAACTGAGGATCCCTTCCCATTGTGGGGGATGGTTATTCGTCAATTTCGTCTTCTGATCTTAACGCGAGAAATTATGGATGCCGGGGGTGGACAGGATGTTCTTGTGCGTGAACACCATTTGCATCCTTTTGTGGCTGGAAAATTGATCGGGCAGGGCAGGCGATTTGATCTTGCTGGATTGGAGCTTATCTATCACCGCCTGTTGGACATAGATGAAGGAATCAAAACCGGTCAAATGAGCATAGACCTTGCCCTGGATCTGTTGGTAGTTGAGCTGTCCATGTGAGTGCTGTTGTACCTGTCTAATAATGTATAATGCTTGCCATGCCCATCGCCCCCCTATTTGTCGAAGCTTATATCTCAATAGATGTTGAAACTGCCGGCCCCATCCCCAGCCAATATGCCATGTTATCCATCGGAGCTTGCACCATTGGTGAGCCCAGACATAAATTCTACGTTGAGTTAAAGCCCGACAAAGATAAATTTCTATCCGAAGCCCTCGCCATCAGCAATCTTTCCATGGAAAGGCTGGCAGGGGAAGGAATTGAACCCAAAGTTGCCATGCTGAGTTTTGCTGACTGGTTGAAGGAGGTTATCCCCGCAGACCGTCGTCCGCTCTTTGTTGCCTTTAATGCTCCTTTCGACTGGATGTTCGTTAATGAATATTTTTTTAACTATGTGGGTCATAATCCATTTGGACATGCTGCCCTAGATATAAAGTCCTATTTCATGGGACAGGAAGGTGTGCCCTGGTCGCAGACCAGTATGTGGAATATCGGCGAACATTTTCTTAAGAAAAGGCAACTCAGCCATCACGCTTTGCAGGATGCCATTGACCAGGCAGAGATCTTTGAGAAAATGCTCGCCAGGTCTGCAAAAAGGGAACCAGAATAAGATAATTCCGGAAGTTCCAGGGACATCCAGCAACCATTAGAAAGATAGTACAATATCATCGTCTTTAACCTTTTATTCCAATAAAGGAGAGAATAGATGAGCAAATCTAAAAATCCCACAAAAGATCTGAAACGGATCCTTGATTCCGCCAAGCGGATGGGTGTTGAATTGGATGAGGAAGAAGCATTGCAATGGTTATCTGCAATGGCTGCCCAAGACGGTGCGGGAGGTATGGTGCACGATGCGCGCACCGGTGTGTTCGGTCACAAAGTCAGTATGCTGGATTTCAGCCCGGATGACCTGGAGCACTTCCGAAAGATCGGACGGCTGGTGGAATTTGCAGATCAACCCGGGCGGATAGAGACAGCCCTGGCACTTTCCGGTTCGGCGGCGCAATCCAAGATCCAGACCTATCCTGGTGATTGCGATTTTTTCGAGCGTGTCAACATCATCGCGCCATCCAAGATGGAAGCTTGTCACATCCTGGCTGAGATCATGCGCACTAAAGTTATCGATACCCTGAAAGGTCCCACTTACCAATTGATCGAGGTCAAGTTTGGTTCATATCCAGTCGATACAGTAAAGAATGGAGAATTGCAACGCAAAGGAACTCCAATTTCATGGATCGCTACCGAAGTCGTTGCAGGACAGTTTGAGGGGTTCTCACCGGAAGGTCAACCCATCGTTGTACGGTGGGATGAGGTCTGCGATGAACCCGGCTGGTGTAAGCTGGATTGGATCATCGCCGATCCGGTACGCGGTTCACTGGCGAATGCCAGCAATATGCTGGATGTAACCTGGGAAGCTCCGGATGGCACCATCACACCACTGGATGGCTACCTGGACCCGTATTTTCAGGAGGTCTACCTGGAAGCTGAATCGGTGCCCATCTTTTCCAAGCTTGCCCAGCATGTCTCGGCTAATGCCCTGGATGAATATGTCGGTCAACTTGAAGGGGAAGTCAACAAATATCTGAACAAGCAAGTTAATTACGGCAAAGCTGCCAAGCGTATGTACAACATTTTTCGCTTGACCGGACGCTATGGCGAGGCATCCTTCATCCGGGAGCTGTTTGATGAACCAGCCTCCATGCTTTACCAGGTCTGGTCATTGATACGCACCATAGAGGACTGCTGTAATCCAACTTCGCCAATCACACATGAGCAAATGCTGTCCCAAACCGACCAGTTAATTTTTTCCGTCATCTCAGCTCTGGAAGGTGACCAGGAAACCGAGATCGTGCGGTTGCTTCTTCGAATGCGAGATGCTCTCAAAGATCAGCATACCAACAAGGAGTTAAACCCGGATGCTGAAGCCGCCCGCGCTGAAGTGATCAATGTGGTCAACAATTTCTTCTATGATAAACTGACTTCTGTGCCGGAGATCAAAGGTTATATGGATGGGTTCCATCCCAAATAACAGCAAAATACCAATCTTGAGTATTTACGGTAAATTTAACAAATTTAAATTGAATTTATAGCAGGAAAGCGGATTCAATTAACATCCCGGGTGGGGACGTGATGGATGTGGCATTTGCGTTAATCGAAAAGACACGCCTTTTTGGACGCGTCTTTCGAAATCTGTGGCGGGGAGGGCGGGATTCGAACCCGCGGCTGAGTTTAACCCCAGCACTCACTTAGCAGGCGAGCCCAATCGGCCACTCTGGCACCTCCCCATGTTCAATTATCAGCATTTCAGACAACCCAGTATTAGCGGAGGGAGAGGGATTCGAACCCCCGGTGGCCTTGCGACCACGACTGATTTCAAGTCAGTTGCCTTAAACCTCTCGGCCATCCCTCCAAGCGGAGCGATTTTACCATAATTTATGAGGCAATGGGGAACAGGAATTTTAATCGCACTCATAGTACAATCAATCCGCTGCTTCCATTAATTCCTGGGCTCGTTCTGGTTTGGTTGGATCTACCAGAACGATGGCAGACTAACAACGCAATCAAATATTTTTTGGATCCATGGAGAGAATTATGATAACCAACCTCGTTCTTGAAACCCTGCTCAATCACAAATCAGTAAGAAAATTCACCCGTGATAAACCAGACGACGAAGTCCTGGAAGCCATAGTCAGGGCTGGTCAGCAGGCACCCTTTGCATCCCAGCTTTACAGTGTTTTGCTTTCTCGAAAACCTAGATTGCCTTTTGGCGGAACCTTGTTGTTCACCATCTGTGTCGATCTTTATAAACTTGAACTATTCATGGGTCGACGCGGTTGGAAGCGCGTATCCAATGACCTGGGAATGTTGTTCTTCGGGATCCAGGATGCTGCCCTGATGGCTCAAAATATGGTCACGGCTGGTGAGAGCCTAGGGTTGGGGAGCTGTTTCCTGGGATCGACTCCTTATCGGGCGGAACGCATAAAAAAGGAATATCACCTTCCCGATGGAGTTTTTCCCCTCGTGCAGTTGACAATGGGATACACGGCAGAAAAATTCCCACCACGGCCGCGTTATCCACTCGCCTTTACCTTATTTGAAGATGAGTACAAGATCACAGAAGATATGCTTACAGAAGCCATGCAGACAATGGATGAAGGTTACCTGGCGCAGGGTTATTACAAGAAACAAAAAGCCAAAATTAAATTAGAAGATGATCGAGAAGATACCTTCACTTATGATGATTATTCCTGGACTGAGCACATTTCACGAAAATGGGGACAGTGGCTGAAAGATCCGGATGAATTACTGGATCAATTGTCCAAGTGTGGAATGGACTGGAGAAAGAAATAGTCTCTCCATTTTGAGGCTGACAGCCATATAGTAAAAGCAAAATTCTTATTTGAAGTTTCAAACTTTTAACTCCTTTAGCATGAAATTTCTGAAGGAGTTTTCTTTTGTCAATATTAACAAAAAACTAAGATATTCAGGAAACTCCTTATGCTATAATCGCAATTCGAAAGGGAATCCATGCTTAGAAAATTTGTCAGTATTTTCGGGGGAGACCCCAATAAAAAAGAGATAGAAAAACTGGGTGAGGTGGTTGCCCAGGTTAATGCGTTGGAAGCAGAGTATGAAGCTCTGAGCGACGCTGAACTCCAACAGAAGACCTTTTTATTTAAGGAACGAATTGCGGCAGCATTGGATGGTCTCCAGGATGAAAAAGAAATCCTTCAAGCCCAGGCTGAAGTTCTGGATGAGATCCTGCTGGAGGCTTTTGCAACTGTGCGGGAAGCCAGCAAACGCACCCTGGGTCAACGCCCTTACGATGTGCAGTTGATCGGGGCAACCGTGCTTCACCGCGGCCAGATCTCTGAGATGCGGACGGGTGAAGGCAAGACCCTGGTAGCTACTTTACCAATTTATCTGAATGCGCTCACCGGAAAAGGTGTACACCTGATCACGGTCAACGACTACCTGGCACGACGCGATGCACGCTGGATGGCACAGGTCTATCATTTTCTGGGTCTCAGTATTGGTGTTTTACAGATGGCATCTGCCACAGAGAATGGCAAGAAAGCCTTTGTTTATGACCCCGAACGAGAATCCGCCAGAGAAGATCAAGACAAGCTGCGGCTTGTGGATCGAAAACTGGCCTATGATGCTGATGTCGTCTACGGTACCAATAGTGAATTCGGATTCGATTATCTGCGCGACAACATGACCATGAACATGGCAGACCGGGTCCAACGTGGACACCATTATGCCATCGTGGATGAAGTGGACAATGTGCTGATCGATGAAGCCCGCACACCGCTCATCATTTCAGGACCTGCCTCCGGGGATGTGGAATGGTATGGTCGCATGGCACAATTGGTGCGGCAATTGAAAGAAGAAGATTACGAGATCAGCGAGAAGGATCGCAGCATCTCCATGACCGAAGTGGGTACTGTCCATATCGAGCAGCTTCTAGGTCAACCGTTGCGCGATCCTGAACGCCCCGAAGATGTAACGCCTGAGCAGGCACGCCTGTTGGGCTACCTTGAACAAGCCTTACGCGCCCAGTTCCTGTTCCATCGCAATAAGGACTACCTTGTGCAGGGAGGCAAGGTGGTAATTGTGGACGAGTTTACCGGGAGGCTGATGCCGGGGCGTCGCTGGTCGGATGGTCTCCATCAAGCTGTTGAAGCAAAAGAAGGTGTAAAGGTGGAACCGGAGAATATCACCTACGCCACCATCACTTTACAAAATTATTTTCGGATGTACAAAAAACTGGCTGGCATGACGGGTACCGCCTTAACAGAAGCGGAAGAATTTTCAGAGATCTATAAACTGGAAGTCCTATCCGTTCCCACCAACCTGGAATACCAGGTTGCCAACAACAATGCGGACCTGGTGGAAGTACAAGCTCAGGACGAATTTAATTATAAATATACCTGTTATGCACGAGAAGATGACCCCACTTCCACACCGGTCTTCTGGAAGCGCAAGGATTACCCGGATGTCATCTACCGCACTGTAGAAGCAAAGATGCGTGCCCTGGTGCTTGAGATCATCACTTACAATATCAAGGGGCGACCTTTGCTGGTGGGAACAACTTCGGTTGAAGGCTCTGACCGCCTATCCAACCGCCTGCGGGCCGAACCGGTGCGTCGTCTTTTGCAAATCCATCTGATCCGAAAAGCCTGGTTAAGAGCCAACGATCGAGAGGAAGACGGGCGATTGATCTCGGAACTTGCAGAATTTAACAAGCCGCTTGAAAAAATTCAGCCCAATGATCTACGTCCATTGAGCCGCGAGCTGGGGCTCTCCCTAAATCTTGAAGAACCTGCCAATATTGACCTTCTGATCGAGTTTCTGGGTTTGTCCCCCGAAGATGAACCTCGTCTGAAAATGATCCTACAAGGCGGTGTTTCCAACCAAGTTTTGAACGCACGCAAACATACAGAAGAGAGCCAGGTGATCGCTGGAGCAGGTGCATTTGGATCCGTGACGATTGCCACCAACATGGCCGGGCGTGGTGTCGATATTAAGCTGGGCGGTGAGATCGCTGAAGAAGTCCTGATCATTGTCCACCGGGTCCTGCGCAAGGCTGGTTATGACGAACCCTACGAAATGTCTTTGGAAGAACGACGCCAGGCATTGCTAAAACTTGATCCAGCCTCCTTTGGTATTTATGAAACTGAGATCAAGTATTTCCTTCAATACTTCGAAGACATGGAAAAAGTCCGTTCCCTGGGAGGGTTGCATGTGATCGGCTCTGAGCGCCACGAATCGCGCCGGATCGATAACCAATTGCGTGGTCGTGCAGGTCGTCAGGGGGACCCTGGTTCATCACGTTTTTACCTTTCCCTGGAAGATGACCTGATGCGAATGTTTGGTGGAGAGCAGGTTAAGAATATGATGGAGCGCCTGCACATCGATGATGCATATCCGCTTGAACACCGGATGGTCACTGGCATCATTGAACAGTCCCAGCACCGGGTGGAAGGCGCAAACTTTGATGTCCGCAAGCATTTATTGGAATATGATGATGTCCTCAATGCTCAACGTATGCGCATCTATTCCCAACGTGACCGGGTTTTTGAAAAAGATGACCTGACCGAAGATGTGGATGAATTACTTAACGGAGAAATTCAACAGAGGGTACCGGCTGCCCTGAAGGATGAAGAAGGTCCCTGGCGTTTATTGGCATGGCTGGATCAAATTCAACCATTTATACCTTATGCGGATGGAATTTTTCCAACCTTTTCATACCGGTTACTCTTGAATGAACTCGAAGAATCCGGGCAGGACCTGCGGACTTCTGTTCTGGAGATGACCAGACTAGCCATTGAGCTCGAACAGGAACATTTTCTGACAGCCACGCAGGACCTGGCAAATCGTACCGGTGAAAGCCTGGAAAAACAAGTCAATGAACGGGCTGAACTCCTGGATACTTTTTTCGATGCGTATGAAGACAATGATGACGAAACTCCCCGTCGCGCCCAGGAAATCCTGGATGAGATCTCCGGGTTGGCGCGCCTGCCAGTTCGACTGACTTCTGAACAGATGCGGACACTGACAGAAGATCCGCGCGAACTACAAGAAACGATAAAAACCCAAGTGGAGAACTTTTTAACAGATATCACCATCACACGCTTGCTGGGCGCCATTGAAAATCGTCTGGGAAATCCATTGGACCTGAATAAATCCAGTCTGCAGGGTCTTGATTGGGATGAGATCGAATACCAGGTTCTGAAAGCCATGGAAGCTGATCTTGAAAAACGGAAAGAAAACCTGGTGGGTGAGAATGGTCTGGTACTACGTGATCTGGATGTTATCTTCCAGCGCTCGGAGACCCAGGATGACAGTGGAAGAATTCGCCTGTTAAATACAATTGCCCAGGGTCGCAGGACCGTTTTTGATAATAAAACTCATCGCCAGGTACAACATATTACCGTTCGTTTCAGTTATCTTTACCTGGCTGCCAGGTTGATGGAGAACATCGATCCGGATCAAGTAATGGAAGATGTGATGGAGCATCTGGAAGAAGCCCGGGACATCGTTCGGCGCACCTGGGGTGAAAGTGAATGGCTGCGTTTGACACAGAACCAGAGTGTGCCCAGGTTGATTGATCTTCCACAAATTGCCACGGCAGTCAAAATGCTGCAGGACAAAGAAATCTCCGCAGATCGTATGAACCTGCCTCTGCCGGAATTAAATGAACAAGAGCGCCTGGCTGTGGTGAGTGAATTGGGGAAGCGCACGCAAACCCAGATCTATCGTCAAATATTATTGGGTGCCATATCCGAATTGTGGGTGGATTACCTGACGAGGGTGGAATCCTTACGGATTTCGATCGGTCTGGAAGCTTATGCCCAACGTGATCCACTGGTACAATATAAAGGACAAGCCTCGCATTTATTCCAGAATTTATTAGGAGACATCCGTTCTGCTGTGATCAGCCGAATTTTCTTATACACTCCGCGAATGCAGAGTTCCCTGCAAGATGAATCCAGCACTGAAGCACCTCCTGAAAGCCAGGTTGCTAAAGTCAGCCAGAAGAAAAAACGGCGCAGACATTGATCTGAAGAATTCAAGCAATAGCTGGTATTTATGAACGAACTCCATGGTGGAGTTGCAGCACCAAGTTGAAAGATGCATGCAATTCAAGATCACCTGTTGATGAAGTTGTCGGCTGCCAGATCGATCATAACCCTGAATGCGAACGATCCAGTATTCCTCAGATCACACCTGGTAATGAATATCAATTGGCTTGTGATACCTAAAGAATGAGTTTGGCTGTCCTTTAAGAAATCGTTACGGCTTCAAACCAGGGTTGATTTATTCCTGTTGAACTGTGATAGATCCCAGACCGGATGATCCACAAGATCTCAATTCCTGATCGGTTCAAAACAAGGTGGTTGTGGGTGTTTACTTACCATTAGTTTATACCTTGTTCTGGGATCGATAAGAAAATAAATATCGAAGTTGTTAAAATAACACTACTGTCTTGATCTGGTTCAAATCAACCTACACACCACCAAAACTCCTGAAGTGTGTATCTTACAAATTGATCGTATTAACAGCTTATTCATAAATAATTAATAATAGGGCGTTCATAAGAATTCATTGCACTTATCGACCCCCATTTAAAAAAATGAAGATATACCATGAGAAAGAACTTAAATTTTTAAAAACGGAGACCACATGAAAGAAGATCATTTCAAATCCCGTCATTCATTGACCACCAAGCAGGGCAAATTTTCAATTTATCGGTTGGATGCCCTGGAAAAAGCAGGTTTGACAACTATTCGACGCTTACCGTACTCTATCCGCGTCATGCTTGAGGCTGCTTTGCGGCAGTGCAATGACCATAACATCACTCAAGAAGATGTCATAACCATTGCTGCCTGGAAAGCGGTCGATCCTGATCGCCCGGGCATCCCATTTCTGCCGGCGCGAGTGATCATGCAGGATTTTACGGGTGTGCCGGCTGTGGTAGACCTGGCAGCCATGCGCTCGGCTGTTGCCCGCCTGGGTGGTGATCCTAAGAAAGTCAATCCGGTCGTACCTGTGGATCTGGTGATCGATCACTCAATTCAAGTTGATTTCTTTGCAACAAGTGATTCCTTACAGCGCAATACAGAGATGGAATTTCTGCGCAATCGGGAACGTTATGAATTTCTCAAGTGGGGACAAAAGTCCTTTAATAATTTCCGTGTGGTTCCTCCAGCAACTGGCATTGTTCATCAAGTTAATCTTGAGTTTCTGGCAAAAGTGGTCCTGTCCAAAAAAGAAGGCAAGGAAACAGTGCTTTTTCCTGACACGTTGGTGGGAACTGATTCACACACAACCATGATCAATGCATTAGGGGTGGTTGGTTGGGGTGTGGGGGGTATAGAGGCAGAGGCAGTCATGCTCGGTCAACCCATGGATATGCTCCTGCCGGATGTGATCGGTTTTAAAGTGCATGGCCGTTTAAAGAACGGAATTACGGCAACTGACCTGGTTTTGACAATAACCCAGATGCTGCGGACCAAGGGAGTGGTTGGTAAGTTTGTGGAGTTTTTTGGCCCGGGATTAAGAACTCTTTCGCTTCCAGATCGTGCAACCATCGCCAACATGGCACCTGAATACGGGGCTACGATGGGATTCTTCCCTGTGGACAATGAAACCCTGAATTACATGCGTATGACCGGACGTTCGGAAAAACTGATCAAATTAACTGAGACCTATTGTGATGTGCAGGATCTATTCCTGAATGAAAACAGCCCTGACCCGGACTACACAGATACAATGGAATTGGATCTAGGATCCGTACAAACATGCCTGGCTGGACCCAAAAGACCACAAGACCGCGTCAACCTGCCTGATATGAAAAAAACATTTCAGCGAGCACTCACTTCGCCGATCAAGGAGCGCGGCTTTGAGTTGAGACCGGAAGAATTGGATCGCAAAGCCACCATAGGTATGAATGGAGGATCCTACCAGATCGGTCATGGGGCAGTTGTGATCGCAGCTATCACTTCCTGCACCAATACCTCCAACCCAACCGTGATGATCGCAGCCGGATTGGTGGCTAAGAAGGCTTTAGAACTCGGCTTGAAGGTCAAACCACAAGTCAAAACCAGCTTTGCGCCTGGTTCACGGGTGGTCACTGAATACTTGAAGAATGCCAAACTGCTGGAACCCCTTGCCAAACTTGGCTTCAACCTGGTTGGTTACGGTTGTACAACCTGCATAGGAAACTCTGGTCCCCTGCCGGGTGAAGTCGCCAAGGCAATTGGCAAGGTTGAGATCGTAACTGCTGCCGTCATTTCTGGAAACAGGAATTTTGAAGGACGTGTGCACCCTCAGGTTAAAGCCAATTACCTGGCTTCGCCACCACTGGTTGTGGCTTATGCATTGGCTGGAACTGTGGATATTGACCTTGAGAATGAACCGCTGGGGGTTGGCAAGGATGGTCAGCCTGTTTATCTGAAAGATATATGGCCAACCTCCCTGGAAGTAATGGATCATGTGATCACAAAAGTGAATGCACGCATGTTTGTTCAAAAATACCTGGATGTCTTTGAAGGAAGTGATATGTGGAAAGATATCCAGATCACTTCCGGGGATCTGTATGACTGGAATGAAACCTCCACTTACATCCAGCATCCGCCTTTCTTCCAGAACCTAAACCTGGAAGTACCCCATGTGAGTGATATCAAAGGTGCACGTGTCCTGGTCATGCTGCGCGATTCAATTACTACAGATCATATCTCACCAGCAGGCAACATCGCCAGCAGCAGCCCGGCTGGAAAATACCTGCAGGAGCAGGGTGTGGCAATACGCGATTTCAATTCATACGGTTCCCGGCGCGGCAATGACCGTGTGATGACACGCGGTACTTTTGCGAACATACGCTTGAAGAACCAGCTGGTACCAGGCGTTGAAGGTGGGGTTACTTATTTCTTTGGCAATGCTGAAAAAGAAACCAGTATTTTTGAAGCTGCCATGCAATATGCAGAACTGGGTGTGCCAACCATCGTGCTGGCTGGTAAAGAGTATGGTGCCGGTTCCAGCCGGGACTGGGCAGCCAAAGGTACTCTTCTTCTGGGTGTTAAAGCTGTCATCGCTGAATCTTTCGAACGCATTCATCGATCCAACCTGGTTGGCATGGGTGTACTACCACTTCAGTTTGAAGACGGTCAGAATGCGGAAAGTTTGGGCTTGTTGGGGGATGAACTTTTCGACATAAGCGGTTTACATGACAACATGCTGCCACAAAGCCTGGTGGTGGTGAAAGCCTGGAAAACGAATGGTCAAAGCCTTGAGTTTAAAACCAAGTTAATGCTTAATACACAGGTTGAAGTAGATTATTATCGCAATGGTGGAATCCTGCATACTGTGCTGAGAAACATGGTCAAATAATGAGATCCTCACCTGCATGCAAGTGCAGGTGAACAATCCCCTATTTGGCGAGGAGATCCCACAAGGGGACAAGTGTTGCCACGACCGGTGGAAGGAACACCGGTCTCCCCTCAAAAATGGGGACGGTGTCGCAAAGACATTCAACAAGAAATAGCGACTTTGTTAATACCCTCCTCTGTGGGAAATGTTCATACCAGAGTATAATGATTTTTCGTGAATATTATTACAAGGAGATATAACTTACATGAGTAACTTAAAAGAAGTACTGGTTTCCCCCTACGGTGGGAAGATGGTAAATTTACTTCAAACTGGAAAGAAGCGCCTGGAGCTGATCGAACAGGCGAACCATTACCCGTCCATTCAATTATCGTCACGCGCTTTGCACGATCTGGAATTACTTGCCAGTGGCGGATTTTCTCCACTGGATCGCTTCATGGGTAACAGTGATTATCAGCGCGTCCTGACAGAGATGCGCCTGGAAAATGGTGCCCTTTTTCCCATTCCCATCACGCTGACAGTGAATAAAACAGAGCTTCCCACGCACACAGAGTGGGTGGCCTTGCGTGATTCGCGTAATAACCTGATCGCTGTGATGCGCATGGAAGAGATCTTCACATGGGATCCCTTGCGTGAAGCCCGGTTAGTGCTGGGTACGACCGATAATCGCCACCCGATGGTATCGGAGATGGACCGCTGGGGAGATCTATGTATCTCTGGTGAATTAAAAGTCTTGAACATGCCGATCTATTTTGATTTTGTAGATATCCGCCATACGCCATCCCAAGTGCGGAAATTGCTTGAAGCCAAAGGCAATGCCAACGTTGTGGCCTTCCAAACACGCAACCCGATGCACCGCATCCACGAAGAACTCACCAAGCGTGCTGCTGAAGAGATCGGTGGCAGCCTGTTGATCCATCCCGTGGTGGGTTTGACCAAACCGGGGGATGTGGATCATTACACGCGCGTACGTGTTTACAAAGCTTTATATGAAAATTATTATGATAAAGATCGAACAGTTCTCAGCCTGCTGCCGTTAGCCATGCGAATGGCTGGTCCACGCGAGGCGGTCTGGCATGCCATTGTACGCAGAAACTACGGTGCCAATCACTTCATCGTTGGTCGCGACCACGCTGGTCCCGGGAATGATAGCGCTGGCAAACCATTCTATGGTCCATACGAAGCCCAGGATATGATGAGCCAGTATGAAACCGAGATCGGTGTAAAGATGGTGCCTTTCAAGATGCTGGTCTACCTTCCGAATGAAAAAGTATATGTAGAAGAAGATAATATCCCACAAGGTGCGAAAGTGGCAAATATCTCTGGCACACAGGTGCGGGATGATTATTTGGCTAAAGGTAAATTACTGCCCGAGTGGTTTACCCGCAAAGAGACCGCTGAGATCCTGGCTGAGGTCCATCCACCCAAAAATAAGCAGGGTGTCTGTCTCTGGTTCACCGGCCTGAGTGGTTGCGGAAAATCTACAATTGCAGAAGCGCTCATCCCAATGTTGATGGAGCACGGACGACAGGCAACTGTATTGGATGGGGATGTGGTCCGAACACACCTTTCCAAAGGTCTGGGTTTCAGCAAGGAAGACCGTGATACAAATATATTGCGGATAGGGTTTGTGGCAGGCGAGATCACCCGTCACAATGGCACCGTAATCTGTGCAGCCATCAGTCCCTATCGATCGACCCGGAACGAAGCCCGCAAGATGGCAGGATCCGATCAGTTCGTAGAGATATGGGTCAATACACCCCTGGAAATATGCGAACAACGTGATATTAAGGGTTTGTATGCCAAAGCCCGGCGCGGTGAATTGAAAGGCTTCACCGGGATCGATGATCCTTATGAAGAGCCGATCAACCCTGAGCTTGTACTCAACACAGTCGAAACCAACCCGGAAGAGAATGCACGGATGATCGTGGCATTCTTGCAAGAGCGCGGTTTTATTCAAGTATAGATCTTTTCAGTCATTTACATCACACGAAAAAACCGAGAAATGATCGAACCTGCCAATTCATCCTGGAGTGATTCCCCATGCCCACTACCAAGAGAAACAACAAGATGCAAGTGAGAGATTCTTGAGCACTCCCATATTTTCGATCCTGGCAGGGTTAGGAGTTGGCATCCTGATCGGTATGACAGGGATGGGTGGTGGTGCCATCATGACTCCATTCCTTATCCTGGTGATGAAGGTCGACCCGATCCTGGCTATTGGCACTGATCTGACATTTGCTTCCATCACCAAGTGGTTAAGTGGAATACAGCACCTGCATCAAAATCGGATCAATCTTAAGAGCGTTCTTTGGATGGCTTTGGGAAGTCTGCCTGCATCTTACGTGACGTCACATTACATTATTTCCAAAGCTGGAAGTTCGGATGAGTTACGACCCATTTTGACATTGATCCTGGGCGGGGTGTTGGTGCTGATCAGCCTGTATACCTTTGCGCGCTCCATGAATTGGATAAAAATTTCCATGGATGAAAACTGGCCTCCGGTTTGGGTTTTAACCCTGGTCGGTATGGTCGGTGGAGGTCTTGTAGGTCTTACCTCCGTTGGAAGCGGAACGATCATTATGGCCACCTTACTGGTCTTTTATTCCATTCCGGCTGCTCAATTGGTCGGAATGGATGTGCTGCATGGAGCCATATTGACCTCCATTCCCGCGATTGTATACGCACTGGGAGGACAGGTGGATTGGAACCTGGCAGCCTGGTTATTGGTCGGTTCGATCCCTGGTGGTTGGGTCGGTACGCGCCTGGTGAGTGTCGTTCCGCAAAGGGTTGTAAGAGGAATATTAAGCGTGATCCTTCTATTCGCAGGATTGCGTTTGTTCTTTTAAATGACAATCATCCACAATAAGCTGATCTTTTATCAATGAGAACCAAAACCAAGGTGCCTTGAAGAAATCAAGGCACCTTGGTTTTTAAGTGCTGAAAACGAAAAACTCCCTTTGCTTTTCAATAAGGATAATCCATGCAAGATGGTGGTTGAACCCAGATCATTGAATAATTATCTGATGGAAGAGATTTAAAGAATATCGTTCAGTGGTGAGGCAGGATTTAATGATATCGTTCCTATAATAATCGCATTTGTTCGGGTTGAGTGATCGGATCTGCGTCCATTTTTTCCTGCCAATCCTGACGAGTGAGTGTCCCAACATCAGAAAGGAGTCTGATCTGCCTGTATTTGATGAATTGCCATTCTTGGGCAAATTGCCTGAGAACAGGATCCCGTTCCAATTTATAGGATACCAAACCCGCCCGACTCCCC
Source organism: uncultured Anaerolineaceae bacterium (assembly GCA_964370815.1). Classification (GTDB taxonomy): domain Bacteria; phylum Chloroflexota; class Anaerolineae; order Anaerolineales; family Villigracilaceae; genus UBA12087. The sequence continues at coordinate 60,410 of CAYJKQ010000010.1, read as the reverse complement.
GGCAAAACAATGCAGGACTTCCCTGTGGGTAGGATCTCCTTCAGCAAAATTTCTCCGATAACTGCTGATGTAATCATATGAAATGTAAAAACTGATCGCCCTTCATCCAGCCATTGAATAAGTTGGGTTTGACCATCTATTGTGGAAACCTGATACTCTAATTGTCTTCCAATTTTCTCCAGCATTCCATGCATGGCTTTTATATCTGCTTTGCGCTTTTTGGGGGAGTCTTCAGGGCGTAAAGTCCAGCCAGAGTTTTCCATAGTGGCATATGATTCGAGAATATTATTTACAATGCCAAGCTGTGGGGTGTATAAGCCAGGAAATTCCTGGTTGATGGCAGACTCAATTTGCATTTGGGTCGCACCCGGGTTACGGGAAAGGTAACGTACCAGGGCTATTTCCACCCGGTCGGGCAAGGGTGAGGTAGCCATGGGATGATCTTTAAGTGCCCACAAGCCTGTTTCCAGGCTGTGTGTCGTACCTGCATACCTGGTAAACTGCTCACTTTCCAGTGCTTGTTGAATTGGAGTATGTATTTTTGCGAGGGCATCCACCTGCCAGTTCAGACAACGATTAACAGCCAGGTGCGCAAGACCAGCTGTGTGCAAATGCAAATAGGTAGTTGGTTCTCCTCTTTTTTCAATATACCTGGATAACGCATCCCTTATATCCATAATTTCGATCGGGTTGGCCTCCTGTTGAAAAAATGATCGCCGCTGCCAGTGAATCTGGACCGGATCGTTTGAACTGCGCAGGGATATGGCATGCAAGTTAAACCCGGAGGAGGAGGCTGCCAGTAAAGCTGCTGATAGAAAGGAAGGTTCGGGTTCAGACAGCAGGGCAAAGAAGGGAGCTTTTAATGATAAATGAGGATAGAGGTTCTTCAAGGCTGCGTACATGGCAGCTGCATGCCAATTCGAATCAAAGCGTTGCCTGCGCAAAACACGTTTTAGAGGAGCAACAGCCTCACGCCCCCACAACCAGCCTGTCCACAAGGCTGAGAGACTCCAGAATGCCTGGTTGATCCGAGGTAAGACAGAAACTACAGCCTGAACCGGGATGGAATCAAGATGTTTGGCTAATTCTCGCTGCGGACCTTCGAAAATGCAGATGGCGGAACTTTCCGTTGGGAGATCTGGCCAGTAACTGACAGATAACTCGTTTTCATTCGAAGCCCAGGTGTCCACACTTTTCTCAAGTGCCAACCAGATATTAATCTCCCGAAAACGCGGCGGGATAACCAATTGGCGCGGGCGTGGACGCTCGGATGGATGCAACCAGAGTGTGTTGGTCTCATCACAGGCAGTTAATATCAGTGCTGTCAGATCACGACGTTGACGGGGAGAGATGGATAGACCATCCAACTTATTGATGATCGTAATCAGACCATATATGGCGCGTGGCAAGTAGTATTCAAGCGCTTCCTGCACATAAAAGCGGTCGGGATCTCCCATTGCTGCCACGCGCTCCAGGGCACGCGCTTTATGCAGAGCGGTCGAATTGGTTAAGTGAGAGATCAATTTATGGTCATCGGGAGTAGCATCAAATTCACCTCCATTCCCGCAATGAGGACAATCCAGAATACGGGATGATGGAAATTTTGAATTACGTTCCCAGATAAATGCCTGGGCAGGGATACTGTTTTGGCAATAGGGACAGGTGGTCAAATACAGAGATTGCAGATGGGTTTCCAGACGTTCATCCCCTTTTCGACTGGAAGCCAGTTCCGATAAAGCAGATTTTAGGTCTGCAGGCGTTGGAGGGCTGGCTGCCATCTCCATCAAAAAGCGAGTGATCGGATTGTTAACAGCCGTCAGCACACGATAACCCGAGCGCGCCATTTCCATGACTAATTGGCTGGATGATCCGAATGGATCCAGGATATATGCGCCTGATGGGATCTTGGATTCCGACAGGTAAGTCCTGGCTACTCCTGACGGAAGAACAGGCAGGAATCTACCCAAAGCTTCGGGTTTGTCAGGTCTATCCCCCGGTAGAAAAGCGTGTGCAGAAAAAATATCCATATCTGCCTATCAGTATAATGGTTCGAAGCTAAATAGCAAGTTATACAAGATCAACCTGGGGTGTGGTTTAACCACCTGCCACCAGTATGCAGATCCCATATGGCGCAAACTCCAAAACATCCTTCTCAAATGGGTTAGCACCTGACTCTGGAAAAAGTGTTTCCCAATTATAGTTGGCAACTGCAGGTCCCAAATTGGTTTTAATCTTTCTCCTGGAAATATTCATGGCAACTAAAATGGTTTGCCCGGGTATTTGGCGCATAAAAGCCAGCACATGCCGTGATTTGGAAACCAGCGGTTTGTATGTTCCCTGGCTCAAGGCCGGGTAACGTTTGCGTAAAAGGATCAGCGTGCGCGTAAAATGGAGCATGGAATCGGGATTCTGCTCCTGCAGGTTAACATTTCGCTCATGATAATCTGGATTAACCGGCAGCCAGGGCTGGGACCTTGAAAAACCAGAATGAGCGGTATCATCCCATTGCATTGGTCCACGGCAACCATCACGACCCTTGTAAAATGGCCAAAATCGTTTCCCGGGAGGATCCATGATTTGACCATGTTTCAATCTTAAATCCCGCATGCCTATTTCTTCGCCATAATATAAAAAGGGGGTGCCTCTCAAAGTCATCAAAAGGGTCATGGCGAACCGGGGCTGGAAATCTTCTTCATTACGGGAATATCTGCTGGCCGCGCGTGGCAAGTCATGGTTGCTCATAACCGTTGTCGGCCAACTTTCATCCTTGAATATCTCTTCCCGCTTTAATATTTGTTTTAGCACCCAACCTGGTTTCCAGGGGAAGAACAGGTCGTTCTTTGTGAAATCAAAACTGAAGGCGGCATGTAGAAGTTGGTCACCTACATAGCTGGCTGCTTTTTCAGGGGAAGCCATAAAAGTCTCGCCAACGGAATATCGTTGAGAGTAGTTTTCCAAAAGTTTGCGAAATTCTTTTAGAAAAGGTATCATCCCGGGCTGATCGGTGTCATGCAAGTGTTCCTGCCGGTCAAAACCAAGCAATCCGATCTTAACAGGATTGTTCCTGAACTCTACATCTTTGAAATAGATATTGAATACATCCAAACGGAAACCGTCCACACCTCGCTCCAGCCAGAAACGGACAACATCCAGCTGGGCACGGCGTACTTCAGGGTTGTGCCAATTCAAATCCGGTTGTTGTGGCAGGAACATATGGTAGTAATACTGATTGGTTAAGGTATCGTATGTCCATCCAGAACCACCGAACACAGCTTGCCAATTATTCTTCTTCTCTCTCCAGAGATACCAGTCTCTTTTAGGATTGCCCAAGCTGGAGCGGGATTCCACAAACCAGGGATGCTGATCGGATGTGTGGTTCAGAACCAGGTCGAGCACGATCCGGATGCCACGGGCATGGGCCTGTGCAAGCATGTGATCAAAATCCTGGAGAGAGCCAAAGCGTTCATCAACCTGCTTATGATCACTAATGTCATATCCAAAATCCGCATCTGGAGTTGGGTAGAAAGGAGAGAGCCAGATGGCATCGATCCCCAGTTGAGCCAGGTAGTCCAGGCGAGCCGTTATTCCAGGCAGGTCACCCAGCCCATCATTGTTGCTGTCCGAAAAAGAACGAGGATAAATCTGGTAAATGATCCCATCCCGCCACCAAAGATTATCATCCATGACATGAACCCTTCCTTAATATAAAGTGTTACAATTGAAAAAATTAGACAATTAAAATTTGAAAATTCCGGGATAATTTATTCTATGCTTCCCATTTTTGAACTAAATCAGTTATTTGAAAACGATCCAGAGATCTGCGATATGAATTCCCGCCAGACTTTGCAGCCTGTTGGTAATCATGTTATTTTGATTTCTGATACCAGCAAAGCCATTCATAAGGTGATTAAGTTTACACCGGATTTGATCATTTCTGATTTCAACCTGTCGGGTATAAGTGGGAAAGATCCAAGAGTGGCATTGAAATCACAAGGTTTGCGTATGCCTTTAATTGTGATCGCGGAAAAAGGGCAGGAAAATGAAGGCATCCAAGCTATTGGACTTGGCGCAGCTGATCATTTGCAACCCAACCCTTATCCCATCCAATTTTCACTATCAGGTGGAAAGGCACAATTGACAATTGAACAGCGACAGGTAGTTATTGGCATCAAGGAATTATTCCAGCACGTTCTAAATTCGATTAAATCTATTTGTCAACCCCTGGAAAATATTTGGAAGGGGGGGGTAGAACAATGTCTGCATCTGACTTGATATTATTAGCTCTTGGTGATGAACAGGTGAGGCAATTGTTTGAGCGTTCTCTGGCTGCAGCCTCGTATCGTGTTGCAAATGCAATTGACCGGGTTTCCCTGGATAAAACTTTGCAGAATTCTTCTCCCGCACTGGTGATCATCGGTGAGCAATTTTCAGGTGGGACTGGTTTGGAAATTTCCGGCGAAATGATCAATCGCTTTCCAACCATGCCAGTATTGCTCTTTGCTGCGCACGAATCCAACGAACTCCTGCATAATTCCATGAAAGTTGGTATCAGTGATTGCTTGTTCCCTCCATTAAGGCAAGATGATATCGCTATTGCGGTGGAATTAGCCCTGAAAAAGTCCCTGGGGATCGGTGACTGGACGCGCCGTGAAGTTAAAAAGACAACAGCATCTCTTGAACAAAGAGTCAACGAACTTCAAAAACTGGAGACCATTTTTGATCATATTGAAGATGGAGTCATCATTCTGGATTCAAATGATAATCTATTGCTTGTCAATCCGGCTGCGCGCAGGGTTTTTGAGATCGACAAAGAGGATATCATCGGAAAGAATATTTTCTCTGTCATCCCTCACCAGGATTTGCGAAAATTAATAACATTGGGGAAGGTCAACCCTCTCCAATATCATGAAATAAGGTTTGAAGATGAGCGTGTATTTAATGGTCAATACGCCTCTATTCCAGGCATTGGATCAGCAGTGACCCTGCAAAACATTACCTATCTCAAGCAGATCGACCATATGAAGAATGAGTTTGTCAGTATGGTATCGCATGATCTACGCTCGCCCTTGACTGCGATCATGGGGTATGTCGAACTTCTCGACAGGGTTGGACCTATCAATGATCAACAAAAAGATTTTATCCGACGAGTGCAAGAAAGTGTTCATAGCGTAACCGCCTTGATCAATGATCTCCTGGAATTGGGACGGATCGAAGCAGGCATATCCGGGCAGGACGATATCGTAGCTTTGGATTCTGTCGTGAAAGAAGCCATCGATAGTATTAGTTTCCAGATGGGAGAGAATAAACTAAACCTGGAGACCAGAATCCCGGCAGAGGTGCCTCTCATTTATGGGAACCCGGTGCGCATTCGGCAGATGCTGGATAATCTTCTGGGGAACGCTCTCAAATACACCCCAGTGGATGGTGATATCGAAGTCAGCATTGTCCTTGAGGCAGATCAACTTTTGTTGAAGATCACGGATTCGGGTCCTGGGATTCCCGTGGCAGACCAGCCGCATATATTTGAAAAATTTTACAGGGGCAGCAATGTCTCTACAAAAGTGACCGGTTCTGGATTGGGGCTGGCAATCGTCAAATCAATCGTTGAAGCTCACAACGGACGCATCTGGGTGAATTCTGTCCAGGGCAAGGGTTCAACTTTTACGGTGGTACTGCCCACCACTAAAACCAGGGTATTTCCCGCTCTCCAAAAATAACTTTTTTTGAAGCAATCAGGAATTGCTTCACATGTGAAAAATGGGGTTAAAAACAGCCTCCGCGTGGTGGGTACCATGCGGAGGCGTTCGCCAAAGGAGGAGACAGTTTTTCAACATGTTGGAGGTGTCTAAGACCCCGTCTCCAATTGGATGATAGTAGATACCCTGGTTTTTAGATAGAGAATAATGTCATATTAAATAGTGATATAGTTCACAATCCTTATTTCAAGTTATTTAGAAACTTCTGAACGATCCCGGCAACCTGGTACGAATCCCGGTAGGAGATCACCAGTAAATTCTTATCCGGATTTCCAGTGATCATTTTGGATATCTGCCGCCCTGCTTGATAACAGCATAATACCGGCTTGTTGAGTCCAAGAGCGAAGGCAACCTCATAGCCCACTCCGTGTGAGGGTGTGCTGACCTCTGCGATGAGGACATCGCAAGCCTGGATCCAGGTGATATCGCGGTTATAGATCTCATGCGCATCCGCGATCTTCTCCAAGTCAACCACACCGCTTTCAGCCAGGTGGGAGGTGGGAACCACATGACCGGATTCAAGCAGAGTACGGGTGATAGATTGATAAACAGATTCGAATTCTCTACCACCGGTTATGGAGCAAGCGAAGTATACATTCATACACGGAACCTTTTCAGGTCAGACAGCAGTCATAACCTGGTATCCTCATTGTCAGGCTGAAAGGTAATTGCAGATGGGTCGTCCGGTAATTGTTCGCTGGAATGCAACTTCTGACTGAGATCGGCAATGGCGCGGGTCAGATGCTCACCCCTCTGGCTGAATGTCAGGTCGCCACGCGTGCGCTCGATGATGCTGCGGGCGATATCTGTCTGGCGGCGCAGACCATTTGTGACAGCATCCGGGTAATCCATTGTGACCAGTACAGCAAAGATATCATCCATCGTTGTGAGCAAGCGTTCGGCGTCTGCGGAATAGCCATGACGTAGAATATCCAGGCAGCGCCGCCGCAACTCACCGACCACTTCGGAGAGACCCTTGAGATAGGTGGCGTGGATAACATGGATCTCATCTGGCGAGGGAAGAGGTTGATCACGGATGAGAGCACAGGTGATGTGGGCTTCGGCGTATTCTTTGAGGGCGTCCTGGGTGTAGCCGGTGTGATACAAGTTGGGGAACGGCTCGAGGTCCGAGGTGAGCGAGGCTGCCAGAAGGTCAGCTTCTCCCAGATGGGTTTGCATCACAGCTGTCTCTTCCCGGTGCACAGCTCGGATGGCAAGTGAGCAATGCCGGGTCAACATGCGAGATTGAGTCAGGGCTTTGTCCCGGGCTGCGGTTTGAGTGTCGAAGGTCTGGCGGACCTGATCAGCGATCTGTTCCAATTTATCCATGATACTCATCTCAATTCTACAAGAATTAAAAGAGGGGTGATAATGCCTTGTGGTATTATCACCCCAAGAAGAGTTTAATTATCGTCCGGCTTTTCAGGAGGCAATTCGGGAGGAAGTTGGTGCGGACGGAAGAGGTTGTCTGCCAGGTTTGAATTGACAGGGATATTGATGGGACCATAAGCAGCTTCGTACCGGGCGACGTTCTCAGTCAGTGCCCGCAACAATAACTTGGCGCTGATGGGTGACATCAGGACGCGAGCGCCAATCTGGGCACTGGTTTCACCGGGCAGGAGGTGAGCGAAGTCGATGACAATGTCGGCCGGGGAATGAGCAATGCGCGCCAGGTTAGCGTATGTGCTTTTCAGATCGGAGGCAGCCTCCAGCCTGGGGGAGGTATGCTGTACGGGTGGAGTGCTCATATCAGGTTTGCATCCGCTTAGAAAGGAATGTCATCTTCAGCGGGTTCGGAGAAGCCACCCTCATCGCCACCGGAAGGAGCGAAGCCATCTGTTTCGCCGCGTGAGGATAGGAAGCGTACAGTTCCGGCGTTGACCTCAAAAGAGGCGCGTGAGGTGCCATCCTGTGCCTGCCAGATGCGCGGTCCGCCAGTGGCAGGATCACTGGTCAAGCGTCCCTCGACCAGTACCTTGCTGCCTTTTTTCAGGTATTGGTTGCATGTTTCAGCCTGTTTGCCCCAGGCGGAGACGCGGAACCAGGTGGTCTCTTTGATCTGCTCGCCATTGTTGTTGGTGTAACCACGATTGGTGGCGACTGAAAAACTTGTGACTGCCTGACCGGAGGGGGTATAACGCATTTCGGGATCTTTGCCTACATTGCCTACGATAATAATGGTACTGTACATGGGAGTTCTCCTATTGGGGGGGGGGTTAAGGTCCCGTCGCAATACGACGGGGACAATTTATGTGGATATTTTACCTTAGTTCTGGTTTTTGGGGATACCTGCGGATGACAATCGACCACGGATGACGAACCCTATATATTATTACAAAGGCATAACTGATCTTACTGGATGTGATGATTTTTCGGAGGCAGGCTTGCTGGATGGGTTTCACCTGTCAGCCACTGATATCCATGACTGTCTGGCTGATTTTAAGGTGCGGGAGACGCCTTTTAAATGGTTAAGGTGCCAAGAGGTTGACATGAAAGTGAGGAGCAAGGCAGTGCTAAACAAGTTGATATGGAGAGGTGATTGGCTCAAGTCTCTAATAATAGTAACATCGTGCCGAAGGATTGGATGGAATATAAACCTGAATTTCGGGAACCTTCGGGATGTTCTGCTTAGGCGAGTAATTAATATCCTGGAATTCCAAATGTCGTGAATATTTTTAGTACCCATAATTCCACTTAATTTGGAGGACTTATTGATATGGACTTCCTGTTTCATTTGCGATGCGTATTAATCGTTTTGCAGCTTGGGATAGAATTAAAAATACCTAATTATCGGTAACTATTCTAATGGGTATCTACACAAGACGGATTACCAACCAATAACGGCAATGATTTGTTTGACTTGGAAGAAGTATGAATTAATGCTAGAATAGAAATTAAACTAATAGGGTTATGAATAAATGTAATGGAGGACTCTATGTCTGATTTGGATGATGAAATGAGGCAAACAGCAGATAAAGGTGTTTCTCTGGCAAAGGCTAAATATCAGCTAGTATTGGATTTTTCAAAAGAGAGCCTGATCAATTTGGAAAAAATCCTACTCCAGGATCATGATCATTACCAGCTCTTGGGCAGCTCGGAAAAAAAACTTATTGCGGAAAAGAAGTATTTGACCCATTTATGGGGGAGTTACCTGGGTGAAGTGATCCTGTGTGTATGGGGGGGAACCTGGGTAGCAGAAGAGGGTTCAGGAAAGTATCTGCTGACTGAGAACGTGAAAGTTAATCCATTCACATATATTCAAAACAGGCTTTCAGGAAAAGATCAATCAAGTGCACCGCAATTCCTCGATACGATCGGACCAGGGTCATCCATGCCAGAGAGACCCGTAAAACCCTTCCCGGAAACCAGTCAACCTTCCCAAATTCATGCTAATAACTCATCTCAACCCATAGGTCAGAAGGAAACATCCACTGGCAATGATGAGAAATTTGATAAATCTTCCACAACCAATATCCCCTTGCAGCAAACAGGAGTGAGATCAGAGGCTCAACGTCAAAGTTCGATCCCTCAAAATATTTCAATCATATTTATAGCAGTCCTCTTTGTAGCTTTTATAGTGATCCGCTACCTTAATCTGCCATATATTTATTTCTTAGCTCTTTTCATGCTGGGAACAAGCGGGTATCTGATCTTCTTGTATCCGGAGGGGTTAAGAAAATTACCAAAATTAATGCTTACCGATGGATTGAACCCATCTGGAAAGCCTGTCATAGCCTTGATCCTAACCTCATTGTTGGGAATCGGATTGGTTATTGGCAGCATAATCCGCTATTCCATCCCCTGGGGATCGAATCTGGTAATTGTTGAATGGTACAAGGAAGATGGGGTTTTTGAAACATTAACTGTCATTCTAATGCTGATTTCCATGATACCCCTCGCATATGCAGCGATAAACTTGTATATGAAAAAGCAAGATCGACAATCCAATAAAATCCCTATCATTATTTTTAGCCTACTTGTATCAGGTTGTTTCCTGTTTTCCGGAGAAGAAATAAGCTGGGGGCAGAATTATTTCAAATGGAAAACCCCGGAAACTTTATTTGCAGGGAATATCCAAAATGAAACCAACCTGCATAATTTTTTTAATAATTACCTGGTTGACGCCTATAAAATAGGTACGCTGATAGTTCTCATCCTGGTAATTTTGCCAGTAATCATGGATTTCATGGGAAAGAATACCTATACTTTCCAACTTGTCTTACCTCATGCGAGCCTAGTCATCCTGGCGTTGATCATGGCATTTGCTTACCACACCAATGAGCTGGTTGAACAACTGGGGTCAGTTTTTATGGTGTTCTACAGCATGCGAGTCGCAAGGGTTGTGCAAGTTCGCAAACGCAGGATTTGATCAAATATTACCAAAAGACCAGGCATTCATAACCTGGATTTATCCATGTAGGAAAGGCAATTATTTATAGACCAGCCCGGTGGGACTGACCAATCAACGCTAGGCGACCGTGATCTCTTAACCTGATCACTGGCTGCATAACCTCAATTGAAATCTGGTCTCATCCTACTTTCCAGATATTCCTTGTTGCCAAAATAATGCGACAGGATCAGACCTGATACAATTACAGGCATATCCGTTACAATATCAGAAGAATTTGAACATAATTGGAGATGATCCTATGCGAATTAAATTCGTTTCCCTTGTCCTGATGCTTATCCTGTCTGGATGTGTATTCCCAGGCAGCAGTACGCCCACCGATCCGGTTCCATCGAGCGTGCCTGCCACGGAAATTCCAACCGAGGTCTCCTCACCCACTCCCGGTACCCCCCTGGCAATCCTGATCATTCCGGTGGACATGCCCCAGGAGCAATCAAATTTATATCAAACCACTGTTAGTGGCCTTGCCCAGGCATCCGGGTTGCGCTTCCAGGTGCGCAATAACTTGAATAATACCGAGATCGGGTTGGAAACAAATCTGAAAATCGTGGTGGCATTCCCGCCAGACCCTGGCCTGGCTGAACTGGCTACCGCCTCTCCACAGGTGCAATTCCTGGGGGTGAGCATTCCAGGTCTGACCCCGACCGCCAATCTTTCCCTGGTGGGAGGAGATGGTAATCCCATTGAAAATCAGGCTTTCATGGGAGGGTATATTGCCAGCCTGCTATCACCTGATTATCGGGTGGGTATCATTACCCAGAAGGATACTCCGGAGGGCAACCTGGCTTATGATGCGTTTCTAAACGGGATGGTCTTTTATTGCGGGTTGTGCAGTCCGAAGTTTCCGCCCTGGTACGACTACCCGGTACATTCCGAGATCCCCACAGATACACCAGAAGGTCAATATCGTTTTTTTGCTGACCCACTAAAAAATTATAATGTCGATTTTGCGTATGTTTTTCCTGGTGTGGCAACGGACGATCTTCTGGATACCATGTCACAGTATGGTTTGAACATCATCAGCCAAACACGTCCAAACGAACGCTTGACATCAAACTGGGTTGTCAGCCTTCAACCAAATGTGATCCCGGCCATCAAGTCCATCTGGCCTGACCTGGTTGCCGGTCAGGGTGGGCAGAATTTGCCCATGCCGCTTTTCCTGGCGGATGTCAACCCGGATCTGCTAAGCGAGGGCAAGCAAATGGACGTCCAGGAGATATTGGACAGGTTGCAGCGGGGGGAGATCAGCACAGGTGTGAATCCCTGACCGGATCCGTTAATTAATTCCAGAAGGAGGCTGGAATGGAGTTAGCAAAAGGTCTTGTGCACCTGCCTGGTCCTGATCAGTGCGGAGATCCTGCGCTTTGCTTTGCGAGACAGCGTCCTTATTATGGGACCCCTGTATGATGGTTGAATCAATGTTCAGACTGGAGGCAAACTCAAGAAAGCACGCACGTTATCATCTTTAGGGTTTGCATAGATCTCTTTGGAGGTACCACATTGGTGGAGTCTGCCATTCAGGATGACTGCCATTCTATCCCCAAGTTGTGAGGCTTCTTTCAAATCATGACTGATGAAAATGGTGGTGGTATTCGTTTCAGCCAGAATTGCATGCAATTCTTCCAGCAAGCGCAAACGGGTGGGAGAGTCTAGCGCGCTGAAAGGCTCATCCAGTAAGAGCAGATCCGGCTGCAAGGCAAAGGAACGGGCAAGGCTGACGCGCTGAGCTTCTCCACCGGAAATCTTCCGGGCTGGACGTTGGCGCAGATGATCAATGCCAAATCGTTTCAGCCAAATTTCAGTGCGACGTTTGATCTCAAGGCGGGATATGTGTCGAAAACGCAATCCTGTTGCCACATTTTCATAGACAGACGTATCCAGAAGCAGAGGCTCCTGTAATACAAGCCCCAGGTGGCGCCGATATTTGGTATCTGACCTATTGGTGATCTCAAGACCGTTAAAAAGTATATTGCCTCGTTCAGGTTTAAGCAAGCGTGCTACTGCCAACATCAAGCTACTCTTGCCAGCCCCATTCGGTCCAATAATAGCGAGGACTTCCCCCTGCATGACATCCAGGTAATCCACCTCAACTACAGTATTCCTGCCGTGCTTGATCTGTAGATCCCGGATCTCAAGAAGAATACTCAATTCTTGGCTCCTCTTTGCTGGATGTAGGTCAGAGCCAGGTTGATGATGAATGTCAGCAAAAGCAGCCAAACGCTCAATGCAATGGCGAGATCAAATTGACCTTTTCCAGTTTCCAGAACGATGGCTGTGGTCAGTACGCGAGTCTGGTAGCGGATGTTACCTCCCACCATCATGGAAGCTCCCACTTCGGAGATAACACTCCCAAAACCAGCCATAAGGGCTGCCAGGAGGGATAAACGCACCTCCCACCATAACCAGCCAATCACCTGCAGGGTGTTAGCTCCCAATCCCATTAATTGCATACGCAAGCGAGGGTTAAGCTGCTGCAAGGCTGCTGCGGTCAACCCGGTCACCACCGGAGCAGATATGACTGTTTGGGCGATCACGATGGCGCTGGGAGTGTAAATAAGACGCAAGCTTCCCAAAGGACCACTACGCCAAAGTAGCAGGGCAATCATTAAACCAACCACAACTGGTGGCAAGCCCATACCTGCATTGACCATGCTTAATAAAAACGAGCGCCCTGGGAATTTTCCAAATGCCAGAAGTGTTCCCAATGGCAGCCCAATCAACAGGCTTAAGAGTGTTCCCAAACCGGAAAGTTTTAAAGACAGAATTGTGATCTGCCAGACTTCGGGGTCAGAGAATATTGTTTTGATCAAATCCATAGGACAAGTATTTTATCATCTACTGAACAACCCGGTCTGATCTTGCAGGTTCTGGGAGGTGTTTAATAACAAATATTGATGAGTGGCACCCTGTTGATCAATTAATATTGCAGGAAGCCATGTTCATACTGGAAGGTCACATGTGAGAATCAACTTGGAATGATTCTTCGATCAGGAGAATTAGAAAAATTCCAATAAGTATATAACGATTCTTATGGTTTCCTTAATTATGCTGCTATTCCAATCCGAGGTCCGCATCTGTTTTATCTGCATCCGGGAAGAAGAGGGATTGACCGAATTTTTCCACTCCAAATTCAGCAATGATCCCTTGGATTTCAGCATTGGTCATGAAATTGGCAAATGCCAGGGCACCTTCGTAATTAACCAACGACCATTTTTCCGGATTGACTGTCATGACATGATAGACATTCAACAGAGCTGGAACCCCTTCGAAAAGTATGCTTAATTGCAGGTTAGCCTGATTAGCCAGGAAGGTAGCCCGGTCGGTGAGCGTATACGCTGATTTTTCAGAAGCCATGGTCAATGTGGCACCCATGCCCTGCCCGGATTCCAGATACCAACTTTGCCCAGCAGGATCGGTCTCAGCCTTAAGCCACAGGCTTAATTCCATCTTATGGGTACCTGAATCATCCCCTCTTGAAATGAAGGTTTGGCCGGAAGCTGCAAAATCCTGGAAGACCGGGATGATATCTGTTCCATCTTTTATGCCGGCAGGATCAGCAGACGGTCCTACGATCACGAAGTCATTGTGCATCACGAGAAAGCGATCCTTACCAAAGCCTGCATCCATTAATACTTTTTCTGCAGCCGGGGCATGCACCAGGAGAACATCGGCATTGCCTTCCTCTCCCATCTTTAATGCGGCACCGGTACCAACAGCGATAGTCTGAACCAGATAACCCGTCTGTGCCTCGAAGATGGGGATCAACATATCCAGCAAACCGGAATCCTGGGTGCTGGTGGTGGTGGCGAGGATCAGGTTGGGGTTGTCAGGAGGAGGTGGTGCAGTCGGAACTTGCGTTTGGCTTGAGAGCGGGGAACAAGCCGAGAGGAGTAAAACAATCAAGGAAAATAATGTTACAAAAATAAAAGCCGAACTTTTTTTTTGCATGGGTATCTCTCCTAATAATAGATCTGTTCACCTGTATGGGTGGTGTCATAACCGCTCAGATCAGCCATCTCCTTGCGGCAGACCCTGGATTGTAAGTGATCCAAGACCGGCGCAAGTTGTTGGGTGGATTCCTGCAGCATGGTCAGGTCAAAGCGTTCCTTAAATAAAGGAATAAACATAAGGTTATACCTTTGAGCAACTGCCTGCAAACCAATCCCAGCGTCAGCCTGCCTGGATCTGATGGCGAGGGCAACTTCAGTATGTGTGTGGAAAATTGTGTTATAGCCATTAATCTGTGTGGGGGAGATCCCAATATCCTTCAAGCGGTTATCCAACCAAAGGCGCGTGCCAGAACCTAGTTGACGGTTAACAAAACTGACATCATCACGAGCCAGATCATCCAGATCATGGATACCCTTCGGGTTACCTGGAATAAGAATCAAGCCCTGCTGGCGGTCAGCCAGGGTGACCATTGTTGTTTTACGATCCGGGAGCAAATGGCGAACGAAAGGAGTGTTGTATTCCCCATTTGCATCCAGCAAATGAGATCCGGCTATGTGGCAAAATCCCTGGCGCAGAGCAACCAACCCATCCAAACTACCCACTGGCAGGCTAAGAAGGTTAATATTTTTGCCAAGGGTTTGTGAAAACTGTTCAATCGCCAGATCGTGACTACCTGAAATAATTATGGTCTGCCGCTGACCGTTCCTTGGGAGCACCATTTGCTGTATCAGGAAAGCCCCGGCACTGGTGCGGTAGAATTTTTCGGTAACTCCACCTTTAACGGTGACATGGTTGAGTTGAACCAATCTGGCTTTTTCCAACTTCTGCATATGATGCCGAACCCTGGCTGGGTGTTGACCCAGCTTTAGACCCAGCTGGGTCAGGCTGGCTGGATCTGGCAGCAACAGACGCAGAATTTCAAGGCGACGTGGATCTGCCAATGCCTTGATCTGCTCAAATTGATCGAGTATCTCAATCTTGTCCATCCAATGCTCCAAGCCGTTAAGTATTTCCTTAATGGTGTTAGATTAACTGAAGAATTAAACATTGTCAATCCGTTATATGTATTTGTTAAAAAAACCGGTGAGTGACCCATATCTTTGCCCCCTATTGTTATCAAGAAAAGCAATGAACGGGATATCTCAGATAAAAGAAACCCCAAATACTTCTGCAAATGCAGTTCGTACTGCTGATTTAACAGTAGGCATGTCTGGGATGGGATCAAGCAAATCCGCCAGACTGACAATGGGATGGTCCACCAAACCACAAGCGATGATGCCTTCCCAATAAGACATGTCCGGGTTTACATTAAGAGCAAAGCCATGTCGTGAGATACCTTTAGAGTCGACCTTGACACCAATGGCGGCAATTTTGGCGGGTTTGAGACGGTCCTCCGGTTTGCAGCGCGGACAGCGTGAAGCCATATCTGGCTGCACCCAGACACCGGTCAGGCCTGATATTTGTCCGGCTGCCAGCCCAAGATTGAGCAATGCCAGGATCAGGCTTTGTTCAAGCGTGCGCACATAGCCTACATAATCCGCAACCGGGATGTGGGATTCTCCTGTTACCAGTTTCCCAAGTGGAAGGAGTGGATAGCCAACCAATTGACCTGGTCCATGATAGGTGACATCACCGCCGCGATCCACCCAGTGAACAGCAATTTTCCGTTGTGATAACTCCGATTCATTCCAGAGCAGATTCTTTATGTCTCCGCGCCTGCCAAAGGTGAAGGTATGGGGGTGTTCGAGCAGCAAAAGGCTGGCTGGATGGGTACCTGCTGCGATCTGAGCGGATAGATCAGTCTGAAGCTGCCAGGCATCTTCGTAATCCATCATTGCAAGATCAATTACTTTACAGTGCATCTGCTCAGGCGTCCTCGAACACCCGGCGGTAAAGCCCGGAACCAAGCAGGTGATCTGGATCGCAACGCTTTTTCAGCGCCCGGAATTTGGCAATCGTTTCCTGCCCCAAAAAACCCAAAGCGGTTTCCGGTCGGGTTTCGCTGTTCTTGGCAAAATAGAATCGTCCACCAGCCTGAAGGACAAGTTTATCGAATTCTTGCAGCATGGAAGCCAGATGACCGCGATTACCGGAAGTGACTTTGAAATCCATTGCCAATGAATAACCGTCCACAGCATGGGATAGAAGGAAACCATCCGGACGGTGACGCTTGGTCACCCCCAAAAAAGCAGGCAGGTTGCACTGGTGAGAGAGCTTGAGCATTTCTGACCAGGTTTGAAGAGCAGTTTCTTTCGGTAGGAAGGACTGGTACTGGATCAATCCCTGCCTGCCGTAGCTCAATTCCCAGTCTGGTACGTAATCCAGAAGAAAATGGAATGAGGCGTGCGTCTGGCGAAAGGTTTTATCTCTGCCCAGCAGATATTTGGTTGTATTGACCAAACGGGTGCCGGGATTGTTCATGAAAGGGGACATAAAATAGTGTAACAACGATTTAGGCAGCAATCCAAAGAATTTGGATGGAAGGGTCTGGAAATCCAGCTTAAGTGTTCGGGCTGGATGCGGGTCTGCACCTTCAGGGAGATAATTTGCCTGGTGAAGTTGACCACGGCCCAATCCATGGCCACGCGCAGTACAATCCACCCAACCGACGATGTAATCGGCGTCTTCCTTGCGGGATTCCAAGTCCTCCAACTGAATCTCCAAATTGGGTACGTTCCAGGCTTGAATTTCCAGTAATCCGGAAAACATGCGCTTCATTTGAAGGGTGATCGAGGTGAAGATGCCAAGCATTCCCATGCCTCCGATCATCGACCGGAAAAGGTCTCCGTTCTTGTGGGGAGAGCAGGTGACCTCGGCACCTGTAGGCAGCAAGGCAGAAAATTCCAGCACGTGGTCACCGATCGTGCCTGCTTTGTAATTGTTCTTGCCGTGGATGTTCATGCCCAGGCAGCCACCAAGGGTGGTTGCCATCGTACCTGAGACCACAGGCGGCCACCAGCCAGTCGGCAGAACATGCTGCCAGAGCTGCTTGAGGGATACACCAGGCTCACAGCGGATCAAACCGGTTTCCGGCTCCCATTCCAGAATACGATCGATCGCTTGCAGATCCAGAATGATGCCACCGGGATTGAGAGCGGCATCATTGTAACTGCGCCCGGCACCACGTAAATTGATCGTCAAACCCGCGTCCCGGGCGGTCTTCAGAAATGGCTTGATATCACTAATACATTCCGGTTGGAAATAATAAGAAGGCGAACTCAGAGAGTGCCCAAAATTTTCAACGAGCTGCAGATCTTCAAAAGAAATAATAGACATTAGAAAACCATTTTTCTAAAGATAAAAGATGGGATGTTGCGAATGACCAACATAACCCACCGCCAACGGGCAGGTGTGTAGATGTCCTGTCTGCGAGTGCGGATGGCTTTACATATATCCCGGGCAGCCTGTTCAGGAGATATGACCCAGAAAGTGCGTTTTGCACCCGCCAATAGATCTGTTTCCACAAACCCTGGTTTGACTGTGAGCACATGCACACCATAGCGTGTCAGGCGGTTGCGAAGCGCCTCAAGATAACTGGTCAGGGCTGCTTTGGAGGCATTGTAAGAAGGGTTACCCACCCGACCACGCTCACCAGCGACAGATGAAATTCCGACGATCTGTCCACTTTTCAGACTTTGGAACATCGCCGCCACCGGATTCAACCAGGCAAGCGCACCCAGAAAATTGACTTCGAGGGTGCGACGGTCTTTATCGAAATCAAATTTTTTCAACCCAACGGGAAGAGAGATGCCGGAATTGTAAATAAATACATCCACACCTCCCAGATCTACCAAAATGGATCTCAAGAGAGCAGGGACGGCATCATAATCGTTGACATCATGATGGTAAGCCCGGGCTCGCGTATGGGTGGCTTTATGGTTGATCTCGTCACACAGGGTGGTGAGCAACTCCGTGCGGCGCGCCAGCAATGCCAGACTGTATCCTTGATCTGCCAGTTGACGCGCCAGAGCGGCTCCAATCCCACTGGATGCGCCTACCAAGATGGCTTTTCGCCCGGGTTGAAGTGGTGTACTGTGCGGGAAAGATGGTTTCTTGGAATCTGGCATGGAAATCTCCTTGATGTGTGTGGGTGCTTATTTGATTATACATTAACAGAACTTACCTAATTTGACAATTTATGGTCATCCAACCATCACGGATGTTGGAGTGCCGGGTATTACCGGCATCAATACTGCATTTGGAACAACCAAGAATTACTAAAGGCATTATTAGAAAAGTATTGCCTACTCAATCCAAAATGTGGATATCCATCAAACGAGCAGGAATAGAGTTCCCAACAAAAAAAATCTTACCTGTTTGATGGACTTTGGCAAGTATTTATGATATAAAATAATATCCAAACGCAATAATTCGATTTCCAATTACGGTTCTCATGACTGGAATTAATAAATGGATCTTCGTGTAAAAATCTTGGAATAGGCTCGTCAGGAACTTGTCCTGAAAGATAAAATCACAGAAGAAACCTTTGAGGTTCTTCAAACGCTGTTCGACTTGTTGGGCAAGGCAATAGAAATATCCCCTGAAGTCAGTGACAAAGAAAAAACCCTGCAAGATCTGGGGAAAAGCATAATCGATTCCAATAATCTCTTATTGATCCTTAAACAACAATCTGCTGAATTGAATGCGCTCAGACGAATTAGCATTAATCTAACCTCCCGCCTGGAGTTAAAAGCTGTGCTTGAAACAGTGGTCAGCGAAGCTCTGAGATTGATCAAAAATGCCGATGATGTGAATATCTTCTTATTCGATGAGGGTACACTGACTTTTGGCGCAGCATTAGATTCCAAGGGGGAGAAAAACCATGAATTTGCCAAACCACGGTCGGATGGATTGACAGCCACGGTTGCCAGACAGAAAAAGTTGATCGTGGTGGAAGATCTTCAAACACACCCATTATTTATTAACTCATCCCGCAGTTGGCATGGCTCAATAATTGGCATCCCCTTAATGATAGGTTCAAAAGTTGAGGGTGTCATGAATTTGGCGAGAACCACAGCAGGTGGATTCAGCCAGGATGAGGTACGTCTGCTGAGCATGCTGGCCGATCAGGCAGCAGTTGCTATTTTCAATGCAGGTATGCATGAACATGCCACTCAGGAAGCCCGCCTTGACAGCCTGACCGGTCTACCGAACAGGCGTGCATTGGATGAACGATTGGAGGCTGAAGTAAAACGCGCCTCCCGAACCGGGTCAACCCTGGCTGTTGTAATGATGGACCTGGATGGATTTAAAACCATTAATGATACCTATGGTCATGTCTTTGGAGACCAAGTTCTCTCCCAGGCTTTTGAACCGCTTACTGAAACTCTACGCTCAACCGATTTTCTTGCCCGCTATGGCGGTGATGAATTAACCCTGATATTACCAGATACGGACCTGGCATCTGCACGGCTGGTAGCAGAGAAGGTACAGGAAAAATTGCGAAGTATTAAAATAGTAACACCGGATGAAATTCCCCCACAGCTTGATTTTTCGGGAGGAATTGCAATATATCCGCAACATGGATTGGAAGCATCAGGTCTATTGCGGGCTGCTGATGAAGCTCTCTACCGGGCCAAGCGGCACCAACATGGGAGTTTTTTAGTCGCTAATGATCCATCGGTTCCATCCACATAAAATTTGATCACTTCCACATATTAAGATCGTAATCGGTGCTTCCTCCCAGATTAATTTGAGGAGGCTTATTATTAAAGAACCAAATATAAATCTGCAATTCTTTTCAATATATTGGATATCTGATCACCTGGCGGGGGGTTATACTTGATAAATCCAAACAGGAGGTAAATTTGTGAACCGTAAAGTCAAATTGATCTTGAATCCCATGGCGGATATGGGAAATGCGTGGAAAGTCGCTCGTGACTTGCGCCCTATCATCGCTGAATATGGGAATGCTGATTGGGCAGGAACTGTTTACCCCACCCATGCCTTGGAGTTAACCCGCCAGGCTGGTGAACAAGGCTATGAGCGCGTGATCGCAGTCGGAGGGGATGGCACGGTCCATGAAGTAATCAATGGATTGATGCAATTACCTGAAAAACAGCGACCCATATTCGGAGTAGTACCAGCTGGCTCTGGAAACGATTTTGCCCATGCTGCAGGAATTCCTATTAACCCATTGGAGGCACTTAACCTGGCTTTATATGGAGAACCCGGAGATTTAGATGTGGGTGTTTTAAAAGCTGAAGATGGCCGGGTGGAATATGTGGATAATACAATCGGTATAGGTTTTGACGCAATCACCACCATCCGTTCACATCAGCTTCCCTTCTTACGCGGATTCTTGATGTACCTGGTGGCAGTCATTCAAACCATCATTCTAAACTTTGAGCCAACCAATTTGAAAGTGGAAACCGATGAGGAAACCTGGGAAGGACCAAATGTCATGTTCGTGATGTGCAATGGACCACGCGAAGGGGGTGGTTTCCTGGTCGCCCCTGATGCCCGCCCAAATGACGGGATTTTTCAATACGCCAGTATCGGTAAAGTTTCGCGCTTGATGATGTTCCGGCTGATACCTGAAGTCATGAAAGGTACGCATGGAAATTTTAAACAAGTTCGCATGGGCACATTTCGCAAATTGAGTCTTACTTCTGACAATCCACTTTATATACATACAGATGGTGAAATCTTCTCGGGTTTTGGTTCAAAAGTTAGAGATCTGTCATTTGAGATCCTTCCAAACGCACTACAGATAATCAAACCATCTTAATTTATAATCATGCCTGACCTTATCCATTCACTCCAATCCTACGATCTCGGTCACCTGCGAATTGTGGCAAGTTTGTGGGGACAGGAACTGTCATCACCCGACAAGCAAGGAGCTTTACAGGAGTTGGCTGATGGACTGCTGGAGGGTCAACTGGTGGTTGAGATCATTGATACCCTGCCAACCGAGGCAAAAAAAGCATTGAAGGTGCTACTAACAGAGAAAGGACGCGTACCCTGGCAAGATTTCACGCGTCGCTTTGGCGAACTGCGCGATGCCGGATCCGGTCGACGTGATCGGGAGCAAGTGTATCTATCACCTATCTCCTCGACGGAGGTATTATTCTATCGCGCCCTGGTAGGGCGTGCTTTTTTTGAGACAGTATCAGGACCACAGGAGTTTGCATACATTCCTGATGATCTCTTATTGCTCCTGCCACCCAAAGATGGTACCACTGACCTGGTTCCCGGGCGACTGGCTTCGCCTCTAGAGCGCAACCATGCAACCCTGAGCAGTGATCGAATTCTGGATGACGCCTGCACTTTGCTGACTGCCATGCGAATGGGATGGAAGGTTTTACCGGACAATGTTTCTTTAAGCGTTCCAGAAAGGGTGTTAAGGGAATTCCTATTGGCAGCCAGCTTGATCAATGTACCAAAGGATGCCACGACAATACCAGCCTTACAACTCGAATTGATAAAAAATTTCCTTGAAAAACCCCGATCGGAAGCGTTGGCTGGATTGGTACACGCCTGGCAAAACTCTGTCAGCTTCAACGAGCTATATCAGGTTCCGGGGTTGGTGTGCGAAGGAACCTGGTACAATGACCCATACGCAACCCGACAGTTCGTCCTGGAATTGTTGAGCAGAATACCACAAGGCAAATGGTGGAATCTTTCATCCTTTGTGCACATGATCCGTGAAACAAACCCAGATTTTGAGCGACCTGCCGGTGATTTTGACTCCTGGTTGATCCGGCGGGAGACAGATGATACCTTCTTACATGGTTTTATGCACTGGGAAGATGTTGATGGAGCGCTTATCCGTTACCTGTTGACTGGTCCTCTTTTCTGGCTGGGAATTGTAGATCTTGCTTCAGCAGAAGCAGAAGGCGTGGCAACTTCCTTCCGCCTAACCAACTGGTCAACTGATCTATTAAAGAACCGCCCTCCACAGGGTTTGCAGCGCGAGGATGGCAAGCTACATGCGGCTGCAAATGGGCGTATTTCAATCCCTGTTCAAATACCTCGTTCTGTCCGTTACCAGGTGGCACGATTCAGTGAGTGGGAAACTCCCAAAAAAGAGGAATATCATTATCGCCTGACACCTGCTTCCCTTAAAAATGCCCTAAAACAGGGCTTAAAGATTTCACAATTACTTGCCCTGTTACATAAGTATTCCGCAGCACCCCTTCCACCACCTTTTGTGCGCGCGTTGACCCGCTGGGAATTGAACGGGACCGAAGCGCGCCTGGAGCAACCAGTCGTCTTGCGATTAAGCCGACCGGAAGTGCTGGAGGAGCTGCGTAATTCCCGGGCGGGAAGATTCCTGGGAGAAGTACTCGGACCCACCACAGTTGTAGTAAAACCCGGTGCACATGTAAAAATCCTGGCTGCCCTGGGAGAGCTTGGCTTGTTAACAGACGATGCCATAAAAACGGATATAATCAACATTGGTGATATCCATCACGAATAAAAACTGTAACTATCACTAATGATGGGAAATGGTATCAGCATGCGAGTTAAGCAGCCAACAGCCTTTATTCTTTCCCCCAAGTTAATGAGATGAAACCCTACGTTATAGGAGATGAACATGTCCAAAATCGATTGGATAAAAAAGGAAATCGAGACACTTAAAGAAGCCGGTCTGTATAATCGCATCCGCACAATTGGCTCAGCCCAGGGTGCCTGGCTTTTGGTGGATGGCAGAAAAGTACTCAATTTTTGTTCGAATAATTATCTGGGGTTGGCAAACCACCCCGCCATTGTGGCAGCCTGCAAAAAAGCCACGGACAAATATGGAGTAGGACCTGGCGCAGTGCGTAGTATTGCCGGGACGATGGACCTGCATATCGAGTTGGAAAAACGCATGGCGAAGTTCAAGGGTGTCGAGAGTGCCATCACCTTCCAATCCGGTTTTACAGCCAACCTGGCTACAATCCCCGTCCTGGTTGGCAAGGAAGATGTGATCTTCTCAGATCGATTGAACCATGCCTCCATAATTGATGGCTGCCGCCTATCCGGTGCCAAGATCATCGCTTATGAGCATTGCGATGCGACTTCTCTTGAACAAATGATCAAAGAGAATCTCGCACAATACCGGCGAGCATTGATCGTCACGGATGGTGTTTTCAGCATGGATGGAGATGTGGCTCCGCTGGATGAAATCTACGTGGTTGCTGACCGCCATGAAATTTTGCTGATGGTGGATGATGCTCACGGCGAGGGCGTACTGGGTAAGGGTGGACGCGGCATTGTGGATCACTTTGGTCTGCACGGCAAGGTGGATGTGGAAGTTGGTACCATGTCGAAAGCCTTTGGGGTGATGGGGGGAGTTGTGGCAGGCAGCCCTGTAATCGTGGAGTGGTTACGCCAGCGAGGTCGCCCGTTCCTGTTCTCTTCTGCCATGACCGTTCCGGATGTAGCCTCCTGTATTGCGGCAGTTGATCTGTTGGAGAAGTCTACAGAACTGGTGGATCGTTTATGGGAGAATGCCAGATACTTTAAAGCTGAAATGAAGACGCTTGGGTTTGATACTGGTGTCAGCACCACACCTATAACACCGGTCATGCTGGGTGAAGCTCCGTTGGCACAACAATTCAGCCGGGAACTCTACGAAGCCGGTGTATTCGGCATGGCGCTCGGTTTCCCAACCGTACCACAAGGCAAGGCGCGTATTCGCGTCATGATCTCAGCTGCCCACAGCCAGGCAGATCTTGATGAAGGTCTGAAAGCTTTTTCCCGTGTGGGCAAAAAACTTGGTGTGATCTAACCTGCTTCGCAAACTCTCCGACCTTTAAGGTCTACTCTGAAAAAGAGAGTGATCGTCAGCATGAATATCGGGCAAAACCTTCTAATTCTTTAGCAGACCCTAAAGGTTCTTAAAAACCTTTAGGGTCTTGACCTGAGCAGTTAGCTTGCTTTTTAGTAAGAAATAGCCTCCCGGTGAAGAAGATCGCCGGGAGGCTATTTCTTTTATCCCGGGAAGAGCTTCTCGAAGACTTCCGGGCAATATTGACGTACCATCTGGCTGGAAAGCCCGTTTTCTTTGCAGATCTCAGCATAAAGGTCTGCACTGGGTCGTTTGGTGCGTTCCTGAGTCTCGGGATCGAGCGCCCATAGCCCAAAGCGCTGCGTCCAGCCTCGCTCCCATTCAAAATTGTCCACAAGGGACCAATGGAAATAGCCCTTGATTGGCCAATTGAAATTGACCGCCCTCCAAAGCTTGAGCACATGCTCGGCTATATAGCGCGGCCGAATATGGTCATCGGCGCATTCAATACCGTTCTCGGTAATGATGATCGGCAAGCCAGGATAAGTACGAACAGCCCATTTTAGAGTCGAGAACAACCCATCGGGGATATTAGCATTAAAACCATTATCACTCAGATCGGTTCCCGCAGGGTAAAAGGCACGCCCAAACAATTCACCTGGATTAAACAGGTCAAATTTTACTGTCAGCGTATTGTAGTAGTTTAACCCCAGATAATCCTGTGTACCTTTCGCTTCAGGTATGCGCACATTGCCGATCACCGTTTGCATCACACCGCTGGATAATGCAGAAGGGAAAGCCATGTTGATGCCCTTATAGTGCAGGTTGGCTGCCATTCGATCGAGTGGAAACCAGGACAAAGCTGGTACCACTGGCCTGTAATGTAAAGCATAACCAACGCGCGCTTCAGGCTGGATGTTGTGGATAGCCCGATAGGCAGCAGCGTGTCCACGAAGCATATTAGCCATGACCTGCATAGCCAGTTTGAAATTCTTTTTTCCAGGCGGGAAATCCCCGGAGATATAACCGCCCAGCACATATACATTGGGTTCGTTGATGGTACACCAAAGGCTGACATACTCTTTGAGGGCTTCCACAGTCTTGCCAACAAATTTTTCGAACTTTGCAACCACTTGCGGGTTTTCCCAGCCGCCCTGTTGTGTGAGCCAGAGAGGATCGCTGAAGTGATGCAAGCTTACCAGGGGCAGCATGTTGCGATCCCGCAAACTCTGCAGCATCTGGCGGTACTTTTCGAGAGCAGACTCATCCCAAGTATCAGGGGTGGGTTGGATGCGACTCCATTCGACCGAGAAACGATGCGCATTTTGTCCGCCTTCGGCTGCACGATCGAAATCTTCCTGCCAGCGTCCCCCCCACCAATCGCAAGCCAGGGCAGATTTATGACCTTGCTGAATACGACCGGGTTGCTGCTCCCAATCCCACCAATTGTTATTGGAATTGTTGCCTTCCACCTGGTGTGAAGCGGTGGCAGTCCCCCAAAGAAAACCGCGTGGAAAATGGAATGTTGCTTCAGGCATATCTGCCTCCATGGATAAACGAAATTGGCTATGTAATTTGTATCTTCTCATAAAAAAGGGGCAGGCAGGGTGTTTATGACGGTTGTTATCATAATAACAACCGCTTCCCATCTTTCCCGAATTACAAGAGTATTCAAAGATCGTAACTGCACAAGTCAAGACCCTTATGGTTTCTCTGGAATAGAAATTAGAACGCTTGGCTTGAACTTCATGCTATCGAACATATTGTATTTCAGCAAAAACCAAAGGGTCTGAGAAGTAACCAAAGATCATTGATTGCGTGCCATATATGCCAGGTAAAGAACCACCGACCCCGCCACGGCTGCATTCAGGGATGCGATCTGACCCTGCATGGGTAGACGAAGCAGGAAATCGCAATGCTTGCGAACGAGGGATCGAAGACCCTCTCCTTCGCTGCCAACCACAACTGCCAGGGCGCCATCCAGGCGTACCTGCTCGAGGGGCAATGAATCGGGGCTTTCGTCCAGACCGACCACCCAGGCATTGGCATGTTTTAACTCGGAGATAGCCTGAGCCAGGTTGGATTGCACCACGAGCATATGCTCCGTAGCACCTGCCGAGGCAGACACCACAGCGGGTGTGACGCCTGCGGCGCGGTGTCCCGGGATGACCACTCCATGGACGCCGACCGATTCTGCAGTACGGATCAGGGTACCCAGGTTCTGTGGATTTTGAAGTGTATCCAGTATGAGCACAAACAATGGTTGATGGCGATATTCTGCCCGATCGAGTATATCCCGCAAGTTGACATAAGGATACTCGGTGACTTCCAAAGCAATTCCCTGGTGGCTGTCACTGAATTTATCCAGGCGGGCACGGGGTACTTTGGAGATGGCGAGATTACGCTGCCTGGCAATGTTCAGGATCTCTTCCAGGCGGCTTTTCTCCTGGACTCCATCAGCCAGCAACAATTGTGTGATCTGACGACGATCAGCCTGCAAGGTTTCATAAACCGGATTGCGTCCATAGATGAATTCTTTCATCTTTCCATCCGTTGCATAAAATGCATAACTCCTGTCTTAATAATTGGGTGCAAATCACGGTCTATCATGGGTAGAAAATATAATAACAGGCCATCCCTGAATGATATCTGTGGAAAATCTGAATTCCAAAAATTACTCTTCTGATTATAAACCAGGTCGAGACAAACCAAACTGGATCCCATCATGTTTGGAGATATCATCGCCAAGGCAGGTAGAGGATGTGAAGAGGAAAATATTGGGAGACATGTAAAATAAAACGGAGGGCGAATCCTAACTCATCCCTGTGGGGTTAAACAGGGTTTTACTAAATACAGTTAATTCTATTCCCACTTCCAGGATGTGCCGCCAGCTTTAGCGTCCTCGATCCCCACTCCCATTTCTTTCAGACGGTCCCGCAAAAGGTCGGAGAGTGCCCAGAGTTTTTGTGCGCGTAGTTCGGTTCGAAGTTCGATCAGCAGATCCACGAACTTGTCCGCATCACCACCTGTGCGGGAATTTTCCATGCGCAAACCAAGCACTGTTGTCAATTCACGCAGGGCTTTTTGAGCAGGTTCAAGCTGCTCATCCGTTGCGCCTGCATCCCGGGTTGTGTTGACCTGGCGCACAAGCTCGAAAATACCACCCAATGCTCCGGAGGTGTTGATGTCATCATCCATCGAGTTGGTGAAGATCTGGCGAGTGGTCTGTGCAAGATCTGAAAGGTTTTTCTCCATTTCAGGCGAGGCTCCTGCAGCACCGGAGGTGGCAGGTTTTAGGGATGTTCGCAAGCGGTTAAGTCCTTGTTCGGCAGCTGAGATGCTTTCCTCTGTGAAAGATAACGGACTACGGTAATTGCCATTCAATACCAGCATGCGCATGGCATCGCCATCATGTTCGTGCAGGAAGTCCGATATTTTGACCAGGTTTCCCAGAGATTTGGACATTTTTTCGCCACTCAATTGCAGCATGCCATTGTGGAGCCAGAAACGGGCAAAAGTCTTGCCGGTGAAGCTTTCGGATTGCGCGATCTCGTTTTCGTGATGTGGAAAGATCAAGTCGTTGCCACCGCCGTGGATATCGATCTGTTCTCCCAGTTCATGAAGATTCATAGCAGAACACTCAATATGCCAGCCAGGACGCCCAGATCCCCAGGGACTGTCCCAGGCAGGTTCACCAGGCTTGGCGGATTTCCAAAGGGCAAAATCCATGGGATGTTCTTTTAATTCTTCCACCTCAATACGCGAGCCAGCTTGCATATCCTCCAGCTTTCGTCCGGAGAGCTTGCCATAATCATCATCTTTGGTAACCCGAAAATATACATCTCCATTGCTGGCTGGGTATGCAAAACCCTTGTCGATCAAGCCCTGGATCATAGCCTGGATCTTATCTATTGTGCGGGAGGCACGAGGGTTAATGGTGGCAGGCAAGATGTTCAAATCAACCAGATGTCCTTGAAAATCACGGATGTAGCCTTCCGCCAATATAAAAGGGTCCACTTCCATCTGGTTGGCGCGATCGATTATCTTGTCATCCACGTCGGTAAAATTCATGACATGGATAACCTGGAAATCTCGAAACTCAAAATAACGTCGGATGATGTCAAATACAAGAGCTGACATGGCGTGGCCAACATGGGCATCACTGTAAACGGTGGGACCACACACGTACAGTTTAACCACTCCAGGCTCAAGTGGCTGAAATTCTTCTTTTTTATGAGTCAGGGTATTATAAAGACGTATCATACCAATCTCCTGGATCAACCATTCTCCGGTTTTGCGAAGATCATCCTGCCTGCGGCGGTTTGAAGGACCTTCGTTACGGAAACATGGATCTCCTGGTGCAGGAATTTATTGCCATTTTCCACGACAACCATTGTGCCATCTTCCATGTACCCCACTCCCTGGCCAGATTCCTTTCCCTCCTGGATAACACTGAGGATTAGGATCTCTCCTGGCATAACTACAGATTTGACAGAATTGGCGAGTTCATTAATGTTGAGTATGGAGACGCCCTGCAATTCTGCAATACGGTTGAGATTGTAGTCATTCGTGAGGATCGGACATTTCATCTGGCGAGCAAGAATGACAAGTTTATCATCCACTTCACGCACACCATCCACATCTATGTCGCTAATGCGGACAGATACTGAAGATCCTTTTTGAAGTTCTGCCAAAACTTCCATTCCACGCCTTCCGCGCTGCCGGCGCAGGCTATCGGATGAATCAGCAATATATTGCAGCTCGTTCAGAACGAAGCGTGGGATCAACAAGGTTCCAGGAAGAAAACCTGTCTTGGCAATGTCCGCAACTCTTCCATCTATGATTACACTGGTATCCAATAAAATGGTACGGTTGACCTGCTGCCCTCCACCAGAACCGCCTCCTTCACGTTTAGAGCCAAGCCCTCCCATTAAATTGCTTATGTCAGACTGACGCATGGAAAACAAAGTTATGCCGAAATAAACAAAGATGATCACACCAACAAATGGCAAGATCTCACCAAATGGCTCGGGAAGCAAAGATAGGGGGAACGCCAACAGGGCTGCTGTAATAAGACCAGCAATCAATCCGGACAGGCTGGCTAACAATGCCTCAGCAGAGAGTCGGGATAATTTGTTTCGGATATATCGTGCCGGGATGGTTGTCAAATAGGGTGTCAGGATCAGTCCTATCAAAGCCCCTATCAAAGTGATGGAAGTGGTGTATAGAGCAGCTTGATCTTCACTCAGCAGCCCAATCCTGTAGCCGAAAATTCCCCCAAGAATGGCAAAGAAAATCATCCCGACAATGCGGGCAATAAAATTTGCACTCATGGAATAATTGCTCCTCTCTAAAATAAAAACAATAAATTCTTACTGATAATAGCACGGCTATCATACTTAGTCAAATTTCTCTTTACGGTAAATAATGAAATATCGTAACTGCTCAGGTATGTCACCCTCCTCCGCTAAATGCATTCGGAGCGAACTGCCGAAGGACGCCGGGACGGTGTGAGAGAGCGAATTTGGCGACCGATACTTTCACCGGAACACAAACATGCCCTGGCACCGCCCGCCACACCGGTCCAGCGTCCATACGGGAAGGCAAGTGTGCATGCAGGTGTATTTTTCGTGGCAGGAATTGTTGATATAATGAACGACCGATTGACATTTTTGTGTCTTCTCGAATAGGGATTGGGGATTCGTGTGTATGCGACACACACATGCGAAACCCTTCCCTTATCACTGAATTATTGAGTTGGTTCACTTTACAGGTAGAAAGACTTGAGGGTTCATGGCAATTGATCGCTTTGGAAGAAAAATTCAATACTTGCGAATAAGTTTGACAGATCATTGTAACTTGCGATGTCTTTATTGCATGCCTGAGGATATGACCTTTCGGCCGAATGCCGAATTAATGCAGGATGATGAGATCCTGATCTTTACGCAATTATTCGCCAAACTGGGGTTTAACAAGATCCGACTGACAGGTGGGGAGCCAACAATCCGGGCAAATGTGGTTGAAATTGTGCGCGGGATCGTTGCCACTGCCGGGATCGATACTGTGACCATGACAACCAACGGGGTCTTGCTGTCACGCCTGGCTGGCCCCCTGTCCAAGGCAGGTTTAAAACGGGTAAATATCAGCCTGGACAGCCTCAATCCTGCCCGTTTCAAACGACTGACACGCTGGGGAGATATGGAAGATGTTTGGGAAGGAATATTGGCTGCTGAAGCAGCCGGACTGACTCCGGTCAAAATTAATGCAGTTGTGGTGGGAGGGTATAACGAAGACGAAGTAGCAGACCTGGCGCGACTGACAATGACCAATCCCTGGCAGGTTCGCTTCATTGAAATGATGCCTTTCGGAGGAGCCACTGATTTTCAATTGAGCCAGGTAATCAAAGCAACCCAGATCAAAGCCCGCGTGGAGGCAGAAGTTGGGACCCTGGAAGCGGTAAATGGCGGGAAATTGGATGGTGAAGCCAGGGTATTCCATATTCCGGGTGCAAAAGGAGATATTGGCTTTATATCATCGGTATCCCAACCCTTCTGTTCCGATTGTACACGCGCCCGCCTGACAGCGGATGGTATCTTAAGAATGTGCCTTTTACGGGATCTTGAAATTGATCTGTTGACCCCCCTACGGTCTGGTGCCACTGAACCTGAGATCCAAAACCTGATCCTGGATGCTGTATGGAACAAACCCTGGGGTCATGGCCTGGCAGACGGTGAGATCGCCCGCAAGCGAGTCATGAACCAGATCGGTGGTTAACGGGTACGGTGTTTTAATAGAAGTGGACCAAGCCTGTCGACTAACCAGCCAAAGTAAAATTCCACCAAGGGTGTAACGCGCAGATAACCCGGGACATAGATCACTTTACGAGGCCGTTTGAAAAGATCCCAAATGCTGCGAGCCACTTTTTCAGCAGTAACGCCCATATATTCTGTTGGTAAATGTCTGCCACCTTTCCTCAAGGAGGCTGATTCGCAGAATTCTGTGACGACAGGTCCAGCCCGCACCACGCTGACATGGATCCGTGAGCCTCGCAATTCACGATATAAGACGGATGAAAAAGCATCCAGGAAGGACTTGGTTGCACTGTAAACAGCCACACCCTGGTTGGGAAAACCTCCTGCAATGGAACCGATGTTGATTATATGTCCCTGCCCGTGCGCACGCATACCGGAAAGAAACAGGTTTGTAAGGTGAACACATGCAGAGATATTCAGCGCCATCATCTCACGGGCAGTTTCCCAGGGCATATCGGAATAATAACCATACCAACCTGACCCGGCGTTATTTACAAGCAGATCAATATTCCCCGATAAGGTATGGACCTCATCAAACAATGATTGCCGTTCATTTTCCCGGGTTAGATCCACTGGGAAAACATCCACCTTCCCGCCATTCCCCTCAATTTCAGATTTCAATTCAAGCAATCTTTCCAAACGACGTGCCGTCAGAATGACGTGCATGCCGTGGTAAGCTAAATTTCGGGCTGTTGCTGCCCCGATACCACTGGAAGCACCTGTTACAACTGCAAACCTGGATCTCTCATTCATCTGGTCTCTGATCGAAATGCATCAAGTACGTTTCCTGGCAAATAAAAGGATGTAATTCTCAAGAAACCAACGCACCGTATCGGTAATACTGGCATATATTGGACGCGGCTTATAACCCAACTCGCGTGCAGCTTTGGCATAACTGATATCTGAATTACTTTGCAATACTTCCAGTGAGTAGGGTGTAAATTTGGGCTTGGTTTTGCGCCAGTTATAATAAGCGGGCATTAATCGGGACATGGATTCAGCTAAGTTAAAGGGGATCTTGATCTTTGGGAAGGCATATCCTGTCACTTCGCGGACAGTCTCCAGCAAGTACCGCACAGAGATCTTCTGCCCGGAAAGGATATAGCTTTCGCCACTGCGACCCTGTTCACTGGCTTTTATCATGCCATCGGCTACATCCCGTACATCCACAAAATCATAAGCGCCATCCACATACAGGGTAGTTTTTCGCCTGGCAGCATCCAAAATGACATTTCCAATTTCAGAACGCCGGAAATCATATGGACCGATCACCCCGGTAGGGCACACAATGACAGCGTCCAAACCATCCCGGCTGGCTATTTGAACATCGAGCGAGGCTTCGGCTTTTGAGCGATCATATGCACCATAAGGATTGTTCATGTCAAATGGCAGTGTCTCGTCTATTTGCAAGCCGTGCGGAGCACGAGCGATGGCATGGATGGAACTGGTGTAAATAAGACGACGGATTCCAGACAGCCGGGCAGTTTGCAGAATATTGCGGGTCCCCTGCACATTCACTTCCCAAACAAACGGATCATTTCCTGGCATAATAGAAATAATGCCAGCCAAATGAAAGACGGTATCCACCCCTTTAAAGGCTGTTTTCAGACTGGACAAGTCAAGGACATCACCTTCAATTGTTTCAACCTCCAAACCCCGGATCGGTGTAGTGTCTTCGCCTCTCCATACCAGAGCGCGCACTTTTTCGCCTTTATCCAGCAGCTGTCTGATCAGCACATTCCCGATGTGACCGGTTGCACCTGTAACTAAAATCATGTTCCAACTCCTCAATCTATTTGATCAACTCTTGATCACCCCAGCCAATAACGCCTGGATACTTTGCTCTGCCACCCTGGACCAATCTGTGCGCTGCGGATCGAGCAGACCTTGCAGCAACGTTCCAATGGCGATCGACAAAATGGCCTGGGAAATTATCTCTGGATCAACCTCTTTGAGCGATCCTTCGGAAATACCAGATTCTATTAAACTGGTGAAATAATCTGTGAAATAGTGATAGGGTGCGATCATAGCCTGGTGAACAGCATCATCACGGCTGGCTTGCAACCAGAATTCAAGAAACATAGGCAGGCGGTCTTCTGCGCTCGCAAAGATAACCGGCAGCATGCCCGTCATGTGCAGCAAGGTTTCCGGTACAGTATCTTGATGGACAGCTTTTAGCCCTATATCAATAGTTCCCAGCCAACCATTAAGCAGCGCCAGAAAGACAGTTTGTTTGGTAGGAAAATGATGGTAAAAAGCACCTTTACTGACGCCAGCTTCCGAGCAGATCTCATCTACACTGGCTCCGTTATACCCTGAAATTGAAAAACACCTGACAGCAGCATCCAGGATCCGGGCTTGCGTTTCTTCGCTGCGCTGTTGCATAAAATGCTCCTTAAAAGAGTATAAAAGATACCGACTGGTCGGTATCTTTTATACTCTAATTATATGCTGCTGTCAAGCACGATCGGTTTTCTTCAATTTTTTCAACAACATTCAGCTTCCGGCAAGCCCAGCAGGGCTGCCCACAGCTTGGCAGCTGCGCAACCCACTCCACTTTCCACTTTTATGGCAGCGGTGACACAATTCAACTGGCAAGCTCCACATTCCATACATGCCAGCTGATGGATCAGGCAGGTTTTGCGGTCATTCATTTCAAAAACTGCATGAGGGCAAACTGCCACACACACCCCGCAGCCATTGCACTGTTCAGCATCATTAATGAAGGTTTCTTTGGATAAATGATTTAAACTTTTCAGTATTGTTCAGCGAAAATAAGCAAGATCACACCCATCAAGAGAGGGTACAATATAAAGAAAGAAGTATTGTAAAATAGTAACTGCTCAAGCCGTGACCTTAAAGGTTTCTATGGCAGAAGAATTGGGACGATTAACCTGTTAATCATGCTGTCGATCACTCTATTTCTCAGTGTCAACCTTTAGGGTCTGAGTAGGAAGCTAAAATATAAATAGCACATCCCTGCCTGGGAGGAAATATGCATATCGGATTCTATAGCAATGCTTATTACCCAACCATAAGCGGTGTTGTCCGCTCGGTTGGGTCTTTTCGCAAGGCATTAGCCGAGATGGGGCACAATGTTTTTATTTTCTCCCCGCAAACAGAAGATTACATTGATGATGAACCTTTTATTTTTCGTTATCCTTCTTTGGACTTTCCACAATTTCCCGATCTGCCGTTCGTTATTCCAATATCCTCCAGCATCGATCATATCTTACCAAGTCTTAAATTGGATGTGATCCACAGCCACCACCCGGTATTGTTAGGTCAAACTGCAGCCAATAATTCAGTTAAATACAATTTGCCACTGGTTTTTACTTTTCACAGCCGTTATTGGGAATACAGCCGTTACGCTGGTTCATTTGGTCAGGATTTTATTAAAGACCAGATAGATAACATATTATGTGATTACCTGCAAAAATGCCACCACATCATCACACCCAGTGACAGTCTGCGCCAGATATTAAAAGAAGAATACGGTTTCAGTGAACAGATCACAACCATCCCTACCGGGGTTGATTTGACCTTGTTTGAGAGACTCAACCGCCAGATCGAAAGGCAGAAGCGTAAATGGAATGATGATATTGTCTTGATCTCAGCCGGAAGACTGGCAATTGAAAAGAATTGGGAACTCTTAATTGAAGCAGCCGCGCTGGTGATGCGCAAGAATCCAAAGGTGCGCCTGGTATTGCTAGGAGATGGTTCGGAACGAAGAAAATTACAAAAAAAAGCCAGAAATCTGGGTATCACAGGACGGGTGGAGATGCCCGGAGGTATAGACCTGGATAAGGTAATTAATTACCTGGTAGCTGCAGATATTTTTTGCTTCGCTTCAGTCGCGGAAGCCCAGGGCCTGGTCACTCTGGAAGCCATGGCAGCAGGGCTACCTGTTGCTGCGGTTGATGGAAGTGGAACCCGGGATGTACTTGAAGATGGAGTCCAGGGTTTCATGACCACTAATGATGTCGAGGCACTGGCACAAGGAATTGAGAAATTGGTGAATGACCAGGAGCTAAGATCAAATATGGGTCTGGCAGCAAGGATGCGGGCAGGAGAATTCGATATTATTAACCAAGCCCACAAGCTGCTGGATGTCTATGCACAGGCACAAGATTCTGCCCGCCAGGGAAAGCTGATCCGCTGTAATCGCTAGTATCAATGAGAGGTTTCCTTCATGATCACTGAACTTCCAGTTGAAAAGTATCGAAAATATTGTGACCCAAAAAGCCTGGGTTTTATTTCGAGCGAGGAAATCGTAGTCACACAGACCATAATTGGACAGGAACGGGCTGTGAGAGCGCTGCATTTTGGAATGGGCATCAAGGAAAAGGGTTTTAACATCTATGTCTCCGGACAACCCGGAACTGGACGCACCACAGCCATCAAACGTTTTCTTGAGGAAATCGCCAATCTTGAGGCTGTGCCATCCGACTGGTGTTATGTGAACAACTTCCGGGATAATTATCATCCCAAAGTACTACAACTTCCAGCAGGGAAAGCAGAAGAATTCCAAAACGACATGAACAGTCTCATTTCTGGAATAAAGCATGAACTCCTGCAATTATTTGAAAGCGAGGAGTTTGCAAATCGGATCGACCAACTCGCAAGTGGATTTCAGAACCAAAAAGAAGCAATTCTCAACCAGCTCAACCAGCACGCCCAACAGGAAGGATTCGCAATCCAACCCACATCCATGGGTCTTGCAATCATACCAATCGAGAATGGAAAACCTTTTAGCGAAGAAAAACTCAAGGAGCTTACTACCAACGAGAAAGAAAATCTCCAAGAGAAACAGCAACAATTACAAAACAAGGTTGAAGCTGCTCTCCGACAATCCCGATTGATAGATAAAAGCGCCCAGGAAGCGCTGATCAAAGATGAAAATGAAGTTGCCCAGAATGCCATCCAACATCTTTTTGATAGCTTAAAAAACAGTTACAAGGACCTGCCTGAAATATTGATCCATCTCGATCAGGTCTTAAGCAACATCCTGACCCATCTGGAAGATTTTCAACCCAAGACAGAAGAACAACCGTCAGTCCCCACAATGACATCGAGGGTTACCGAGCCAGTCGAAAAGCGTTACCAGGTTAACGTGATCACGGATAACTCCGACCTGAAAGGTGCACCAGTCATTATTGAACCCAATCCTTCCTACTTCAATCTATTTGGACGAATCGAGCAGGAAGCCCGATTTGGTACCCTAGTGACTGATTTCACCTTGATTCGAGGTGGTTCATTACACCAGGCAAATGGTGGTTATATCGTTTTGCCAATCAATGAGCTGATACGGAACCCGCTGGTATGGGAAAGCCTGAAGAGAGCACTTACCAATGATGAATTGCAGATCGAAGATGTGAGTGAAAAAATAAGCTTTGCCACAACCAAAAGCCTGCGACCACAACCCATCCCTTTAAAAATCAAGGTGATCCTGGTAGGAAAACCAGAAATGTACAGGACGCTGCTGACATTAGATGAACAATTTAATGAATTATTCAAAGTTAAAGCAGATTTTGATACACTGATGCCACGCAATGAGGAAAACACCCTCAATTATGCTCGTTTTGTGGCGCATTTATGTACGGTTGAAAATATTCTCCATCTGGATGCAAATGCCCTGGCGCGTATCGTTGAGCATGGCTCACGGTTGGCAGATGACCAGGAAAAACTCTCCACTCGATTTGGTGAGATCAGCGATGTTGTTCGAGAAGCGAATTATTATGCACAATTGGAGAATTCCAGCAAAATCTCTGTAGAACACATCCGTAAGGCAATTGATGAACATTATTATCGATCCAGCCTGTACCAAGGTCGCATCATCGAAATGATAACGAACGGGGTTATCAAGATCGATATCAGTGGTGAACAAACCGGGCAGGTGACCGGGTTATCAGTTTTGGATCTGGGGGATGTGACAATTGGGCAGCCAAATCGAATTACTGCCAGCATTGGATTGGGGCGTTCCGGTGTGATAGATATCGAACGGGAAGCTGAAATGGGCGGTCCGACCCACACCAAAGGAGTTTTGATCCTGGCAGGTTTCCTGGCTGATAAATTTGCCCAGGACAAACCACTCAGCCTTAATGCACGCCTGGTTTTTGAACAGAGCTACTCCGGTGTGGATGGCGATAGCGCTTCCAGTACAGAACTTTATGCAATCCTATCTGCCCTCTCCGGGCTGCCCATCAAACAGGGTATGGCTGCGACCGGGTCTGTCGATCAAAAGGGTTACGTGCAAGCTATTGGCGGCGTAAACTACAAGGTCGAAGGTTATTTTAATGTTTGCAAGGCGATCGGTTTGACAGGCGAACAGGGTGTGTTAATCCCCGAGAGCAATCTATCCAATCTAATGCTAAAAGAAGAGGTGCTGGAGGCTGCCCGAGAGGGTTTGTTCCATATCTGGCCGATCAACAACATTGAAGAAGGCATTGAAGTGCTGACTGGAGTACAAGCCGGTCAGCTCCAACCGGATGGGAGCTACCCGGAAGACAGCGTTTATTACAAGGTTGATCAGCGCGTAAGAGTTCTGTCTGATACCCTGGTTAAATATAAGCAATAACACTACCACCCAACTATTAAAACCTGACAAATAATTATGAACTGGACCCTAAATAATTAAACTTTCAATTTTTTTGATAGTCTGC
Organism: uncultured Anaerolineaceae bacterium; assembly: GCA_964370815.1. Lineage (GTDB taxonomy): Bacteria > Chloroflexota > Anaerolineae > Anaerolineales > Villigracilaceae > UBA12087. The sequence goes on along the minus strand of CAYJKQ010000010.1, from coordinate 23,103 downwards.
AATTCTCTTCAATCATATGGAAAGAAATCAGGTCTTCCAAGTGCCGGTTGAAAAGAGAGTATAGGTCGGATATCCATCCACCAAATCAGAGACGAGGGTTACAAAATCGATGATCTTGAAAAAGAATTCAAAAAACCTTTTCTGGTCAAATTAGGATAATTTACTTATCCTATTAGTGCCAAAAAGTACTAGATGTTTTTATTTTGGCTGATTATACTCAAAGATAAAGCTTCATTCTCGCTCCCAAACCATACTTGATTGAAGCTCTCCATGTTATTAAAGGAGATAAAATGACAGGAATGCTTTCACGTGATTTTTCGTTAGTTGATCGAAAAGAACGCATGAAAATTCAGTCGAGTGGACTACCGCTGCGATCAGCCGAAGATCGTATCAAAGACTTTGATGAAGCCATTATCCGATTGGACGAAGATTGGGCTGTTTACGAAGCCACACGCTGCATCCACTGCCCGGACCCTGCTCCATGCCAGAAGGCTTGTCCAGCAGGGAACGATATCTCCTATGCAATGTGGTTGATCGAGAATAACCAGTTCCTGGAGGCAGCCGGGGTTTATCGCCAAACCAGCTCATTGCCGGAAGTTTGTGGTCGTATTTGTCCGCAAGATAAATTATGCGAGGGGGCTTGTGTGCGCGGGAAAAAGGACTCTTTACCTGTTCCGACGGGTGCACTGGAGGCATTTACCACCCATTTTCAGCGTCGCAAACAAGGTGTGAACATTCCGGTAGGCAAGTTTACGGGCAAAAAAGTTGCCATTGTTGGCGCTGGACCTTCTGGATTGGCCTGTGCCAAAGAATTGGTGGGTCGTGGTCATTGGGTAACGATCTTTGATGCCTGGCCAGCACCTGGTGGATTGCTTATCTATGGTATTCCAAACTTTAAATTACCCAAAAAGGTGGTTTTTGATATTTGGGATGACCTGCTGAAGGCAGGTGTAACTTTCGTGGGTAATACTTATATTGGTCCAAAGATCACGGTTGATAAACTCTTTTCAGGCGGATACAATGCCATCTATATTGGTGTGGGCACAACTGTGGATGCATCGTTAGGTGTACCAGGCGAAAACCTACCCGGTATTTACAAAGCTACAGATTTTCTCGTGCGCGCCAACGTGGATATGGATCTGCTGCCCCACGAAATGTGTTCCCGCCCGGATGTGAAAGAAAAAGTTGTGGTAATTGGTGGAGGGGACACATCTGCGGACTGCCTGAGAACTGCCTTACGCTCCGGTGCCAAGGAAGTTACCTGCCTATATAGACGCAGTGAGGCTGAAATGCCTGGAAGCTACAAGGATCGTATGATGGCAGTTGAGGAAGGTGCACAATATCATTTCCTAACCCAACCGGTACGCTTCATTGCCGGGCTAGATGGGCACCTGGCGCAGATCGAGTGCGTTCGTACCGAATTGGGAGAAGCAGATGAGAGCGGTCGGCGCAAATTCAAGGTAATTGAAGGTTCGGATTTTATCATTGAAGTTGATACTGCCATTCTTGCGATCGGTTACAAGCCTGATCCGATCATCAGTGAAACCACCCCTGGAATAGAGACTCACTCCAATGGTTTACTCATGGCAGACCTTCATACTGGCGCTACCAATCTCAAAGGGGTTTTCACCGGCGGAGATGTGGTGACTGGTCCCCACCTGGTTGTGACAGCCATGGTGGCAGGTCGTAAAGCTGCGGCAGCCATTGACCGATATTTGGGTTGGTAATGGGAAGGAATCACTGAATAAAATCCACAATTTTCCGGGCGGTATCGCAACATAATTGATGGATGGGATTAAATCAAAGTGGATTGCACCCACTTTCCAAACTGCTTATGGAAGATCATCCTGAAATAGGCAGCGAAAAGGTGAAGGTGCTGCCATGCCCGTCCCCCAGGCTTTCAACCCAGATGCGTCCCCCATGGGATTCAACAAGATGCCGGGCAATGGTCAAGCCAATGCCTGAACCTCCTCCAGCCTGGCGGGAGCGGGATTTATCCACCCGGTAGAAGCGTGTAAAAATGTGCGCCATATGTTCTACCGGAATGCCAATGCCAGTATCTGCAATGCTGACTTGAATCTCGTCCCTAAACGACTTGGCGAGAATATGAATGCTTCCGCCTTCCGGTGTGTATTGGAGCGCATTACTGACCAGGTTGGTGAGCACCTGGGTGATACGGGCTTCATCCAAAGGAACCATCGGTAAATCTGCAGGCAGGTCTGCAACGATGTCAATTTTCCTTTTACTTGCTTGAGGTGTCAAACGCTTGATGGTCGTCTGGATGAGAGGACCTACCTGTGCAGGTTTGATCTCAAGCGGGGAAACACCTGCCTCAACCCGACTCAATTCCTGCAGATCGTCCACCAAACGCGCCAGGCGACCCGCTTCCTGGTGGATCTGCTGGTAAGTTTCCGGGACCGCTGGCAAGATCCCATCGAGCAATCCTTCCATTGAACCCTGGATAGCTGTAAGTGGGGTACGCAGCTCGTGGCTGACATCTGCTATCAATTGACGACGCATTAGTTCAACCTGCTCCAGGTTTTCCGCCATCTGGTTAAACGAATGTGCCAGTTGACCAAGTTCATCAGGATTATCAGATTCCACCCGCTCGGAGTAATGACCATCTGCAATGTGTTGACTGACGGTAGTCATGCGGCGGACAGATGCCACAATACCTCGACTTAAAAGCATACTTACCAGGATGGCTGCCAACCCTGCAACGACCAGGGCTAATACAAGGGCTTCATTGAAGCTGGCTTGAAAATTGGCAAACAGGTCAGCAATAACAGTTCGACCAGTTCCAGGACCCTGCATCATGCCTGAGCCAGGATTCAAGCCTCCACCCATGTGACGATTAAAGGCATCTGGTAGGGTATAACGGGTGGCTATCACCAGGATGAAAGCAACTACCAGTATGATGGCAAGGTAAGATAAGAAAAGCTTAACAGCAAGATGGCGGCGAATGAATGAGATCATAAGGTTTCATCCTCAAAACGATAACCTACACTGCGTATGGTGGTGATCAAGGCCGGGTCACCAAGTTTCTGACGGACATGACCCAGATGAACATCCACCACCCTCATTTCACCATAATAAGTGGTGCCCCAGACGATCTCAAGCAATTGCTCACGGGTGAGAACCCGACCGCGGTTTTCAGCCAATGCTTTGAGAAGATCAAATTCGATGGCAGTCATCTCGATTGGGACATCATCCACACTGACAGAACGAGCACCAACATCGATGCGAACATGCTTGAATGAAAGGACCTGGTTGTCTGCGCCTGAGTTGCTGCCGGGTTGCAGGCGACGCAACGCTGATTTAATGCGAGCCACAAGTTCGCGAGGGCTGAAGGGCTTGGTAACATAATCATCCGCCCCCACTGAAAGACCAACGATCTTATCGATCTCCTCGGTCTTAGCAGTCAACAATATAACATAGACATTGGACTCACGCCGCAACTGCGAAAGCAGTTCGATCCCATCCATACCCGGCAACATGAGATCCAGCACGATCAGGTCCGGTTTATAGGCACGTGCAGCTTTGAGCCCGGATTTGCCATCTGCTGCTGTGTAAACATCATATCCTTCCGGTTTCAGATATGCACTAACCAGGTTTATGATGGAGGGTTCATCATCTATTACCAGAATTTTTGCCATATTATTATTAACCTATCACTAAGAACGACATTTTCTTGAAAATTTTGATCTTGATTTATTGCAGCCATGTTCCGTTATAACTATTGAGGCACCCTCTCGCAGTACCAAGCAAGGGTTATTGTATCTTAATAATACGGGTGGGTTTAATGCATGCGAGAGAAAGGATACGATTTCTCATTTTTACCCTTTTTATAACATTTTTTCTGTGTAATTTTGATGTTTACAAAAAACTATATATTTACTTGAATATAAGCCTGCAGGATAAAGCCAAAATCAAGAGAATGTAAAGATTTGATAAAGGATCCCGAAACTTCCATGTACAAAAAAGCATAATCCCTCCATATATTAAAGAGGGATTATGGTGTGGGTCATCCAATTGGTTGAAAATAATCTATGGCTTCTTACCTTTGTCTTGAGTGGGGGTTTTTTGCCCATTTCCATTCTGCATAGGTGTAATGGTTTGATAATTTTTATTGCCACTTCCTTCTCCGGTGGAGGTCCCATTGAATTTCTGTTCGGAGGGCGAAGGAGTGGTAGTTTTAGAAGAATGAGGTCCCGAAGAAAATGGAGTGTTCGTTTTTAAAGAATGAGGCACCGAAGGTGTTGGAGTGGTTGTTCCTGAAAAAAAAGGTCTCGAAGGCAGCGGTGTGGTTGTTTTTGAGTACTTGTAGCCAGCTGTCCCGGAAACGCGATCCTGAGAAGGAGCCAGGTCTGTATTATGGATCTGATCTTGAAACTGCTTGCGAAAACCTTGTACATCGCCCATACCCTGAGCAGTCAATTGTAATTGTTTCTGCAAAGAAGTGCGTACCATTTCCAGCACAGGGTCCGGTGAATTTGGATCACCAGCCATCAGCATGGACATCATCTGGAATTGGACTTCTGCCCGAAGGCTAATGCGTTCCAATTCTGTGATCATGTGCTGATCATCCATCCCGGCAGCCAACTTTAGCACCTGGTCCAATTCAACTTGAAGACGGGTTTGAACATGTTGCGGGATGGGAGTCCCAGCGGCATGCATGCCTGCGATCTCTAATATACGGCGGTCCGCAAAATTGAGGTTTTGATCGAGTTGAGACTGAGGGGAGTAAGTCACAGACAGCAGCAGATCCTCACTCCAAGTTTTAACTTTATACAAGGGCTGGTCTGGCAAACTACCCTGGGCAGCATAAACTGTGGCGGCAGAGCCTCCAAATATCATTGTGATCACCAGTATGACAGCCACTATTGGTCTTAACCTGGGAGAGTTCGGAGTAATGAAAATGAATGGAAACAATTGATTGATCCAACTTTTCTGATGTTTCTCCGCCTTCAAAACAGCAGCTTGCCTTAAAAAGTTTGCCCTGCCATTTGCGACTACTTGAGGATCCCGTTCTGGAACCTGTTTCAAGTTTTCAAATATGTTCTTCAAGTTGGGATCCAACTCATCTTTTCTCATAATAAATCTCTTTGATCGATAGTCTTTCTTAAATTTGTCAGTGCACGATGCTGCAAGGACTTAACTGCTCCAACTGGTTTTTCAAGGATCCTGGCAATTTCAACGTTCTCCAAGCCTTCCAGGTATTTTAGAGCAACTACTTTTTGCTGGTCCGGGGAAAGCTGAAGGAGTGCTTTCCTGAGGGAGTTATTTTGAAGGTTGGAACCCAGCAGTTCTTCAGGTGAAAGACCTGCATCTGGCTGTTGTTCATCCAACAAATCGGGTTCGAATGGTTTTCTTCTGTAATGGTCCGCGATCCAGTTATGGGCGATCCGAAAAAGGTAGGCTTGCAAATAATTCTGAGGTCCTTTTAGGGAACTTAACGACTGTAAAAAACGGCTGAAGGTTTCAGACAAGCACTCTTCCGCAAGGTCCTGATCTCCTGTTAACCGCATGGCATAGCGAAATAAACTCGGGCTGTAAATGTCATAGATGTATGCCAGAGTTGCAGGATCGAATTTTCGGGCGAGTTTCAGGAGATCTTTGTCAGTGGTCACACTTCGTTCCATATACTGAGACGCAAGTAATTTGAATAAGGTACGGGTGATTGTATCAATTATTCCGGCAGTTCAGGGAGACATCTTTAATGAACAGCCATTACATAATTGTAAAGTAAGTATCACGTTTTCGATTTTTTTAAACCGTATCCTGAACAAAGAATTATCGTCAAATAAAACAAAGGAGAAAATACCATGAAAAAAAGTTTAGTTCTTATCCTAGTAATTGTAACTGTATTTGCTTTGGCGATCCCTGTGGCCGCCAAAGGTCCGGGGACAGGTGGAAATGGACCTGATGTTCCGGTTGGCGGAAAGGGAACGATGGCTGCTTATTCCCAGGCTCAACGAAGTCCCCGCCAAGTATTTGCAATGGTGGGAACGATCGAATCCATTGATCCTGTTTTGAAAACTCTAACCATCAAGGTCATCAACGGCAATAAACTGGTCCAAGCCAGCAGAGGAAAACTGGTCACTGTTTTAACTGTTACTGGAACCAGGTATCTACTTAAGACTGGGACAACTGCCATCCCTATCTCATTTGAAGATCTCCAAATAAATGATAGGGTGAGCGTGAATGGTATTTATGTAAATGATACCTGGAAGGCTAATCGTATCACCGTGGGCGCGTATTTGACCCAAACTCATAAATAGTAACAGGGATTAATAAAAAAATGACCAGCAATTCAATCCTGCTGGTCATTTTTTTTGGATTAAAACTTTTCACTAGAATTTTATTCGTAGATTGCGAAAACCGTCCGGAATTCATCTTCAGAGACAGACCCAAACCACTTTTGGAGCACATTACCAGACGCATCCAACAAGTAGAATTCAGGCTGATAAGCAAACCCCAATGTACGTTGAAAATCTCTTGTAGCCTGGTCATCGGCATCCAGGTAAGTAAATTGGATCCTACCGTAATATTCAGCTTCCAACCCATGCACGATGGGTGCCATGGAACGGCAGGTACTTCAGGTAAAGCGGAAGAATTCCACCAACTGCAACCGGTCGGATGCAAGGTTGACAGTGGATGGGTCCGTGGCTTCCAAATTTGAACCCCGCGAGGTGGCAACAATTAGCGGGGTTGGCTGGTCTGTTGCTGGAACCGGGTTATCTGTTGCTTTCACCTGGGGAACCTGGCTGGTGATTTGAGCACTATCCAGCGGTGTTGCGATAGATGCCTCAACAGGCACAGGAATGGCAGGTGCGCAGGCAGTCAATAGGAGCATCCATAAGATCAATAAAGGCAGTCTTAGTTTCTGGATTTGTGAAATTTTTATTTCCATAGTTAACCTCAGACAATATTTATAACATTTTTTATAAATATTGTCCAGTATATCTTGGAATCTCAATTTTTACGCCTATTGAAAAGGGTTCATTTCCAAAATTGCGGAAGGTATTCCTTGAAACTTATTAGATAATCATCCAGGATGTTCTTGGCCTGTTCGATATCATTCACAACAGGATCAAGCAGCAAGCATTGCAACGCCTTGCCGCGGTCACCTGCTACTGCCGCATCCACGCATAACCGGGAAACGGCGATCTCGCGACGCAAAAGTTCGGCAACTGGTTCTGGCAGTAGACCGGTATGGACCGGGTGGACGCCTGAGCCATCCACAACAACAGGCGTTTCAACCGTTGCTCCAAATGGCAGGTTAGCAATCTGCCCTTCATTGGGCAGGTTGGCAGCCAGATGATAATGAGTTGCGGATGATGCTATATTCTCGATGATCTCCAGCGCGCCCTCTGAATCTGTGTTTTCCAATCCCTCCAGGCTATTTTGCCCATCAGCCATTTCTTTCAGTCTATCGATCTCGTATCCTCGAACAGCAGCAAATAGATCCCAATCATAAAGGCGGAGAGCATATTTTTCCCAGGGTTTCGTGACAGGGTCAGAAACCCATGGTAAATACTCACATAAGTGCGTGTCACCAGGGACCGGGAACAAGCCAAAGGCATCAAATACACGCCTGGTCAATGGCTCAAAAGCCCCATTCATTTCATTCCATCGATGTTTGAAGAGGGGATATAGATCTTCTCCCGTAATCCGGTCATGGATGGAGAGAACCCATGAGAAGTGGTTTAACCCTGCGGCGCGAATATCCAAGCGCGGAACTGCCTGCTGCCTGACAAGGTTATGGAGTGGAGCTTGTAAAACATCTGCATGCATGCCAGTGATCCCATCCGGAATGGTAAATTCCAGATCCCTGGCCAGAGCAATGCCAACCATTGTGTAAGCAATATATATCTGGTGGCACAACCCGACAGCCTTGATCCTGGTATGATGATTGATGGCATCGCAAATACGGATCATCGGGTTTGTAAAATTTATGAACCAGGCTTGCGGGCAGGCAACTTCCATGTCGTGTGCGATCTCCATGACCGGGAGAATATTTCGAGCAGCATGGGCAAAACCACCAGGTCCGCCATTTTCTGCATACGGCTGCCTTATGCCATATTTTAGCGGGATCTCAAAGTCTGTTTTCCACAAACCCTCACGCGCCCCAACTTCAATGGCTGATACGACAAAATGCGCCCCTTCAAGATCATCACGGTGGTGAGTAGCAGTTGTGATCCTTATTCCGGAATCCCACTCTTTGTTGAGACGCTCTGCCAGACGTTTTATGATCTTGAGCGTGTCTGGATTCCGATCCACCAGAACCAGTGTGCTACCTCGCAGAACTTTAGAGTGCATCAGGGCAGAAAGTGTATTTTCCCCAAAGGAGGCGCTTCCTGCACCGATAACGACGATCTTGGTTGGTATGGTCATTGGATGCCTTTCAGCTAAAACTGAATTATGTTTCCGATCATCAACAATTGATGATTTTAAGCCGTTTATTGCAACAGCTCGGTCAAGACCCTAAAGGTTTCTCTGGCAGAAGATTTCGAACGTTTTGCCTGCATTCATGCTGTCGATACCTCAATTTTTCCGGGTAAACCTTTAGGGTCCAAGCATTAACCATTTATAAACGAAAACCAACTTAAGGGAAAGGATTTGGGATTATCCTATTCATTAAAAAATTTTAAAGTTAGAAAGATGTGACAAGTGTAACAAGAAATACCAGTATAATGAAAGTGTATCAATTGTCCTGGAACTTGTGAGGTTGGAGGGGTGCTTCTTAAGGTTGCTACAAGCAGATCAAGCGCTTATCATAAATACAGCATATGGAGATCATATGAACAACGATCAGTTATTGGAGATTGTGGAGGAGTACAATCGTAGTAATAAGGTTGAATTTGGGGACTATAAGGTCATACGAATAGCGGATTGGAAATCTACGTTCGTGGAACAAACTGATGAGGTAGGAAGGGAGGTTACTCTGCAAGAGTTCACGGTGGATGGGAACACTTACTGGGCAGGTTTCAGTACCCGCAGCAATACGGTCTATCTCAGCCTGGCAGGATGATCAAGACGAGAAGATAACTTCCAGGAACTATAGGAATATTTTCATATCCATCGAGATGAACCCCACTTTCCTGATTTCCATTGAATCCGGCAAAAAAGTACCACGTTATTATATTTCTTTTATCTACCCAAGATCAAAGGGTTATTTAACCTGACACTTATTTTGTCAATGTAAATTGAGCTCGTTAATAAACTCATCTTGTTAAGGATTTCATATGTCTAATACAACCCCTGAGCGGTATCATCCATTGCTTGTTTTTCTGCACTGGTTGATCGCATTGCTTGTTTTTGCAGCATTGGCTGCAGGAATTTTCTTAAAAGGCTTGCCCAATACCCCCTCCAAACTGGTGCCATTGGATATCCACATGACTTTGGGAACGTTGATCCTTTTTCTGATGATCGCACGTTTATACACCCGCTACATGACCAAAAGACCCACAGCTGTGGATTCCGGCTCGTCGCTGATCAATAAACTCGCAGGTCTTGTGCATGCATTGTTATATGTGACTGTGATCACTATGGCAATCGCTGGCATGGGAATAGCATCACAAGCTGGCTTAAATACCCCTGGAGCCAGCCTTCCGGTTGACTTCTTTGCATTTCCAGCCCGCTACGGACACAAGTACATCGCCATTTTCTTATCGGTTCTGATAATCGTACATGTAGGTGGATGGGCGTACCATCAGTTTGTTAAGAAAGACAAATTGCTGTCCCGTATGGGATTTGGAAAACAAAAATAGCGCTTGATTTAATTGTTTTCTGCGCGGATTTCCAATGCTGATCTTCCCCACTAATGAAATCAAAAAAAGATACTGGTTAGCAGTATCTTTTTTTGTGAATACTTAATTCTTCGAGGGAGATGGGGTATCTTTCAGTCTATAACGCTATCTTCCGCAGGTTTTCGCAGCACAACCGCCGGATAGCCACCCGGCCAGGCTGCAAATCCGTGCAGGATCATACTGACCTGGGAAATACCGAACCAGGCCAGGAATACTGTCAGACCTATGGAAGTACTCCTGATCCAACCAGGCAGAGAAACAAGCAACTCAGCCAGGCGGTCTCTCCAATCAACAAGCTTCTGATCATATTCATTTACAATTGCGAGAAAATTCTGAAGGTTGGTCTTTGTCTCTGTAAAATCACTACCCATCAGGTAGGAGGCATCGCTTACGAAAGTGGATGCTGATTTTACCAAATTCTGCACGGCGACGATCTGACCATCCAGCGAATCAGCACTGGCGATCAGATCACCAAGTACCTGATCGCCGGGCAAATTCAGATCCAGGTAAGCGATCATCTTGTTGATCTCATCCAGTTTATCGCGCAACCCTTGTAATGAGGTTTTAGCTTGGTCGATCTTTCCCCTGGTATTGATCAAACCGGGTAGCAACTGATCGTCCAGGACACCTGTTGTATTATCAAAAAATGACTTCACCAGGGCAAATTCATCTTTCAAAGCTTCCATGCTGACCTCAGCGGACTCGACGAGACGCAAGGTACGCTCCAATTCGAGCCTGGCAGCTTGAAAAGCGGTTTGAGCCTGTGCCAACTCCTGGTCAATTGACTGTAACAAGGCTGTTGTGGTTTGAGTTAGTGGCTGCTTGTACTTCCAAACCAACACGATCCCAGAAATACTCAAGGCAAGCATAATCGAGCATATCGCTATCAGGATCCCAGAAAATATCTTTCGTACCATATGATCTCCTTATCCGAAATTTACATATTTAGATAAATGCAAATTGTGTAAAACCCTTAAATTTGACCTGGATTATTTCCATTTGTTAATCTTCATCCAAATCTTCAACACTCCTGGATCGCCATCTTTTTATTGCTGAATCAATCTCCCTTTTGTTATGGGAATTGCAGGCGACCAGCACATGGTCCATTTCCTTTATGCAGTAGGCATCCGGGCTGTTCACGGAATAATCCACCAGCCTGCCATCTGAGGAGAATACAATAAGGACATCAAATACTCTGGCACATACGATGCAGCCATGCATCTCAACTACTTTTTTATTATTCAAGATTGTTTCTCCAGAAATTTGATCACATAATCTACTAATTATCACATATCATTATGAGTTTTTGGGAACAAAGCCTTATTAAATAAAAATTCGTCGAATGCAATTATAGATGGGGGATGTGCTTTCCCATGATCAGGGGACGCATCCCCGGTATCTGCTGCATTATTTTAAGAGAATTATAATTCCAAATAGCAAAAACTCCCCCGAAAATTGGGGGAGTTTTAAGGATCATTTTCGGGTTATTTGGCAGCAATTTTTATGGTGCGAGGCTTGGCTGATTCAGCTTTGGGCAGGGTGAGTGTCAAAACACCTTCTTCAATCCTGGCTTCAGCTTTCTTGGCATCCACTGGGGATGGCAGGCGCAAGCTGCGGCGGAAGGACCCATGTGGGAGTTCGCGCATCAGGAATTCGCTGTCATCCTGTTTGTATTCACCATCAATGGTGACGACATCTTCGAGGATCTGGATGTTCAGATCTTCCGCTTTCAGACCAGGCACCAGGGCAGATAGGACGAATTCATCATCACTGCCTTGAATATTCACAGCCAGGCTGTAATCCCGGTTTGATTCACATTCAGCAGCGTGGGCATGAGCCATCATGCGGCGAGCCATACGATGATTGATCTGATTGGGGTTAATATAGTAGTTCATTTTATCTCCTTGTTGAATATACCAATATTGTTTTCGATATGTACCAATCTTAACTGGCAGATATTAGATTAATGCTAACAAGAGATTGTAATTTTATAAGAAAATGCCACCGCAGGAAAACCTGCGGTGGCTAAGAAACAAACAATAAACGGTTTTTCCAAGCTTACGGTGTTGCTGCCAATGCAGCGTCAGCAGTTGTCAGACCAGAGCCGGTCGCATCCGAATCCCAACAAACTGACTCAAACCCACCACTGGGTCCATAGACATTTCGACAACCAGGAGCAAGATAAATAGCTGATCCTACAAGAATTCCTTCTGCTTCTGTCGCTGACAGAGTTAATTTTTTCTGAGCCATGAGAGCCACGATCCCGGCCACATGCGGGCTGGCCATGGAAGTACCACCGAGGAAGTAATAGGAAACCTGTCCACTATTCACTTGATAAGGTCCCACCACCCATGAGCCGGGGGCAGCCACATCAAGATCCTGGCCTGCTAATGCACGGCTGGAAAAGTCAGTAATGTAGAACTGGGCTGGATTTGTGGGTTCAGCAACATTAAGATTCCACCACCATGAACCATTCCCTGCAGGTCTCCATTCCCATATCCAGCCTGATGCGGCTACGGAGATGACGGGAGCATAGGCACCGGGGTAGCCCATGCCTGCCTCGCCTTCATTACCCGCCGATGCCACAATGATGACACCCTGTGCAATGGCATAATCAATGGCAGCTTTTTCCATACTATCCAGGGAAGGTCCACCCAGGCTCATGTTAATAACCACCGGGTAATCTGCCAGGGGACCTGCCTTCAGATCTCCAACATAAGTTATTCCACGGGCAACCACTGAAGACCAACCGGAGCCGTTCTGATTGAGAACCTTGACCGGGATGATAGTCGCCATTGGTGCAACACCATTGATTGGGGTACCTCCCAGGTTATAGCCCAAGATCGTGCTGGTGACGTGGGTGCCGTGCGAGTTCTGGTCGTGTTCCCATTTGTTGGGCTGCTCGGATACATTGCCAACTTCTCCGCCGCCGCCACCAAACGATTTGGCATATTCTTCAGCGATACGTTCTTCAGGGAAGTACTGGCGCCAGGCATCCACTAAACCGGTGTCCAACACTGCGACGTAGACACCAGCACCATCAAAAGCCACCTGGCGATTATCGAAACCGAAATCGGTGACATTAATGGCATCCAGATCCCAAGTACTTAAACCATCTGAGAAGTCTGTTGCAAGTACGGTATCCACCGGTGCACCATTGCGGACTGCATCTGGATTGGCGGAGGCGACATAGGGTCGCGCCAGCAGGGTTGCCAGATCGCCCGCCTTGATCTGCATGGTCAGAGCTTTGATCTCATAAACAACATCATTCACTTTTCCAATAGTACCAAGATCCCTGATTATTTTATTGGTAATATTGGTATTCAGGAGTACATTGACTCCAATCGTATTGTTACCTTTGGCAGCCAAGGCAGGTACGCTGCTGGCAAGTAATGCAGAAATAACTAAAATACTTAGAACGATTCGTTTAAACATACTTTGTTTCTCCTTTGGGGTTGGGTTAGAATCCTTACCAATCAAAATTGTAAGGTGGATGAAAAACAGTATATATAAAAATAGCTTTAATTGCAAGTTATTTTACAAAACTGATCAAATTTTTCCGGTTTGTGCCAGAATCACTTCTTGATGCAGGTGAACTTTACTAATAAACAAAAATTCACAACTTTCGGTACTTTTTCCACTCCCACATGCCAAAGGGTATAATCGGGAATATGGCAAAACGGATCTGGGTCATTTTCATACTGGTTGGAGTTCTAGCAGGATTGGGAATTTATGCCTATCGCAGTCTGCGACCCTCCGCTATCCGTTCCCTGTATGTACGTGAATGGCTACGGAATTCCAAAGATCATGCGGAGTGGGGCATCCAGGCCGGGGAGCGCTGCGGTGAAGCCCCTTTTCTTCTACCTACGAGTGGCTTCATCGGTTACCTGTGGGATGACTCGTTCAAGGTCGGTCACAGTCACCAGGGTATTGATATATTTGCAGGGACCGGAGTGAACGAAACCCCAGTTGTTGCAGCTTATCCAGGTTACCTGACGCGGCTGCCGGACTGGAAATCTTCTGTGATCGTGCGTGTGGAAAATGATCCCCTGCAACCCGGGAGGCAGATATGGGTGTATTACACCCATATGGCAGATCAATCCGGAAATTCTTTTATCTCATCAGAATTCCCAGCAGATACCACAGAAAAATTTGTCGAAGCGGGAACGCTGTTGGGTTGGCAGGGAAACTTTTCCGGTGACCCGAACAACCCGGTTGGCGTCCATTTACATTTCTCGATCGTAAAGGATGACGGCCAGGGAAAATTCCTGAACGAACTTGAGATCAGAAACACGTTAGATCCGTCCCCTTACCTGGGTCTTCCATTATTCGCAGGCACTTATGATGGCAGCATTATCATCTGCAAGGAACCAAAGTAGAATTAATTGGTGTTCTTGCAAAGGGAGTAAAGGAAATTGATGGCAGACCTTAAAGGTAAAGTTGTCCTGGTGACAGGTGCTGGCAAAGGGGCTGGACGATCCATTGCCCGGGCTTTTGCCAATCACGGAGCCAGCCTGGCTATTAACGACCTTACACCGATCAATTTGGATCATACCGAAACTGCGATCCGGGCAACCGGCGGCCAGGTGAAAGCCTATATTGTTGATGTCAGTAAGAAAATGCCCATTCAAGGACTGGTCAACTCTGTTCTGGATGATTGGGACCGGATAGACATCCTGGTAAATTGCGCACAGGTCATGCCAACATCCAGCCTGCTTGATATGGATGATTGGGATTGGCAACGAACACTGGATGTCAACCTGACCGGTGTATTTTTATTAATTCAATCAGTGGGACGCGTCATGCGCACGCAGGGTGGGGGAAGGATGTTAGCGATCAGCCCCAGTTCACAATCCGGATCAAAACGAGCGGCTTACGCAATCAGCAAGGCTGGATTGATCGAATTGATCTCCCGAGCCAAACAGGAATTTTCTGAATACGGTATCCAGATAGATCTGATTGACCCGGATGGAAAAATTGATATTATTGAGCAAGCCCTCGGTTTTTGTAGTTGAGTTAGCTGCCAGGAGACAAAATGGAAGAATTATTGGAATACCGCCAACGCATGATCAACAAAATAGCCAAAGCACCCGAATCGATCGAAGCTGCATTTTTACGGATCAAAGATCACGCCCATCCGCTGGAAGCAGGTGGCTGGAACATTCACCAGGTGGTGGTCCATATGCGTGATGTAAATCAGCATGTTTATTTGCCACGTTTGCATCGCATTATTGATGAAGAAAACCCCATGTTCGAGAATTTTGACGGGGATGCCTGGATGGCAGAACATTACCAACCCCAGGAGACGATCCGAAAACTTTCTTCCGATTTTAAAGAACAATGCGAGCAAACCGCTGACTGGTTAAACCGCCTTCCAAAGGAAGCATGGAACCGACCCGGTCAGCATCCCTCTTTTGGAAAGCACAGCCTGCAATGGTGGGTTGAGCGCACCCTGGCTCACATTGACGAACACCTGGCTCAATTGGTAAATATTGACGATCCACAACTTTGAGGCTGGTGATAGATACCCAACTTTTTATGATAAAGGAGAATGAAAATGGCATACAATTCCATACTTATCGAAACCCGCGGAAAAGTTGGGATGGTCACTTTAAACCGCCCCAAAGCTATGAATGCCCTGAATGCTGAGTTGATGCAGGAACTGGTAAGAGCAGTGCAAGCCTATGATGCTGACGAAAACATTGGTGCAATCCTGATCACCGGTAATGAGCGCGCTTTCGCGGCTGGTGCAGACATCAAGACGATGGTGGATGCAAACGTTACAGATATGCTGGCAGATAGTTTTGTGGAATTATTTGACGGTTTACTCAAGGTTAAGAAACCCATCATCGCTGCCGTGGCAGGTTTTGCACTGGGTGGGGGGTGTGAGTTGGCCATGTCGTGCGACTTGATCATTGCTGCCGAAAATGCCCGTTTTGGACAACCAGAAGTGACCATCGGTGTGATCCCAGGTGCGGGAGGCACGCAACGTCTGACTCACGCAGTTGGTAAAGCATTGGCAATGGAAATGGTTTTGAACAACCGTACTCTGAGCGCAGGAGAGGCTCTCTTACACGGTTTGATCAACAAGGTGGTATTAAACGAACGTTACCTGGATGAAGCCCTTTTACTAGCCTCCGAAGTCGCTGAGCGCGCCCCGCTGGCTGTGAGACTGGGAAAAGAAGCTGTCAATAAAGCCTTTGAATTGCCTCTCAGCGAGGGATTGGAATCCGAACGGCGTGCCTTTTACATGTTGTTTGCTAGCCAGGATCAAAAAGAAGGTATGCAGGCTTTTATTGAAAAACGAAAAGCGGAGTGGAGGGGTAAGTAGATCAAAATAGATGGATCATAATAATCTTAAGAGAAACCTGGCTGATAACAAACAATTCGCCAGGTTTTTTTAATTCCTTTTCTTTTCAGATCAAACTCATTATTGGTACTGGAATTCTTCGATGCGGATATCGTGGTCAGAGACGATCTTTTTAATTTCTGCCAGCAATTCGGGGCAGACATGCGTGGTGTCGTTGGGAAAATCCATCATAAAACTGTGACCATTCTCTTTGATGTACAAAGAGAAATGATCTTTTCCAGGACATGAGATGAAAGCACCATGTAAACGTTGAATGCGACGTTGATCTTTGATGGGTTCCCCTATAGAGCGCAAGGTGACTGTCACCATTTGAGGAGTGTGATCTTCTTTGACAGGAGCTCGAAAAGAGGCTGGACGAAATCTCTCTTTGGGAGATGACGGTAATTCAGGCGTGTCCTTTTGTGGCGAGGGTGACAAATGAATTAAGTCTGGTTCGAGTGATGGTTTTTGTTCAGGTACGGGTTTAAGATCTGTTTCGGATTCTTGAATAAATTCATCTTGAGCTTTGGGTCTGGCTCGCCCAGTTCCTATAGGCATGGGGGCTTCGTCCCAGCCTGGGGGAAAGGCATCGGGAGGAGGTGGCATATCCGAGTCGTCCTCTTCAAATTCAATCGGGGTTGGCTCAGCAACCAGGCTGACCTGTGCCATGCGAAAAGGTTGGGCTCCCGGGAGCGGACTTATGCCCTCATTTTTTATAAATTTGTCAGTCTCCTGTGTTGGTTTCACCAATTTGAAATCAGTGCTGATATTGTCCACCAGGATCTTGGGAGGAGCACTGGCAGCATCCACTTTACCTTCTACGAATACGATAGTCCCTATTTCCAGCAATGTCTCAAACTTGGACCAGATGCGCGGAAATAGAACCAATTCCAGATTGCCCTGAATATCTTCAACGGTAACGAACCCCATCATTTTGCCGTTCTTGGTCTGATAAGGACGAACTGCTGCCACCAAACCAGCCACCCGCACAAGTTCCTGGTCTGAGGCTTCGGAAAGTTGACCGGAAAAGTGGGTCACGATCTGCTGCAGGGTTGACATCATTGAAATTAAGGGATGCTCGGAGACATACAGCCCGAGCAGGTCACGTTCCCATTTGAGTTGTTCACGACGGTCGATATCGGGTACCTCGGGTAGGTTGATTTTTTCGTGCACCCCGGTAGCTTCACCAAACAGGGAAAGCTGACCATCCACTGTGGAGCGAAAATGGGAGGAACTGATGGCAATAAGCCGGTCGATACAAGCCAGCATGGATGGACGAGGTCCAAAGCAATCCAATGCACCAACTTTGATCAGACATTCGAGAGCACGTTTTCCAATGGCTCTTAAGTCAGCGCGGCATGCCAGGTCATTCAGGTCTTTGAAAGGGAGATTCTCAGGTCCACGAGCCTGGATGAGGATCTCAACCGGGTGCTGACCCACATTCTTAATGGCTCCCAATCCAAACCGGATGGCAGTTTTTCCATCCGGCTGATCTTCAATGGCAAAATCCCAGGCGCTGGTATTGATATCTGGAGAGAGCACTTCGATGCCCATATTACGGCTATCTGCACTGTATAAAGCCACTTTGGCAGTATCGTTCTTATTGACAGAAAGCAGAGCTGTAAAAAACTCGGCCGGGTAATGTGCCTTCAAGAAGGCGGTCTGGACAGCAATGACCCCATAATCTGCAGCATGGGATTTATTGAAGCCGTAACGGGCAAAATCCTCCCAATCCGAGAAAATGGCATCAGCGGTCGATTCTTCAATTCCGTGTTCCTGTGCACCGTGGACAAATTTTACACGGTGTTTTTCAATTTTCTCCGAGATCTTCTTGGAAATAGCCTTGCGCAGATCGTCCGCATCTGCAGGGTCATACCCGGCCAGCTCAACCGCAGCACGCATTAATTGTTCCTGATAGACAGGTATTCCATAAGTGGCTTCAAAGATCGGGCGCAAGGATTCGTGGCGGTATTCGGTCGGTTTTCGACCATGCATGCGGTCGATGTAATCTGGGATGAACGTCATTGGACCGGGGCGGTAAAGGGCCACCATAGCGATCACATTTTCCAACTTTTGAGGTTTCATCTGGATCAGGTAGCGTGTCATGCCGCTTCCTTCCACCTGGAACATACCAGCAGTGTTCCCGGCGCCTATCAGCTCAAAGGCTTTGGGGTCGTCCAGTGGAATATCATCCAGCGAATATTGGATACCGTGCCTTTTCTTGATCATTTCACAAGCACGTGCCATGATGGTTAAGGTAGCCAAGCCCAGGAAATCCACTTTGAGCATACCCAAAGAATCGAGGACACCCATCTCAAACTGGGTGACCGACTTAATTGGGGTCTCTTCCGAATTACTGGTGGGTCGATGCAGGGGTAAATAGTCTACCAGGGGAAGGTCACTAATAACAACGCCAGCAGCGTGAGTTCCAGCATTGCGAACCACGCCTTCCATCAAAGAGGCTGTATCCAAAAGTTCGCGCATGGTGGTATTGGAGTTGTAAACAGCCTGTAATTCCTTGCTTTGTTCAAGGTTATTCTGCAAAGTGACCGTTTTACCGGAAACGGTTTGAACAAACTTGGTGACTCGATCCACCTCGTGAAGAGGGATATCCATGACCCGACCAACATCCCGGATGGCAGCTTTGGCGCCCATCGTACCAAAGGTGATGATCTGGGCTACCTTATCATCGCCATATTTTCGGGCGGTATATTCCATCATCTCAGCCCGGCGATCATCCGGAAAGTCGAGGTCGATATCCGGCATGGAGATACGCCCGGGGTTGAGAAAACGCTCGAAGAGCAGGTCCTGCTCGATCGGGTCAACCAGTGTAATATCCAGTGAGTAAGCCACAATGGAGCCATTCGCTGAACCGCGGGCATTGTACCAGATGCCAACTTCACGGGCATGTTTACACAGATCCCAAACGATCAGGAAATAGGCATCAAATTTCATCTTATTTATAATACCCAGTTCATAATCCAAGCGGGTTTTAATCTTCTCGTCCCCGGCGTTGTCACGATAGCGGCGCTTAATGCCAGCTTCACACAGGAAACGCAGATAGCTTTCCCAGGTATAACCATCCGGAACTGTAAATTCCGGCAGGTGATAATCTTTGAAAGACAGATCCACATTACAGCGCTCGGTGATCAAGAGCGTGTTGCTGAGTGACTGAGGGACATGGGTGAAAATGCCAGCCATCTCTTGCGGTGTGCGCAGGTAATAGGATGGGTCG
Source organism: uncultured Anaerolineaceae bacterium (assembly GCA_964370815.1). Taxonomy (GTDB): domain Bacteria; phylum Chloroflexota; class Anaerolineae; order Anaerolineales; family Villigracilaceae; genus UBA12087. Next base: position 3,707 of record CAYJKQ010000010.1, on the reverse strand, counting down.
CTCATGCGCATGCGATTGGTATCAGACAGGAGCGAGCCGGTCTGGACAGCCAGCAGGATGTCCTGCAAACGGGCATCTTCCGGGTTGATGTAATGCACATCGTTGGTGGCCACAAATTTTGCTTCATAACGCGGCCCCAACTCGATCAGTTTACGATTAAGTTCGTCCAGTTCCTTGATATTATGCTGCTGAAGTTCAAAGAAAAAGTTTTCTTTTCCAAAAACATCATAATACCAGTCCAATTGTCGGCGGGCTTCATCGATACGTCCATTTTCGATCAGGCGCGGCACTTCAGCAGCCATGCAGCCTGTGGTGGCGATCAGCCCTTCGGCGTGGCTGGCCAGGAAATTCTTATCTATGCGCGGGAAGTAATAAAAACCATCCAACTGGGCTGCACTGGCGATCTTGAGCAGGTTGCGGTAACCAATCTCGTTTTCTGCCAGGAGCAGCATGTGAGAAGATCTTTTGTCTTCTTTACCATCCTTGTCCCCCATGCCGCGCGCAGCCATATAAGTTTCAATGCCAATGATGGGTTTGATCCCGGCTTGCAGGGCGGCATTATAGAATTCGATGACCCCGAACATGGTGCCGTGATCGGTGATAGCCAGGGCGGGCATCTCCAGGTCTTTGGCGCGTTGAACAAGCTTCTTGACATTGCTGAAACCATCCAGCAGGGAGTATTCGGTGTGGACATGAAGATGGGCAAAGGTCATTAATGGGTACCAGTAAGTGACTTCTTTATGTTATTAGATTATAGCATGCAGGGGTGACTGGGAACGTGAGTTTTGCTTAAAATACGTAATTCTTTAAGGTACTTCTTGTTATATGGATCGGGCACCAGAAAGAAGGCAAGAAATCATCTAATATTCGAAACTTATCCAAGACAAGTACTTCTTGAATGGAAAATTCTAACCCTTCATCTGAAAATTCTCAAGACCGGATGGATGCCTTGCTAATAATTATTACATTAACCCGGATACAAAAGAACATCCAGGAAGTACCCGGGAAGTTCTTTTGTTCGTCGTTAATTAAAATGTCAAAATCAAATTTGTATTTTTGTAACAGGTGGGTTAATTTTCGTACCTGCCTGGACCTGACAAAGAAGGTAAATAGAAACAGTACCAGCGAGCATGGGATGAAAACCTCGGTTCTGCCACTGCTGTGTGCGCCATTAAAATCCAATTCGAGGACGCTGTTGATGCGCCCGAAATTCCAAATCAAGACATAAATGACTCAAAATATTTGCTGCTTCCACTCCATACATAGCAAGGTAGTGCCAGCGAGGGTACAAAATAAGGGCTGGAAAGTAAAGAAGCAACCCCGTTGTGTCGCCAGCCATTGTGAACGATGGAAAGTGCCTATTCCCAACAGGAAGGTAACAAAAAATCAAGCCAACCATTTTGCCGGGAGTTGCTCACAATCCTTCTCGCAGGTTAGTGGTGCAACCTAATTCCTATCTTTTATATGAAGCCACTTTTAATGGTGTTGGTAATCCTGTGGCATACAAAGGAAAAATCATATTGGATTGGGTATTGAATTAAATCCCATCTATTGTACAATGTGATATATAATACAATATCCATTCTTCATAGCATTATTCCAAAAGGAAAACAGTATGAATATGTTGCAAAATTCCAAATTTGTTGCAAGAATATTCTCTGTTTTGCTCGCGCTTGCATTGACGCTGACACAGGTGACCCCAGCATTTGCTGACCCAGGTGATACCACGCTCGTCTCGGTTGATTCGAGCGGAGCTCAGGGAAACAACACCTCTTATGCCCCCTCCATCTCCGGCGATGGGCGCTACGTGTCATTTGAGTCTGATGCCACCAACCTCGTGAGCGGAGATACGAATGAGAAGCTCGACATCTTCGTACGCGATACCATGACGAACAACACCACACGCGTCTCCGTTGATTCGAGCGGTGCACAGGCTAATAACGAATCGTGTAATTCTTCCATCTCTAACAACGGGCGAGTAGCGTTTTTGTCTTTAGCCAACAACCTGGTGGCTGGGGATGCGAATGGCTATTACGATATCTTCATGCACGATAGCGTGGCGAACACCACCACGCTCATCTCGGTCGATTCTCTCGGAGTGCAAGGGAATAGCGCCTCGGGATGGTATTCCTCCATCTCTGCTGATGGGCGCTACGTGGCATTTGAGTCTGTTGCCTCCAACCTAGTGAGCGGGGATACGAATTTCGCACAAGATATCTTCGTGCGCGACACCTTGAATAACACCACTTCGCGCATCTCAGTTGATTCGAGCGGAGCTCAGGGAAACAACACCTCTTATGCCCCATCCATCTCCAGCGATGGGCGCTACGTGGCATTTGAGTCTATTGCCACCAACCTTGTGAGCGGGGATACGAATGGGATGAGTGACGTCTTTGTGCGTGACACTGTGAACAACACCACCTCGCGTGTCTCGGTTGATTCGAGTGGAGCTGAGGGAAATAACATCTCTTATTCCCCATCCATCTCCGGAGATGGGCACTACGTGGCATTTGAGTCTGCTGCCACCAACCTCGTGAGCGGGGATACGAATGGGAAGAGGGACATCTTTGTGCGCGACACCTTGAATAACACCACTTCGCGCGTCTCAGTTGATTCGAACGGAGTTCAGGGAAATGATTCTTCAGATCATCCCTCCATCTCCTCCGATGGGAGCTACGTGGCATTTGAGTCTTTTGCCACCAACCTTGTGAAGGGAGATACAGCCACACTCGACATCTTCATATACGATACACAGACCAGCATCACCACGCGTGCCTCTGTTAATAATTTGAGCGGAGTTCAGGGAAATGGATCTTCAGATAATCCCTCCATCTCCTCCGATGGGAGCTACGTGGCGTTTGAGTCTTCTGCCACCAACCTCGTGAGTGTGGATACGAATAACGATTGGGATATCTTCGTGCATGAAAACGACTTTATCCCGCCAGGCGTCAGTTCCAGCGTACGCTTCAATCCTAACCCCACCAATCGTGCCAGCGTCAATTTCACTGTGACATTTTCAGAAGTCGTGACCGGTGTGGGAACAGCTGATTTTAGCCTGAGCAAAACAGGTGAAATCAGCGGTGAGTCGATCACAGGCGTAAGCGGTACAGGTACTACACGTACCGTTACAATCTCGACTGGAACAGGAAATGGCAGTTTGAAGCTGATCGTCCCTGCCAATGACACAATCACTGACATGGCGGGTAACCCCCTCTCGGGCTTGCCTTATACTGGTGGGCAAACATACACGGTTAATAAGACGCTGACACTCCGCTCGGTAGGCGCACAAGATGGATGGATCCTCGAATCCAGTGAGACAAGCAATGCGGGTGGATCCCTGAATACTGCTGCCACAACCCTTTTCCTGGGTGATAACGCTGCTAAAAAACAATATCGCTCCATCCTGTCTTTCAGCACCAAGGGATTACCGGATAACGCTGTCATCACAAAGGTCACGCTCAGGGTCAAGAAGCTAGGCATCATCGGTGGAGGCAACCCGGTCACAACCTTCCAGGGTTTCATGACGGATATCAAGAAGGGTACCCTTGGAACTGTTGCATTGCAACCAACCGATTTCCAGGCTGTGGCCAACAAGATCATAGGTCCCACAAATCCTGCCTTGGTTGGTGGTTGGTATAGCCTCAACCTGACTACTGGAAAAGCGTATATCAACAAACTGGCAACCAATGGCGGCCTGACACAAGTAC
>CAYJKQ010000009.1:0-92035 GCA_964370815.1 uncultured Anaerolineaceae bacterium | reverse complement strand
CGCAAAGTACCCGCCGCAGGTCCTGGCTGCTTTTCCCAGGAAAGGGTGAAACCCACCAATAAAAGCTTATAAATAATCCACCGTCCCCGCCGCAGGGGTAAGGGGGGACGCTTGTAAAAAAACCCCTCCCCTAAATTCCATGTTTTTGGAATTTGGGGGAGGCTGGGAGGGGGTCAAGAAGCAGGCTGGGTAGAGCGGTTATCTCACAGCCTGAAAAGTACCTCCCCGACATAGCGCAAAGTACCCGCCGCAGGTCCTGGCTGCTTTTCCCAGGAAAGGGTGAAACCCAACAATTAGTCCAGTTATTTTTCCATTCCATTATTCCGCCTTATGATAGAATTACAACATCATTAAACGGTTCTTTTTGGAGTTCCGATGCCCGATCTGATCGAAGTCATAATTGACAGCGTACGTGTCAGTTTAATGTCGCCCCAGCGCATTGTCATCCTGCGCGAAAAAAATACCGAGCGTTACCTGCCCATCTGGGTCGGTCCCTATGAAGCCGAAGCCATCACGGTTGCCCTGCAGGAAGTGGAAGTCATCCGCCCCTTGACCCATGACCTGCTCAAGAACCTTTTCACCACCTTCAATGCCCTGCTGGTGCGGGTCGAGATCCAGGCCCTTAAAGAGGATATCTATTACGGCAACATTGTGGCCGAGCTGGACGGGCAGACCCTCAACATTGATGCGCGCCCCTCGGATGCCATCGCCCTGGCTGTGCGTGCCCACATTCCCATCATGGTGCATGCTTCCGTAATGGAATCAGCCGCCATCGTCCCTGAGGCGGACCTGCAGGATGACAACCCGCCCGCTCCGGAAGAAACTGGACAGATGGGCGAAACAACCCCGCCTGCGCCTCCCACTCCGGAAGAGCAGGAACGACTCTCCATTTTTGACGATTTTCTGGACAACCTCGACCCGGGTGCGCCTCCGGACGATAAAGACCCTGGTCCCGGCCTGCTTTCCTGAACCGTATTTTCTCCTACCCTGGTGGCAACCACATGATGGATAATCCTTCCGAAGAAAGCACGTTTTCCACCACCATTCCCCACAGCCGTGAGGCAGAAGAGGCCGTGATCGGCGCGGTCATGATCGACCCGGAAGTGTATTATGACCTGGCGCAGTTCCTGCAGGCTGATGATTTCTACATTCACCGCCACCGCTGGATCTGGGAAGCCTTCACCCGTCTGCACGAGCAGCGCATCCCGTTGGATTTCCTGACCGTCACCAGTGACCTCGAGCGCATGGGGCAGCTGGCGGAGATCGGCGGTCCAGCCTTCCTGACAGCCCTGCTCAACCAGGTGCCCACTTCCATGCATGCTGAATCCTATGGGCGCATGGTCGAAGCCACCGCCATACGCCGCCGCATGTTAACCGCCGCCAACCAGATCGCCACCCTGGCTTACGATGAACACGAGCTGGTGGACCATGTCATGCAGCAGGCTGAGAAGGCGGTCTTCAATGTCAGCGAGCGCCGCCTGAAACATGATGTGCAGCCCATCTCCAAGGTGCTGTCCGATTATTACGACCGTATCGGCGACCTGGCTCGCAGACCGGATGACATCCACGGTGTCCCCACCGGTTTTAAAGATCTCGACCAGATACTGACGGGTTTGCAGCCTTCCGACCTGCTGATCATCGCCGGGCGCCCGGGTCAGGGTAAGACCGGTTTCCTGCTGTCTGTCGCCCGCAATGCCGCCCTGACCCACAAAAAAAGGGTCGCCATCTTCTCCATGGAAATGTCCAACGAGCAGGTCGTTCAACGCCTGATCTCGCAACAAACAGGCATTGATTCACAACGCCTGCGCTCCGGAAAACTTACCGAATCCGAATGGCCTTTGTTCACCCAGGCTGTTGAAGTCTTCTCGGATACCAGGATCTTCCTGGACGACACCCCCGCCCTGACTCCCTTACAATTGCGCACCAAGTGCCGCCGCTTGCATTTGGAATTTGGTCTCGATCTGATCCTGGTGGATTACCTGCAGTTGATGAGCAGTGATACCCGCAACGACAACCGCGTGCAGGAGGTCTCCTACATCTCGCGCAACCTGAAAGTGCTGGCGCGTGAACTGAACGTACCCGTTTTGGCGGCAGCCCAGCTCTCACGTGCCGTTGAACAACGCACCGATAAGCGCCCGGTCCTCTCCGACCTGAGGGAAAGCGGTTCTCTTGAGCAGGACGCCGACATCGTCATGTTCATCTACCGCCCGGACCAGTATGAGAAGGACACGGACAGGCAAAATGTCGCCGAGATCATGATCTCAAAGCATCGCAACGGTCCCACCGGCAATGTCGAACTGATCTTTTTGAGCCGTTTGGCAAAGTTTGTGGATGCCGCCACCCAATTCATCGATCTTAACAAGGGATGACATTATGCGCCTTGTTCAGCCCTGAAAAAAAAGTAGAATGTCTGGAAGGTTCCCGTAATTCAGGATCTTAGTACATCCAAACTTTCCCGCTAAGAGCAGGCGGGACTTTCCCGCTAAAAGCACGCGGGACCTTCGGCGAAGTCCCCGACCCGCTGGGGTAAGGGGAGACGGCGCAACAGGAATACACACTCTGGAAAAATACATGAAAGAGTTCAAAGGCTTTTCGGATAAAGAAACCTTCACCCAGATCCCGGATTCGTTCTTCCGGGACATCCTGAACGATATACAGGACGCGCCTGAATTAAAGGTCACCCTGTATGTACTCTGGCGCATCGCCCACATGGAAAGCCGTTCGCGTTCCCTGTGCCGCAGCGAGATCCTGGCAGACCCGGCTTTCATGGCGGGTCTGGACAGTGCCGACCTGGATGCCGGGCTCGAAAAAGCCGTTCAAAGAGGCAGCCTGTTGAAGGTGGAGAACGAAGCAGGCGTATTCTTCTTTATGAATTCTCCACGCGGCCGCGCCGCCGCCGAAGCCCTGGAAAATGGGGACTGGCGTGCCGCCGCCCGACCCGCCTCCAGTCCGCCACGCCCGCGCCCCAACATCTTCCAACTCTACGAGTCCAGCATCGGACCCCTCACCCCCCTGCTGGCAGACACTCTTAAAGATGCTGAAAAGACCTACTCCGAAGAACAGATCGAAGAAGCCTTCGACATAGCCGTAAAACGCAATATACGCAGCTGGAAATATGTGGAAGCCATCCTGCGCAACAGGAAGGAGGAAGAGCATGCCAAAGAACAAACTGGACGAGACCCTGAAAAAGATCGCCGAAAGTACATCGAAGGCAAGTACTCCGAGTTCATCGAACACTAACAGCCTGGGAGATCCGGATTGCCCACAATGCGCTGGTGCCGGATACCTGCGCCGTGATCTGCCTCTCGAACACCCCAACTTTGGCAAACTCGAGATCTGCACCTGCCGCCAGGCGATCGTCTCGCAGCAGGTACGCCAGCGCCTTTTTTCGCTCAGCCACCTCGATGACCTGAGTGACCTGACCTTTGAAACTTTCAAACCGCACGGGCGCATCGGGTTGGGTGAAGTGCACACCAATTCGCTTGAGCTGGCTTTCAATCGTTCCCGCCAGTATGCCGGCAACCTGGAAGGCTGGTTGCTGATCATGGGCAATTTCGGCTGTGGCAAGACCCACCTGGCTGCAGCCATCGCCAATTTTGCGGTTGGCGTGGGTGTTCCGACCCTCTTCCTGACCGTTCCCGACCTGTTGGATACCCTCCGTTTTGCTTACGATGCCGAAGATACCACCTTCGAACAGCGCTTTGACGAGATCCGCAGCTCAGCCCTGCTGGTGCTGGATGATTTTGGCACCCAGAATGCCACCGAATGGGCGCGCGAAAAACTCTTCCAGATCATCAACTACCGATACATCAACCACCTGCCTGTTGTCATCACCACCAACCTGTCGCTGGACCAGATCGAAGCGCGCATCCGCTCACGCCTGCAGGACCCCGAGCTGGTCAGCATCATCCGCATCCAGGCACCCGATTACCGCCGTCCGATGGATGATACCGGCAACCCGGAGCTTTCCTCGCTCGGCTTGCACATCAACCAGACCTTCGGGAACATCTCCGACAGGGGAGATGAAAACCTGGAAGCAAGCGAATTGAAATCGCTCGAAAAAGCCATCCAGGCTGCCCATGCCTATGCAGAAAAACCGCGCGGCTGGCTGGTGTTACTCGGCCCCTACGGTTGTGGCAAGACCCACCTGGCAGCGGCCATCGCCAATTACCGGGCCGGGTTGGGTGACCCGCCGCTCTTCATCGTCTGGCTGGACCTGCTCGATCACCTGCGCGCCACCTTCAGCCATGACAGCAAGGTCTCCTACGACCGGCGCTTTGAAGAGATCCGCACCGCTCCGCTGCTCGTTCTGGATGATCTCGGTACCCAATCCATGACCCCCTGGGTGCGTGACAAGCTGCACCAGTTGTTCAATTATCGCTACATAGCCGCTCTGCCCACCATCATCACCACGGCGGATGAGCTGGACAAAATGGATGCCCGCATCCTGTCCCGCATGCTCGATCAACGCATGTGCACCATCCACGGCATCTATGTTCCAAGCTACCACGGCTTCAAAAAACGGGTCAAAAGAACAAAGAAGCTATCGTAGAAAATTTTTACCACGAAGACACAGAGACACGAAGAAAGAATCTAAGTTTTTTTCTGCCTGGTGCCTTCGTGTCTTTGTGGTTAAATTCATTTAACCTTGAGTGATCCCCGCTCCAGTAAAGCAGATCAAAAATACCCATAAGTTCGTTCTTAGAAAAAAAATATCTCCCCGCTTTGCCACTTCTATTTATTATCCCTGATCCAAACGTTCTGCCAGCCACATCTTTATGACAGACTGGCGGGTTACGCCCAGGCGGCGTGCTTCCCGGTCCAGAGAAGCCAACATCCAGGCAGGAAAATCCAAATTGATCCGCTTTATTTCTTCTCCGGGTCGACGAGCGCGCCCAAGATCAAGTTCGGCAACGATATTTTCGTTATTATCAAATTTTTTATCGAATTCAGAAGCTTTCATAGATCTCTATCTCCTCATCACGTGATCGCCTGACCGAGATGATGCGAATATTCTCAACTCGATAGGTAATTACAGCTGACCAATATTTGTTGTTGATCTTTCCAACTACGAGAAAACGCGGTTCATCCAGCGTTTTGGCAGGTATTTCGAGGCGAGCTTCGTCATTCCACAGAGCTTGCGCCTCATCGAAATCAATGCCATGCTTCTCTCGATTCCTTTGACTTTTGGACGAATCAAATTCAAAGGTCATAGTATAATAATTATACCATTATTACTCAATATTGCCATACCCATTCCTCGTTGGATAATAAATTTCACACCATTTTTTTCTGATCAAAGCTCTTTGGAGCCAATATCTCAGTCCTACTTTTCCATCATATAATATTTGGAAGAATTCGCTCTAATTAAACGGGTTCACAATTCTTAACCCATCCACTTGCTGCCCATCCTGCAGATCCTCGGAGTAGAGTATGGTACATCCCTCTCGCAGCGCTCCAGCCAGGATCAGGGCATCATAAAATGAATAATTCATCTTTTCTTGCAGGTTCAAGGCGTCCTGGTAGATATCCAGGTCTGGAAAAACCTGGCATAAGGGGTGCAAGACCTTTTGCAGATAGAGCCTGGCATCTTCCGGTTTCAATGGCACCTTGAATTTTCGGGTTGCCACGTTCAGAAATTCCTGGATCACCTGCCAGCTGATGATCCCATCCCCGTTTTGCAATGCCTCAGCGATCAACGAAAGCGAGCGGGTTTTCTTTTCTGGCATCCTGTCATCAAAGCTGTAGATGATGATATTGGTATCCAGGAAGTATTTAGCGCTCATTCATTTCATCCCGCGTAAATGTTTTCTCAGGTTTGGCGTAATCAAGTCGAGCCATCAGATCGCTGAGATCACCAGTGGTTTGGGGAAGATCCACGTATTGCGATAGCCAGCGACGAAATTCAGAATTGAGGGTCGTTTTACGTGCTTCAGCGCGCCGGCGGGCCTTTTCGATCAATGCTTTCTCAGCACTTAAAGTAATATTCTTGAGCATTTCATTTCTCCCGATTTAGGTATATACACTATGACCAGTGTACACTATGCTTAGTGTTGAGTCAAGGTAATAGTAAGTAGGTTGGGTAGAGCGGTCCGAACAATCACCATTTTTTACTAATACCAAAGCGAAACCCAACATCCGGGGGTTTCATCATCAAATCAAAGAGCAGCCAGGTTCATAAAACCCTGACTGCTCTTAAAAATTAAACACTTCAAAAAAACCTACACATCCAAATTGCGCACCCCGGCAGCATGCGAAATGATGAACCTGCGCCGTGGATCGACCGCGTCCCCCATCAGCATGTCAAAAGTGCGGTCCGCCTCGGCTGCATCTTCCACAGTCACCAGCAGTAGGGTACGGTTGGCTGGATTCATGGTGGTATCCCACAACTGGACCGGGTTCATCTCTCCCAAGCCCTTGTAACGTGACATGCTGATCTTTTCAGGATCGATGCCCATGTCCTTGATGATCTTATCCTTCTCAGCCTCGGTGTAGGCATAAGTGACCTGGTTCTTGTGTCCAATGCGATAGAGCGGCGGCTGGGCAATATACAGGTGACCTTCATCGATCAGAGCCTGCATGTAGCGGAAGAAGAAGGTCAGCAGCAGGGTGCGGATATGACTGCCGTCCACATCTGCATCGGTCATGATCACGATCCGCCCGTAACGTAAACCGGACGTGTCAAAATTATCACCAATGCCGGTGCCAAGCGCTGAAATGAGCGCCTTGACTTCGTTATTTCCCAGGATCTTATCCAGGCGGGCGCGCTCGGTATTCAGGATCTTGCCGCGCAAGGGCAGGATGGCTTGAAAATGGCGGTCCCTGCCCTGTTTGGCAGAACCACCAGCCGAGTCTCCCTCCACGATGTAAAGCTCCGTTCGGGCCGGGTCACGCTCCGAGCAGTCCGCCAGCTTTCCGGGCAGGGTCATGCTCTCCAGTGCAGATTTGCGGATGACCAGGTCACGTGCCTTGCGGGCTGCATCCCGGGCGCGCGCCGAGGTCAGGCACTTGTTGGCGATGGCGCGGGCAGCCTGCGGATTTTCCTCCAGGAAGGTGGCGAAAGCCTCGCCGATCACCTGCTGGACAATGGTCTGCACTTCCGGGTTCATCAGCTTGACTTTGGTCTGGCTCTCAAACTGTGGATCCGGGTGTTTAATGCTGACGATGGCGGTCAAGCCCTCGCGCGTGTCCTCCCCCGAAAAGTTGGGGTCGGCATCCTTGATGAGGTTATTCTTGCGGGCATGGTCATTAATGACGCGTGTCAAGGCAGACCGCAGACCGGTCAGGTGGGTGCCTCCATCAATGGTATTGATGGTATTTGCAAACGAATAAACCGATTCGGTGTAGGCATCCGTGAACTGGATGGCTGTCTCAATGCCTATGCCGTCAATTTCTCTTTCAACATACATGACCTGGTGCAGGGTGTCGCGGTTCTTGTTCAAGTGGCGCACAAAGGAGGTGATGCCGCCCTCAAAATAGAAGGTCAGTTTTCGGTCGCTGCGTTCGTCCACAAAGTTGATGGTGATGCCGCGTGTCACAAAAGCCATTTCTCGAAAACGCTGCGACAGCGTGTCAAAGCGGTAATCCATTTGTTCAGTTACAAAGATGGTCGGGTCATATTTGAAGATGATGGAAGTGCCTGTATCCTCGGGTTTAACCTTGCCGATGACCTTTACCTCGCCCTGGGGATAGCCGCGTTCATAGCGTTGAAAGTGGACCTTTCCTTCCCTGCGTACACTCACCTCACACCATTCCGAGAGCGCATTCACAGCAGAAACTCCCACGCCATGCAATCCGCCGGACACCTTGTATCCGCCGCCGCCAAACTTGCCACCGGCATGCAGCACGGTCATGACAACTTCCAGGGCGGATTTCTTCTTCTCGGGGTGAATGCCAACCGGAATGCCGCGCCCGTTGTCTGTCACGGTTACGCTGCTGTCGGCATGGATGGTGATCTCAATATGGGTGCATACCCCGGCCAGGGCTTCATCGACCGAGTTGTCCACCACTTCATAGACCAGGTGATGCAAAGCCTTGATATCCGTGCCACCCACATACATGCCCGGGCGGCGCCGGACTGCCTCCAGGCCTTCCAGGACCTGGATGTCTTTTGCATCGTAACTTGTGTTTTTATCAATTGCCACTTGCTTGCCTCCAAAATATTCCGGCAGGAGTTGATCTGCTCGATCCAAACCCGCAGACCAGGTAAGCCAAAATTAACAAAAAGATGATTAATTCCACTTTCTACAACTTGTCCGGCAGGCTCATTGCAAAGTATTGCGATGGCGCGCCCGGGGGTAGCTTGCTGAACCTGGTGGTGGTCCTACCGTTTGAAATTATGGAACGCTGTCAACCACGCGCTTCTCAGGCAGGTTTCTCAACAGGTGTTTGTCTTGCTTTTAATCGTTCAATGATTGCTTCCAACCACAGGTTGATATCCCGATAATAAATAAAACTGGCAGCCAGCAGGCTGGTTGAAATGAATGCATGCCCGAGAATTCCAACCAGTGTCAGCCAGGATTCGCTCGGGGGAATTCTCCACAGGTAACCCAGCCCCTCGCTGATCAAAAAACTGCTCATCAGGAACAGACCACTGGTCGGCAGGGTAAAGCGCGCCATGCGCAGGCTTTGCAGGATGGAGGCAAATGCATTCTGCTGGTAGGCATAGATGCCGTGAGGAGAAAAAAAGACCGGCAGGATGATCCAGATGGCGAGCAGCATAATAATGAAGATGCCAATTTGAGCCAGCCCGGGACTGATCAGCGCCAGGAGGGAAAATCCCAGCAGGGATGGCAAGCCTGCCAGCAGAGCCAACCCCAACCAGGTAATGGACAATAATCCACCCTGCAGCAGAGAACGCTTCAGGGAGCGTTTTTCATCCTTCGCATAAGTTATGCCGGACACCCAGTAAAAATAGAGACTGCCGAGCAGCCAGCCGCTCACGATGATCACCAACCAGCTTGCCAGCATCCCTGAATAAGAGGAAACCTGCCAGGTGAGGGGTGCGCTGAGCGGTAATTGATCCGTCACACCTGCGCTCATCAGGCTGGAGACTCCCAGTGGAAAAGTGCGCAATAACCCGAATAGATTGAAGTGGGTTAAAAATTCAGACCAGAGTTGCTGCATACTGGCTGCATCTGGCAGGGAAGCTGGAACCGGAATGGCTGTAGTTGCCAATTCGTTCATGACAGGACCCAGCAAAGTTTTCATGCGCAGGCGCGGCCCCAGCCAAAGGAACACATCCAATACGATCGGCATCAGGATGAGAGCAATATGATTGGCTGTAATATCAAAACCGGCAGCCAGGGCAGCTACCAGCCCTGGCGGTCGCGGCAGAGTTGATCTTTCTATTTGCATACCTGTGATTCTACCACACCGCACCTGGAATTCATCCGTGTATCGCCTGTGGGGAAGGATTTTTTACCCTTCCAAAGCGATCAAAAATGAAGCATAAAGCAAGAAAAAACAGGTGGTGGGACTGCCTATTTCACCTGCCAGGGGAGGAACATGATGGGAAAAAATGCCGGATGGCTTGGGAGCCTCCACGCTTGTGGAAGGCACAGCCATCCGGCTTTCAGCCAGAAAATGAACTAAAGCTGGATCGGGTGATCGCTGGCGATCGTCAGAATGTATCTGGATAGAAAACCACGCCGAGCGTTCCCGGTCCGGCGTGCGTACCGATGACCGATCCGGCCTCAGAAATGACCAGGCTGGCGCAATTGAATTTTGCTTTGACTTTTTCGCCGAGTTCTTGCGCTTCTTTTTCAGCGTCACAATGCAGGATGGCAAAATGGGTCTTTGATCCGCCAGCTTTCTCTTCAACCAGCTCGAGCATTCGGGCGATCGCGCGTGTCTGCGTGCGCTGTTTTTCCAGAGGCTCGATGCGGCCATCTTTGACATAGAGAATAGGCTTGATCTTCAACGCTGACCCCAGGAAAGCCGCTCCACCGCCGATGCGTCCGCCCTTATGCAGGTACTCAAGCGTATCCACGGTGAAAATGATGTTGATGGATTTCTTGATGCGTTCCACCAGTTGCAGGATCTGTTGTGCGTTCTGTCCTTCAGCCGCGGCACGTGCAGCCGCGATCGCGATCATGCCCAGACCAAGCGAGACCGATTCGGAATCGATCACATGCACAGGCACAGTCGAAAACTCCTGTTGCGCCATCTGTGCAGATTGGAGCGTGGCGCTCAAATGGTGGGATACCACGATCGTCACGATCTCTTCCGCCTCTTCAGCCAGTTGCGTGTTGGCGTTCACAAAATCCAGCGCGGTGGGCTGGGAGGTGGTGGGCAGGTCCTTGCTGGTGCGCAGCAAACGGTAGAATTCATCTGCATCCAGATCCACCCCGGATTTGTACGACTTCCCGTTGAAGCTGACATGCACCGGCACGACATGCAGACCGAATTCCTTCCCCATGGCGGGCGTCAGGGAACAGGCTCCATCAGTGATAATTGCTACTTTCTGTTTTTTCATGTTGGTTTCTCCATAGATAAATTGATAACATCTTAATTATTTGAGGGAAGGTGGGTGTGTGACCTCGCTTGAGGTTCCCAATCACAATTTCCGAATAAAACGAAAAAATACTCTAAAAAAAACTTGTTCCTTAAAGATTGCTGGCAACTTCACCCAGCAGGCTCCTTAATCTGCTGACCGCCTCGCCATTAAGTGCAGCGATGGCAGTCATGATCTGCCCTGCACGGTTCAATAACAGGCTTTCCAAACGGGAATACAGGCGTTTGGAGATTGAAAAATTAATGCCCAGTCCGATCAGCGCACTCAGGCTTGCAATCCCTGGCAATCCTTTTTTGGATAAAGAGCTTTTTAATTCTGAAACTTCATCTTTTGCATTCAGGATCTTCAAATTAATCAAAATTGCTGTCGCGATCCCTGCCAGGTTGGGGAGAGAGCTTGGTTGATCCTGAACATGCTCGAGCAACTCATCCATCAGTGTTCTATAATTCCTGCCGCGGTACTCCTGGATCTGTTTTAAAATGCGTGCTTTAAAAAGCCCCCATTCTTCCATGCCAGGCAGATCTATACCTACCGGCAGCCTCAAACGTCGTGTTGCAGAAGGTGTGGGGCAAAAAACCACCAGTGAACGACCCGGTCCGCTCGTTGGCTCAGGGCGCAGGTAGGCTGCCTCAACCAACCCATGCTTTTCCAGCAGTCGCAGCATTTCATAAGCGCTGACCCCTCCGACGCCAAGGTGTTTTGCCAGGGTGGTATAGTGGATCGGTTCTCCTTCTTCAAGATAGAGATCCAATAATTTGTTCAAAACTTCCTGTTGCCGGCGGGAGAGGTTCTTATCCATAATTCCGAAAATACCTAAAATATTATATCATGGAAATATTTTAATTACAAATGGACGCAGAAAAGCGTCCCCCCTTACCCCTACGGGTCGAGGACTTCGCAGAATGTCCCGCGTGATCCAAGCGGGAAGGTTCTTCCCAGTCACGACAAACTTTTATCCAAACCTTCGGGACGTTTAGGGCGGCTCTTCCAAACGAGAAATAACCGCGAACTATCTGCAAATAATAACTTGCAATATTATTAGCATTGTGCTAATATGGGGTGTGTATAAAATCATCTTCACCAAACAAGCTGCAAAGACTCTCCAGCGCATCCCGAAGAATATCTCTGATCTGATACGCACTAAATTGACTCAACTTGCCGCTGATCCCTTCGCCAAATCACTTAATGCAACAAAACTACAAAACCGCCCGGGGTATCGCTTTAGGATTGGCGACTGGAGAGTAATTTACGAGATAAAGAAAGAGCAATTGGTGATCATAGTTCTAAAAGTTGCCCCACGCGGAGAAGTGTACCGATGAGCATACAAATAATTGAAAGCAATGGAAAACCCGAATGGGCTGTTGTTCCCTACGAAACATATCTACAATTAGTCGAGCAGGCTGAAATGTTGCAGGATATACACGACTATGATTCCATTAAAACTGCCCTGGAGCGCGGAGAAGAAGAACTTATCCCGAGTGATGTTGTGTATGCCTTGCTTGATGGTCAGAATCCGATAAAGGTCTGGCGGGAATATCGTGGGCAAACACAATCAGAATTAGCTGAAGCAGGAGGGATTAGTGTTCCATACCTATCTCAGCTCGAGACCGGTAAGCGTAAGGGATCAACCGGTGTGCTACAGGCTATTGCAAAGGCATTACTTTTGTCTTTGGATGATATTGTCACTTCTTAAAGCACAAGGTCCCGCGTGATCTAAGCGGGAAGGTTCCACCCAGGCACAACGATCTTCCAGCCAAATCTGCGGGACGTTTGCAGTCATCCATTTTCCACAAAAAATAATTCTCCAAAACCTTCCCGAATGTGATATAATTCATACCGTTCACAGACCAGCCTGTCGATGATTGCCTTTTTTCTTTTGAGGCGTAGTCAAGGAGTGTGCACAGCCATTATTTTTTGAAGATCACAAGATCGTTGATTGGGTTGTTTTTCTTCTCGGCTGAGTGTGGACAAGCCGGGTTTTTTATTTCCTGCTTCGGAACAACGAGGTCCTGGAGGAAGAAACCTTACAATAAAAACAAAAGGAGGTGAATTTAATTGACAGGTGTTACTTTACGTAACAACGAATCGCAGGATAATCTGCTCCGTCGTTTTCGCAAGAAAATCATCAAAAGCGGAATTTTAAGCTCGATCCGCGACAAGCGTTGGTTCATCTCCAAGAGCGAGCAACGCCGCATGGACAAGAAAAAAGCCATACGTCGCTCAAAACGAAAAGTCCGCGAATACGAGGAATAGAAATCGGTTGCTCCACAGCTAACCGGATCGGAGAAATTTATGGCAAAAGAGGAAGGTACAATTCAGGTCGAAGGATTGGTGATCGAGGCACTGCCCGGCACTCAATTCCGCGTGCGCCTGGATAATGGGCACGAGATCCTGGCTTATCTTTCAGGCAAGATGCGCAAGTATTACATCCGCATCCTGCTGGGAGACCGGGTCAAAGTGGACATGACACCTTATGACTTGAGCCGCGGGCGCATCACGTACCGCTCCAAAAAGAATGCTCCCCTCCCTGCTGAAGAATGACCATTCTGTTTGAAATTATCGAAATTATAAGAAGCTCCTGCTGAAAGGCAGGAGTTTTTTTGTTTATTAATCTCTGGCTGGCTTGGTGTTTTTTGCACAGGTTGGGTGGAAGACCCGCCCTCAACCCAACCTACGCTTTCGGATTATCGGTAGGTTGGGTTGAACGGATCGAAGAGGTTGATATTCTTTCAATACCAAAGTGAAACCCAACAAGTAGTTGGCAAAACCCAACAACCTATTCCATGCAATAATTATAGGAGAAATCGTCAATTATTGTTGGGTTTTGGGCTTGGCGTTTTTTGCACAGGTTGGGTGGAAGACCCACCCTCAACCCAACCTACGCTTTCGGATTATCGGTAGGTTGGGTTGAACGGATCGAAGAGGTTGATATTCTTTCAATACCAAAGTGAAACCCAACAAGTAGTTGGCAAAACCCAACCGACGTATTATTCAATTAAATGACGGGAGATCCACCAAGCAAATAAGCTCAGGGACATGCATAGATCATCCCATCGGAGTATTCCCCCCGCACGGGTAACGCCGCGATACTATTTTTTAATGTCTGCGAACTTTCAGTCTCAAAGATTTCTTCCAGCTGCTCCTGAAAGTCAGGAAATAAGACCAACACAGCACCTTTTTTACAAAAAGAAGGTTGACCCGGAACGCCGGAGAGCGTATTCCAAAAACCGGATACGGGTCGCCCCGTCCATAATTGAAGCAGCTCCCAATCGTTGGAGATCACAGGCTGATCGTCCGGCAGGGACCTTACAGCAAGGATCATCTGTGATGCCCGCCATTTATCGGCAGTCAGACCCATGCCCGAGTGATACAGTTCAGCTGCCTCCCTCGTCTCCGGGATCATCCAATAAGCATAGATCGCAACCAGCAGAAAAGAAATGATCTGCAACCAGGGAATTCTATCCTTCGGTACGGTAAATTGCCACAAGGCAATTCCAGCAAACAGGCACATTATCGAGAGAACAAAAAATGGCAATAACATCCGGTTGTCTATTGCCACATTTGGGTGTGAAAAAATAAATGAGATGATCAAAAACACGAGGAAGGTAGTGGCGGAAATACCAAAATAAATTAGTATCAGAAAACCGCTATCCGACCTTTTGTGGTTGGGGGTATGGCGTAAAAGGTGGTCGGCGGTGAGAGATATGGCAACAAAGACCAGCGCTCCAATCCCCAGAATAAGGTAACGGGTGGCATATCGAACGGAATTGATCGTTGCCTGGAATTGATCCGGGAGCCACCTGCAGATCGCATCCATGAACAAAGCGCGAAACTCCTGGAATTTTCCGGAGATATCAACCATATTCGGGTTGACGGACCATCTCCCAATGCTTGAGCCTGGCATTCCGTAGGTATGGCACAACCATACCAAAATTGGAATACTTGCCAGCACCCCGAACCTGGTTGCTTTCCAGAGGCGCATTTTAATACTTCCGCGGGTGAAGAAAAGAATAAACAGCGAAGTGGAAGCCAGAATGGAAACACCTATGTATCGTGTCAGTGGGACCAACCCGATCAGCAGCGCGCCAAGAAATAAATACAGATCTTTTTCGGTTCGAAGATATTCGAAAACCAGTACCCCGCCTGCCATTATCAAAAAGATAAACACCGGTTCAGAGTAAGTTGAGCTGAACATGGTCACCATGAATGGAAAGACACACATCAAAACGCTTGTCAGGATCCCAAATATGGGTTGAGTCGTATAACGCAGGAATATCCAGCCAGAGATGAAGACCGTAGCCATAAAAGTCACAATATTGATCCAACGGAATGCGATCACAAGATCGACGTGGAAAGTTCCAATGAACGCCAATAATAGCGGAATAAAAGGAGGGTATTGCGAGAGTGGATTAAATTCCCCATTCATCTCAAAATAGCCGATCCCATTTCCATTTAATAGGTTCCGTGCCGATGAAATATAGACGACTGGATCCGTATATCCCCAGGGTCCATTCATGGTTGCATAAGTGCCAATGATCCCTGCGACCAAAGAAACGATAACGATCAGGATCCATGCGATGGCTTTTGTGGATGTTTTATTCACTGGTTTCGCACAACTTCCTCAACTCATTGGATGATGCCCGGCAACCCTGTCCATAAGAAAAAAGCCCATTATTCTTTCGGGGAAATATGTCGATCCCCATAACAACTTAACTCGTAGCTGCTCAAGCCAAGACCCTAAAGGTTTCTCTGGCAGAAAAATTTGCACATTTCGGCTGATATTCATACTGGCAATCACTCTTTTTATATGGATTAACCTTTAGAGCCCCTAACAAAACTGCCTTATGTCATCCAGAGCGAAGCGACACTTGCACCTGCATGCCAGTGCAGGTGAGGATCTCATTATTTGAGGAATGAGGAGATGCTTCGTCACTTCGTTCCTCAGCATGACAGGTTTTGTTAGGTTTTCTTAGGGTCTGAATAGTTCCTTATCACTTTAGTCCATAAACCGGTATTTCACAAGCGTCCAAAGTGCCAGAAAACCATCCCTGGCTTTGATCTTCTTGCCCTGGGAATAATCCCTGGGATTAAAAGCAATGGGTACTTCGAACAAGCTTACCTTGCGTTTAAAAAGTTTTGCGGTGAACTCCGGTTCAAAATCAAAACCATTACTATGCAAAGGCATCACTTCCTTTAATACAGATCGCTTGAACACCTTAAAACCAGTTTCCATGTCGGAGATGATATTGTTATAGAGAATATTCGTCACAAATGTAAGGATCTTGTTGGCGACCATGTTCCAATAAAGGATCGGTCTTCGTTCCGCCCCCAAGAACCGTGAACCAAAGACAACATCTGCCTTACCTTCAATAATGGGTTTGAGCAAATTGGGGTATTCCTGCGGGTCATATTCCAGGTCTGCGTCCTGAATCAGCAGAACATCCCCGGTTGCCTGTTCCATGCCAGTTCGAACTGCAGCACCTTTTCCCATGTTTTTTGAGTGAAGGACAACGTGTACGATCCCGGACCTATCTAATTGTGCAAGGATCTCGCGCGTACCATCCTGCGAACCGTCATCGACAATGATGATCTCATAAGCCAACCCTGTCTCCAGCACCCTATTAACGATCTCAAGGATGGTTGCTTTTTCGTTATAGACCGGGATGATGACCGTAAGCTGCATAGTAAAATCCTTTCGCACCAATTATTGCCTGAAAGAGATCAAGAAAACAAAGAAGTGAAACTCCCTGTGAACATCCAACCAAAATGAGGCTCGCTTTTCCCGTTGTTATATCATAACTTCTTTCTTATTGAAACTATCAGCCCCTCAACCCAACCTGCCAAAGATCCGAAGGTTCGCCGACCTGGCGGGAATGCCACTAAATCAGCGTGGCGAAAGCCAGCCAGGCAAAGCGCAAGCCAAAGCCCACCAGCGCCAGTCCGGCCAGCCCGGAGATGACGCTCACCAGCCTGCCATTCAGAAGACGCTTGCCCCAGTGGGTCAGGAGCGAGACGCTGGTATGCCAGATCAGGATCCCGACCAGGATGCTTGAACTGCCCAGCAGGGCACCCAGCCTGCTGGTATCCCCGGCAGAGGTACCCAGCAGCGAACCGAACACACCCAGCCACCAGACAATGGCAATGGGGTTGGAAAAGTTGACCAGGTAGCCAGCCAGGAGCGGGTTTCTGGCTCGCGGCAAAACAGCCTGCCCCAGGTCCACCCTGCGGAAGGCTTCTCTAATGCTTTGAACCCCCAGGTAGATGAGCACCAGCGCACCCAGCGACCAGATCAGGACCTTGACCAGCGGGATGCCGATCAGCCCGGACAACCCGAAAAAGACCAGCAGCAGGTAGGTGGCATCTGCCAGGGTCACACCGAGACCGGTCACGAAGGCACGCACAAAGCCGTGCCGCAGACCCGCCTGGATGACCGCCAGCCCGGATGGTCCGATCGGTGCAGCCAGCGAGATACCCAGCAGGATATTGCGCAGCAGGTCAGTCATGCTTTGGGTTGACCGATCCGCTGTCCGGTGGCAGTTCAAGGAACAGGCTCTCAACTTTGGTACGAGCCCAGGGAGTGCGGCGCAGGAACTTGAGACTGGATCTGAGCGACGGGTCATTGATGAAACACTGGATGCGGATGCGCCCTGCCAGACCGTCCCAGCCGTAATGTGCCACCAGGCGCTTGAGCATCATCTCGAGCGTGATGCCGTGCAACGGGTTGTTGACCTGCTGTTCACTCATCAGAATTTCCTCCTCCCGAGTTGACCGGAGCATTGCTCCATTTGCATTCTAAAATTTTGGCGTGAACTCAAGCACTGTTGCGGCAATTAAGACACGCTCCTTGAAAAAAAGCCCACTGCTTACCGGTCTCTTTCAAGCCTGCGGCATGCCTGCTATGGGTAGTAATTTTACTCCAAGCCGAGCGTCCCGTAGGTCCCGCCTGCTCTAAGCGGGAAGGTTTTTTTTATGCACTATAATTGGTCGCACACAATTTCATTAGAAGAGTAAGAATAAGATGGTTGATAAAGTGAAAACGATCTATGCTTTTATAGACAGCCAAAATCTGAATTTATCCATTCAAAATGATATTCAGAAATCAGCTTCCGGAGATTTATTATACAAGGGTTGGAAGTTGGATTTTAAAAGATTCCTGGTTTATTTAAAGGACAAATACAAAGTAAAGAAAGCCTTTTTATTTATTGGCTTTGTCCCTGGAAACGAATCTCTGTACAAATCTCTACAAGAATACGGTTACATATTAATTTTCAAACCCACTCTGGAGTATTCAAAAGGAAAAAATAAATTTATAAAAGGCAATGTTGATGCTGAACTCATTCTTCATTCGATGATTGAGCTCCCAAACTATGATCAATGTCTTATCGTGACCGGGGATGGAGATTATTATTGTCTGATCGAATATCTTGAAAAGCAGAAAAAACTATTCCATATTTTTATCCCGAACAAGTTTAGTTACTCTTCGTTATTAAAAAAATATAGCAGCTATTTTGTATATGTTTCTGACCTTAGGGTTAAACTGGAGTTTAAATAAAAAAAGAGGGATTACCCTTCGGACGGAACCTTAGGTGTGCCCTCTCATCGTGATGTACAGATCATATCAACTTCTTCGCAATTTGTCAATAAGACGACGAGCGATGTTATTTAAACTTGACAAATGGACAGGACATAAAAAGGCAGCTGGGTGGACCCGATGTTGTGCCGTGCTCCTGTATCTGTATTGTCTACATTTTCGAGAGGATCTCTGCTTTCTTCACCTCGTAATCTTCCTGAGTGATAAGACCGGCGTTAAGCATCTCCTGGAGCTTTTTTAGTTTGGAATCAGGAGTATCTTGATCCTTCGTTGCGTAGGGTTCAGGTACGGATGCTGCCAGCTTCTTGTTGTACCTTTTTACAAACAGGTAACCACTGGGAAACAGTGTCAACCAGAGCAGGAGAACCACCAGCCCGGCGACAATCTGCATCGTGCTCTCCGCGATATCCCCCGAGTTTCCCCCGGTTGCATCAACCAGCATGGCCACAAGCAGGGGTATGACGAAAACTGCCAATGCACCCATTAAGAGCGGGAATGTGATCATGGTCAGGCATCCGCCCATCCTATCCCCTGCATAGAACCGCCCCAGTCCTGGAAGAATCAGGTTTAAAATAGCACCCAGCCAAGGGTTCTTCTCTTTCATTTAATACCTCCTTCCGATCTGAATAGCTTTGATCTGATGGATTCACCAGTTGAAATCAAACACCAGTTCGCCTTCTCCTGAGAACACGAATGAATGAAAATGAACATCAACCTCATAAACACCATGTGTTTCTTCATTCATCGATACATCTATGCGGTGATCTCCCACGATCTCGGCTGAAAGTGTAGTGAAATAGTAACCAGGCGGGGGGATATCCCGCAGAGGTACGTTGGGAGCTTCGTTTTGTTCCCAATGGATCCAGATCGCATAATATCCAGGCGGAACTGACTCAAACCGATATTGACCATTCGCATCTGTGGGAATTCGCCCGAATTCAATATGGCACTGCTTGAGCATTTCAATATCGGCCTCACTTTGTCCGACATTCATGTCCAACCCATGATCATTGGCAACCGCACAGGACTCGTCGGTAAGATAATTGAGCTGGACCAGTGCGCCTGAAACAGGTCCGGCTTTTCCAACCACCTGCCCATTGATAATTCCATTTCCTGAAGGTATGACAGGATCAAGGTCGGGTTGCACCGGACCAGCACAGCCCGCCATCATTAAGGTGAACGCCAGTAAGATAGCAATTGAACCGGGTTTCGTTGGGGAAGAGAAACGATGGGTGGAATTTTTACTCACGGATGCCTCCTTTTTACGAAAATGCAACCTGCAAGGTGGAAAAACTTAATAAATAATCATTCCATCAAGAGCGCTGCCGCTGAAGGTATTCCCTGCCAACGATTTGCGATGCCTGTCTGGGTGTACCTGATCGTCCTATTCAGCCAAAGGGGTCGGCTTGAAGAGATGTTTCAGCAGCAGCAATCCTCCAATACCGGCAGCAACCATCGCCAGGGAAAAGATCACCAGCGAGGCGATCAGGATCCCGAACCAGAAACCTTCCGGTTCCATCGCACCCGAAGCCAGGCCTGTCAGTTTGGAAAGCTCTTGCCCGAATACCAGCGAGCCGATGGCGATGCCCAAGCCCCAGCCGATCAGCCCCTGCTTAAATTGTGCTCGGCGGACTGCCCAAATGAGCAATACACCACCGAGAAAGCCGACCGGAAAGAGCTCCGCCGGTATGAGATAGTCAAATCGAAACAGGTTTCTTTTAAAGAAAGAAACCACGGCAAGCAGGATCGGCATCAATAGAGGCAACCAGACCAACAGGGTTCCTGCAACTGCCATGGTTTTGGTAAAAGCATCCTTGGTTTTCATTTTCTGCTCCCTGGGGCAGCCAAATTCAGCCACCCTTGCGAAGGTGCACCTCAATGTCTATTTTTTATTATCCGTATTTACCCGGCTTTAATATTAAATATACTATATACCAAAGCGCTTGTGATTTCAAGTACTTGCATGGAAGTGGTGTGTTTACCCCGCTTCACCCCCAAGATGTAGGGGGTTAAATAGAGATAACCCCCACATCTGGTACACCCATAGGGTCAGTCCTTGTTGCTGGCATAAAAAGCTTGTATTAACAGAAAACATGTTCTATTATAACCCTGGCAAGAGTCGCCCCGTAATGCGACTCTTGCCAGTTGTTTTAAGCGGGGCGGCACTTGCTGAATAAATGAACATAGGGTGACCGGCAGGTCTCCCTATCAAGGACAAAAGGATCACCCACAAGGAGAAAGACATGCCTGAAATTAACCTGACCGACCTGGCGGCATTGCAAGAAAAGGTTTCCAACCTGGAAGCGAATGTGCGCACCAACACGCACGAGATCCGTAACCTGATCGAACTGGCAGCCCAGATCCGCCTGCTGATGTCGCTGGCGATCGGCGGCGGCGCCATGTCGCTGTTCAACCTGGTGCTGTTCTTTCTCAACAACCTTCGCTAACCAGCCCCCATTTCCAGGAGACCGCCCATGCCGACCCTGATTGACCGCTTCCGATCTTTCCTCAACCCCGCTACACCCCCCGCCGCCCTTACCGTCACCGAGACCGATAATACCTTCTACACCGCCGGATCAACCGCCGCCGATATCTTTAGAGATCGGCTCAGCTACGACCGCGTGACCATTCTCTCGGAGGCTTTGCGCGCGTGGAGAACCAACCCGATCGCACGTTGGATCGTGCAGCTGACCAATGTATTCGTGCTCGGGACAGGGCTCGAATGGGAGTGCACCAACAAGCGCGCTTCCAAATTCCTGACGGAATTTTGGAACCACCCGCTCAATCTCTTACAGCAGCACCTACCAAAATGGCTTGACGAACAGACCAGGTCCGGAGATTTGTTTCTCTTGTTTTCCGTAGATCAAGCCGGCATGAGCTACGTGCGTGCCGTCCCATCCGAAAGGATCAAGGAGATACAAACCAAAGAGAACGACTACCAACAGGAGACCTTTTTCATCCAGGATGATCTCAACGAGACGCCCTGGCCGGCATACGACGCCGACGACAGGGCTCAAAATACTTTCATGCTGCACTTCCCCATCAATCAACCGGTCGGATGCCAGTTCGGAGAGAGTGACCTCTCTCCTCTCCTGCCCTGGATAGGAAGGTTATCTACTCTGGTTTCAGATCGGGTCGTGCTGCACCATGTCCGCTCTCAGATTTCATTCGTGCTGCAGGGGAAATTCATGGACGCAGGAGCGAAAGCCAAACGGCAAAGAGAGATCGAACTGAACCCGCCACGGCAAGGGACTGTCCTGGTCACAGATGAGAGTGAGATTTGGAGTGTGCTCGAAGCCAAACTTGGCAGCGAGGACGCCGCTAATGACATCCTTGCCGTAAAAAAGCTCATAGCCACCGGCGTAGGTGTGCCCCTGCACTACCTCTCAGAACCCGAGAGCTCCACAAGAACCACAGCCGAGGCCGCCGGCACACCGACGTTCAAGCGCTTCGATGATCGTCAGCGCCAGTTTAAAACCATGATCGACACCATTCTCCACGTCGCCCTGGCAGTCCGCCGCAGAACAGACCGCTCCCTGCCAGACCTCCCCGAGATCATCATCAACGCCGGCGATGTCACCGAACGTGACAACTCCTTGCTCTCTCTGGCTGCCGCCAGGATCGAGCCCGCTCTGGCTGACCTGTACGATCGAGACCTGATTGAAGAGCCGGAATTCCTGCGTCTCTTCTACAGAATGTCCGGAGAATTGCTGGACGAAAAGAAGGTTCCAAACAAAGGTAAGAAAAAAGACCTGAACAAACAACCCGCCGGCAACCCCACACGCCGCGGCACTACACCCGACCAACCAGAAGATCAAGCACCACAGGAGGAATAAACCCATGGATTTTTTCAAGAGCAACCCTGTTTTATCAAACCCAACCGAAAACGGAGGCAGATCAAAAGCAGAACTGATCGCCGGCATTGAAAGCGGAGAGATAGATCATCTTGATTTTTCCGCCGTCGTATTCCAGACCGGTAAGAATAGGAACTTTTACCGGCTGGACGAAAGGGAAATACACACTTTCGCTCCATCCTTCGAAGGCAGACCCTTCCTGCGAAACCATGACCAGGAAGATATCGCTAGCAGGGATGGCACTATTCTTTATTCCTACACCGAAGGAACCAAGATCGTACAAGACATTCGCTTGACAACGCGCAAAGGAATGTTGTCGCTCATCGAAGGACAGATCGACCGCTTCTCAATCGGATGGTTCTTCGAGAAGATCACCTGCTCAATCTGTAACCAGGATTTCAGAACCTGCTCACACTGGCCAGGACGCGCTTACCCCATCGACACAGAAGGACATTCATCCGAATGTGAAGTTATTTTCTCAGGTCTTACCGGCAAGGAAACATCTGCCGTCAACGTGCCCGCCGTGGAAGGCACAAGCATACTAGCCAACCTAAAGGTGAATCAAACCATATCAAAGGAGTTAAATCAAATGGCATTACCCACACTGAACACCACGCCCGAAGTACCCGGTGATCCTATACCCCGGGAAGACAGCGCATCACTCGCCCTGCTTTTGAAACAAGCAGACCTCGTGTTGTCCGCTGCTCTCCAATCTTCCAACCTGCCCGCCGTAACAATGGACAGGATTTACCGCCAGTTTGCCGGTCAGGTCTTCCAACCCGCCACCCTGACCGCCGAGATCGAAGCTGCCCGCGCCGAAGTCGCTTCTCTCACAGCCGGCAACCTGGTCAAGGGACCCGGTCGCATAGCGGGCATGGTTTCCTCTTCCGATCAGATCGTCGCTGCAGTCGATGATCTTCTCGGCGCTCCACGCGAAGCCGGCCAGGAGAGCGTGCGTCCCGCCCGCCTGTCCGGCATCCGTGAGCTTTATCTGCTCACCACCGGCGATTATGACCTTCACGGAGGTTTTTATCCCGAGCGCGCTCAGCTTGCCACCACCGCCGACTTTACCGGCCTGGTAAAGAACGCCCTGAACAAGGTGGTGGCCAGGCAGTGGGAAGCCATGGGACGAGCCGGTTACGATTGGTGGAAAGAGATCGTCAAAGTAGAACACTTCGAAACCTTGAACACCATCACCGGCATTCTGACCGGCACAGTCGGAGCTCTTTCCACCGTCGCCGAACAGGGAGAGTACACCGAACTTGAGATCGGAGATAGCCCCGAGACAGCCGATTTCGTCAAGTACGGTAACTACATACCCCTGACATTGGAGCTCATCGACCGCGATGAAACCCGCAAACTAAGGCAATACCCCATCGAACTTGCCAATGCTGCCATCCGAAACCTGTCCAAACTGATAGCCGCCGTCTTCACCGACAATTCAGCCGTCGGTCCCACCATGGCAGACACCGGCGCCCTTTTCAACGCCACTGCAGTAACCACATTAGGTGGTCATAAGAACCTGCTGACCACAGCCCTCAGTGCTGCAGAATGGGACGTGGTCGCCGCTGCCATGTATAACCAACCCATGCTCATCAAACAGGCCACAGGCCTATACGGCACAGGCTCCAAGATGGCCGTCGAACCCCGCTTCTGCCTGGTTCCGCGCGCGCTCAGAAAGACCGCTTTCGATGCCTTCCTGAATGCCTGGGACGTGACAGACAACAAGCATGCCGAGAACTTGCTGAAAGGCAATGTCGTTCCGCTCGTCGTGCCCGAATGGACCGACGCCACCGATTGGGCGGCAGTCATAGACCCTGCCATCGTGCCCGGAATAATCGTTGGCGAGCGCTTCGGTCTTATGCCGGAGATCTTCATTGCCAATCGTGAAACAGATCCCGCCGTCTTCATGAACGACGAACACCGGCTCAAAGTGCGTCACTTCCTGGCCATTATGGTGCAGGACTTCCGACCTCTTCATAAATCCAATGTGTAATCTGCTCAGCAGATTACTCGATGAGAAAGTACAACCCCCCGGGTAATCCGGGGGGCGCCAAACTATGAAATCCCGAACGGTTTCCGTCGGGACAAACAAGGAGAAAAACCAGATGATCCATAACACTCACGTAAGCCAATTCATTCCCCCGACACTCTTCCACTGTGTCACCGGCACATGGACAGAAGTCGCCGGCCAGGTCACAGACACGATCTGTAAGCACGTCGCCGCCACAGATGAAGTCGCCACCGTTAATATCCCCATCACCATCCCATCAAACTCGATTGGTCTGCAGGGCGCCAAGCTTGCCTCCATCGAGATCGACTATGAAATCCTGGTGGCAGCTTGCGACGCTGTGACCGCCGTGGTCAATAAGGTCACACGCGGAGCGGACGGAGCCGTAGCCGTCGTCGCTGCTCAGGACTTCACCTACGACACTGGCCACGACGCAGCTGCAGAACGCTATGACGTCGACCAACACAAAATGACACTCACTCTCGACACCCCCTTGTGGATCGATAATGATGTCTATGTCCTGGTGGAGCTCACCTTCGATAAAGCCGCCACCACCACAGTGGACCTGCTCGCTGCAGTCGCCAATTTCACTCTAAGGATTTAGGCCGCCGCTTACGGTCTATTTTCCCCCACAGGTGGGGGATAACCACACCTCCGCCCCCACCTGTGGCTTTACTGCAGTAAAAGGAGCACTTACATGAAAATAGAACAAATGGTCTTGAAAGGCATAAAGGACGACATACTCAAAAACCAGATCGTGATCAGTATGGAACTGGAACGCACACCCGAGAACATCAGATTGTGCGAAGAACTTTCACAATACAAACCAACTGAAAATTCATCCGGATATATGATCGTAACATTCGAACCAAGACAACTACCACTCTTATAAAAACATAAAATGTTAACAACTCAACCCATAAATTTTAAAGAGGCTTGCGAATTTATAAGACTTCACCATAGACACCATTTGCCACCACAAGGCTGGAAATTCGGTATAGCTGTAAATGATGGAATAAAAATAGTAGGTGTAATAACCGTCGGTCGTCCTGTCTCTCGTTTCCTTGATGATGGTTTGACTCTCGAAGTAACAAGATGCTGCACTGATGGAACTAAGAACGCCTCATCAAAACTTTATGGAGCAGCATGTAAAGCATCTTTCGCACTCGGCTATAAACGAGTCATTACATACACACTCCAAACTGAACCAGGTATTTCTCTATTTGCCTCTAATTTTCGCCAAATTGGTTCAGCTGGTGGCGGATCATGGAATTGCAAATCAAGACCTCGTATTCAAAAAGCACCAACAGATCTTAAAACTTTATGGGAATATTTACCAACCTTACAAAGGAGCCCAAATGAATAAATTATTAAAATCAAGAAAATTCTGGATTATGGTTGTCGACGTTATGTTGTCGACAATTACTTATTTCGTTGCTCATTATGTCAGTCAACAGGCAGGCGAGAATATCATCTGGTTGATCGGCTCCTGGCAACCTGTCATTTATGCTGTGATCAACGGCATTGCCACAGAAGATGCCGCTATTTCTACAGCACAGGGAACCGTGGATGTAGCAAAACTTGAACTAAAGGCAGGTAAGAACAATGGCTAAAAAGAAAACCACAACCCCGCCAGGACCGGCGGCGAAGAAAACCCCGCCCGGACCTGCCGGCAAAAAAGTAATAACTGAATATGACGAGAAATTAGCATGGGAGGTCATTTCCAACTCTATGGCTAAACAAGCCAACGGCGAGGTTCTCCGTTGGCGCTATAACCAGGCCAACGGAGAACTGATCGTCCTGCTCGTGGATGGCCGGAAATTCCATAGCTTTTTCGATGTCCAAGATTAAAGATAAACATCGTACTACGCCTCCGGCAGGGTAGAACATTCAAGAACAGCGGATTGATTGGTTCATTCCGCCGTCGGAGCTCCGGTAAATCACGCCGCCACCTCCTCCCCCTGAACCAATCAAACCGCACTCTTACGCAGTCCCGGACGGTTTCCGCCGGGAGGAAGGACAAAAACCATGGCTCTCACTTTAGCGCAGTTTAGAACAAAGGTTCTCCAATTACTGGATGATGCCTCTCTCACAAGGTACACCAACGCCCTGGTGGACGAGGCTCTCAAAAGCGCACTAGAACAATACTCCCTGTTCTTCCCCCTGGTCAAATCCTATTCCTACGACGCCACCGGGCAATACAGGGAAACACTGGACACTGATTTTATTGCCACTGCCATCAAGGCAATTGAATTATGGCCAGTGACCATAGGCGAAGGTGTGCCTACCATCGTAGAACAAATCCCATTCTACGCCTACATGCTTGATGAGCAGTGGGTTTTCGAAACAAAAAGCAGACTGATCACTCTTGGGCGCTCTCTTTACATCATCTATGAGACCATCCACACCATCGACACGCTCGACACAGGCAGCACAGCCACCACCGTGCCCGATGCCGACGTACAACTGATCGCCATCGGAGCAGCCGGCCACGCTTCTCTGATGCGCGCCAACAGCCAGATCGAAGCCAATAACCTCAACACGGATGAGGCGCAATTCCTTCTCTCCACTTCTTCCGCCTGGCTCAGTGAGTTCAATGCCCGATTGGCAGGTGATTCTCTGTTAGAGGTCGCCATGGGTGAGAAGTTAGCTTTCAGACGAAACCAGAACCGGAAGAGCGCCGGTATCTTTACCCCCGCTTCCTGGCACAATCCAGACATCGACACCAATTATTAATATGGCTAAACTACTCGAAATACCCTTCTTCTCACAATTGACTTACGGAGCTGAGCTCTACCACAACGATTGTGGCCCCGCTTGCTGTTCGATGCTCGTCGCTGCCATCAAAGACCAGATCGTCTCAGTCAACGAATGGTACAAGATGGAGGGATGGGGCGCTCCCACTACAGACATCGGGACTTATGCCTATCAGCTTCAAGCTGCTTTATTGTTATTCGAGATATCTTCCATTCTAGGAAGTACATTATCTCTGGAAAGCATAAGGTCCCTGATAGATCAGGGACGCCCCATCATTCCGCTTGTGTCCTACAAGGTGTTCTCAGATGCGAACATAACTCAGATCAAAGGCTATTTCAACCACTGGCTTGTGATATCCGGTTATGATCAGGAGAACATCATCACTACAGACCCATACCGCACAACCAACGGACTGATGGCTGTCCCGAATGAGCTCTTCTCTAGATCTTACCTGGCTTCCTATCTGGTCACCCACTCAACTCTTGAAACAGACAACAACGCAGCACGACTTAACGAACTGACCAGGCTGAACCGCTATATCATCAACCGTAAGGCCAGGCTGGCTTACATACTATGATCTCATTAAACGCCACTTTCCTGGCTGCTCTCGAAGCCGGAGAAGGTTTACCCATCTTCTACATCAACCTGCAGGAGCTCACACCCACATCAATGGGCGAGCTCGGCAACTACAACGCCACACATGCCGTGCTGACCCGCAACAAGGCAGATATCTATGTCAGGGAGAACTTGCTTGCCAGTGGGCTGATCTCCAATGCTGTCTCTAAGACTTACATTATCCAGGTCATTCGCGGTCTGACCATTGCCGGCACAGATTACACCGTCACCAGTGGATGGCTGTTTGTGTCCGAAGTGACCTACAACGAACAGGAAGGCACTCATCTTATAGCCGACTTGTTACCGTCTGTCTCGGTCGTCGGTATAGCTGCCGACCGGGCAGCCAACCTGGTCATTGCCGACGCTTTCTCTCAGTTCGGTTACCCATCTACGATCACATTTGACGCCACACGCGACGTCTGGTATTCCTGGCAGTTCTACGAGGCCGGCAAGACTTTGGACTTGCTCGACGCGCGCTCACTGGAAGGCATCCTGCAGGAGAAATACTTTGCTTACCTCTTCCCAAGAGATAGCTCAAAGATTTATGCCTACGGCATAGCTTCCAACGAAACCAACAACGAGGACGGCACGTACTCGCCCTTTGCGCATGCAAAGACCTCGTACTTCCTCACCATAGATCGCCGCATCAATCTGTCCTGGTTCGCCGAGTCGGGTTACATGGAGTATGCACCCACAACACCCACAGACTTCAAATCCCTGGGGTTTATCGCCGATGCGGATGATCCCTCAGCTGACACGACTTTCCAGAAGTGGGCAAAGGTCTTCGATGGGGTTATGTATGAATACACCCAAAGACCAGACTTGCGTCTTGAACAGGGGGATTTGCTCAAAGTGTCTACAGATAGTTATGGTAAGGTCAGATGTTTTGAACTGACCGAGATATTCAACAAGGGAGCTAATCCGGCCTGGTTGCAGATCGTCACCCAACTACCCTACCATCCCAAATTCGCCAAGAGCAGGTTCAAAAAACCATACACACCACCCGGCGGAGATCAGGAAGATGGTGGTCCATTAGAAACTAATATCCAATCGAGTAGTTTCACCGGCATTCTAAGTCAGGATGATTCTAATATCCAACAGGCACTGAACAGAATAGACCTGCATGGCCACGCCGGAGAAGTCACCAACGGCGACAGTCACAACCATGCCGGCGGGGACGGCGGGCAGATCGATCATGGCGGATTAGCCGGCCTGGCAGATGATGATCATACCCAATACATCAAACATGCCCTCGCCACCGCCGCCGGCGATTTCCTTTATGCCTCTGGTTCCGGCACATTTGTAAAAAAGACCACAGCACAGATTATCAGCTTATTAGGGATGCCATATCTCGAACAGGCTGCCAAAGTATGGTTGCGTGCCACAGCCAACAGCACAACCATTCTTGAATCATACAATGTCAATAGCATTGTGGACACAGCCACAGGAAGAATGCAGGTCATGATCCAGACAGATTTCCTTGCCAATACTTACCCTCCCATCCTTGCACTCAAAGCAGCCAACTCAACTTCATCTATCCTGGTTCCTTCCATCGTTGGCACTCCCAATGTAGGTTATTTCTACATGGAAGCCTGGGACGTCATTCCTGCCACCCCTGCCAAGACCGACCCCGAAGAATGGATGGCAGTCGCATTCGGAGCTCAATAAGGAGCACAAAACCATGGTAGAACAAAAATTAATCAAGATCGTACAAACAGATGGCTCAATTGCCATAATGTCTATTGTCCTGAATGACCATGCCGGCATTAATAGGGAATTTACAGCGGAACTCGTCGAAGAGCAGATCGCCAGGACAGACCTCACCTGCCAGAAGTGGGAAGTCATAACCAAGAATGACCTGCCGGCTCGAGTTTACCGCAATGCCTGGTGTGATGCCGGCCTCGGCAAGATCGGGCACGACATGGCAAAGGCGCGTGAACTGCACAGGGACATTCTACGGACAGCGCGCCTCCCCCGCCTTTTAATCCTGGATATCGAAATGTCGAAGGCGTACAAGGACAAAGTCAAACAGGACCAGATCGAAGCTCAGCGCCAGAGACTACGCGACGCCCCCGCCCACCCCTCCATCGACCAGGCACAAACCATCGAAGATCTTAAGCACCTCACCCTGGATACCTTGATCCAATAAGTAGGTTGGATTGAGGGGCTCCAAGACATTACCCGGGCGGTGATCCACAGCCCCGCGAAGTACACGCCATAGGTCCTGGCTGCTTTTCCCAGGAAAGGGTGAAACCCAACGAAATGTTCGATTGTTGGGTTTCGCTCTGTAGTCTATTGATTTTGGCGACCCTGGATACGCTCTACCCAACCTACGTCTTGTTCAATTGTTTCGCGAGAAAACCACAAATACCAATTTTGTCATACTTTCCCTACATACATAAGCCTCCATCAACGGTATAGTTGCACCATCCACCCATAGATCGGAAAGAATCCCGATGGATTCTTGATCGGATGAATGCCAATTATGCCAGAATCCCTTCTCACCACTACAGCCAACTCCCATCACCCGATCATCCTGATCGTGGATGACAGCCAGCCCATGCGCACAGCCCTGTGTGACCTGCTGGAACTGTCTTACCCGTCCAGTACCGTTCTTCAGGCTGAAAGCGCCGAACATGCCCTCCAGATGGTGGCTTCTTCTGCGCCTGACCTGGTGCTGATGGATGTTGCCCTGCCGGGTATGGATGGTTTGACCTGCCTGGTGGAGATCCGGCGCACCTGTGCACATACCCGCAGCGTGGTCATCTCCTATCATGAGGAGCAGCCCTATCACCAGAAAGCACTGGAGTCCGGTGCCGATGCCTATGTCGTCAAAAGCCGGCTGTATCGCGACCTGATGCCTGCCATAGACAATCTGCTGAAGCATGAAGTGCCCGCATCGAACCCCGTTGTTAAAAAGGTTAATTATGGATCATAAGACTATTCAGACAGGCAATTGGATCATACCCCTGTTTTTAAGCCTGTTCATCCTGGTTGGATGTGCCCCCGCAGCCACCCCTGCTGCTGATCTGACCGAGGTGACTGTGCAACTCAAGTGGTTGCACCAGTCCCAGTTTGCCGGTTTTTATGCCGCTGACCAGAATGGCTATTATTCTGAGGAGGGGCTTAAGGTGAACTTTATCGAAGGCGGTCCAACCCTGGATCTGGAAAATTCCGTGCTGGGCGGTCAAGCACAATTTGGCATCACTGGCGCTGAAAATCTGATCGCTGCGCGGGAAAAAGGGGAAGCGTTGCAGGCTATTGCCGTTATTTACCGGCGCAACCCTCTGGTTTTTATGACACTGGCAGACTCTGGTATCACCCGTCCCCAGCAATTTGCAGGCAAGAAGATCCAATATAACGCCACGACCGGATTGATCCTGCATGCCATGCTGGCAAATGTAGGCGTTTTGCAGGGTGATTATAGCGAAGTGGATGTGGGTGGCGATCTCGAGCCTTTTTACTCCGGTCAGGTTCAAGTTTGGAATG
The DNA here is from genome assembly GCA_964370815.1 of uncultured Anaerolineaceae bacterium. Taxonomy (GTDB): domain Bacteria; phylum Chloroflexota; class Anaerolineae; order Anaerolineales; family Villigracilaceae; genus UBA12087. The sequence continues at coordinate 61,202 of CAYJKQ010000009.1, read as the reverse complement.
CCTGGATCAATAATGAAGTGCTGACTGCGATCGCAGATGGCTATGAGATCAATATCATCTATCCGGATGACTACGGCATCCATTTCTACTCGGATACACTTTTTGCAACAGAAGATACCATATCAACCCGCCCGGATCTGGTACTGCGATTCCTGCGCGCCACGCTGAAGGGGTGGACCTATGCCATTGAAAATCCCGATCTGGTGGCGACCATGATCTCCAAATACAACCCAAACACAGACCTGCAGCATCAAAGTGAACAGATGACCGCCAGCCTGCCCCTGATCAATACCGGTCAAGATCACATCGGCTGGATGAAGCTGGAAACATGGTCAGGCATGGAGCAAACCCTGCGAGAGCAAGGCGTGCTTACCGCACCTCTAATTGTGAACAATGTTTTTACAATGCAGTTCCTGGAGGAGATCTACAAGTGAGATCTTACACCAGGCTCTTTATCATTTCCTTGATCTTTCTGACCCTGGCTGTTTTGCTGCGTTTCTGGGTGGCACCAGCCCTGGAACAGTTGCCAGGATATTTCAGAATTGAGACCACTTATGAACAGGAAAATCAATTTCGAGAATCTCCTGACAGCATATGGCAATCCAGCCAGCTGAAGGTGCGGCGCATCGACCAGACCCTGACAGCTTTGCCCGAAGTGGTCATCATCCAGGGTGAATTACAAATTTTCTTTAAGGATGACACTGTAAATTTTGAGACTGGTGGTCTATATGGCGTGCAGCGCAGCACCCGCCAGAACCTGCCTGATTATGGGAATGTGCGGCGCAATGGTCATTACTTCTTCCCCACCCATGTTTCACAAAGCCAATACACCCTGTGGGATCCATTCTATATCGGTCTGCAATCACTGACCTTTGATCATATTGAAATGTTGGAGGGAGTTCGGGTCTATGTCTTTAAAATGACCGTGAGCGATCTGGATGAAACGTCCGGTTATAGTTACCTGCCGATCGTGCCTGAGCGTTACCTGGCGATCACCACTGCCACTGGCACGCTGTGGGTTGAGCCGCTATCGGGCATTGTGGTTAATTACCAGGATCAGGGTTCCAGTTCATGGGTCGATATTAAGGACCACAGCACCGTGGCAGAGTTCAATACATGGACCAATATCTACACTCCCGAAACGCGTGCCGCCCGTTTGGAGCTGGCACGCACCACCCTGCTGCGCATGCTTGTGATCGAGGTTTTTCTGCCTGTCTTGTCCCTGGTAGCCGGACTGGTTTTTTTGCTGATCGGATCATTTACCCGCTTGCGCCTTTCTCAAAGATGAAGTCACTTTCCAGCACGATCTCTGTACCAAGAGAGAACAACCTATGAAAATGCTAAGAAACTTAAGTATCACCCTCAAACTGACCCTGGTCTTCATTCTCTTTGCCACCCTCCTGTTGCTGGGGTTGAGCGTGCCAGCATACCTGAATGCGCGCTATTCGCTGCGCTCGGCTGCCGTGTCCGAATTGCTTGCCACCTCCCTGGAGAAGGAAGCCGCCCTGAATGCCTGGGTGGAGAACCGCCAGCACAATATGCTGGATATTGCCAGCCAGCCTCAGCTGCAGGAGATCCTGCAGGATTATCTAAATCTTTCCGCCGCATCCCCGGCAGCCCGGCTGTTGACTGAAGAAATAAACCGGAACCTGCAAAACTGGACAGGTCAGGGGCATTTATTCCAATTTTTACAAATTCTTGAAGCGGACAGTGGGCGCATCATTCTCTCCACCAACCCGGCTGATGTGGGCAAGTTTCGCGAGCAGGAGGCGTTTTTTATCAAGGGTCGAGACGGGAGTGTTATCGAGAACCCGATCTATGATCTGTCCTCCGGAAGCTATGTCATGATGGGTGCTGCTCCGATAGTTGCTGCCGATGGCAGTCTGCTGGCAGTGCTGGCTGGTTCTCTCGACCTGACGGAAATGGGCATCATCATTCAACGCCGTACAGGGCTGCACCAGATGGATGACGCCTTCCTGGTGAATACCTCCCACCTGTTCGTAACCCTGCCGCGTCTCCAGACCAACGCGACTGTGGTACAGCATGGAATTGATACAGTTGCCGTGGATACCTGTCTGGAACGCAACAGCGGGGTGTATGAGGGGGACGATTATCGCGGTATCCCAGCCATTGTAGTCTACCGTTGGATGGGTGAACGCAACATGTGTTTAATAGTAAAAATTGATCAACAGGAAGCCTACAGGGCGGCGCAGGCTCTCAGAAGGTCCTTCCTTCTGGTGAGCGTATTGGTACTGCTGGCAGGCTCGCTGGCATCTCTTGCCATCTCACGCACGGTGACCCGCCCATTGCATGATCTGTTAGGCGGAACCATCCAGCTCGGGCAGGGTAACCTGGAAGAGCGCATCCAGGTTCGTTCCTCGGATGAATTCGGCAAGCTCGGTCAGGCTTTTAACCAGATGGCAGGCTCACTGCAGGCTCAAGAAATTCAACTCAGGGGGTGGGCAGGCGAACTTGAGCAGAAAGTGGAACAGCGCACGCTCGAGCTGAGTGACAGTGAGGAACGCTACCGCATCCTGGCAGAGACATCCCCGGACATGATCTTTGTCATAAACCAGGACGACCAGGTGCAATATGTCAATGATCTGGCAGCCATGCAATTCGGCAAAACGCCCGAAGAAGTGATCGGCAAGGCACGTACAGAGCTGTTCCCACCCGCCCTCGCAGAGAGCCAGGGGTATGCATTAAAACAGGTATTTAATTCAGGCGAACCCCTTGTTTCTGAAAGCCCGATCACCTTCCCCGACGGTCAACGCTGGCTGGATACCCAACTTGTACCTCTTAGAAACAAAACCGGGCAGGTCAACGCTGTCATGGGTGTCTCACGGGATGTCACTGAGCGCAAACAAGCCGAGATCCATCGCCAGCGGGTGGAAGATGACCTGCGCGCAAGTGAGGAACGCTACCGCAACATCCTGGAGACGATCGAAGATGGCTATTTTGAGATCGACCTGAAAGGTACGTTCACGTTTTTTAACCCTGCCTTGCCGAAAATTTACAGGTATGACCCGCAGGAATTGATGGGGATGAATTACCGCCAATACATTGATCCTAAAAATCTTGATATCGTTTTCCAGAGTTTCAACCAGGTCTATCGAACAGGTTTGCCGGCTCATGGGATCGAATGGGAAGTAACCTGCAAGGATGGGGAAAAGTTGTTCATTGAGGGTTCTGCCTCCCTCATCAAAAATTCTGAAGGCAGCAGCACGGGTTTCCGGGGAATCGTGCGGGATGTCACCCTGCGCAAACAGGCTGAAGAGGACTTATATCGATCCGAATCAGAGTTGCGCGCCCTATTCGCTGCCATGCCAGACCTGGTATTGATGCTTGATAAAGAGGGTCGATATCTAAAGATCACAGAGACCAACCAGGATCTGCTTTATAAACCAATGGAAGAATTGATCGGGAAAACTTTGCATGATGTCTTCCCGACCAATGAAGCCGACCAATTTATCGGATATATACTCGAGGTTTTAAATTCGAAAAAGACGATCCGTTTTGAATACTCCTTGATGATCAGAGATAAGGAGAAATGGTTTGCAACGACTGTCACCCCCATGACAGAGGATGCCGTTATCTGGGTCGCGCGCGATGTTACTGAAAGCAAACAAGCGAGTGTTCTTCTGCTTGATTCCGAGGCCAAGTACCGCTCGCTGTTCGATAATGTGCCGGTTGGTGTTTACCGCAGTTCACCTGATGGCAGTATCCTGGCGGCGAATAAGGCACTGGTAAGCATGCTGGGTTATGACAGCGAAATTGAATTGATTAGAACGAACGCCTCCCAGGTGTATGCCTCACAGGATGAACGGAACAAATACCTGGAGGAGATCGACAGATATGGGGTTGTAAAAAACCTGGAGATCCATCTGCGCACCAGGCAGGGCCAACCCATCGTTGGACTGGAATACGCGCGTTCCTTCCACGATGAAAATGGCAGGGTACTCTATTACGAAGGCTCACTGACCGATATTACCGGGCGCAAACAGGTGGATCTGGAGCGCCAGATCCTGCTGGAGATCATGCAGGGTTTGACGGTTACCGACGACCTGCATGATTATTTGGAGATCGTCCATCACGCCATTGGCAAAGTGATCAAAGCCAAAAATTTCTTTGTTGCACTCAACAGCAAAACCACCGGGGTGTTCAACCTGGCGTATCTGGTTGATGAATTCGATCAACAAGTTTCTTCCTACGAGATGGGTAAGACCCTGAGCGCCTATGTCTATCGCAACTCCAAACCTTACCTGTTTAACCCTCAATCCTTTGATGATCTTCGCCAACAAGGCTTGGTGGAAATGGTAGGCGCTTATTCTCCCTCCTGGTTGGGTGTACCGCTGATCGTTTCCAACGAGACCATAGGGGTCATGGTCGTCCAGGATTATGAGACCGAAAACCAATATTCGCAACACGATGTGGATATTCTGACTTCGATCTCCGGGGGGGTGGCGCAGGCTATCAGGCGCAAATCAGCAGAAACAGAGCTGGCGCAATTATTTGATGCCGAACAACGCCGTTCCCAGCGCCTGTCGGATCTGCAGATCCTGAGCGCTGAATTGACCAGCCTGCACACCGAACAGGAGCTTCTGGAGAATCTGGTTAACAAGGCAGCCCTGCTTTCCAACAGCCCGGTTTGCACGGTCATGCTGCTGGATCCAAATACACAGGAGATCGTCCTGGCTGCCCATTTCGGGTTGCCAGCGGGTGTTCCACCAGGTTTACGAATCCCCATTGCCCTCCTGCCGGAAGCTGCCCGGGTTTTTCAAAGCGGTAATACGATCCTTATTTCAAATATTGACCAGGAGATGCCAGCCTTACGCAAAGTGCTGGTACACCCGGGTGTTCACTCCTTCTTTGCCTTCCCGTTGCTGATCGATGGCGTTGTGAGCGGAGCGATCACTTTAAGCAGTCTCCAGCCTCGCCATCCATCCGAAGCCGAGATCAAAACCTACGAACTTCTGGCACGCCTGACCTCGGCTGCCCTGGACAATGTGCGCCTGTTTGAAAATATCAATCGCAGCCTGCAGCGCATGGAATCCCTGCGCCGGGTGGATATGGCAATATCTGCCAGTTTTGACCTGGTGATGACACTTAACGTCCTGCTGGAACAGGTCACCACCCATCTGGGAGTTGATGCAGCGGATATCCTGGTTTTGGATGCGACCGATTCCACACTGAAATATACCAGCGGGCGCGGTTTTCACAGCCAGGCACTCAAGCATACCAACCTGCGAATTGGGGAGGGTTTCGCCGGGCAGGCTGCCCTGGAACGCCGCACCATCCATGTGCCCGATCTTAAAAAAGAAATGCACGGATTGGAAAAATCCTCATCCCTGCCCAGTGAGGGCTTCACCACCTACTGGGGTGTGCCGTTGCTGGCCAAAGGGCACATCCAGGGTGTGTTGGAGGTGTTCAACCGCCAACCGATCCAAATTGACGAGGATTGGGTCAATTTCCTGGAGACACTGGCGGGTCAGGCAGCCATTGCGGTTGATAACGTGCAGCTCTTCAACCACCTTGAACGCTCCAACTCAGACCTGGCAATGGCATATGACAGCACATTGACAGGCTGGGCAACTGCCCTGGAATTACGTGATAACGAAACCGAAGGTCATACACGCCGGGTGGCGCTTACCACCATTCAGTTGGCTGTCCGGATGGGCACTGTTGACGAGGACATCAGGTTCATACGCTGGGGTGCTTTGCTGCACGATATCGGTAAAATGGGCATTCCGGACAGTATCCTATTAAAACCCGGACCGTTAAGTGATGAGGAATGGGTGACCATGCGCACACACCCTGTGCTTGCTTACAATATGCTTTCTCCGATCCATTACCTCAATACCTCGCTGGATATCCCTTACTGCCACCATGAAAAATGGGATGGCAGTGGTTACCCACGCGGCCTGAAAGGCGACCAGATCCCCCTCTCGGCACGCATTTTTGCCATTGTGGACGTATGGGATGCGCTCACCTCCGACCGTCCCTACCGCTCAGCCTGGACACCAAAAAAGACCATGAAGTACATCCAGGAACAGGCGGGGACCCACTTCGACCCGCAGGTGGTGAAAGCCTTCATGAACATGATCGGACCGGATGGTATATTGCAGGGATTATAAGAGAAAAATTCCAGGTAATTACTCAGACCCTGAAGGTTTTCCCGGAAATATTGAGTGTTCAACACCATGGATACCAGGCTGAACATTCCAATATCTCTACCAGAGAAACCTTTAGGGTCTTGGTCTGAGCAGTTATTATTCTCTCTTAAAAGGGATGCAGGTTATGTCGTTTGGAGCCAAGGGAATGACAAAAACCTGAAAACAGGCGACATTTGTCAGTTGACGTTAACCAGCGCATGCGATATTTTATACTGGCAACTCCTATCTCCTCCCAAATGGGTCGACGGGGGGTTCGTGGCTGTGAACAACACCTTACGGACCCCCCTTTCCCCCGAATCATTAAGATGACACTATTTTTTTTACAGGAGCAATAAAAATGGCAATGAAAATCACCGACGAATGCATTTCCTGCGGCGCATGCGTCCCGGAATGCCCGACCGAATCCATCACGGAAGGCGACATCATTTATGTTATCGACGCCGCAACATGCGTGGAATGTGTTGGTCACCACGATTCACCCCAGTGTGTCTCCGTCTGCCCGGTCGAGTGCATCGAAAAAGCATAAGTGCGATTCTTCCCGGATTATTGAAAAAATGTAACTACTCAAACCCTAAAGGTTTTCCCCAGAAAAATAAGGGTTCGACAGCATGAATATCAGGCTAAGCGTTCTAATTCATCTGTCAGAGAAACCTTTAGGGTCTTGCAGCTTGAGCAGTCACGAAAAATCTTCAAATAAGCAGTATAATAGAGATATGTTCATCATGGCGGGAGGATATCCCGCCGGGTGGCACAACAATTAAATAGTCATGACCTTCGGGGCAGGGTGAAATTCCCGATCGGTGGTTAAAGCCCACGAGTACGCCCATTTCCAACGGGATTACAGGATGCGATGAAATTTCGCAGCCGACGGTTACAGTCCGGATGAAAGAAGGTAAAAGCTGGCTTGTTGTCAGCCTGGTTTGCCGTAAGGCAACCAGGTGCACAATTGGCTGCGTTTAATCGCCCCGCAGGTAACCCATGCGGGGTTTTGGGTTTAACCCCCCCCCATCTCCCGCCACCCGTTAAGTCGGGAGCGGTGCAAGGCAGAGATCAGGTTGAAAAGCATGCAATTTCCAAAGATCCAGATATCCGGCACAACCAGGGTCCGCTTTCCATGGACCGCGCTGGCTTCCCTGGCGACCGGTTTGGCTGCCTGGTGGCTGGTCAGCCTGTATTCGAGTCTGCCCGCCTTCATCCTGCCTGCCCCGGGCATGGTCTGGAACAGATTCTTGCGTGCAATGCAAGACGGCAGTCTGCTGGTACACGCCCTGGTGACCCTGGAAGAGATCAGCCTGGGGCTGCTGGCGGGAACGTTCTGTGCTTCTGCACTGGGATACCTGCTGTCCAAGTCACGCCTGTTCGAGCGCCTGCTGTCTCCCTACCTGGTAGCCATGCAAGCCATCCCGATCGTGGCGATAGCGCCCCTGCTGGTGATCTGGTTTGGTCCGGGCATGTTCTCCAAAGTGTTGATCTGTGCCCTGATCGTCTTCTTCCCGGTGCTGGTCAACACCGTGGTGGGTGTGCGGGCTGTACCGCGTTCCCTGCACGCCTTGATGGGATCGCTGCATGCCACGCGCTGGCAGACCCTGCGACTGCTGGAACTGCCAGCCGCACTGCCCATCTTATTGGGTGGTTTGCGTATCGGAGCCACATTATCTGTGATCGGTGCAGTGGTGGGCGAACTGGTGGGAGCAAACCAGGGGCTGGGTTTCCTGATCAATGTCGGTCGCGGCCAGTATGATACCGCCCTGGTTTTTGTTGCCGTTTTCACCCTGGTTGTCATGGCGCTGGCGCTCTACAGCCTGGTGGCATTCTTTGAACACCGCTTGCTGGCATGGCAGGAGTGGCGTGAGTGATCTTGAAAAGGATATCTATTAACTCTTTCTCATACCAGATAAACCTTCAGGGTCTTGGTCTGAGAAAAAACGTCTTCCCGATCATCACGGGAAGACCCTATAAACCTGGTTTTTTACAATGGAGTAGTGCCATGAGATCAAAATCATTATTTGTCCTGGTGCTGGTCAGCATACTGCTTGCAGCATGCAGCAGCGCACCCACAAGTGTTTCGGAAACCAACCTGGTGGATATCCGCCTGCCTCTGGGTTACATCCCGAACATCCAATTTGCCCCGTTGTACGTAGCCCTGGACAAGGGCTATTACCGGGAAGCCGGTTTGAATGTGACCCTGGATTATGCCCAGGAAACCGATGGCTTGGCTCTGGTGGGGGCAGATGAGATCCAGTTTGCCATCGTTTCGGGAGAGCAGGTGCCCCTGGCGCGTGCCCAGGGATTGCCGGTGGTCTATGTCATGGCCTGGTATCAGGAGTACCCGGTTTCGATCGTCTCACTGGCGGAAGAGGGCATCCTCACCCCGCAGGACCTGGCTGGCAAAAAGATCGGTTTGCCGGGTCTGTATGGCGCCAACTATGTCGGTCTTGAAGCCATATTGTATGCCGCTGGGTTGAAGGAGAGCGATGTAACCCTGGATTCGATCGGCTACACCCAGGTCGAGTCGCTGGTGGCGGGGCGTGAAGCGGCTGTCTCGGTCTATACCGCCAACGAACCCGTTCAACTGCGAGCCCAGGGTTATGCGGTCAACGAATTGCGCGTGGCAGATCATGTCCAACTGGCCTCCAACGGATTGATCACCAACGAGAAAACCATCGCAGAAGATCCCGCCCTGGTGCGCGCCATGGTCCAAGCCACCCTCAAAGGTCTGCAATATACCATCGATAACCCGGACGCTGCCTACCAGATCAGCAAAAAGTATGTCGAAAACCTGGCCAGCCTTTCCCCGGCAGATGAGGAAGTTCAGAAGAAGATCCTGCTCGCCTCGATCGAACTCTGGAGGGCAGAACGGTTGGGAGTCTCAGACCCGCTTGCCTGGCAAAACATGCAGGATGTCCTGCTCAGCATGGGCTGGTTGAAACAAGCCCTGGATCTGAACGCAGCCTTCAGCAACGAATTTCTGCCCTGAAAAATCGCATGACTGAAAAAACCCTTGAGCCCTTTCTGGTCGTAAGTGACCTGGATGCCACCTTCCCGAGTGATGATGGTGGTCTGCGCGCTTTGCTGGGAGTCTCTTTTTCGGTCAACCCGCAGGAATTTGTGTGCATCCTGGGACCATCCGGCAGCGGTAAAAGCACCCTGCTGCGTGTTCTGGCGGGTGTGCTCAAGCCAACAGGCGGCTCGCTGAAATTTTCCGGCGGCAGACCACGCATCGGGTTTGTTTTTCAACAGAGCAACCTGATGCCCTGGCGAACAGTGCTGGACAACATCACCCTGCCGCTGGAGTTGGAAGGCTTGAGCCGCGCCAACGCCTATCCGCGCGCCCTGGAATTGATCGACCTGGTTGGTCTGCAGGGATTTGAGCACGCCTGGCCGCGCGATCTCTCGGGTGGGATGGCACAGCGTGTCGCCATTGCGCGTGCCCTGGTGCATGACCCCGATATTCTGCTGCTGGATGAACCCTTTGGTTCACTGGATGCCCTGACGCGCGACCGCATGGGCAGCGAGCTGCTTCAGATCTGGCAGAAACGCCAGAAGACGGTTGTGATGGTCACACATTCGATCAGCGAGGCGCTCTACCTTTCGGATCATGTCCTGGTCTTGTCCCAGCGCCCCGGCAGCATCAAGATGGGTCTGAAGGTTGAGTTTCCACGCCCGCGCCATGAAGAGATCCGCTACACGGCGGATTTTGGGCACCTGGTGCGCCGGTTAAAGGATGCCATAGAGTAAAGTTGCTGGTTTTGGGGCAATTATTTGTAGGTTGGGTAGAGCGGATCGATCTTCATGATATTCTTTCAGAACAAAAGCGAAACCCAACATTTGAGCATTTCGTTGGGTTTCGGGGCTGTTGATCACCACCAGGGTAATGCCTTGGAGCCCCTCAACCCAACCTACTTGTTAAATAGCAATGTGGAATAGTAGGTTGAGTTGAGCGAATTTTGACAGTTCTGAAACCTTAAAAAATCGGAGTGAAACCCGACAAAATAGTATCTTTCAAAAATGGGGAAAGTATGTATTTTCAGCGGTACTTGATCTTATAAAAGATCAACTTGATATATTCATTGTTTAAGAATATCAATCCTTCTTCGCTTTGCCACCAATTGCCGGCATCAAAACCGGTATGCGCTGAAGCTGTAACAAGCAGATCGACTGGCAGTCCGGCTAATTCCCGCTCGAAGATCCACCTGGAGCGGCGCGTGTGAAAAGCGGAGGTGACCAGGATGACCGAATTGAGCTTGTGAGCCTCGATGTATCGGCGCAAGGCGCGCGCCTCATCAAAAGTGCTGGTGGCAGGTCCAATATCCTCAAGAACCAGCAGTTTGTCCGAAGGAACACCACTCAGTTTCATGACTTCGACAGCAATATCGGTCGGGTTGTCCACCAGCCCCAGGGACTGGGCAGGTGAACTTTGCGCCTGGGCGATCGCCACCAGGGGTGCAAAGCCCTGCTTGTACAGGTTACTAGCTGTAAAAGGCCGCGTGTTATAATCCCCGTTCAGTACAAAGATCAGATCGGCTTTTTGCAGGGGAGAGTCTGTATTGACCAGGTAATTCGCCAGCCCGGTCAGGATCGGTGTACGCAGGCTGTATGCCAGCAGGCAGACAAGGAACACAACCAGCAGGAAGATGCCTGTTTTCTTTAAGCCTCGCTTTGGTTTTAGAGGGGTTTCGGTCATGGCAGAAGGATCCTTATCGCTTCATTCTACTATAGTTGGGCAGGGATCCCACTGGTGTTCGACCGCAGGAAAGAGAGCCAGTGACAATTCAGGCAGGCATCTTTCACAAACCTGTGGAATCCATTACAATTATGGAGGAGGTGGAATATGATCTTCCGAGTTGGAATCGAGAATAATAATGATGGGCGCTCGATCGCCTGGGCGTTGGAGCATCCCGGTTGTTTTGCATACGGAGGCAATGCCAATGCCGCCTGTAGCAACCTGGAAACAGCCATCCAGAAATATGCCACCTGGATCTTGAAAAAAGAGCCCAATACCTGGTTAAACTTTGATGAGATCGAGATCAATCCCGAGGAAACCTGGGAGGTCTATTCCATCGATAAAAACCTGGACATGGTTGAAAGCGGCGGTTATTACGTGGAATCCTTTTTTCGGTATGACTGGAAACCGCTCAAGCGTGAAGAGGTGGAGCATGGCATCCAGATGCTGGGCTGGACAAGGGATGAACTGCTCAGGATCGTGGCGCGCTTAAGTGCCGAAAAACTTGCTGCCAAGTATCCGGGTGAGCGCTGGAGCATCAATGGTATCCTCGGTCACATTGGCGGCGCTGAGTGGTGGTATCTCAGCAAGCTTGACCCGGCAATGCTGGAGAAGGAACCATCCAAGGAACCCATGGTACGCCTGAAGCAATCCCGTGACCTATTCAATCGCACTCTGCCCAAACTGATCGATGTTTCGCAGGTGGTCGGAGATGATGGTGAGTTCTGGAGCCCGCGCAAGATCCTGCGCCGCGCTTTGTGGCATGAACTCGACCATATTGAGCACATCAAAAAGTTGATATAGAAGCAATTCAGCGATTGGATCATTATGGCATACGACGAGATCCTGGGATTACGCATCAGAGAAATATTGGCAAATGTCAGCGGACTGGAAGAAAAAAAGATGTTTGGAGGGGTCGGGTTCCTGGTCAATGGGAATATGGCCTGTGGCGTGCACAAGAACAACCTGATCGTGCGGGTTGGTCCGGAGAATTACCAGTCCGCCCTGGACAAAGAGCATACCAGGGTGTTTGATATGACTGGACGCCCCATGACTGGCTGGATTATTGTGACTCCACCCGGCTTTGAAACTGACAAAGCGTTATCGGACTGGCTGCAGCAGGGTTTGGAATTTGCCTTGAGCCTGCCGCCAAAATAGAGCACATTCAGCCACACCTGGAAATGGTCAAAAGATGGAGATTCCAGGCACCCCTTGTTGAGAATTTATCAAGAGCGGATAAAGAATACGGTGCAACCTTAATTGACTTCCTGGCATCATCAATTGCCTTTAAAGAACAGAAGCATCATCTCAAATCTTAAACTTTAATTGAGCGGGTGTGAGTGGCTGCCCACGCTTACGACCCGCCCTTTCTTGAAAAGATACGGGTAAAAAAATAAATTAGATGGAACCCAAAACCCTGCACGTTCTTGAATATTCCAAAGTGCTCGAGCGTTTGGTGCAGCATTGTGACTTCAGCGCCTCGAGCGATCTTGCGCGCCAGCTTGCCCCTACCGACAGCTTTGAACTGGCACAGGCGCGCCTGGCGGATACCACCGAAGCGCGCCGGCTGCTCTCCAGCCAGGATCTGACCATCGGCGGCGCACATGATGTGCGCCCGCAGGTCATCAATGCCGCGCGCGGAGGGCGCCTGGAAGCCAAAGATCTGCTCACCATTCAAAATACACTGGTTGCCACCCGCAACCTGCGCCGGGCACTTGAAAAGCAGATCGGAGAATTCCCGCGCCTGGCGGAACTGGCGCTCAGCCTGCCAGCCCCAATGGGTCTGGTGGAAACCATCTCGCACACCATTGGCGAGACCGGCGAAGTGCTCGACTCCGCCTCTCCCAAACTGGGAGTCATCCGCCGTGAGATCCGTATTGCACACGACCGGCTGATGTCCCGTCTGCAGAAATACATCACCGACACCCATACCGTCTCCATGCTGCAGGATGCTCTCATCACCCAGCGCGATGGGCGCTATGTGATCCCGCTGCGCGCCGAGTTTAAGGGACAGGTTAAATCCATCGTCCACGACCAATCCAGTTCCGGCGCCACGCTGTTCGTCGAACCGCTGCCGGTGGTGGAGCTGAACAACAAGTACCGCGAGCTGCAGCTGGCTGAGCGGGATGAAGTTGAGCGTGTCTTGTATGAGATCTCGCAGAAAGTGGGTGAACACGCCGAGGAGATCGTGCCCGGCATCGCTGCCCTGGCAGACCTCGACCTGGCGTTTGCCAAAGCCAAATATGCCGAGGAACTGCAGGCTGCCGAACCTGTCCTGAACCGCATGGAAACTGATCCCGAAAAAGTCAACCCTGCCGCCCTCATCCGCCTGCTGCAAGCCCGCCATCCCCTGCTGGATCCACACAGCGTGGTGCCCATCGACGTGGATCTCGACCCACACACTTTTGCCGTCATCATCACCGGTCCCAACACAGGCGGCAAGACCGTTTCGCTTAAAACGGTTGGACTGCTGGCATTAATGGCACAATCCGGGCTGCACATCCCGGTCGAGTCCGGCTCGGAACTGGTTGTTTTCAAATCGGTCTGGGCGGACATCGGCGATGAGCAGTCCATCGAGCAATCATTGTCCACCTTTTCCGGGCACATCACCAACATTGTGCGCATCCTCAAGAAAGTGGACCGCCAGTCGCTGGTCATCATCGATGAGCTTGGCGCAGGCACCGACCCGCAGGAAGGTGCTGCCCTGGCACGCGCCATCCTCAGTTTCCTGCTCGAGCGGAATGTGACCACTTTTGTAGCCACCCACTACCCGGAACTGAAGACCTTTGCGCATACCACGCCCGGCGTGGTGAATGCCTCGCTCGAATTTGACCTGCACAGCCTGCGCCCAACCTATCACCTGACCATCGGTCTGCCGGGGCGTTCGAATGCCCTGGCGATCGCCGAGAGACTCGGGCTGCCGCTTGAGATCATCAGCGCTGCCAGGGGAGAGATCGATCCCTCCGAACTACGCGCCGACGACCTGCTGGATTCCATCCACCGCGAGCGCAAGCTGGCCCGCAAGGAACGTCAAAAAGCCGAGAAGGCGCGCGCTGACCTGCATCGAATGCGGCGCGAACTGGGCGAACGGCTAGAGAAGATCGAGGAGGAACGCCAGGTCGCCATCGACAAGGCGCGCGCCGAAGGTGAACTGGAAGTAGCCGTGCTGCAGGAGCAGCTCAAGAATCTGCGCCAGGGGTTGAAGAACGCCCGTCAACCGCTCGATCTGCTGGATGACATCCAGGAACAGGTTGAGATCCTGGAAGAAAAGATCCAGAAACCGGTCAGGAAGCGTCTTCAGACCAAGCCTGTGCCCAAAGGTCAACTCAGGATCGGAGAAAAGATAATTCTCACCTCTTTAAAGAAAGAGGGCGTCATCACCAGCATCAGTGCGGAAGATGTCGAAGTTCAGATCGGCAGCCTGCGCATGCGCGCCCGTTTGAACGAGATCCAACGCAAGGGGCAGGATGAGCCCGGGAGCGAAACATCCGCAGCACCCCCGACACCCGGGCGCGGACCGGCACACTCGGTCAGTCTGGCTGCCTCGCCGGGTATCGAGCTGGACTTGCGCGGACAGCGCTCCGAAGAAGCCCTGGCGCTGCTGGAAGATTTCCTCGACCGCGCCTTTCTGGCGGGCATGCCCTTCGTACGCATCATCCACGGCAAGGGGACCGGTAAACTGCGCAGCGAAGTGCGTCGCACCCTGCAGGGTCACCCCCAGGTCGCCTCGTTTGATGAAGGTCAGGAAAAAGAAGGCGGCTCCGGCGTGACCGTGGTCAAGATGGTGGATTGATACAGGATCGCACAGGTTGGCTGGTAATCCGCTCTTTCGTTCAACCCATCTCAGAAGCCTGCAGATGCTCGGAAAATTACGGGAAATGAATCTGATAAAACTCATGGATGCATGGTAAAATACAAAAAAAATTAACAATTGGAGGAAAAAAACATGAAAAAACTTCTAATCTTTTCCCTTCTGGTAATCGCCAGCCTTGTCCTGGCGGGTTGTGGACAATCTCAACCGACCCCGACCTCCCTCCCGACCGAAAATCCTCCACCTCCTGTTAACACTGAAATTCCACCTGTTCCGGTCCCAACGGACCCGATCCCGACTCCAACGAATGGATTGTCTACCACCGCATCCACCCGCACCGAGCTAAGTTTTGCTTTTCCAGGCGAATGGGATGGTTCTTCCCGCCTTACTTTCGGTGAAGGTGAATTTGTAAAGAGCCCTGATCAACCTCTGGGAGTTACCTTTCAGATAGGACTAGGCGGAGATCCCGATACTCTTTTGAATTCCTGGGGCACAAAGGATATAGGCATTATTGGTATCGTCACTTTTACCCCTGAAGAAGTTACAGATGGTTTGGATGTCATCATTTCACGCTCGGTGATACCAACAAAAATCGCACAGGGAGACGATATTACTGCCAGGGTTGCCTATATTCAACGCCCGGATGACGTCATGGAAGTGATGTGGTTTGCTCCAACCGACCAATGGGATACGCTCCAGCCTGTTTTTCAAACTGTGCTGGAAAACATTGAGCTGTGGCGAAAATATGCAGATGGACCCAGTGGTCTGCAAACCATGTATGTATATGACTGGCTGGCGCCACAACCCACCTGGCAAGACTCCGGTCTCTGGTTCCAGTCCAATGACGAACGAACCGGTGTTGCCATATTCCTCTTGAATGAGATCGCCGATCCGAATCAATTGCTCCTGGCCTGGAGTGCAGATCGCCTTGCTCCGCTTGGTTTTAGCGACTGCTCTTTATCCGAGGGAGACCGCATGAGCTCCATGGGTGGTCAGTGGGAATCAATTTCAGGCGAATGCACAGATTCGGATGCAGAAAAAGTAACCTATGAAATATCGTATATACCCAACGTAAATCGCATGCTTGAGGTTATCACCTATGCCCCCTCTGTTTCATGGGATGATGCCAATGAAATTGCATTTGCGCATTTGCTTGGTATGCTGACAGACCTGCGCTGATAATAACAGTCGAGTATTAAATTTCCAGGAAAATACCCGGCCATTTTCCAATAAAGTGCGCCGGGTATTGCATTATCACCCCTGATCGCCTCGTTTGACGAGTGCCAGGAATTAGAAGCCGGCTCCGGTGTGACCCTGGTCAGGATGGTGGTATGAGATTGGCTGTAGATTTGCGGCATATTACAGCATACCTGGGATCTGTACAATATCTAGTCTGCCTTTTTAGGAGAAAATACAAATCATGTCATTAATATTCGCAAATTATGGGGAGATCATGCTCCGGATCGCCATCGCTTCTCTGCTGGGGGGGCTGATCGGACTGGAACGGGACATGCATGGTCGCGCGGCGGGATTGCGCACACATTTACTGGTCAGCATGGGGGCCGCGGTGTTTACCATCCTGTCTGAGATCATATCCAGGAACGCCAACGCCACCGGCTTTCAGGCTGATCCGGGTCGCATCGCGGCCCAGGTCGTGGCGGGCATCGGTTTCCTGGGTGCCGGTGTGATCCTCAAGGAGGGAGCAAATGTGCGCGGTTTGACGACCGCGGCCTGTTTGTGGGGGGCAGCCGCCATCGGCATGGCAGCCGGTTATGGTTATTACGAGATCGCCGTATTTACGACCGCCATCGCCCTGGTCAGCCTGGTTTTCCTGAAATTTTCCGAACGTCTTTACGCCAAAGACACCTACCGGGTTTTGAGCATACGAACACCGCTTGAAGTCAACCCAACCCAGCTGATCGAGATCGTCAAAAGTAAACAGGTCAAGGTATTGAGTTGTGACATTGAGAAGAACTATGAGACTGGTACCTCACTAACCAAATTGTCGATTCTGATCCGTAACAAGGGGGTCACAGATAAACTATCTCATGGCATCATCCATACCCTCGAGAACTCATCCTTGCCGATAAAAGAGATCAAGTGGAAACACTTTTAAAAGCTGGACAAATTCTGGATCGCATCAACAGGAGTACATTCAAATGACAAAAGAACTGGATCCGGGAACCCGGCAGGAACTGTTGAAGATCCTGGTCAAAGAACGTCTGCAATGGGAAGCGGTGATCGGAGAGCTTTCCGAAGATCAATATCTTGAGCCCGGGGTCGCAGACAGGCTGAGCGTGAAGGACCTGCTGGCACACATGATTGACTGGGAGCAGCGCATGCTGCACTGGATCAACGAGTCATTTTCCGGAATTGTCCCCCAGCGCCCCGCACCCGGTATGACCTGGGATGACCTGGACAAGCTCAATGAGCAGACCTACCTGGCTAACAAGGACAGGGAACTGGATGAAGTCCTTACTGCTTCAGCGGAGTCTTATTCCCGAGCCTTGGCTGTGATCCAGAATTTGACCGATGAAGACCTCTTCGATGGCTCCCGGTTTGCATGGCGGGAGGGCGATCCGCTCTGGCATATGGTCGCTGCCAATACCTGGTGGCACTATCGTGAGCATCGCCAGCAGGTGGAAGCCTGGTTAAAGGGACGTGTCTGACACCCTGCTTACCTGGCACACTTGTATCAAGGATCTTTTTGGAGACAACCCCATGGCCATGACCCGATTATTTCTACTGCGATACGATGTACTCTATGATTTTTACCTGGCGGGTATCTGGGATACCGTCCCGCCAGACCTGATGCGCCAGCGCCCGCATCCCCGGGTCAACTCGATCGCCTGGATCTTGTGGCACCTGACGCGCGTGGAAGATGCCGGTTTGAACCGCTTCGTGATGGACAGATCCCAGGTCCTGGATGAAGGTGACTGGATGCGGCGCATGAAGGTGCCCTGGCGGCATAACGGTGGCGAGATGACCCTGGCTGGAGTGGATGAGCTCAGCCAGATGGTTGACCTGCCAGCCCTGCGGGAATATTCGCAGGCTGTCCAGGTGCGCACGCATCAGATCCTGGCAGACATCGACCAGATCGACCTTGAAGCCACCCTGCAGGAGTCGCATGTCCGCAAAGTCATCGTGGATGAAGGCCTGGCATACACGGATCCGGAAGGCTTCATTCAAAATTATACGGGCTGGTCAAAAGGCAAGTGCCTGATGACCTACGGTCTGACCCATCCTTTCCAGCATTTGGGTGAGATCGAGACCATTGCCAGCCTGTTGGGTGTGGTCTTCGGATAATTAATGAACCTGATACAACATGAAAACATCCTGAAGGATGAGATTAATTCCATCCTCCTGTTCACCCCCGGGCATCGCAAAGAGATCGTGATCGGCGTGCCTCACCACGCTCCACTGGGTGTGCTCAAACTTCCCAACCAGGAACATCCGGCTTCCGATGAGAATACCGGTTTCCTGGGGGTTGCCCTGGCTGACCTGCTCAACTGCCCCGCCGTCATCGCCTGCAATTACTTTATGGACGTCAACAAGCATAAGAGCAGTGATTACTTGAAAATAATTCAATCCCTGGAACCCGGGATCCTGGTTGAAATACACGGGCACAGTCGCAATTTAGCCCGCTTTGACATTGAAATATCTTCCGGTAGCCTGGAAAGGAATTTTTGGTCGAAGGAATTGGCAGATCGATTAAGGGTCGGTTTGGTTAAAGCACCCTTGCTGCGAGGCTATTCCATCTCGGGGGATTTTAAGGACATCTATTTTAGAGCCACTCAAACAGCAAGTATCACTTCGCCAGGGTGGGTGGCGTTCCACATTGAATTACCGCGTCCGCTGAGGGAATCCAGGCTGGAATACCTCGTGTTTTGTGAGCTGCTGGCAGAAGTGCTCAAGGGAATATTGGTGGATTTTAAGGATGAATTGACCAGGGCTGTGGAACAGAACCAGCCAGACGAAAGAGATGCCTAAAAAAACTGTTGTCATTGATTACCACGTTTGCGATCCTCAACTTTGCCCGGACGGCATTTGCAAAGTAATGCTGGTTTGCGAAAGGAAAGTGGTCACCCAGTCAGCTCCTTATGAACTGCCGGACACCAGAGCCTCCATGTGCCTGGGCTGTTCACTGTGCCTGAAGGTTTGTCCCGCCGGTGCAATTCATTTGCTCTAACGAACCAGCCAGCGCTTACAGATCATTGGCAGGTTGGGTTTCGCTCTGTTGCATGTTGATATTGGCAACCCTTGATACGCTCAACCCAACCTACACCTGCTGGCAGAAAAGCGTCCCGAAGGTTCCTTCCGATCAGTCACACCTATCTCCAAACCTTCGGGACGGTAGATTATTTATAAGCTCTTTTTGTTGGGTTTCGTTGTGACATTTTATTGCATTGCTTTTGTCAGAACCACTCAACCCAACCTGCGCCTTTTGGTCATCAGGCTCTGTAAACAATGCAACCTTTTTCAAACGAGATGAATTCTATTCGATCACCACTGCCATCAATTAATTTATAATCCAAGATAACATCCACCAGGTGCAGCCATTGTTATCGTCCTGAATAAAAGTAAATTGAGGAAAATCCTCTCAGGAAATCCATTAATGAAAAGAATAGATTCGATCGGTTTTCTGCGATTTTTTGCCGCCATCATTGTTATTATGTTCCATTATGGAGGCAGGACACAACTGGCAAAAGCTGCCAGCCCCCTGCTCACTGCCGGACCGCAGATCTTATCTTTTTTCTTTGTATTAACAGGATTTGTATTGATGGTTGCTTACTACCATAAAGAAAACAGGAGAATAAGCGACTTTTATATAGCCCGTTTCGCCAGGATAGCCCCTGTCTATTGGATCGCCCTGGGAATGATCCTGTACTGGACTTATAGCGCAACCAGCACGATGAATGGCTGGAAAGCTGCCTTGCTTAATGTTACATTTTTCCAAACCTGGTTTCCTCCCTATCCGTTATCACTGAATTACCCTGGCTGGGCTTTATCCGTGCAGGTCTTTTTCTACCTGATCTTTCCCTTCATCTTATGGACTATCAAGAAAAGTAATATCTCCTGGAAGAACCTGGTGATCCTGGCAGTCCTTTTTTATATTCTCACGCAAGCCACTCTCAATACCTTAATGCGGTCAGGTTTTTATACCGGCTTTCCGTCTGTTTCCCATGACCTGATGTTTTATTTTCCTCTTGTTCACTTATGCAGCTTTTTTCTGGGCATCTCCGGTGGATATATTTATGTAAAGAATATAAACAGGTTCGATCAGTCCGGGATCATTCCAACATTGTTGTTGGTTTTTTCATTGCTGCTGAATTTCTATCTCCTTCAATTTCCGGAAAGCCTGCCGAGAATTGCTGGAGTTCCCCTGGCGTTTGGGGCAAGTTTTTATTCACTGCCCTTGCAGCTGCTGATCTTGAGCCTCGCATTTTCCAGGAATATCATCACCAGGGCACTATCCCTGCCTGTCCTGGTCTTCCTGGGTAAGATCTCTTATTCATTGTACATCTTTCAATTACCCTTCCATATTTACTATAGCGGTCATATCTCCAATTATCTGACAGTAAATTTGGGAATGAGTCAGGATGTTGATTTTTTTGTATTCTTTTTCCT
The DNA here is from genome assembly GCA_964370815.1 of uncultured Anaerolineaceae bacterium. Classification (GTDB taxonomy): domain Bacteria; phylum Chloroflexota; class Anaerolineae; order Anaerolineales; family Villigracilaceae; genus UBA12087. The sequence goes on along the minus strand of CAYJKQ010000009.1, from coordinate 40,867 downwards.
CCTGATCCTGGTCGCGATCGTTTCATTCTTTTTAATAGAGAAACCCGCCCAGAATTTCATCCTGGGTATCCATCAAAAATGGATCACAAGAAAGCTCTTTACATAACGACCTTGATGGGATATCCCCTGGCTTTGCCAATGTTAAGTTCCAAAAATATGCGATAATATTATAGAGATCAATGATGACCTGTATATTCGAAGCCCGCACAACCTGTCAGCCGACCGTTAGTAGAATGTAACGAAGGAAAGCCATGTCAATTCAAACAGATATCCATCGGGTCCTTAAAGAAACCAGCCGCACTTTTGCAATTCCAATTTCATTTTTACCGGAAAAATTGCAGCAGTCTATCTCAATTGCCTATTTATGCATGCGCGCCCTGGATGAAATTGAAGATCATGTTTCTCTGGAAGTTAAATCTAAAGTAAATTTATTGCATCAGGTCAGCGCGAATTTACAGGCATATTCCTTCCCGGGCTCCAAAACCAAATTTCAGAATCTCGACAGATTCTTTGAACCGTATAAGACCATCCTGCCCGAAGTGACACTCAGGCTGGAGGATTGGCTCTCGAATGCGCCTGTTGACATTCTTCCCCGCCTGGTGGATGCCTCCGCCTGCATGGCAGATCGCATGGCTTATTGGGCTGAAAGAAACTGGTTGATCCAGGACGAACTTGAACTGAATAGTTATACATTCAGCGTGGCGGGTGCGGTGGGGCTGCTGATCAGTGATATTTGGGCCTGGTTTGATGGCTCACAACTGGATCGGGTCAGTGCAGTTAATTTCGGTCGGGGTTTGCAATTGGTGAATATTTTACGTAATCGCCAGGAAGATCTGCAAAGAAAAGTTGATTTCTTCCCCCACGGTTGGTCCCTGAAGGACATGTCTGCCTATGCCCGTAAACACCTGGACCTGGTTAAACCCGGGCTCAAATTGATGCCGGAAAAAGCATACCAGTACCTGGTGAGAATACCTTTTCTGCTGGCAGAGGCCACCCTGGATGCCATTGATAATGGGCAGGCTAAATTGTCGCGTGAACAGGTGCTGCAGATCAGTGCCATGGACTAAGTTATCAATTTATTTCAGATCGTTAATTTACCTGCCAAAAGGTACTGGGCAGGAACCAAAATATTTTAGTTTTTAAAAAGGAGGAAAACTATGAACAAAGATTATGAGATCGTTTTCACTGAAAAACCGGAGTGGGGGATTATTGGAAGCGGTATCAGTGCGTACAACAAGCAGCAAGCCGGGGATGATAGTGGAAAAACCCTGTGTTTTGTAATTCAAGGACCGAAAAAGGAAATCGTTGGCGGGGTTATCGGGGCAACCTATTGGGATTGGTTATATATCGATCTGATGTGGATAAGGGAAGATCTGCGCGGCCAGGGTTATGGGCAGCAACTTTTGGAACTTGCCGAAGAAGAAGCCCGCAAACGCGGTGCCAGGAATGCCTATCTGGACACCTTCAGTTTTCAGGCTCCAAACTTCTACAAAAAACACGGATATTATTTCTTTGGAGAGCTCCAGAATTTCCCACCGGGACATCAACGCTTTTTTCTTCAAAAAAAGCTCTAGCCTAATCCTATCAGCTTACAACCGTGGAACAACCCATGAAAATTAATATGCAAAATTACACCGGTGAAGCAGATTACTGGCGCATCCGGAATTTTTTGCGGGAAGTGTTTCTGCTTAACGATCGACTTGAACTTAGCTGGCACGTAGCCCGTCTGGACCATTGGCGCTGGCACTTCATTATGAATTGTCAGCTGTGTGATTTACCAGAGCGGGTTACCACCCTGTGGGAAACTGCGGACGGGCAGCTTGCCGCTGTACTCCACCCGATCTGTCACGATGAGATCCGCCTGCACATTCACCCCCACTACCGCTCACCCGAACTGGAAGATGAGATCTTTGCCTACGCCGAAAAAAATCATTCGGATTGGACGAAAGCTGGAAAGCGTATCCTGTATGTTCCGGTTCTAAGCGACGACACCCAACGCCAGGAGACCCTGTCCCGCAGGGGCTTTGAAAAAAGATCCGGATGGGCGCATCACTGGCGGCGGGACCTGGATGCTCCTTTACCGGATGCGCCTGTCCCTGCTGGATATCAGATCCGTTCGATGGGGGACGAGGCTGAACATCCAGCCCGCAGTTGGGCTTCCTGGCGTGCTTTCCACGCTGATGAGCCGGATGAGAATTTCGATACGGATGTTTCCTGGTACCGCAATATCCAGTTCACCCCTCTCTATCGCCGTGATCTGGATATTGTGGCGGTTGCTCCACAAGGAGAGATCGCTGCCTTCTGCACAATATCCTATGATGACTATACCCGTAGCGCGGTATGCGTGCTGGTTGGCACGGCAGCCGACCACTGGCGGCGCGGCCTGGGTAAAGCCGTCATTATTGAAGGCATGCGGCGCTTAAAGCATTTGGGCTGCGAGCGTGTTTTCGAAACCGCTACCGATGAACCATCCGATGCGCTCTACCGGTCGGTGATGCAAACCTGTGCAGTCACAGATACCTGGATCAAAGAGTGGATCCCGGATGAAGAATAGTTGAGTACAAAATCAGCCATACAACCCCGTCTAAAGGAGATGGCATTGGTGCATATGTGATTTTTTTGACATATTGAAGTTTGGAGTTGACCATGTTAATTATCTCAGCCAGCGATGAATGGCGCACAGCGCACCCGGGGGCCAATATCGGTCTTCTGGAAATTTCAGGCCTGGATAATCACCTGCCTTCTGCCGGGTTGGAGCAGCGCAAGCGCCAGGTCGAGGCACGCCTGCGGGAACGCTACCAGGGCTATGCGCGCCAGGATTTTCAATCCCTGCCACTCATGTCGGCTTATGGACGCTATTACAAACGCTTTGACAAAACCTATCATGTTTTGCTGCAGCTTGAGTCGCTTGTCTTGAAGAGCAAAAATCTGCCCAACATCAGCCCACTGGTGGATGCGAATTTCATGGCAGAAGTGGAAACCCTGGTGCTTACAGCCGGTCATGATGCTGGTAAATTGCACGGACCGCTTCGTATGGATGTCGCACGCGCCGGAGACCAGATGATCCGCATGGCTGGCAACCCCAAAGCCTTGCAGGCCGGGGACATGATCATGCGCGATACACAGGGCGTGGCTTGCTCGATCCTCTATGGGCAGGATGAGCGCTCCCCGATCTCAGCGCAGACCACGCACGTGCTTTATGTGGCTTATGCCCCGGAGGGTGTGCCAGCCGAATCGGTTCAAGCGCAACTGGGTAAGATACTGGAGCATGTGCGCCTGTTCTGCCCGGCTGGCGTGTTGGAGCGCCAGGAGGTGATCGCAGCCTGATCAATTTTCCTGGCAGGAAAACAGATAATCCAGAATTATTGAGCTTCTTTTCTAAACGCAGATTGCGATGAAGGATAATTCAATGCATAAAAATAATTTCTCCTGGTTGGTTTTAGGTTTGGTGTTTTTTTTGGTGGTATGTACAAGTAATACACCAACTCCCCAAATAAATACTCCAGCTATACCAAAATATACTTCTTCACCAGTGCCAGTTGCTGTCACAGCGACAGAAGTAATGGATGTCCCTGCCAGCGGAGTGATCGCTTTTTACTCAGATCGGGATGGCAACCCGGAGATCTACACAATGAACGCAGATGGCAGTGGATTGATGCGGCTCACGAACGACCTGGGATTTGATGACAGTCCTGCCATCTCTCCTGATGGTCGTCAGATCGTTTTTCTGACTGCCCGGCATGATCCTCAACCCAGGTTTCCCAACCTTAAGTACGAAATTTACACAATGGATATTAATGGCAGCAACTTAAAGCGGCTGACAAACAACGAAGCTGGCGAAGATCACCCATCCTGGTCACCGAATGGCAACAAGATCCTGTTCGATGCGGATTATGATGAGGATGGTTTCTTTGAGATCTACAGCATGGATCAGGATGGCACAAATCTTACCCGCCTGACCACGAATGCTGCCAACGACCAATTCGCTGATTGGTCACCGGATGGTTTGCAGATCTCCTTTGCATCCGACCGCAATGGCAATTGGGATATCTTCGTGATGGATGCAGACGGTAGTGATCAGCAGGCCTTGACCAGTGATCCGGATTGGGAACTCTTCCCAACCTGGTCACCGGATGGCGGTCAGATCGCCTTTACTGGCTTGGCTCCCAACTCCCGCAATACAGATGTTTTTTTGATGAATGCAGATGGCACCGATGTTCACCAGCTTACTGATAGCCCGGGGTTTGACGAAAATCCAGTCTTTTCACCAGATGGCGCTCAAATTGCTTTTCAGACCCAACGCGACGGGAATTTTGAAATTTACCTGATGAACCCGGACGGCAACGGGCAGCATCCCCTGTTGAAAGACCCTTCCGATGAACTTTGGCCTTCCTGGAGCATGCCCATTAGTTCAATTCCAGGCATATCCTTCATGGAAAGTGACCAGGATCTTGGCCTGGCTGAAACCGTGCAGGCTGGTCTTGGAGACCTGGACGGAGATGGAGACCTGGATGCGGTATTTGCCGATCCGATGAGAACCACTTCCCAGGTCTGGCTGAACAATGGATCGGGGGGCTTTGTCAACACCGGCCAGGAGTTGACTCAATATGGTCACGGCGTTGGTCTGGCTGATTTCGACGGCGATGGGGACCTGGATGCAGTCATTGTCTGCCACCAGGCGATCCTGTCCACGAAAATCTACCTGAACGATGGCAACGGTCAGTTTGCAGACAGCGGGCAGGATTTTGACGATGACCGCTTCAGCGCCGCGGACGTTAACCTGCTCGACCTCAATGGAGACGGCTTCGTGGACATCCATATCCTGTATTATTCCGAGAGCGGTATGCCTGATAAAGTTTACTTGAACGACGGTCATGCAAACTTCAGTGACAGTGGGCTTTCTTTGGACGAGGATTTCATCGCCTGGGGCGACCTGGATGACGATGGCGATGTGGACTACTTCGGTAAACTCTGGGGACAGGGGTATGTGGCGATGCTCAATGACGGCAGTGGGCAGTTCAGCCTGGGCTGGCAGATGGATGACAACCTTGCAACGGTCAGTGATATTGCGCTGGCCGATTTCGACGCCGATGGCGACCTGGATGCATTGATCGCCAATGGTTTTCGCGATACCGGCAGCAATCCCAGCCGTTTGCTATGGAACGATGGAAGCGGCCAGTTCAGCGACAGCGGGCAGGTATTGTTCGAAACCATGGGCGCACACTTAGTTGTGGGCGACATTGACCTGGATGGCGACCTGGATATCTTCATCACCAATATGGATCGCCCTAATGAAGTCTGGTTCTATCAGGATGGCCAATTCTTTGACAGCGGTTTAAGGATGGGAAGCCCATCCGAGATGAGCGGCAGACCCACCCTTGGAGACCTGGATGGCGATGGTGACCTGGATGTGGTGGTGGGTCGGTTCAGGGGCGGCGCTCAGATCTGGTTCAACTACGGAAAATAAGGAAGGTAAATAATGAAACTCACTATGCAACCCTACAAAAATGACGATGATTACTGGCGCATTCGCCAGTTCCTGCGACATATGATGCTGCGCAATGGTCGCCGCGAACTCAGCTGGCATGTTGGAGCGGCAGGAAGTGATCAGAGCTTAGGAAGGTGGTTCCCTCAGGCGCGATTCATGAGCTTTTTCCTGGCTTTAGCTGGGTTCCGTTTCTATAAATTTCTCTCTCCAGCTGCCGTTTACACGAGCCGGTGGGTGCCACATAGGCATCACAAATCGAGGACAGAACGATGAACTATCAAGAAGCCCTGGATGTACTTTCTAATAAACTAGCGACCTTCCCAAGCGTTGAAGGAGCTTTTCTCGCCGGGTCTCTAGCCAATCAATTTCAGGATGAATTCTCGGATATTGATTTAGGCGTTGCAACGAAGAATAGCGCAGAGGCTTTCAGCAAGGCTTTCGCATTGCGGCATCAATTGATAATGGCTGTGGGGGAACCCGCTCATTTTCTGGAAAGGGGTTGGGAACACTGCAAGATGATAGCTGTGCTCTACGGCAAGTCTCAGTTCCCCCCGATCGGTCTGGAGATAGACATCATTTTCAGCCAATTACGGTACGTATCGGAGCAGATGCCCTATTCCGAATATAAGATCGTCTTTGACCGCAATGGAAAACTCCAGCCCAAACTTGCCAAGGAGGACCAGTCAAAGCCGAGTCAGGATATCGAGAAGGAAATCGCCCAACACTTGAAGTGGTTTCCTTTCTATGTACACGATGCACGTAAAGCTTGTCGAAGGAGCGATGGGTTTCAGGTTCAATCCCTGCTCGAAGAAATGAGGAAACTGATTTTCATTGCCGCAGCATCTTGTCAGGGCGGGCAGGTTTTTGGTTCAAAGAGAGCATATCGCTATCTGTCAATAGCGCAACAGCAAACAGTCGAACAGTCGTATCACCATTCCGATGAAGACACGGTTGCTCAATTGGTACGATTGTACCTTGAGTGCCTGGTTGAATTACAATTGAAATATCAAATAAATGATAATATCGAGAGCGCCAAAATCTCACTACAGGAGCTGCTTTGAAGGCGGTAGGCTGCCCATCTTCTTGGGTGCATTGGGCGCGGCGGAGTCTGTGCATTTTTCAAGCATTTTTCCCTGGACAGTCCGCCAGGACAGGCTGGCTGCGGGTTCTTATTGCTTACAAGCCGAGTCTCATCCCGCCCACAAACCACTAAGGCAAGCAGTTATCTCACCACCGTCATGTTCTACTGGTTCCCGCTGGCACGCCTGGACCGCAGGTTATGGTTTGGATATGCCATCCTGTTCGTGATCGCCATTGTTTTGAATATTGGCTCCCATTAAAGGAACCATTTCCAGCCTCTTGAAACTGTCCTGATCCAATATCCAGAATCGATAAATCAACAGGGAACATTTCAAATCCCTTCATCGTCTAACATGTGATAAGACGCACAAACGGAGTGCGCCACCAGCATCCCGGGCGTTGGAAATTCTCTCCATAACCCGCTCGTAATGAAGGAGTTTGAAATGAACCGCAAAACACTATTTACTCTATTCTTCTTGTTAAACATCTTATTATTAGCCTCCTGCAGTCCCGATCCCGGTAACCCGACGCCAGCAGCCAACCTGCCCAATCCGGCTTCAGTCTATTGTGAAGAGAACGGTGGGATCCTGGAATTGAGAACAGACGCTTCCGGCGGGGTTGCCGGTGTGTGCATCTTCCCCGACGGCAGCGAATGTGATGAATGGGCCTACTTCAGGCAGGAGTGCAAGCCCGGGGACTCGTTAATAACACCAGAACCTACCATTCTGCCCGTAACCGATACTCCTCTGCCCATAACCGATACTCCCTCACCAGAGCCCGCGTCAAGTTTGCTGCGCATTGCCTATTTCAAAGATGGTCATGTCATGGTTTGGGATGAAAGCGCCGGTTCACGCCAGTTGGCTGAGTCCAGCACAGAGCTGATACGCATCTCGGATGATGGCATGGTGATCGCCTATCTTGGCCGCGACCCGCAGGGCACCTTTGGCATCTTTGCCGTGAACGTTGACGGCAGCTACCCGCGCCTGCTGGTTGGAGAGGATAATCTGAATGCCATTCAGCCTGCCGCCCAGGTGGTCGCACTGGATTTCGCCCCGGCCAGCCACCAGCTCTATTTTGTGACAGACCAGTACGACTTGCATCTTGTCAACCCTGATTCTGGCGGATCCCCGACCTCTGTATTTGGTCCAGGCGCTGGCGGCTTTTTCAGCTTCTCACCGGATGGTCAATGGATGACCCTCTACCATCCCGATCAGCTTATCCTGACCCATCCGGATGGATCCGGCGCCAGGGTTGCCTTCACCTATCCGTCAGATTTCGTTTATACGATGATGGGACCCCAGGTCATTTGGGAGCAGGATTCCTCAGGTTTCCGCATCGCCTCACCTGCAGACTCCCAGATGACAGTCTGGCGTATACCTGTGACTTCTGACCCTGTCAAGCTGATATCCTACCAGGGTTCATACGAAGCCAACCTGTCTCCGGATGGCTCGAAACTGGTTTACCTGTATTACCAGGAACCGATCGAAGTTCACCTGGTTGACCAGAACGGGCAGGATTCGATCTTTGCTTCGTATGACAGCACGAAGTACATCAACCTGAATTTCATGGGATGGAGACCCAACTCGCAAAGTTTTCTGCTCAACCTGAGCGATGATGGACGTCTATTAAACCCCTGGTTATGTACACCGGGTGGGCAGCCGGTCAAACTGACCGATAGCCCCTATTCTTATGCCATCACCTGGGTGGATGCAGAACGCTTCCTCTTTATCAGCGCATATGACCTGCACTTGCAGCGCATCGGTCAGCCCAGCCTCATTGTGGATACCATCCACAATTCCAGCTTTGACTACACCCTCATCAACCCTTGATCGAGTCAGACGCAATCTGCAGGTCTCGAATTTAATTTGAGCGAGTATCAGATCCAGAGTTTATAACGAACTCAGATAATTAAAAAGACATCCGAAGTCTTTGTCTAGCACCCCGAACTATTTTAGACGGGCAAGACTTCGGATGTCTCTTATATTACTCCTTCCCCAGCAGTGCGTTCAAATAGGTCTTGACCTTGATGCTCTGCCCGGAGAGCAGGAACTGCGCCCGGAACATGCCTGCCACAGCCCGCACGATCAGCACTGCGCTTACTGCCAGCAGCAGAGCAGCCAGGGGCGGCTGCCACCAGGGAACGCCTCCCACCGCCAGCCGCGCCATCATGGCCACAGGGGTGGAGAGCGGAAACAGGCTGAGACCCGTGGCAATAGGTCCGTTCGGGTCAGCTATAAAGACGGAACTGCTGAAAAAGAGCGGCACGATCAGCGGGATCATGATCACAAAGGTGACCTGGGAAGCCTCTCGCAGGTTGGGAGCCAGGGCACCCAGTCCGGCCATCAGGCTGGCATAGGCAGCATAGCCCAGCACAAAATAGATCAAACCCCAGGCGACCAGCGAAGCAGGCAGGTGGACCCCGGCAGGCAGGCTTAATACACTCCCACTCTTGTTCAAGAGCACATAGCCAGTGCCAAACCACAGGATGGTCTGACCCAGCCCGACCAGACCCAGGCCGACGATCTTGCCGGTCAGCAACTGCAGGGGTGTGACCGAGTTCAACAGGATCTCGATCACGCGGCTCTCTTTTTCCTTCGAGATGTTGCTGAGCAGCAGGCTGGCTGAACCCATGATCAGGAAATAGAACAGCAAGGTTACTCCGTAAGGCAGCCACCAGTAGGAAAGCGGATCACTCTCGTCCTGTCCAGCCTGTCCGGGAGGTGCCAGGGAGACATCCTGGACATCGAAAGGACCGTTGACCAGGCTGGTGCGCATCACATCCCCTCCCAGCAAATTGACCTGCAATGCCCATTGAAATAAACTGGATTGATCCCCACCCAGAGGATTGAGATCCGGGCGGATGTACAGGATCTCTCCGGTTTGCAGGTAATCCTTGGGGACGATGTAAAAAGCCGAGATCTCATCCTGCTGCAGGGCGAGACGGGCTGCGTTCTCGTCCGGGTAAGCCAGCAGCGCTCCGACCGGGATGCTGGCGGGGATCTCTTTGAATATACCGCTCAGGTCCACATAACCTTCAGGGCGCAGTTCCTGCGGACCGCTGAAGATCTGGCTGACCGCCTGGGAGGTGTCGCTGTCCTTGTTGATGGCGCTCATACCCGAGAAAAGCAATCCTGCCACCAGGGGGATGCCCAGCGACACCAGCCAGAAGGATGGACGGCTGATGATGGTGATGATCTCGTTGATCAGAATGATGCGTATCTTCTTCATGAGGTTGCTCCACGCCGGGAAAAGACCTCACGCCAGGCCAGGCGTTTACCGTATTGCAGCATCCCCAGGCGAAAAGCGCGCCCGGCCAGCCAGATGGCTCCAATCGCACAGATCACCAGGATCGCAGAGCTGGAAGCGATCTGCCAGCCCGGTATGATGGTGACCCCCTGCCGGATCAACATGGTCAGTGAGGAGGTCAGGGGAAACAGGCTCAGTCCAACAGACAGCGGCGAGTTCGGGTTCTCCATGATCAACCCGATCAGCATATAGGGGATCCAGATCGGCAGGCTGATCAAGCCGATCATCTGCTGACCTTCGCGCGCCTCGCTGACAGTTGCCCCGATCAGCGCCATGAAAGCTGAGAACATCACAAAGGTCGGCAGCAGGATGACCACGCTCAGCAGGATGATCTGGGGTGAGATCTGGATGTTTTGCAGCAGCTCAAAATTACCGGCTGCCACTTTGAATGCAATGATGATGAAGACCAGCCAGGCGAAGATCTGGGTCAGACCGATGCTCATATCTGCCAGGATCTTGCCAGCCATGAACTGGTTGGGCGAGACCGAGGTCAGCACAACTTCCATGGTGCGGTTCTCTTTCTCATCCACCACGGCTTGCATCAGGTAGCCACCGGCTGTGAACATGGCAACCATGAAGCCCAGGGCAGCGATTATTGGGACGAACAAGCCCAGCCAGCCATTCTCCGAAGAGATCTCGCGGCTGCCATCCACCGCCTGGATGATGATCTCATCCCCGGACAGGATGCGGTTGCGGACGGAGGTATCCAACCCGGACAGCAAGTTAACCCCCAGGAAGTCATAGAATTGGTCACGGGCCGGGTTTTTTAGGTTTTTTACGTGCACCACCTTCAGTTGACCAGTGGACAGGTAGTCTTCTGGCAGCAGGAAGTAAGCCTGGATCCTGTCGGCTTGCAGAGCTGAATTGGCAGCGGTTTCGTCCGGGTAAGCTAGGATCTCAATTGGCTTATCCGGTGCTTTGACCAGCGGAGCGGACAGGGGTTGAGCCAGCAGTCCGGATCGATCTACATAGCCGACCGAGCGCGTATCGTTTTCCATGGAAATGATCAGAAAGACCAGGCCGACCAATACAACCATCAGGAAAGGTACACTGAGCAAACCCATCAAAAAGCGACGGGTAAAGACATGTCTCTGGTATTCATGCAGGGCAACGCGCCAGGTCTTGATCATTCTGCGCCGCCTTCGTTATTCTTCACCCGTTTCACCACCCGGATGAAGATCTCATCCAGGGTTGGCACAGAGATCCTAAAGCCCTGCAGGTTGATATTCTGTTCAACCAGCTCTCGCAGCACATCCTGCGCTTGCACACCGGGAGCAAGGTGCAGCTTGAACGAACCATTGTCAGCCTCGACCCGTTCCACTCCCGCCAGGTTTGGCAGTTTGTCCTGGGTCTGGATGCTGACAGCATGCCCTGAAAAACGCTTGCGGATCTCATCCAGGCTGCCGTACAGCACTGCCCGCCCATAGTCGATCAGCACAATACGGTCACACAGTTCTTCCACCAGGTTCATCTGGTGCGAGCACAGGATCAGGGTCACACCCTGCTGGTGCTGTTCACGCAGCAGGTCTTTGACAAGCTGGGTATTAATTGGATCGAGACCGCTGAATGGTTCGTCCACGATCAACAGGTCGGGTTTGTGCAACAGGGTGGCGATGATCTGGGCTTTCTGCTGCATTCCCTTGCTGAGTTCTTTCACCTTCTTGCTCTTGTGAGCCCCCAGGTCAAAGCGCTCCAGGTAGGCTTCCGAGCTCTGTTTAACCTGTGTCGGGCTGAGTCCCTTAAGCGAGCCCAGGTAGTTCAGGCAGCGCTCCAGGGTGATGTCCTGGTACAGGCCGCGTTCTTCGGGCATGTAACCGATGTGATCCTTCTTGGCTTCGCTCATAGGACCCCCCAAAATGGAGACCGAACCGGAATCCGGCTTGAAGATGTCCAGCATGCAACGAATGGCGGTGGTCTTGCCTGCTCCGTTGGGACCCAGCAGACCAAACAGCTCGCCCTGTCCAATGCTAAAACTGACATCATCCACGGCTTTCAGTGAACCGAAGGATTTGGAAATATTTGTGATCTCAACAGTGGACATGGATGTTTTTACTCCTTTGTGTTGTATTTTCTCAAAAAAGGGGGGAGGGGTTCGTTAGTAGGTGTAACTCACTAACGAACCCGCCATCTTCCCCGAATTATTGCTGAGTTACTCTGTATTTTCTATAAAACTCGCAAGCTGTTGGCGGTAAGCCTCAAAAGCCAGGCGCCCGGCTGGGGTCATCCGGCACAGGGTCAGCGGAACCTTGCCGCGATACGTCTTTTCTATACTTACGTAACCTGCCGCTTCCAGTTTCGAAAGATGGACCGACAGGTTGCCACCCGTCAGGCCTGTTTCGCGCTTCAGGTAGATGAAATCTGCGCTCTCCACCGCCCCCAGAACGGACAGGATGATGGCGCGCGAGGGCTCATGCACCAGGCGGTCTACATCCGCAAAGAGATTGTGTTCAGGACTCACGGGCAGCCTCATCCGCAGGTGGATTATGGTGAATATAAGCCCACAGGGTTATTCCTCCCGAGCTGAACAGGATCAGGCTGGTCAACCCGTAGAAGAGCGCCAGCCCGGGTATGTTGCCGTAACCGAGGGACGACAACACCATCCCGCTCAACAGCACCAGGAAGCCCAGCAAATAAAAACGACTCAGTCCGCTGCGAAAACCAATGAAAGCCAGCACCAGTCCAAAGACAAGCGAGGTCAGGGCAGCCATCCAGTCCAGGGATTTTGGGGTACGTGTGATGAATACCGCCACGACGCCACCGACAAGGAGTGATACGCCGATTTTGAGCGCCAGGCGTACCCTGCGCTGCCTGCCTTGCGAAGACTGGTAGGCAACATACCCGGTGCGCGGGTAGGTGACCTGCTCTTTGAAGCGCTTGATCAGATGGTTGATGAGAATGGCGCCCAGGGGAATGACCACCATCAGCGCCAGGCTGAGCAGGTTGGCGGACAGGTTCTCGGGAACAGCAGCCTGGATAAAGAAAAAGCCAGCCAGCAAAAGGCACAAGCCGCCAAAGGTGAACTCAAAGGTTCCGTCGATGTAATAATACTGGATGGCGCGCAGTTTTGTTTTCATGAGGTCGGGTTGCATGGGTTGCTCCATTAATTATAAACTGGTTTACTACACAAACTGGTTTGCATTATATAGTTTTTTGGTTTCCATGTCAAGGCTTTTATTCAGTGGTTCACCCACAAAATTTCGTATCCATTGTTTCCTGGGTAGGTTGGGTTGAGCGGATGCCACTGCCTCCATGCTTGTCGAAACATAAGCGAAACCCAACAATGAGATGGCAAAACTCAACAACCTTATTCCATCCATCTTTCACCCGCATATGTTATCTCCTGTCTGCCCCAATCCAAAGAATTTGCGCCTCGTTGAACATATTTCATAATTTTATGTTGGGTTTTGAGCTTGGTATTTTTCGCACAATTGGCTGGAGGAACCGCTCTCAACCCAACCTACTTGTTAAATAGGTTTCACATCCTGCACTCTCATGCCCACCAGCCAACGCTTGCATGTATAATATATTAGGACAAAAAGGTTTCCTATAATACCGTTAATGGTAAGGAAGAGACCATGAAGAAGATTGGAGAAGAAAACCCAATTCCACCGACCGAAAAACGAACCGGGGCGCGGAAATTGGCTGATTCACAAAACAGTTTTCCAATTGTCGGGATCGGCGCCTCGGCTGGAGGCCTGGAAGCGCTGGAACTGTTCCTGGCAAATGTTCCGCAGAACAGCGGCATGGCTTTTGTCATCGTCCAGCACCTGGACCCAACCCACAAGGATCTCATGGTGGAACTTCTGCAGCGCGTCACACCCATGAAAGTTTTCCAGATCAAGGATCGCACCCGGGTAAAACCAGATTGTGTCTATATCATCCCGCCCAACAAGGATCTCTCCATTCTGCATGGTGTCTTGCATCTGCTCGACCCGCTTGCCCCGCGCGGTCTGCGCCTGCCGATCGACTTTTTCTTCCGCGCTCTGGCTCAAGACCAGAAAGAACGCAGCATCGGGGTTATTCTTTCGGGTATGGGTTCAGACGGTACACTGGGCTTGCGGGCTATCAAGGAAAAAGCCGGAGTGGTTTTCGTACAGGAGCCTGCCTCTGCCAAGTTTGACGGAATGCCGACCAGCGCCATCCAGTCCGGTCTGGCAGACGTGACCGCCGCGGTGGAAGAGCTGCCTGGCAAGATCATTTCATTTTTACAGCATGTCACCCTGCTGGAAATAACCGATCCTGTTGCTGAAGACAGCAAAGCCCGCAGCGCGCTTGAAAAAGTGGTTATCCTGCTGCGAGCCCAGACCGGGCATGATTTTTCTCTTTACAAAAAGAATACCCTCTACCGCCGTATCGAACGGCGTATGGGTATCCACCAGATCGACAAGATCGCCAACTACATACGCTACCTGCAGCAGAATCCGCAGGAGGTTGATCTGTTGTTCCGGGAGTTGTTGATCGGGGTCACCAGCTTCTTTCGCGATCCGGACACCTGGGAAAGAGTGAAAGACCAGGTAATGCCAGCGCTGCTGACCAGGAAGGATCCGAATCAGCCCCTGCGAGCCTGGGTTCCAGCCTGCTCCACTGGTGAGGAGGCCTATTCGTTGGCCATCCTGTTCAAAGAAGCACTCACTGCCCAAAAATCCCGTAAAATAGACAAGACCAACCAACTACAGATCTTTGCCACCGATCTGGACCAGGATGCCATTGCCAAAGCCCGCGAGGGGTTCTACCCCGCCAATATCGCGGCGGATATTTCCGAAGAGCGCCTGAATCGCTATTTTGAACCGGTTGAAGGCGGCTACAAGGTGATTAAATCCATTCGTGAGATGGTCATCTTTGCGCCACATAACATTTGCATGGATCCACCCTTTTCCAAATTGGACATTTTGAGCTGCCGCAACCTGCTCATTTATCTGACGCCGGAGCTGCAGAAAAAACTCATACCGCTGTTTCATTACAGCCTGAATCCGGTTGGCTTTTTGTTGCTGGGTAACGCTGAGACGGTCGGCGGGTTCGGCAACCTGTTCGAGGAATTGGAGGGAAAAACTCGCCTTTACCGGCGCCGCGAACCCGTCGTGAAAGACCCGATCCAGTTTCCGGCTGTTTTTCCATCCCGCCCCGACATCCCTGCCAGGGTGACCAGACCCATCGAGAACATCCAGGGCTTGGCAGAAAAATTATTACTTCAAACCTACTCACCGGCTGCAGTGCTGACAAATGAGACTGGCGATATCATCTTTATCAGCGGTCGCACAGGGAAGTACCTGGAGCCGGCTGCGGGGAAAGCCAACTGGAATATCTTTGCCATGGCACGCGAAAGCTTGAATTACGAATTGAGTTCCGCTTTCCAAAAAGCGCTGCACTCGAATGAAACCCGGGTTATCAAGAACATTGTCATCGGAACGAATGGTGGCAGACAGTTGGTGGATGTAACCATCCAGCCTTTAACAAGACCGGAAGCCTTGCAGGGTATGGTCATGGTGGTTTTTAAAGACCAGGCTGCCATAATTGAAATAAAATCACCTGCCCCTTCCGGAAGGGTTAAAACCAGCAAAACACACCTGACCAAAGTTGAACACGAATTGGACCTTGCCCGACAGGAAGTGCAGAGCGTGCGCGGGCAGATGCAAGCTTCACAGGAGGAGCTCAGATCGATCAATGAGGAGATGCAATCCACCAACGAAGAATTGCAATCCACCAACGAAGAACTGACCACATCCAAAGAGGAGATGCAATCCATGAACGAGGAAATGCAGACCATCAACCAGGAGCTGCAGACCAAGTTGGAGGAGCTCTCCCACACCAATAATGATATGAAAAACTTGATCGACAGCACGGATATTGCCACCCTGTTCCTGGATAACGACCTGCGTGTGCGCCGTTTTACCAGCGAGACCGGCAAACTGACGCAGTTGATCCCCGGGGACAAAGGTCGACCCATCACCGACATTGCCTCCGCCCTGCTCTACCCGAAACTGGCAGAAGATGCCCGCCAGGTGCTGCGCAACCTGGTTAAAATGGAAAGGCAGATCCATCTCCCGGATGGCACCTGGTACGAAGCGCGAATTTTGCCCTACCGCACGCTGGAGAACATGATCGACGGTGTGGTGATCACTTTCTCAGATATCACCTCTTATAAAAAACTGGAAGCGGAATTGAGAGGAAAGAGCAGTAATCTGTGATCTGTTGTCAGTGAACGGTGATCAGACAACACCGGGAGTTAGGAGATTGAATGACAGTTTTACCGCATGCGAAGGGATTTCGGGATTTGCTGGTTTACCAAAAAGCACGCCAGCTCGCCAATGAGATCCATGCTTTGTCATCTTCTTTCCCTAAAGAGGAGAATTATTCATTGACCAGCCAAATACGCCGTTCATCACGCTCAGTTGGAGCCAACCTGGCTGAGGCTTGGGCAAAACGGCGTTATGAAAAGCATTTTGTGAGCAAGCTTACAGACGCGGATGGCGAATTGCAAGAGACACAACATTGGATCGACACCGCTGTAGACTGCAATTATTGGACAAATGAATTGGCCGTTCCACTCAGAAAAAGTTGTGAAGAGATCGGGCGTTTGCTGGGAGGTATGTTCGCAAAAGCCGAAATTTTTTGTGGTAATACCCCGTCAAATGTTCGCGATTCTCCAGCTGGATATTTTAATGAAAGCAATGCAGAATCAGAAGTGTACAATAACTGACAACCGACCTCTGATCACTGGCAACTGATCACTGGCAACTGTTCATTGGCAACTGGCACCTATCAATTGAAGATCATCTTATGACAAAGAAACCTGCACCTCCATCCCAGGAACCCTCGCCTCGGAAAATAATCGAAAATTATTCTCTCCGCAACCAGGCAGAGACCCAGTTGCGCGGGCAGAAGGCAACCACCCCCTCTGTCGAGCAGGGTGACACCCAGCGCTTGCTGCATGAGCTGCAGGTGCAGCAGTTAGAACTGGAGATGCAGAATGAAGAATTGGTGCGCCAACGCGGCGAGCTGGAGAAGTTTCTGCGTCAATATTATGACCTGTACGATTTCGCCCCGGTTGGTTATTTTACACTTGACACAGACAGCGTGATCCGGAAAGTTAACCTGGCCGGGGCAAACCTGCTGGGTCTGGACGTCAGCAAACTGGTCAAGCAGCGCTTTGGAGGTTTTGTTGCCCCACAAGCCCTGCCAACCTTTAATATTTTCTGGAAAGATCTCTTGGAAAACCAGGGAAATAAAACCTGCGAATTGATGCTCCAGAAAAAAGGTGGCACACCGGTCTGGGTGGTCATGGATGCGACCTGTTTCGAAGCTGGTCAGGAAACCCGCCTGACATTGCAGAACATCACCGAGCGCAAGCAGGTGGAGGAGCAATTACGCCTGCAAAGCGCCGCGCTGGATGCTGCCGCCAACGCCATCATCATCACCGATCGGGTGGGTGCCATCCAATGGACCAACCTGGCTTTCGAAACACTTACCGGTTACACTCCTGCTGAAGCTCTCGGTAAGAACATGCGCAGCCTGATCAAGTCGGGCAAGAACGAACTTTTCATTTACAAACAAATGTGGGATACCATCCTGGCTGGAAAAGTATGGAGCGGCGAACTCATTAACCGCCGCAAGGATGGCAGTTTCTACCACGAAGAGCAGACCATCACCCCTCTGCGGGATGAGAGCGATGCCATCACCCGTTTCATTGCAGTTAAGCAGGACATCTCGGAGCGCAAGCTGGCGGAAGCAGCCCTGAGGCACAAGAGTACACACGACATATTAACAGATCTATATAATCGCGTTTTTTTTGACGAAGAGCTGCAACGCCTCGAAGGTGGACGTAAATACCCCGTCAGCATCGTGATGGTAGATGTGGACCACCTCAAGCAGACCAATGACAGCCAGGGTCATGCCGCCGGGGATGCTCTGCTTAAACAGGTTGCAATTGCCCTGACCACCGCCTTCCGCAGTGAGGATGTGGTGGCACGCATTGGTGGCGATGAGTTTGCCGTGCTCCTTCCTTCCACCGGTGTGGAATCAGCCAGGATCTCGCTGCAGCGTGTGCGCCAGGTCATTAATGAATATAACAGCGCTCATCCTGAAGCACCCATCAGTATCTCGCTGGGCGTAAGTACAACCAGGCAACCCGGATCCCTTTTGAAAGCTCTTAAAGAAGCGGATGCCGATATGTATCTTGAGAAAAGAGAAAAATATGACTCCTAAAAAGAGCCCTCCGAAAAAAACTCCCCAAGCCGTCTCATCCCGGTCGAATGCCGGTAAATCTTCATTGCGAAGTGAGGCGGAGGCACGCCTGATCGCAAAAAAAGCCGCAGCCCTTCCTGAAGCTGAGCTCGACACCCAGCGCTTGCTGCATGAGCTGCAGGTGCACCAGGTCGAGCTGGAGATGCAGAATGAGGAGCTGGGCAGGGTCCGGGACGAACTGGAATTAACCCGGGCGCGCTACTTTAACCTGTTCGATCTGGCGCCGGTCGGCATTCTCACCCTGGACGAAGAAGGTGTGATACAGGAAGCCAACCTCACCGCAGCCACCCAGTTGGGGTTGACTCGCAATGAACTGGTCAAGCAGAAGTTGGCACATTTTATCCTGCCCGAAGACCAGGATATCCACTACCATCACCACCAGCAGCTTTTTAAAAGGGGGACTGCCCATCCATGTGAAATGCGCATGCTGTGCGCAAACCAGAGCATCATCTGGATCAGGGTGGAGAGCGCCATCTCACAAGCTGAGATTGGTAACCGCCTGGTCCAGGTAGTTTTGAGCGATATCACTGAGCGTAAACTGGCTGAGCAAAAAATTACTGCCTCCGAATCAGAATTGCGTGCGCTGTTTGCAGCCATGACAGATGTCGTCATCAAATACGATGCCGAGGGTCGTTATCTCGATATCGCCCCCACCAGACCTGACAATCTCTTCCTCCCGCTGGAAGATATGCTGGGCAAATCCGTACACGACATCATGCCGAAGGAACAGGCGGATTACATATTGGCCAGGATCAAGGAAAGTTTGCAGACTGGTGAGGTTGTCTCTGGCGAGTATTCCCTGCCGATCGATACCAGGCAGATCTGGTTTTCTGTCAATGTCTCACCTCTCCCGGACAACACGGTCATCTGGATGGCGCATGATATCACCGAGCGCAAGCATGCCGCCGACATCCTGTTGGAATCTGAACGCCGATTCCGGCAGACACTTGAAAATGTCAACCTGATCGCCATCGAATTCGATGGAGAAGGGTGCATTACTTTCTGTAATGATTATTTTCTGAAGTTAACAGGTTGGCAGCGGGATGAAATTATCGGTAAGAACTGGTTCCGCACTTGCCTGCCGGACAGACTAAGAGAACAGGTTGAACAGGTCTTTTCCAGCTTTCGTGATTCAGGAGACCTCCCCATCCATTATGAAAATGAGATCGTGACTCGGCAGGGAGAAGAGCGGTTGATCCGTTGGAACAACACGGTCCTGCGTGACCCTGCTAGTAATTTCATCGGTGTCTCCAGCATTGGAGAAGATATCACCGAGCGCAAGCAAGCCGAAGAGAAATTAAATGAAAGCGAACAACGCTTTCGTGCGCTTATCGAACACAGTCACGATGCTGTCACCATGCTGGACGCGGACGGAACCGTGCTTTATGATTCTCCCTCGATCCAACAGGTCCTGGGTTATTCCTGCACAGATCGCATTGGTAAAAAGGTTTTTGATTATGTAGTCCCGGAAGAACGCCGGGGAATGGCGCAAGGATTCGTAAAGTTAGCTCAAGAAATAGGTGCGGTTGCCTTCTCTGAAGTACATTTCATCCATAAGGACGGTTCCGCCAGGACCATTGAGGGTGTCCGCACAAACCTGCTGCAGCAACCGGCTGTCCGGGCGGTCGTCGTCAATTACCGCGACATCACCGCACGCAAGCAGGCTGAAGAAGCTGTAGAAACCGAGCGCAATTTTGCCCTGCAAATAATGAGCTCGATGGGGCAGGGTTTGACGGTCACCGATGAGCAGGGTCGTTTCGAATTTGTCAATCCGGCTTATGCCCGCATGACCGGGTACGATCCCGAAGAACTGCTGGGCAAGACCCCCGACGACTTTACCGCGCCGGGGTCCTTGGGTATCCTGGAAAAGGCAGCTGTCAGACGCCGCCTGGGTGAGACCAGCACCTATGAGATCGATCTGAACCATTCCGACGGGCATACCGTGCCAGTAATTATCACGGGTGTGCCACGCCGGGATTCTGGAAAGATCATAGGTACGATCGCTGTCATTACAGATCTGACCGAGCGCAAGCAGGCGGAAGAAGAATTGCAGGAAAGTGAACGCAAATATCGTGAACGAGCCATTGAGTTGGAAACGATCATGGACATCATCCCGGTGGCTTTGTGGATTGCACAGGACCCATCCTGCCATTCCATTATCGGGAACAGGGCTGCCAATGAGCTTCATAGAATTCAACCGGATCAGAACCCTTCCCTGACACCTGCCGCAGATCAACAACCCCGACCCAGCCAAATGCGAATATTCCACGCAGGTGCTGAGATAACCCCCAAGCAGCTTCCTCTCCAGGTATCTGCATCCAAAGGTATTGAAATCCGGGATTTTGAATCACAAATGATATTTGATGATGGCACAGTTATCCATGAAATCGGAAATGTCAAGCCACTTTTTGATGAGAATGGTCAGCCGCGCGGTGCGGTAGGTGCATTTACGAATATTACCGGGCTCAAACAGGTCGAAGAAGAGCTCCGGCAACGGGCTGACGAGTTGGACGGTCTGCAGAAGACCGTACTGGACATCACGGCTGCCCAGAAACTGCCGGGATTGCTAGAATCCATCGTGGAGCGAGCCTGCCAGTTGCTGGGTGCAGCAGGTGGTGGGTTGTACCTGAATGATATTGCCAGAGAGGAAGCTCGTTGCGTGGTCAGCTACAATACACCTGTTAATTATGTCGGGGTCATCGTCAAACACGGAGAAGGCGTGGCAGGGAGGGTGTCCCAGACCGGTGAGTCACTTTTTGTTGAGGATTATAGAACCTGGTCAGGGCGATCACAGAGCTTTGAATTGGATAGGCAATTTTCAGCAGTTGTTGGTGTCCCACTTTTATGGGGTGGGCAGGTCAGGGGAGTGATCGACGTACTCCATTATGAAGATGGTAAAAGCTTCAGTCAAGCGGACATCGATCTCCTCAATCTCTTTGCCGGGCATGCTGCCATTGCCATTGAGAACAGCCGCCTGCTGGAAACCAGCCTGGCGAGCGAAGCGCAGGTGCGCACGTTATCCACCCGCCTGGCGGAAGCCGAAGAGAATGAGCGCCGGCGCATTGCGCGCGAGCTGCATGACCAGGTCGGTCAGAGCTTGAGTGCATTGAGCATTAACATGAACATCATGCATTCCCAGATCCCAGAGTATCTGCCCGGCTTCAAGCGTCGCCTGGAAGATTCACTCATGCTGATCGACCAGACCACCGATCATATTCGTAACCTGATGTCTGAGCTGCGTCCGGCTGTGCTGGATGATTACGGGCTGAAAGCCGCCCTGGACTGGGCTGCCGGGTCGGTTGCCAGCCGTACCAACCTCAACCTGCTGGTGGAAGGCGAATGCAAGCGTTTCCCGCCCCGCGTGGAGATCTCTCTTTTCCGGATCGCACAGGAAGCGCTGGGTAACATCACACGTCATGCCAACGCCCGGAACGTCAAGATCCTGCTCTCCCAGGACGGTCCGGAAATGAGCATGTCCGTTACAGATGACGGGGTGGGATTTGACCCTGCAGCAGTAGTTTCCACAAAAAAATCCGGCTGGGGTTTACGCCTGATGGCTGAGCGTGCCGAATCGATCGGCGCCAGCCTGCAGGTCGAATCAGCCTACGGGCAGGGCACAACCATCAGGGTAAGCTACCATGATAAGAATTCTGCTGGCGGATGACCATACTGTTCTGTGTGATGGGTTGCGCATCCTGATCGAATCGCAAGAGGATACGAGCGTGGTGGCGGTAGTCACGGATGGGCGCCAGGCTGTGCTCCAGGCACAGGAACTGCTCCCAGACATGGTATTGATGGATGTCAGCATGCCCGGGTTGAATGGCATTGAGGCTGCCCGGCAGATCCATGCCAGCTGCCCGCACATCCACCTCCTGATGCTCTCGATGCATGCCGACATGGAATACGTCCATCGCGCCATGCAAGCCGGGGCGCAGGGCTACATTCTTAAAGAATCAGCCGGCAGCGAGGTACTGCAAGCCATCACAGCCGTACTGGCTGGAAAAACATACTTCAGCGCCAAGATCGCTGAGAAAATGTTGATCAACCTTTCACACACACGCTCGGGTCCGTTGGAAAGCTTGAGCGAGCGCGAACGCGAAGTTCTGCAATTGGCAACCGAAGGGCGTACCAGCCTGGAGATAGCCACCCTGCTGAGCTTGTCCCCCAAAACGGTGGAAACCTACCGCAGCCGCATCATGACCAAACTGGACCTGGACAGCCTGCCCGCCCTGGTCAAATTTGCCATCCAACACGGTCTGACCGGGCTGGAGGATTAATTGCCTGTTTCCACCCGGGGCGGGTTGCCTGCTTATCCACTCCCCAGGTGTAACCCACCGGAATGAGAGGCTCCCCCATGCATCACAGCGCTTTCAATCAAAAATTTTTTCACTTGAGGAGAGTAATGGTATGACTCATGCCCTCATCACTCAATATCGTTTCACCCGTGCTGAATGGCTGCGCGGTCTGGCAAACCTGGGTGAAGAAGATGCTGCCCGTCACTTGGGTCCCATGAACTGCATCAGTTGGACAGTCGGTCACCTGACCTGGCATGAGCAGCGCTATTGGCTGGAGCGTGCCCAAGGCATCACCCTGTACCCCGACCTGCACCGGCTGTATGCCTTTGGCGCACCCATGAGCACACCCTCTCTTAATGAAATGCTGGAGATGTGGCAGGCGGTCACGCGCGCCACGGATGGTTATCTGGATACACTCTCGACTCAATCCTTGCAGGGTATGCTGATGTTGAAGGGTCAGCCCACAGGTCAAAGCCTCGGTTCAGCCTTGCATCGCATCACTTACCACTACTGGTACCACATTGGCGAGATCCAGGCCATCCGTCAGATGCTCGGGCATACGGGTCTGCCTGAGTATGTTGGCGACATCGAGAGCCTGGCTCCCTATCGCCCGGAGTGAGGAGGCACCCAAATGAGCCCATCCCGCCTTTCCCGCCTGGAAACCGCAGTCCGCACCGTGCTGGCTTTCAACGAAGCCTTCAACCGGCATGATGTCAGCGCCATGCTGGGACTGATGAGCGACGATTGCGTCTTTGAGAACACAGCTCCCGCCCCGGATGGCACGCTTGTCACAGGTAAAGAGAGTCTGGCACACTTCTGGCAGAGTTTCTTCAATTCCTCACCCCGGGCACACATCCACATTGAAGAGATCTTTGGGTTGGGGAACCGCTGCATCATGCGCTGGAATTATGTTTGGGATCCTGAGAGGGGGGAGAAAGGTCACGTGCGCGGTGTGGATATCTTCCAGGTGCGCGACGGTCTTATCAGCGAGAAGTTGTCCTACGTCAAGGGTTGATTATCCAACCTTGCGAAGGTTTTAGACCTTCGCAAGGTTTTATTAATCCAGAATATCTTTGGTAGGTTGGGTTGAGGGGTTCCAAAGTAGTATCTGATTTACGATCCACAGCCCGCGCAGTTCCCGCCGCAAGTCCTGGCCACTTTTTCCAGGAAAGGGTGAAACCCAACGAAATGCTCAATTGTGGGGAAGGTCGGGTGTGGACTTGGTCAACCTATTGCCATTGAGTCCATTTTCCTGTATGCTTAAATAAGAAGGTTGAGCTGGGCAACAACCCCCGCTCTGCCGGTATGCGATACCCGACATCTTTTATCAGGAGGTTGTGATGGTTAATGGTACCAAGACGGATAGAGGCGACATGCTCAGGTCTGTTGTCTATATTTCCATCTATGTCATCGTGATAGGTGGTAGCGCATTCCTGCTGCTGCCGGATCTCTGGTACGCATGGCTGGCATTGGTTCTGGCAGGCATGCTGATCCTGGTAAATTGGCACCAGCAGAAAACCGCTTACCGCTGCCCAAATTGTGAACATATCTACGAGATCTCATTTCTCACCGACCTGGTTGCTCCGCATGGCTTCAACAACGAGGGTGGCTGGCTGCTGCTGCGCTGCCCAAACTGCCACAAAAGAAGTAAGACCACGACCCTCAAGAAAGTTGAGTGAAAAAAAGTTCCGTCGTCAATATTCTTCACCACACAGCAAAACATTCTGGATCGATTCTTATATAAAACTGGTCTTTAAAAGAATAAGGCTTCTGTGAAAACTTCAACTTTTACCATCCTGGTTTGTTTCCTGCTGACCCTGGTCAGTTGCACCACCGCCCCATCCACACCGGTTTTCGAAGAAGGGTTTGCCATCTATCTGCTAGCTGAGAATATTTCCCCTCAACAACCCGTAGATCTGGGGCTTCTTGAACTCGCCCAGCCTGCCATTCTTACCACTAAAGACATTGTCTCCTATACTCAAGCCACCCATGAAATTGAGCTGACTCAAAAAGGGTATCTGACGATCTCTGCCCTGCCTCTCCCGGTCACCGGTATTTCTTTCGCGGCGTGTGTCAATGGTCAGCCGATCTATACCGGCGCTTTTTGGCCTGGATACTCATCCTTGAGCTTCGCTGGCATTGTCATAGATCCCATCCTGGCTTCAAAGGAGCATCCTTTCATCCACATCCAGTTGGGTTATCCAGGGTCGGATTTTTTTGAAGCGCTCGATCCCCGCTCCGACCCGAGAATTCTGCAGGCTTTGCATCGAGCCGGAAAATTGAAATGAGGAGAACCAATGGCATCTGACAGGGATTTTGTAAAATTCATTGCGGATCAGATCGAAGGCGCAGGCATGATCACTTATCGAATGATGTTTGGCGATTATGGTGTTTATTGCAATGGCAAGATCGTCGCCCTGGTGTGTGATAACCAGCTCTTCATAAAACCAACCGCTGGCGGCAGATCTTTTATTGGAGAAGTCACTGAAGCGCCGCCCTATCCTGGCGCTAAAATGTATTTTCTTATCGAAGATAAGTTTGAAGATACAGAGTGGATCAGCAACCTGGTCAGAATTACAGCTCAAGAACTGCCCGAGCCCAAACCCAAAATAAAGAAAAGCAAAAAATAACCTGGCAACCCTGATCCCATTAAACTAAAGCAAAGAGAGACCACCAGTCGTTGGCGGTCTCTCTTGTATCATGTGAGTTTAATGGATCCTGCAGGCAGGGTCTTTTAAATTGTCGAGTTCTTCTTTTCCTTCTTTAACTTCCTTTTTTCCTTGGCATCATGCAAAGGTTTTTTCTTTTTTTCCTTCTTACCCTTGTCCTTACTTCCTTTATCTGGCATGTCACTTCTCCTCTCTAAAAAAACCCGGTTGAACCTGCGTCCGCGATCACACTGCATTCATAAAAAACGGAAGCCCTCAGGCATGCGCTGCCGATCAGTGTGGCATTATTTTACTACATTTGAAGGCAACAGGAAAAGTTGTTCTACCATACATCAACAACCCCAAAACAAAGTGCCCGCCGCCTGGATGAGGGGGGCATCCAAACGACGGGCATCCCCATTATGCCATAATTCTGTGATTCTTACCAATACTTTTCGCATGCAGTTTAAAATTCTAAGAATACTCTAATATGTGCACGTGCAGTGCTATCCTTTAGGACAATGCCAAATGTTCTCAAATATGGTTACCTGGCTGGCTCAATAATTGGAATAGGTTTTTCCAACCTGCCTTCTCTTTGAATCGATCCCACCATACTTGAATAATAATTAAAGTGTTTGACACCACTCAAGGATATAATAGAAACACAAGAGTTCTTAAACAAAAATATTGGAGCGAAGGTTGTCTGGATTGGCTTTTCGTCAGGCGTTAGGACGAAATCTCCCCCCGAAACCCGCAATTTCTCTTTTCAGGCGCATGGATCAGGAAAGGATTTTATCCGATGAAACGACTCTTTCCCTTTATTGTTGTCCTTTTTGTAGTCTTACTTGCCTGCGGGCAGCCTCCCGCCACCGCCACACCCACACGGACGCAACCCCCCACTGCTTCACCTGCCCTCCCGGGAAACAACTCGCCTCAATTTACCATCGCCATCGAATACGCCATTCCCGGTTTGGCAGCGGCTTATGCCCCCGGCGGAGTTACCTATGCCAAACCCCAGCCTATCTTTGGCATGTGGGGAATGATCGAACCAGAACCCGGCCAGGTTAATTGGGAACCACTCGACAACCTGGTGGTTGAATACCAGGCTGCCGGCTTCACTGGTATTCAGCTGCTCATCACCGCTGAGTCACCCTGGGCTTCCATCGAACAACCCACCTTGCTCAACAAGGGTAATTCCTTTCCCAAAGAAGAATACATTGACGAGTACACCGAATTCGTTCGTGCTTTCGTCGAACGGTACGATGGCGACGGTGCAGATGACGCGCACGGTCTTTTGTACCCCATTCATCACTTTGGCATTGAGCGCGAATTCACAGGATTTTGGCCATCCAGCGTTGAAAATTACGTGCGTCTGCTGCGCATTGCCTACCCCGCCATCCATGCAGCCGACCCGCAGGCACAGGTCTTGAGTGTTGCCATCCTGATGGTGGATGTATTTGATGGCGATCCCGATGTGGCTGAACTGCAGCGCCGTTTGAAGACTCCTCAGCCTGGCATCCGCAAGAGCGTCCCTGAGATCCAGGCTGTCCTGGCTGCTTGTGATGCCTTTGACATCCTCGACTTTCACAGCCTGGGAGATTACAGTGAGATCCCGCCGACAGCTGCCTGGTTGCGTGCCGGGTTGGCAGCAAATGATTGCGGTGAAAAACCGCTCTGGATCGGAGATGCCTTCAGTATGTCAGCCCTGGTCGGATACGGGGGACGCCCTGCCTGGCCCGCCACCTCCGCCAACCTCGAGCAGGTCATTGGCACGTTGAAAACTGTCGCCGATCCAAACGCAGCTGGTCACCTGGACGCTAGGTCCTGGTTGTATGCGCAGGCAGCCAGCGGCTTGGTGAAGAAGATCGTTGTCTCGGCTGGCGAGGGGTTGCTGGGGATAAACGTTGGCAACCTGGAGGACTGGAAAACCAGTATTCCGGCTGTGGATGCTTTGGCGGTGCCGTTGACTGGCAGCTCCATGTTCATGGGTATGATGGACACAAAGACCACCGGAGTAGAGGTGGGGAATAAACTGCCAGGCTATCGCGCCGCGGGTCAACCTCGCCCCGCTTTCTTCGCTCTCAAATTGGTCAACGAAAAACTGACCGGGTTCACTTCGCTGGATAAACTTGACCTGGGTGCAGGTATCTGGGCCTACCGTTTTACGCTGCCGTCCGGTCCGCTCTGGGTGCTGTGGTTGGATGATGGCGTCCTGTATCTCCCGGGTCAGGCACTCCCAGCTGTACCAGTTGAATTCGAATTTGAAGCCCCAAATGCCCTCCTGACCTACACGCCTGTAGATATCGGCGCAGGCGATCCGGAAACCCGGCTACTCGCCTCCTCAAACGGTGTTCTGTCCTTCCTGCTCGATTCGAGTCCCGTTTTTGTTCAGGTTTCACCTTAGAACCTGTCCATCTGGCATTAAGACGAAAAATACATCCCCCAAAACCCGCAATTTCTCTATTCCGGCGCCTTATAATCCAGGGATTGGTGCCGGAAATAGGTGTTGTACAACATGGAGTAATGCCCACCCTGAGCCAGAAGCCCATCATGGCTGCCTTCTTCGATGATGGTGCCGTCCTGCATGACCACTATCCGGTCAGCAGCCTTGACTGTCGACAGGCGGTGGGCGATCAGCAGGCTGGTGGTATCCTGCAGGATCAGGTTGAGCGCCTGCTGGATCTGCCACTCTGTGAAAGGGTCAATGCTGGCAGTGGCTTCATCCAGGATAAAGATACCCGGCTTCTGCACCAGCACACGCATCAGCGCCACCAATTGCCTCTGCCCCATCGAGAGCTGCCCGCCACGCTCACCCACCTGGCTTTCCAAACCATCCGGCAGGGTCTCCAGCCACTCGCCGTCCCCTATGCGCCTGGCCAGGGTCAGCATCTCCTGGTCCGTTGCGCCGGGCACCGCGTAGCGGATATTCTCAGCCACAGTCCCGGAGAACAGGAAAGGCGCCTGCGAAACGATACCCAACTGGCGTCGGTAAGCTCCCAGGTCAAAACTGCGGATATCCATCCCATCCAGCAGCAGTTCCCCACTCTGAAATTCATAAAAACGTGCGATCAGCCTGGCCAGGGAGGACTTGCCTGCACCGGTGTGCCCGACGATCGCCAGGTTTTCTCCAGGTTGCACATGCAAGTCAAAGTCGCACAGAATGGCTTCGTTCTCGGCATAACGGAACCCCAGCTTCTTAAAATGGATCTCACCTTTCAGGCGCGGCACATCCAGGTTGGCGGTCTGGATGACGTTCGGGTCGGCATCGATCAGGGCAAAAACCCGCTCAGCGGATGACAGCCCGGACTGGATCTGCGCCCAGAAGGCAGACAGGCTCATGACCGGGAACATGAAGCTTTCCAGGCTCAGGATGAACAGGTACCAGGCTCCGGCTGATACCACACCCGCCGCCACGCTCAAGCCGCCCGTGTACACCAATATGGCTGTGAAGATGCCTCCCAAAGCATTCAGGGTCGGGAAGACCAGTGACAGCACAAACCCGCGTCGCACGTTGACCCGGTAGGAGGCCTGGTTGGCGGTATCGAAAGTCACAAAAACACTGTTCTCCTGCCTGAAATTCTTGGCGATCGAGATGCCGCTGACTGTTTCCTTGATGGCAGAATTGACATCCGCCATCGCCTGCATGCCGCGCCGGGTCACATCGCGTGCGATGCGCCGGTAGCCCAACGCCAGCAGGAACAGGAAGGGCAAAAAGGAGAACAGGATCAGCGCCAGGCGTCCTTCGGTGCGCACCAGCACAACCCCCAGTAATACTGCCCTTATCATCTGTGCGCCGACATCGGTCACAATGCTGACCAGTTGCCCGAATTCATTCGTATCAGAGGTGATGCGTGAGACGATCCTTCCGGAGGCATACTTGTCATAGAAGGACAGATCGTGGGCGGTGGCAGCCCGGAAAGCCCGGGTGCGCACCGTCAGGATCACATCTCCAACCGTACGCGCCAGCAGGCTGCGGCGCGCCCAGTTCAGCAGCCAGTTGGTCACGCCGATCAGGAAAATGGCTCCACTGATCAGAAAAATGGTGTTCAGCATGGGTAAACTTTTCAGCGCATCCACCCCCTTGCTGACGATAACAGGCTGGGCTGCACCGATCAGTGCCAGCACTAGGACCAGGCTTAGGATGGCAGCCAGGCGTTTGATCTGTGGTTTAAAATATGCCGCTATCCTGGCAACCAGTTGTCCATCGCTGTACTGGCGGTCATATTTTTCGGCATTCAAATTGGAGAAGAAAAAACCCATCTATTGCTCCACACGATCTTCTTTTTTTATTTACCACTAGGACACTAAGACACAAAGAAGAACAATTCTTTAATATTTTCCTTAGTCATTGTACATCTATGTAGAAAATTTTTATCTTCAAGTCGCTGGAGGTTAAAGAACGATACGTTTGATGCCATTCTTTATCAATGGAACATTGAAATTAATAAGAAATCCCAAGCGTTTATTGGTTAATTTTAATTGTGTTATAAGTTGAGCAGTAAAGACAGGCTGTATTGTTTCAACTGCCTTCAATTCACAGATGACCAGATCATCCACCAACACATCCAACCGCAATCCCTCATCAAATGAGATACCATCATATTGAATTGGCACTACAACTTGCCGTTTGTAAGGCAACCCGCGTTTTGTCAATTCATGACATAGGCAAACTTCATATATATTCTCCAATAATCCGGGACCAAGGGTACTGTGCACTGTAAACACCGAGTCTATGATGTTACGCGCGATTTGCTCTTCTTTTTCAGAAATAGGAGCATGGATCATCTCAATCCTTTCTTAATCTTTGAATTTTGTTCGTGTCTTCGTGGTTATAATTCTTTACCACCAGGACACAAAGATACCAGGGAGACCAATCAATAATTATTTCTTGGTGTCTTCGTGTCTTCGTGGTTATTATTTTTCACCACCAGGACACTAAGACACCAAGAAGAACTAAATTAAAATTTTTCCTTTGTGCCTTAGTATCTTTGTGGTTATCATTCTTCTTCACCAGATTACAAAGGTAAGCTGTCTTCCATTACTCCGCGAAAATGCGCCGGTAGGCAGCCGAGCTTTCCATCAACTGCTCATGGTTGCCGATGGCTGTGATCCTGCCTTTGCGCAGAACGATGATCAGATCTGCCCAGCGGATCTGTGACAGGCGGTGCGTTATCAGCAGTGTAGTGCGACCTTTGGCGGCATTGGCGATGGCGCGCTGGATCATATCCTCGGTGGCGCTGTCAATGGCGCTGGTTGAATCGTCCAGCACCAGGATGCGCGGGTCGGTCAGAAAAGCGCGTGCCAATGCCAGGCGTTGCCGCTGACCCCCGGAGAGGGTCACGCCGCGCTCACCGATGATGGTGTCATATCCATTTTCAAACTCAAGGATGAATTCATGCGCCTGGGCAGCTCTGGCTGCGATTTCGATCTCTTCGCGGGTCGCCTCCGGCTTTCCGAAGGCAATGTTACTGGCGATCGTTCGTGAGAACAGGAAGATATCCTGCTCAATGATCGAGATCTGCCGGCGCAATGCAGCCAGGTTCCAATCCCGCACATTCACCCCGTCCACCAGTACCTGCCCGGAACTGGCATCATAAGTACGGTTGATCAACTTGACCAGCGAAGTCTTGCCCGCACCGGTCTGCCCCACGATGGCGACCGTTTGCCCGGGTTGGACCGTAAAGCTGATGTCATGCAGGATGGGTTCTTTGTCCCGATAGGTAAAATCCACACCCCGGAATTCGATCTGACCGAGCACAGTCATGCTTTTGCCAACCGTGTTCTGATCCAGGTCATTCTCACGGTTCATCAGTTCCAGTACCCGGCGTGACCCGGCCAGCCCAGAAGAGACCTGGGTATAAGCAAACGTGGAGGCAAAGGTGGGAAAATCCAACATCATCAACAAGCCAAAATATGCCACCACTCCCCCTGTATCCAGCAGACCCTGGCGGAAGAGCAGCAAAGCATGCAGCAAGCCGCCAGCCAGGGTGATGCCCATCAAGAGCATGGGCAGGAAACGGGCTTCCAGGTCTCCCTGGCGCACAAAAGCATTCCGAAAAATACCCGCATTAAGATTGAAGCGTTTGACCTCGGCTTCTTCCTGTGACGCGCTCTTAACGGTTTCGATGCCATCCAGGGCTTCCGCCAGGCGTGAGTTCATGCCCCCAAAAGCGCTCCGGACCGCATTCGTGATCGGGCTGAGGGAGTGCAGATATTGCCACAAGGCAATGAAGTAGGCGATCGAGAACAGGATGGGTGTCAGCAGGAGCGTGGGATGATAGCGTGGAGCAAACAGGATCGGCATCACCAGGAAGGTCAGAGAACCAACCACCAGGTTGACACCCGGGCTGAACATGAAGTTGATCTCGCGCACATCGTTGGTGGCGCGCGCCATCGTATCACCCACCGGCTGGATGTTGTGAAAGGTCATGCTCTTGCCCAGCAGCGAGATGTATAGCTCGTCCCTGATATCACGCTCGATGCGCTGAGCCAGCAACTCTGCGCCAAAGTTGCGCCCGAACTGTAAAATACCGCGCACGATCTGCGAGCCGCCCAATATCAGCGCCAGGGGCAGCAGCACAGAGATGCGCGCCGGGATCGCCAGCATATCGTTGAAAGCCTGCCCGGTCAGAATCGGGACCACTGCAGCCAGGGCGGCATTACCGAGAGCGCCCACCAGCAGGATGAGCACCAGCCAGCCATGCCGCATGGTGTGTGACCAGATCCAGCGCACCGGTCCGCGCCGGTCCGCCGAGTAGCGCCGCGCCAGGGTAAATTCAGAAAGTTCCGCAGGCATGTTCATGGGGGAAATTGTACCACCGGCATAAATAAATTAGCGATTCTGCCGGCAGGTCACAGACAGATTACCCTGGAACTCCACAAATCCCCTCTGCCCAACTCCAGGGTGCAGATTTTGATGTGTGTTGATCTGCGCACCTCATCCGTCTTTTTCTTACAATTCCTTGAAACAAAATATAACTTTTCGGGTTATAATAATTGAACTATATACTGTCGAAAAACCAACCTAACCAACAGGAGACTAAAAAATGAAACTTTCTGCTCCAAAGAATTACACGTTTGGGATCGCTGTTTTACTTGGCGTTCTTGGTTTTATTGGAAGCCTGGTAACAATTCCTCTGATTAGTAGTTATGCATTCTGGTTGGTGTTCCTTGGTTTTCTATTACTCGCATTAGGATGTTTCTTCGACGGTATTTGATCCTTTCTTAAAATAAATTTCGACAGTATACTAAAAGTAGCCCTATCTGATCATAGATTGGGGCTACTCTTATTATTAGTGGTAAGTTGGGTTGAGTGGTTAAATTTTTATTGGATTTCTACAACACCAACCCCAACAAAAATCTCCGCTCAGCATCACCCAAAATCTGCAGTCCATTAATATGCATAAGTTGAGCCCGTGAAGTTGGCAAAACCAGCGCTGCTGTGAGAAAAACCGACAAAAAATATGATTGCCATGTGTCCCACACTACCCTTCCAGCCTGTGACAACCTCAGCTTAAGTCAGATTTATTATCCAACAGGTAACCCGTTTACCCAAAAAGGATCAGATCATGCGCAGTAAATATACCGTTGCCGTACATTTATTGTTTTTACAGAGTGAACAGATCTTGTTGATCCGCCGCTTCAACACAGGTTATGAAGACGGAAATTACAGTGTGGTGGCCGGGCATGTCGATGCCGGCGAGTCTGTTACACAGGCTGTCATTCGAGAGGCAAAAGAAGAAGTCGCTGTGACCCTGCAACCTGAAGATCTAAGAATTGTGCACGTCATGAATCGCAAGGCTGAAGATGAGCGCATTGACTTTTTCGTAACGGTCTCCAAGTGGCTTGGTGAATTGGTGAACAATGAGCCCCACAAATGCGACCAGCTGCTGTGGGTGACACTTGATGCTTTACCCCCCAACCTCATTCCCTACGTCAGGCAAGGGATCGATTACTACCAGGCAGGTCTTTCGTACAGCGAATTTGGCTGGATGTGAGAACCTTGCACTTCTGGCTGGCTCCCGCCTATCCCCATTCTTAACTCAAGGAATTATCTGGCGTGATTTAATGACACTGCCAGCCAGAATTGTAAGTAACAGACCAAGATTCTCCCCTGAAACACACGAAACCTCAAGGTCGGCACAATTTCCTTGCCAGGTGGGGCGATCAACCAAAATTTCATTGCGCAGAAATTCCAACTTTTCCTTGATCTCATCTTCTGAGATCCCCGTTTCGTCCCCTTGATCCAGGTGTGTACCAAGCAGGATCATGTGGGTGGCATCGTTCATAAGCTTGGCAACACTATGCACCCAGTGAGACAGGTCATTAAAAGATCCGAGATTCTCCAGGTCATAAGTGAAAAGGACAACATCCAGGCGACGAATGGAGGATCGGAAGATCTCGATGACTTTCTCAAAAGAAAGGCCGCCAGAGTCACCATCAGTTTCTTTTTGCCCCGGAGGGATCAGAAACTGCAGGGTTACGTTGAATTGG
Organism: uncultured Anaerolineaceae bacterium; assembly: GCA_964370815.1. Classification (GTDB taxonomy): domain Bacteria; phylum Chloroflexota; class Anaerolineae; order Anaerolineales; family Villigracilaceae; genus UBA12087. Next base: position 7,316 of record CAYJKQ010000009.1, on the reverse strand, counting down.
GTTGAGCCAAAGGTCTGACTGGTGGTGATATATTCAAATTCCATATTTTGGGTCGGTCGAATCCCATTTAATTTTTCCTGCTCAATGGTTTTGCCCTTGCTGACCAGATCCAGGACCCGGGAAAGGGTCGTTTTCCCGACAGCTCTATTTCCGACCGGCATGACATATCCTGTCAAACTATGGGTTACAGGTGTGTTCATATTTGGCGGGAGGCTCCAGGAGAGTGAATATCAGAATTACGACCATAACGAACAGCGATCCCTCGATTATCCTTCTGGTAAAGGTGACGGTTAATCGACCAGTAAACCTCACCTCCCAGAGCTTTTTCCTCAACAACGATTTCGTTTTGAATAAACATAAATTACCTTTGATTGTGAGGTATTCTATATGAAAAGAGAAAGGTTTGCAAGTCAATAAACCTGTGGGACACAGACTTCACAATACGGCAGAAATGACCATAACATTGGGAAAGAATGAGCTGCTCACCGTGTTAAAATATGGAAAGGTTACAAACCGGGTATGTCTGAATTCAATTTGCGTACTGCCGTAGAAAGCGACTCTCCCAGGATCCGAGCTCTTATTCATCGCGTTGGCATCAATCCGATGGATCTGGATTGGCGGCGTTTTGTCATCGCCGAATCGCCCGGCAGTCCGTTCCTGGGTTGTGGGCAACTCAAGCAGCATCAGGATGGCTCATTTGAATTGGCTTCTCTTGCCGTGGAAGAGGCTTATCGCGGGCAGGGTGTGGCTCGTGCCATTGTAGAGCATTTCCTGGCACACAGCCCGCGCCCGCTTTATCTGATGTGCCAACCATCCCTCGATCCGTTCTATGAAAAGTTCGGATTTCAGGTGATCAAGCTGGAAGAGATGCCACTCTATTTTCGTCGTATTCTCAGGCTGGTGAAGATTCTTGTCTTGCTGACAAAACACTCAGCGCCATCTGTCATGCGCCTGGATTAAGGCTTCGCATCCGGGATCTTTAATGAAGATCAGGAATAGAAAGGGAAATTGGTGCCAATAATGAAAATAATAAAAGTCATCGCCAGGATCTTGACAACCATTCTGCTGGTCATTCTTGGATTACTGGCATTAAGTGCTTTGAGCATTGCGATCCTTTTTTCGATCCTGGATAAAACCAACGGAAAGATCGTATCCTCAGGTCTGGAGCGCACCTACCTGCTATACGTACCCTCCAGCTATGACCCGACTGCACCCACACCGCTGGTCATCAGCCTGCATGGATTCGTGGAATGGCCCGCGCACCAGATGCAGATCAGTGGTTGGAACGAGCTGGCTGACGAATATGGTTTCATCGTTGTCTATCCTTCCGGCACCAAATTTCCGCGGCGCTGGCAGGCTGGTTCCCGGGTTGGAGGCTCCATTGACCCGCTGTTGGATGTCAATTTCATCTCAGACCTGATCGATGAACTGGAAAGCAAATACAACATCGAACCGTCCAGGATCTATGCCAACGGGCTGTCCAACGGGGGTGGAATGTCCTTTCTGCTGGGCTGCATGCTTTCCAATCGGATCACTGCTATTGGTGCTGTGGCAGGCGCTTATGCTTTCCCGCTGGAGGAGTGTCAGCCCTCCCGTCCCATACCGATGATCGCTTTTCATGGCACGGCTGACCCGATCGTCTCCTACCATGGCGGTGCCTCGGGTGATGGTCAATTTGTTTTTCCCGATCTCCCGCAGTGGATGGCAGCCCGGGCAGCCCTTAATGGCTGTGCAGGTGCCGCGCAGGATCTTCCTGTCAGTGGCGATGCGAGCGGCATCCGTTATTCAGGCTGCTCACAATCAGCCGATGTGGTCTTTTATACAATTTCAGGTGGCGGTCATTCCTGGCCCGGTGGTGAACCCATGCCAACCTGGATCGTTGGAGCCACCTCCCGGGATATCAATGCCACACAGGTGATGTGGGAGTTTTTTCGGCAGTTCTCCATAGGGCATTGAAATATCGGGAATGCATGGTTGTGTTTATTATACAAAAAACGTAACTGCTCAGCCATGCTAACTTTCATCGAGACAATTCGAACGCGACTGTCATCCTGAACGGAGTGAAGGATCCCCTGGCAGTGCAGGAGACCCTCACCTGCACTGCCAGGGAGGAACGCTCCCTCACACCGTCCCGGCGTCCTTCAGCAGTTCGCTCCGCATGCATTTAGCGGAGGAAGGTGACAAACCTGAGTAGTAACCAAAAAACGCTTGCCTCAATTAATATAAAGTTGTATAGTATCTGAAACAGCGTAAGGCTTGCTAAACACAGCCTCCTCTATAAGTTCCATCTTTAACTCACAAGTGACAGGTTTTTTAACAAATAGAAGAGCAGGCTTCTGAGGTGTGTATGAAAGAAGAGTTGAAGTCCCCGATCATTCAAACTGCCATCATCGGTCTGATCGGCACCTTTTTGACGACCTGTGGGGGCATCAGCGGTGCACTCATATCCGGAGCGGCAACCGTCTACCAGGTTCAGCGCCAGGATCAGCAGGTTGCCCTGCCTGCCGTTGGGGGAGACGAGATCTTCAAGATCGACACTGGCTCAATTTTTATGACACGCCAGGAAGCCTCCAACCTGGATGAAGAAAAATATTATGTGGATCTGGAGCAGTCCTTTATCCTGCACCGGCCTCTTTCCGGATGGGATGAAATGGAAGAGATCACCGTCCAGGAACAGTTGGCAGAGGACCATGTCACTTGCCTGGTGGTCTGTGACCAGCCGGTTTACCGCATTCGTTATGGAGAACCGCTCCAGATTGAATCAACCCGCAGCACCACGGTCAACGGTAAGCTTATCCCTGATGATTTTTTAGATCTAAGCGAAAAACTATACGGACCTCCACCCTGGAAGTTGCCATTTTACAATCAGGTCATCCTTAATATTTTCGAAAAAAGCGAAGTGGAGGCATTGGGGATCAACAGCCTGCCCGACCTGGTTTTATTGAACTCACGTTATTCTGCCGGGATGGTAAATCAGATCGTTGCCCCGCCAGACAGCCATTTTATCATTGTCCAGCTCTCAAGCACTTACGCTAATGTTCGGGTCGCAGGGCAACCTGTCACGATGACAATTGATAACTGGTTCCTGGTTTCTGAAACAGACCAGGCATTTTATATGATTGAGATCAGGTACACACCCATGACCGGTCAATCCATTCAAACCTGGGATGATCTGCAGTTGTATATAGACCAGTTCCGTGTCATCCAACAATAAAGGTGGGCAGAGGTAACTATGGACAATGATAAAAAGAGCCAGAAACTCACCAGGCGGAAAGCGCTCCTCGGGTTGGTTGGCGCGATCCTGACAGTCTGTGGAACCCTCACCGGGGCTTTGATCGGAGGTCTTGCCACGATCTATCAGGTCGAAAGGCAGGCTCAACAGTTCGCGATTGCCGCTCCCCAAAGTGATCTGCCCTTGTCCGTGGATACGTACCAGATCAATATCAGTTCATCCGACGCCGCAAAACTTGACCCAAGCGAATACCTGGTATTGGATGACCTGGGTTTTATAACAGCCCAGCCCAGAACTGGCTGGATCGATAACGGACAAATGCACTACCCGGATCTCTTCCAGGAGGAGGCTGCCAACCTCTCTCCCATGATCTTCTTCTACAAATGGGTGAAATTTTCATGGGATGAACAACCGGTTCGCCAGATGCGCTACTCGCAGCCCGTCATGGTGCAGTTCCTGGAAGGGTCGCAGGAAAATGGTTATCAGGTGGATCTGTCCATGTTGGATACCGATACTTATGCATTCTACAGTCAGATCACCACCCTGGCGCTTTCCAAGGAAGTTGTCGAGCCGGACTTTAATCTCTATGGACTGGCGCTGACCTGGGGTGGTTTGCATCAGGGTGGCGTAAATGAGCTGGTTTCCAACCCGGAAAGTCAATATATCTTCGAGCAGGTCTCCTGGGAATTAAAGGGGGTAAGCGTGGATGGAAAAAAGACTGACCTGACTTTGCAGCGCTGGGCATTGTTCACAGAAAGCTCAGACCATTACTACATTGTTGAAGTGCAATTCGTTCCTGCAAAAAGCCAACCAGAACAGGTCTGGGATGATCTGCAGACTTATATCAATTCTTTTCGGGTCATCGAATAAAAGTATTGTTCACAGTCCAAGGCTCACCCTGCAGGGGGTGGTAATCCGCGCTTGAACCGCCCAACCCAGCCTTTTCACTTGCCGGCTTCCGCCCAGCGCACCACAAAAATAGAAAAGAATGACAGGATACCCAGGCCGGCAATTGCGGGCAAGACAGTCCCGTTGTAACTCTGCCCGATGATCGTCCCCAATGGCATGGCTATCAACGTTGCAAGCGAGCCCACCACTGCCGCCCCTATCCCGGCTAAATGCCCGAGGGGTGACATTGCCAGGGAGTTCTGGTTGCCAAATAAAATTCCAATGCAGAAAAAAGTCAGCATCAGGTAACCCAATAAAAACCACAAAGGAGGTTGACCGCCGGTCAGGACGGCAATGCCGAAGCCAACGCACGCCAAGCTAAAAATGATCCTCAGGGACAGGCGCACCAGGAAATGCATGCCGTAACGCATCACCAGTCGGGCGTTGAGAAAGGATGCCAGCCCGAGTGAAAATGCGATCATCCCAAAATAGATCGGGAAAAGATCCCCCAGTTCATATTGTTCTTGCAGGATCTGTTGGGCGGAATTGATATACCCGATGAACGCCCCGCTCACCAGCCCGGCTGATACAGTGTATCCCAATGCGCTGCGAATACCCACAATTTCCCGTGTGGCAGCCACAATTCTACTGAGCGAAAAAGGAGCGCGCTGGTCTTCTGCCAGGGTTTCCGGCATGCGCACTGCAAACCAGGTCAGGGTGCCAAGAGCCATCAGGATCAAAAAGACAAAAAGACTGCGCCAGCCCGTAAACTGCAGGATGGCTTGCCCCAGCGATGGTGCGATCATTGGAACCAGGATGAAAACGGTCATCACAAAAGACATGACCTGCGCCATTGCCCGGCCTTCATATCGGTCCCGCACCAGTGCCAGCGTAACTGCGCGCGGTGCCGAGATTCCCAGCCCCTGTAAGAGACGTCCGCTCAGCATGATGGGAAAACTGGTTGCGAATACCGAGATCAGCGCACCTACGATGAACAAGGCATAACCGCTGTAGATGGCTGGTTTTCGTCCGGTCTTATCCGAAAGGGGACCAAAGAACAGTTGCCCGATGGCCAACCCCAGGAAGAGCACCGATACGATCAGTTGCCGCTGATTTGGGTTCAGAACGCTCAGATCGGTGCCGATCTGAGGCAGCGCCGGGAGCATGATGTCGGTGGATAAAGCCATCAGCGACATCATCAGAGAAACGATGATCACAAACTCAACGGATGCTGGTCCATTTTTCTGCAGGGGTGGATGGGAAACCATAAAGAATATGCTCCATTCAGTCGGTAAAAGGTTGGCTAAAGGAGGTATTATACATTCAAACCCGCAGAACCCTCTTATTAAGAACCTGACAGGGTTCTCTTTGCATCGAATTGGTTATACACCTATGGTTGAACTCCCCCTGATTGGATAACCTGCTATCTAAGCATGCTTCTTGAATTTAATAATTCCAATTTCCTTCCCGGATACCCTGGAAAGCTCATCAAAGAATATTTTTTGCGATGGGCTGATCCTGTCCTTTGGTCCCTTAACTTCACAAAAGAACCAATCATAATAATCTGGTGAATAAACTAACAAATCTGGACATTGAGTATTTCCATAGTTTTCTTTGTGGTTGGTTATTAATTCATATACATCTGGTGAAACCAATCGTTGTAATTTGTTGCGTTTTTCTTTATGCCGGATAAACTCATAGTGTTCCACAAAACTCAGATATCCTGTAGTATGCCATAGCAGGATTGCTGACAGCCACTCAAAAAAATGATATCCCATATGAGCCTGGTTTCTGGCAATTTCAATATCTTGGGATTCAAATAATTGGGGATATTGCTCTCCCCACAGATTCCACAACTCACCAGATATAAACCTATCTCTTTGTTGTTGGTGATATTCAAATACACCAATTTCTTTAAATGCCATTGGTCCTCAAAAAAATAACTTTAGGTGTACTATCGGTGTTCCAATTTCAGCATGGATGTTGGGCTCCGCTTTGGTACGGGTATGTCAGATCCGTGGTGATCTACACAGCCTAACCTATTTTGCTTTCTATTAATAAATGAATTTATTGGAAATCTTCAAAAAACCTTTCATCAATATCAAAAGCTTTCTTATGCTTCAATCCTAATTCCAACGTTTCAAATAAATCGATTAATTTCTCGCCATTAACAAGCTCTATTGCTGGGACGCCATCGCGTATTGCTTCCCTCTTCGCTTCTGAAGTAAATGTTCCTGTTGTTAAAATAATACCTTTATCCGCTCTCCCACTCATCGCTCCTCGAAAATCTCTGACCTGAGATGGAGTAACACTTCCAATATATCTTTTACATTGAAACAAAACCTTGAAACTTACAAAAGGATTAACCTCTAAAATTCCAATCCCATCTAACCCACCATCACTACTTTTCCCCGTAACAGTAACACTCTCAAATCCAGATTCTCTGAGCAATCTCTGACACAGTCGCTCAAAACCGTTTGAGGGTAATTCCATCAATTTTTTCATAAACAAAACTCGATAATCAGCTTCACTTTCGCCAAATTCTTCTATGCCACCTCCTTCTTCTAATGGACCTTTCCCTTTCTTCTTTTTTTTGTCAATAGAGAATTGTTGATGGATTCCTTTGAACAAATCTAATGCTTCACTATGTGATAATCTGGTCTTTCTTCCTACTTCTGTCAAACTCCAAACGCCTTTTGTTGAAGAATCTATAATACCAGCTTTTGCCAGGTAAAATCGTGCCCAACCAACTCGGTTACCAAACCTTGATTGCCCACTAGAGATTTGTGCTGATTGTTCCTCTTCTGAAAGATTTAACTTTTTTGCTATAAGCTCAATGATTTCTGTAGGACGTCCTGACCCTCCCAGTTCATCTAGTGCATCTAATACGGGTTGAAAGTATTGTATGAATTGAGGACCTTGAATTTGATTATCCATGATAGTTTTTCCTATTTTGGTGAATTTGATAATAGTTGTCTCCCAAACTAGTATACAAGAATTCCCCTGTGTATACAAATAGTTTTACTCACCATTACATCTAAAGTGTCAAGTTGGGTATAAAGTGGGTCGTTCATCCAATCATGTTATCGGATTTGAAACCTGCACAATTCCCGTAGGGTGAAAGCCAACATTTCGCCATTAGTTGGGTTTCGCTTTTGTTTTAACAAGCATGGAGGAAGCGGGATCCGCTCAACCC